>CANKMW010000035.1 GCA_947483555.1 Myxococcales bacterium
GCTACGTGCTCGAGGGCCAGGTCGTTCACGAGGACTCGGCCGGCAACCGCGGCACGATCGGCGCCGGCGACGTGCAATGGATGACCGCGGGCGCCGGCATCGTGCACTCCGAGATGCCGTCGCCGGCACTTCGCGAGCGTGGCGGTCGCGTCCACGGCTTCCAGGTGTGGGTGAACCTGCCGGCGCGCCTCAAGATGACGCGGCCGCGCTATCAGGAGGTCGGCGCGGCGCGGCTGCCGACCGCGGCGACCGCCGACGGACGGGCGCGCGTGACGATCATCGCTGGCGAGGCGCTGGGCGCCCGCGCCGTCATCGACACCCACACCCCCATCGTCTACCAGGACTGGACGCTGGCCGCGAGCGCCGATGTCACCGTCGACGTGCCCGCCGACCACAACACGCTGGCCTATGTCTTCGCCGGCACCGCCCGGCTCGGCGATCGTGGTCCGGTGGTGGCGGCCGGGCAGATGGCGATCTTCGGCCCCGGTGACGTCGTGCGCCTGCGCGGTCCCGACGACGCGGCTGGTGACCGCACGCCCGGCCGCCTGCTCTTGCTCGCCGGCCGGCCGCTCGGCGAGCCGGTCGCGCGTCACGGACCGTTCGTGATGAACACCCGCGACGAGCTGCTCACCGCGTTCGCCGACTTCCAGTCAGGTCGGATGGGCGAGATCACGCGCACCGCCCTGCGCTCGTGACCACCGGATCCGCCGCGGTCAGACCTTGGCCGCGGCCAGGTACGCCGGTCGTGCGCGCAGCCCGTTCATCCACGCTTCGACCCGCGGCCCGGCGGTGACCGCGCCGGTGCGCAGCGCCAGGTTGACGACCGAGCCAACGTTGACGTCGGCGACCGTGAACCGAGCGCCGACCAGGTAGTCGCCGGTCAGCGCGCCCTCGAGCTGGGTGACGTAGCGCGTGCAGCCGGCGCGGGCGGCGTCGACGTCGTCGGTGCTGCGCTGGTCGGCCGGCTTCATGGACTGGAACATGAACTTGAGCCCCTGGGGCTGGAAGTTGGTGGCCGCCCACGACGACCACTGATCGATGAGCGCCCACTCCTCGATCGAGGTCCCGCCCAGCTCTGGCTTGTACTTCTCGGCCAGATACTGATTGATGGCCCACGACTCGAACAGCCGCAGGTCGCCATCGATGATGAACGGCACCGTGCCGGCCGGGTTGAGGGCCTTGAAGTCGGCAGGCACGTCTCGCGTGTTGACGACGATGTACTCGTAGGGGACCCCGACCTCCTCCAGCATCCACCGGGTCCGACCTGCACTCGACATGGGCGCACCGTAAAACGTGATCATTGTTGCCCTCCTCGGCGGTCGAGCCTGCACGATCGGTGATGAAAACGCCATTCAGCTCGGGTAGGTTCAGCGACTTCCATGCGCTCCCTGTCCTGCTGCGTCCTGCTCCCGATCCTTGCCGTGCTCGCCGCGTGTGGCGCCAGCGCTGCCGCCGACGACGTGGCCGACGACATCGACGCCCGCGTCATCGATGCCCCGACCAGCGACGCCACCGATCTGGATCTCTCCAAGGTCTACGGCCACAGCGGCCTGGTCCTCTACCGGCTCGACACCACGACGCTGTTGCCGGTCGAGATCGGCCCGTTCGCCAACACCGGGCCCCTGGGCATCCTCGACATCGCGATCGACCGCAACGATCGCATGCTCGGGATCACGCGTGACGACGTCTACACCATCAACATCAACACCGGCGCGGCGACGCGCTTGACGGCGTTCGCGGCCGGCACGCCCGACCTGACCAGCCTGGCGTTCGTGCCGGTCGATCTGAACAATCCCAACAGCGCCGAGCGCCTGGTGGCGGCCGCCGATGACGGCACGGTCCTCGAGATCAACCAGAGCAGTGGCGTCACGTCGATGCTCGGCTCCTACGGCACCGCCGCCGGCGGCATCATCAAGTCGAGCGGTGACATCGTCGCGGTCTCGGGCTTCGGCATCCTCGCCACCGTGACCATCGGCGATCCGGTCACCAACCCCGACTACCTGGCCCAGATCAACCCGACGACGTGGGCGGCGACCCCGCTCACCACCGGCACCACCTACGACAAGATCTTCGGCCTCGGCTTCTGGAAGGGCAAGGTCTACGGCTTCGTCGACCGCGACGCCCTGGGCGGAGCGATCATCGAGATCAACCCCACCACCGGCGCCGCGACCCCGGTCAACATGGGCACGATCCGCTGGTTCGGCGCTGGCGTCGCCACCGACGCCCCGATCATCGACTGACGCAACAGGTGTCGATCAACGCATCGACACCCGTTGTCGATCGGCTTGCCGGCAAGCCGGCAGCGCCTGTACGGATCGTCGCTCGAAGACTCGCGCCTTCCGACGTATCGAACAACGCCGCAGCGGCATTGTTCGACCGGTCTTCAGTCGCTGGCGACGATCCGTGCGAAATCGAGGCCGCTGAGGACGCCGACGGCCTCGCGCTGGCGGCAGGCGACGACGCGGCGGACGTCGAGGCGGGCGGCGTGGGCGGCGGCGCGGAAGAGGCGGGTGGAGTCGGGCAGGCAGATCACGGCCTGATCGAAGACGTCGTCGACGCGCGTGTCGCGGGGCAGGTCGCGCGCGGCCATGGCCTCGCTCTGGGTGAAGACGCCGACCGGCCAGCCGTCCTCGAGCACGATCAGGCCGGTGACATGGTCGAGCTCCAGACGCTCGGTGGCGAGCGACAGCGGGTCGGTGGTGTCGACCGAGAAGATCGGCGACGACATCACCTCGGCGAGCGGGGTCTCGAGCCGGGCGTCGCGGACCGCGGCCGCCAGATCCAGCGTGCTCAGCACGCCGATCACCGCGCCCGACTCGACGACGAACACGCGATGGACCCGGGCGTCGTGCATGATGCGGGCGGCCTCGGCGAGCGGCAGGTGCGGCGCCACGACGAGCGGATTCCGCTTCATGACCTCGCCGACGCGCAGATCGGGGACCGTCAGCGAGGTTGGTCGGCGGCCGGTGCCGGCGTTGAGCCGCCCGACATGCAGCAGGTCGGTGCGTGAGATCACGCCGATCAGCGTGCCGTGCTGCACGACCGGGACCGCGGAGATGTTGACGCGCTCGAGAGCGCGCACGACGCTCGGCAGCAGGGCGTCGGGCGAGACCGCCTCGACCTCGCGGGTCATGTAGTCGGCGACGGGCTGGCTGAAGCGGGGCATGAACCGGTGAGATGCACGAGGCTCGCCAGCGCGTCGGCCTCGTCGCGCCCTCGTACCGCGCACGGTTTGCGCGACGGCCGGTAGCGACGCGCATTGCCGTCGCCACGGCCGGTCAAGGCCTCGGGCTGGCTGACTGCTCGAGCAGGTCCTGGAGGTCGACGCCGTGGTGAGCGCAGTGCTTCACGCCCTCGCGATGCGAGTCTGTCAGCCGGCCGTCGCGACGGTTCAGCTTGCGGAACGCAGCGCGCGCGCCGGCCTCGTCGCCGAGCCGGCAGGACATGGCCAGGTCGACGCTGTGAGGCTCGTCGCTGCCCATCCGCCTGGCCAGGGGCGCCGCGGCGCGGGCCAGCTCCCGGGCACGGCGTGGGTCGCCGTCCCCGGCGGCGGCGACGAACTGGGTGCGGAGGGCATTGTAGCGCTCGTTGATCTGCGCGACATCGAGCCCGGCCAGCGGATCGTCGCCCGTCCCGGGCGGGCGTCGCGCGCTGTCGGCGTCGTGCGTGCCGCCGGCGTCGCGCGCGACGGTTGTGATGCCGGCGTCGGCGGCGGTGCCGGGCGTCGCGATCCGCGGCGCCGCGTCGATGGCCAGCGCCGGGCCCGGGGCGTTCGCATCGGGCGCCATCGCCGTCGCCGCGACCGGCCCCGGCGCCATCGCCGTCGCCGCGACCGGCGCCATCGCCGTCGCCGCAACCGGCTCGACCGGCTCGGACCCGGGGTCGCCGCCATCGCGCCGCGACCAGCCCATGATGACCACGCCGGCCACCGCGACCGCGACGATGGCCGCGACGATGGCGAACACCACACGCCGGCGCCGACCGGGTGACGGCGGTGTCAGCGCTGCCAGCACCGCCGCCATCGACGGGAAGCGGGCGGCCGGATCGCGAGCCATGCCGCGGACCAGGACCGCGTGCAACCACGCCGGCACCGGTCGTAGCGGCGGCGGCACGCCGTCGGCGATGGCGGTGGCGATCGCTGCCGAGGTCCGACCTGGAAACGGCCGGCGGCCGTGGAGCGCCTCGTAGAACGCGGCGCAGAAGCTGAACTGATCGCCACGGGCGGCGGACGCCTCGCCGATCAGCCGCTCGGGTGGCATGTACGCGGGGGTGCCGATCGGGCCCGCGGTCGTGGTCGCGGTCACGGCCGGCGCCAGCTCGTGACGCGCGTGAGCGACCCCGAAGTCGGCGATCCGGGGCCGACCGTCGTCACCGAGGAGGATGTTGCTCGGCTTGATGTCGCGGTGGACCAGGCCCGCCTCGTGGGCCGCCGCCAGCCCGGTCGCGATGTCGCGGAACACCCGCACCACCTCTTGCCACGGGTGGGCGGTCGCGATCCAGGTCGAGAGCGGCACGCCCCGGACCAGCTCCATCGCCACGTAGACGCGGCCGTTGCGGACTCCGACGTCGTGGACCGCGACCACGTTGGGGTGCGAGAGCCGCGCCATGGCGCGCGCCTCCTCCACCAATCGATCCTGGGGCTCGCCGGGTGGATAGCGGTCATCGAGCACCTTCACCGCGACGTGGCGGTCGAGCGACTCGTCACGCGCCAGCCACACCACGCCCATCCCGCCGCGGCCCAGCTCCTCGATCAGCGTGTACCGATCACCCAGCGGCGGCGCCGAGCTCGCCGCTGCCGCCCCGGCGGTGGGCGCCGCGCTGGCGTCGGCGCCGCCGTCGTCGCGCGTCGATGGCGTCCTCGTCGTCCTGCCGCCGGCCGGTCGTCGCGCCACCACCGCCGGATGATACCGCGCCCCTGCGCCGTCAGCGAACGTCGGCGTCCGGTGGCAGCGTGATGGCCCGCCTGATGCGGTACCGTCTGGTCGCATGGCGAACGCGGCGGTGGCGCGGAGGCGCGGGAACACGCTCAACGTCTTCGCGTGCGGGAGCTGCCGCACCCAGAGCGTGGTGCGGCAGAGCAGGCGAACGCAGTGCGAGCGGGGGAACCTCGCCGAGACGCCGTGCTCGGAACTCGCCGGCCCACCCGATCGTGATCAGGCCTTCTTCTTCTTCGGTTTCGTGGCCGCGAGCAGCGCGTCGTGGTTCGTCAGCCGGTAGTGCTTCGAGGTCTCTTTATCGATGAACCACAGTAGCCGTCTCGGTCGGTCACAGCGGGGCGGGGTGGGGACAGCCGTCGACGGCGCCGCCGGCGTTGACCCGGTCATCGGCGCCGCCGTCGAGCAACGCGCCGGCGATCAGGCCCTCGCGCTCAAGATGGTCCAGAGCATCGAGCTTCTCGAGCAGCTCGACGACCGGGGCGGCGGCGGCGGCGGCCGCTAGCTCACGGCCCGTTCCGAACCCGCGGGCGCCGTGACGAGATCGCGCTGGGTCGCCTGCTCGGCGCGCACGGCATCGAGCGCGCGGCGCAGTCGCGGCAGCACGTCCTCGTTGGTGTAACGGATCAGGTGCTCGCCCCAGACCGCGTGGACGATCGCCCAGCTGACCTCGGCGCGGGACCGGCGCAGCGCCGGCCCGACCAGCCGCCAGAACATGGCCCGACGCGGGCCGACCACACCGAGCGACCAGAACGCTCGGGCCGCGATCGCGAGGTCGCCGCGCCGCCGCCGCGACCGGTCGGCCCGGCCCGGCGATCCGGCCAGGACCGCCCGGCAGCGGCGTTCGAACGACGCCGGCGTGTACAGCTCGGCGAGGAGCGCGGCGTATCCGGCCAGCAGGGTCGCCTCGTCCATCACCGGCTCGAAGTTGGGCCGATCGAACTGGTCGCCGGCAGACGCTCGCCGCAGCCGGCCGGCGGCCTCGAGCCGCCGCCACAGGGGGGTGCCGGGCGATGCGGTCAGCATGCCGACCATCGCGAGCGGGATCGGGGCGTCGCGCAAGAACTCGAGCATGGCCGCGAACGCCCCGCGATCGTCGCTGTCGAAGCCGACGATGAACCCACCCATCACCTCGAGCCCGGCCGCGGTGATGGTCGCGACCGCCTGGCCAAGGTCGACGCGGAGGTTCTGCATCTTGCCGACCTCGCGCAGCGCGGTCGGCGACGGCGTCTCGATGCCGACGAACACGGCGGTGAAGCCGGCGTCGACCATGGCCGCGAGCAACCCCTCCTCGCGGGCAAGGTTGACGCTGGCCTCGGTGTAGAGCTCGAACGGCCGCCCGCGCCGCACCTGCCATGCGGAGATCTCGGGCAGGAGCCGGCGTGCCTCACGAAGGTTGCCGATGAAGTTGTCGTCGACGACGAACACGGTGCCCCGCCAGCCCAGCCGGTGCAGCTCGTCGAGCTCCGCCACCACCGCGGTGGTCGACTTGACCCGCGGCGCCCGGCCGAAGATCGCCACGACGTCGCAGAACTCACATGCGTACGGGCAGCCACGCGAGGTCTGGACCGCCATCGAGGAGTAGTGATCGCGGCGCAACAGGTCGAAGCGCGGGACCGGGGTCGCGGTCAGCGTCGGGAACGGGGCGACCGGGATCCGCGCCGAGCCGCGTCCCTCGATCGCGGCGGCCAGCTCGGCAGCCCGGCCCTCGACCTCGCCCTGGAAGACCACGTCGGCGTCGCCAAACAGCTCGGGCGTGGTGGTCGCCGCCGGGCCACCGACCACCGTGCGGCGGCCGAGCCTGCGCGCCCGCCGCAGGATGTCTTGCATCGACGGCGCCTGGATCAACATGCCACCGACCAGCACGACGTCGGCCCAGCGCAGATCGTCGTCGGTCAGCGGCTCGACGTTGACGTCGACCAGGCGAGGAGTCCACGCCGCCGGCAACAGCGCGGCGACGGTGCACAGGCCCAGCGGCGGCAGCGTCGCCTGCTTGCCGGTGATGGGGAGCGCGTACTGGAAGCCCCAGTAGCTCGGCGGGAACCTGGCGTGGACCAGCAAGATGCGCATGCGGCGCACGGTAGGGCCGACCTCGTCATCGCGCCGTCAGCACCTCCTCAGGAGCTGCCCATCATCGGACTTGACCATGGTCAACGACGGCGAGCGGGTGGCCGTCAACGGTCAGGATCCGTTCAGCGCTCGGGTTGCTGCAAGGCCAGGCCACGGGTCTCGATCAGCCGTGAATCGGCGAGCGCGGCCGTGCGATGCGGCATGATCGCCTGGTAGGCGGCGCATCCGTGGCTGCGTCCTCCGGAACCGAGGCATCGGCGCCCACGACCGCCGACAGCACGAGACCTCCGACCATGATCTGGAACGGCTGGTCAGCGAACGTCGGCGTCCGGTGGCAGCGTGATGGCAAAGCGCTCGCCGCCGTCGCCGTCGTGGAGCCGGACGGTGAGCGCGCGGGTGGCACCGTCGAGGTCGACGGTGCCGAAGCTCTGATGGCCGTCCCAGGGGGCGAGGTTGCCGGTGCCGGGCGGCGGAGCCCAGACGAAGCGGGCCTGGGCGCCGAAGGTCGAATCGAGGTCGTTGGGGCCGAAGCTGCCGGCGTGGAGCGGGCCGGCGACGAACTCCCAGAACGGGGTGAAGTCGCCGACGGTGCCGCGCGCTGGGTCGTAGTGGTGGGCGGCCGCGTAGTGGACGTCGGCGGTGAGCCAGACGACGTTGGTGACGGCGCGGCGGTGGAGATCGGCGAGCAGCGCGGCGAGCTCGAGCTCGCGGCCGCGAGCCGCGCGGTCGCCCTGCGGGTAGCCCTCGTGATTGCCGCCGTCGCCGTCGGGAATGACGAGGCTGAGCGGCTGATCGCAGGCGACGATCTTCCACGTCGCGCGGGAGGCGGCGAGGGCGTCGGCGAGCCAGCGGGCCTGGGGGCCGCCGAGCATCGCCGACGCGCCGCCGGCGTTGAGGTCGTTGGCGGCGCGGAAGCTGCGCAGGTCGACGACGAAGACGTCGAGGTCGGGACCGTAGTGGAGGGCGCGATGGATGGGCGCGGCGAGGCCGGCGGTGCCGCGGCGGATCGGCGTCCACTCGAAGAGGGCGCGGCGGGCGCGACCGGCGAGCACGTCGACGGATCGCTCGCGGTAGCGGTCGTCGGTGAGGACCTGGCCCGGCCACCAGTTGTTGCGGGTCTCGTGATCGTCCCACTGCGCGATCAGCGGCACCTCGGCGGCCAGCGCGCGCACGTGCTCGTCCTCGAGATTGTACGCGAAGCGGCGGCGGAAGTCGGTCAACGACTCGGCGACCCGGGCCAGGGTCTCGTCGGTGACGTTCTTCCACAGCCGGCCGTCGAGCGTGCGCTGCTCGGGCAAGATCGGATTGTCGGCGTAGACGAGGTCGCCGCTGTGGAGGAAGAACGCTGGCGCGGCGCGGCGGACGGCGGCGTAGGTGCGCAGGCCGCCCCAGTCGGGGTTGATGCCGTACCCCTGGCCGCAGGTGTCGCCAGACCAGGCGAAGCGGACGCTCGCACCGGCGGCCGGCGGGGTGAGGAACTGGCCGACGACGGGCTCGCTGCGGGTGCGGCCATCCTCGAACGTGATGCGATAGCAGACCGTCTGCGCCGTCGGTAGCCCGACCAGCTCGACGGTGCCGGCGAGGTCGGAGTCGGGGCTGACCACCGGCCCGCTGACCCGGCGGCCGGTGGCGAAGCGCGGCGTGGTGTCCCACTCGACGACCATCGTCGCCGAGCGATCGCAGCGCGCCCAGACCACCGCACCGGCAGCGTCGACGTCGCCGGACTGCACGCCGTGGGTGAGGCGCGGACGATCGGTGTGCACCGCGGGGCCGCGGCGGCAGCCGAGCGCCGTCATCCCGGTCGCGGCGGCGGCGCCGGTCAGAAGTTGTCGGCGAGAGAGCGGCACCGGTGAACGATCGCACGACACGACGGCGGGCGCCCCATGTACTCTCACCGGCCATGAAGTGCTCGGGCATCTTGCTGGCCATGTCGATGGCCATCTCGGTCTGCGCCTGCGCGCACTCGGATCCGGGCGGTGGGGGCGATGGCGGTGGAGACGATGACGGCGGCGGCGCCGTCGATGCTGCCGCGACCGACGGCGCGGCGATCGACGGTGGCCCGATCGACGGCGGCCCGATCGACGACGCCGCGGTCGATGGCGCGACCGCGACCGATGCGGGTACCGACGGCATGCCGGTGACGATGATGTGGCGTGATGACAGCGCCGCCGACTTTGCGATGGGCACGGTCGATCAGGTGTTCGTCGAGACCTACGGCGCGGTGTCGCCGGCGGCGTACTACACCGGCGGCCTGCTGTGGCGGGGCGCCAACAACGACACCTTCGCGTCGGGTGCCGGGACCACGTGGGCGACGGTGGTCGGGTTCCCGTCGACCGGCAAGATCGCGATCACGCACGCCACCTCGCTCAACTTCTACGCCGAGACGCCGCCGTCGGTGGGATTGACCGACGCCGACACCTTCACGATGTGGTTCGAGGGCGAGGTCTTGCTCGACGCCGGCGCGTATACCTTCGAGATGCTGGTCGACGACCACGGCTTCGTCGAGCTGGCGCCGTCGCCGGCCGCCGGGTTCCAGCGCGTGGCGTCGTGCGACTGGCCGACCGCGTCGTCGGGCTCGTTCGTGGCGCCGACCGCCGGCTGGTATCCCATCCGCTACGCCGCCTCGGAGGGCGCCGGCGAGGCGCTCATCCAGCTGCGGGCGCAGGGCCCCGGCCTGCCGGTGCTGGCGCCGCTCCCGCGCCACCGCCTGCGCGCCCGCACCAGCGGCATCACCGGCATGTTCGAGTCCGGGTTCGACGACGGCCACCTGCTCGGCGACGTCGATCACACCATCGACCAGGTGACGCCGGCCAACACCAGCTGGAACACCGGCAACCCCGGCGATCTGGGCATGACGGCGACCGACGACTTCAGTGTCCGGTGGACCGGACAGCTTCGCGTCGACGTCGGCGGCACCTACCAGTTCCGCTACGTCACCGACGACGGCCAGCGGCTGTGGCTGAACAACCAGAAGCTGCTCGACGCCTGGGACGACAACACGCACGACCAGACCAGCGGCGGCGTCGCGCTGGCGCCGGGCTGGCACGATCTGGTCGTCGAGCAGACCGAGCGCGCCGGCGGCGCGACCGCCTCACTGTCGGTGGCCTCGGGCCCGGAGCTGACCGGGCAGACGCTGCCGCTCGACCGCCTCCGTCCCGTCGAGGGCCGCAGCGATCGGTTCGAGGCCGGCATCGATCGGACCGATCGCGCCATCCCGGTGACCGGCGACGCGCCGGACTCCGCGGTCGTGATCACCGCGCCGGCGAACGCCGTGGTCACCGCGGCCACCGGCATCGACGTCGGCATCGGCATCAACCACGCCTACTGGAGCGATCTCGAGATCCGCCTGATCGCGCCCAGCGGCGCGACCGCGCTCATCCGCGACAACCTCGCCGGGCTGAATGGGACCGCGACCTGGCGGACCTTTCGCGCCGACGCCGCGCTGATCGGCGCGCCGCTCAACGGCACCTGGATCCTGCGCGTCACCGACAACGTGGCGCTCGACGGCGGCACCGTGCTGGACTTCGCGATCACGGTCCACCACGCCGCCGGCGAGCCGCCGATCGTGACGGCGAGCGCGTACGACTCGCAGGTGCGCGATCTCGGCGCCGGCGTCAACGCCATCACGCGCGTGTCGTGGCTCGAGCGCCTGCCCGCCGGCGCTGACCTCGGCGTCCGCATGCGGACCTGTGACAGCGCGCCGGGGTGCGCGGCGCAACCGTGGAGCGCCGCCATCACCGACCCCAACGGCGTCACGCCGCTGGTGACGGCGCGCCGCTTCGCTCAGTACCGCGTCGAGTTGACCTGCAACGGCGATCGCCCGCCGGCGCTCGATCAGCTCACCGTCGAGTACACCGTCAACCCGTAGCCGGCCGTCGGCTCGCGGTCGCGCGCGGGTCGCTAGGCGGCGCCGACGCCAGCCTTGAAGCGGGCGACGCGGATCGCCGGCACCTTCTTGGTGCCCAGCGTCTTGGCCTGGCCGTCGACCTTCTTGATCCGATCGCTGGCCTTGGGGTGGGTGGCCGAGAAGCCGCCGCTGCCGGTGGCCTGACGGGCGTCGAGCACCTTGAGGTAGCGCACCAGGGCCTGGGGATCGTAGCCAGCGTGGGCCAGGATCGCGAGCCCGACCTTGTCGGCCTCGAACTCGGTGTCCTTGGAGTAGCCCTTGACCAGGATGCCATCGATCATGTCGTCCATCGCGCCCTCGAAGACCTTGGTCAGATCGCCGAGCGCCTGCTGATCGAGCTCCACCGAGGTGTCGAGCGCGGTCTTGGCGACCCCGGCCCAGCGCCCCTTCTGGATCGAGCCCAGCGCATGGCCGCGCGCGACGTGTGCGATCTCGTGGGCGAGCACCGCGGCCAGCTCGTCCTCGCTGGTCGCCGCCTCGACCGCCGCCGTGGTCACGAACACCCAGCCGCCGGGCGCCGCGAAGGCGTTGATGGTGTCCGACTCGACGACCAGGAAGTGCCAGCCGCCGATCGGCGCCGGCCGGTCGCCGTCACGCGTCGTCTCCAGCGCCGATGCCGCCAGCACGCCACCGACCGCCGACACGTAGGCGGTCATGCCCTCGAGCCGGCCGGCGCGCAGCGCCTCGGCGTCCTTGTACTTGTAGTCGTGGCGGGCGAGCAGGTTGGTCGCCACGCTGCGCCCGGTCCAGTACTCGTTCTCGGGCGTCAGGTCCTTCCGCGCGTCCTTGATCGCGTCGTAGGTCTGCATGATGCCCTCGGGCGTCAGGTTGACCTTGCACGACAGGCCACCGAGGAGCATCGCGAGCGACGCCGCGAGGATGATGGCGCGGTTCACTGGCCACCTGCCAGTCCGCCTTCGGTGACGAACGCCTCGAGCTCGGTGAAGTCGATCTGCGCCGCCTCGATGGCCTCGACGTGCGAGAAGTCGAGATCGGGGTGCTTGCCACGATACTCGGCCTCGACGTCGGGCGTGAAGCCACGGCCGGCGAGCTCGACCTCGTCGCGCGACGCGCCGCCGCCGCCACCGGGCTTCGACGACAAGGCGACCTGGCCGTCCATCACGCTGGTGCGGTTGATCCAGCCCGACTTCGCCCCCTCGACGCGGTACCAGTCGCCCTTGATCTCCTTGATGGTCAGCGCGTCGCCGCGCGACACCCCGCCCGCCGCCGGGCCGATGAACTTGGGCGACTTCATCACCTTGGCGCTCATCACGCGCACGGTGACGACCGAGCCCACCTTGGGCGCCGCCCACAGCAGGCTGCTCGTCGCGCCCGCGCACACCACCGTCAGCAGCATCGTCCGCAGTAAGGCTCGTCCGTTCATGCTCACTTCTCCTTCATGTGCCACACGCCGTCCCAGTCCGCGTCCGGCGGATCGTCCAGGAAGTAGCGCGATCGCTCGATGTACGTCTTGCTCGGTCCGTCGTCGGGCGCCCCCGTCAAGATGGCCTCGAACGCGGCCAGCGCGCCAGCGAAATCGCGTCCCCGATAGAGTTCGAGTGCAGCGGTGAAGGTGGCGATGCGCGCGGTCACGGCTTCGTCGACCGTGCCGGTCAGGCCCAGCACCTCGAACACCCGCACCGGCTGCTCCTTGCCCTTGACCGCCAGGTAGTCGAGCTCGCGCGACACCACCAGGCCCTTCACCTTGTCGTGACACGCCTCACTGATCATCAAGTGCGTGCCGTACGCCTTGTTGGCGCCCTCGAGCCGCGACGCCAGGTTCACCATGTCGCCCATCACGGTGTAGTTGTACTTGTGCTTGCTGCCCATGTTGCCGACCACGACCTCGCCCGACGACAGGCCGGCGCGGGCGGTGACCTCGACGCCGTACTCGGCCTTCCACTTCGGCCACAGCTCCTGGCAGCGGGCGCGCATCGCGATCGCGCAGCGGATGCCGGCCTCCGCGTGCCGCGCGTTCTTGATCGGCGCGCCCCAGAACGCCATGACCGCGTCGCCGATGTACTTGTCGACCACGCCGCCGTGTTCGAGCACGATGTCGGTCATGTTGGTCAGGTAGTCGTTGAGGAGCGCGACCAGGTCTTCAGGCTCCAGGCCCTCGCTGAAGGTCGTGAAGCCGGCGATGTCGGAGAAGTAGACGGTCATCTCGCGGCGCTCGCCCCATTCGAGCGACAGGTGCTCGGGGTGCTCGATCAGCTCCTTGACCAGCGCCGGTGACGTGTAGCGGCCGAGCGCCTCGGTCACGAAGCGGCGGTTGCGGCGCTCCGACGCCGAGGTCACCAGCAGCACCGCGAAGGTCGACGCGATCGCGCCCAGCGCCGGCGTGGCGACGCCGATCCACAGCCCGTGGGCGTCGAAGAGCCAGCGGGCGCCAAGCCAGTAGCTGAACAGGGTCACCCCGGCGGTGGCGCTGGTGGCCGCGAGGGCGAGGCCGGGCCGACCGATCGCCAGCCACACCGCGACCACCGCGATCGCGATCAGCACGCACAGGACGAACGAGATCGCGGAGTCGCCGACCGGCCCGGTGCGACGGATGGCGTGGCCCGACAGCAGGTTGTCGAGCGCGGTGGCCTGGATCTCGGCGCCGAGCATGTGGCGGCTGACCGGCGTGGTGCGAACGTCGCGCAGCGACTGCCCGGTCGCCGAGACGATGACGTACTTGTCCTTGAGCGCCTCGAACGGAACCTTCGGCGCCTGGCCCTCGTCGAGGAGGGCCAGCGACTGCAGGAGGTCGTAGACCGGGAGGCTCGGGTAGATATGCTCGCCGTGGTAGCGGATGCCGATCTTGCCCTCGCCGTCGAGCGGCATGCGGCGGGCGCCGAGCACCAGCTCGTCACCGTCGATCCGCGGCGTGACGTCGGGGTGCGCGACCAGGTACGCCGCCAGCGCCAGCGACGGATACATCCGATCGCCGTGGCGCACCAGCGGCGTGTGGCGGCGCATGCTGCCATCGGCCTCGTAGTCCTGGTAGACGTTACCGCCGCGGCGCGGCCCGGCGGCGATCACCGCCAGCGGCGGATCGAGGCCACTGCGACGCTCGATGGCGACGCCACCGTCGCCGCCGATGAGGCCGTCGCGTTCGCGGATGATCGAGGTCGCGGTCAGCTCGCCGGCCAGCTCGGCGGAGGTCAGCTCGCGGGGCGTGGGCTCGGGCGGCGGCGGGTCGCCTTGCTCCTCCGGCGGTGGGGTCGGCGCCTCGCCATCGGGCGGCGCCTCGCCATCGGGCGGGGCGGATGGCGCGGGCGCCGCGAACATGGCCGCGATCTCCTCGGCGCCCGACATGCGCCGCCACGCGGCCAGCACGTCCTCCGGACGGGTCTTGCCGCCGTAGTAGAGGTGGGTCGGGCGGTCGCCGACCAGGAACACGCGCGCGTTCCAGGCCAGGAGCTGGGTGCCGGCCTTGATGGCGTCGGCGCGTTCCGGGAACGGCGACGGCAGCTCCGCCGCCCAGGTCCCCGCGGTGGTCCGTGACACCATCGCTCGCCTGGTGAACGCCAGGCCGATCACGACATTGCCGGCGTCGCGCATCGCCTGCGCGAACTCCTCGGCGTCGCCGACCGAGTACTGGCCTCGATCCTGGAACAGCCAGTCGAAGATGACCACCTTGGCGCCGGCGCGCTGGCAGTAGGTCGTGATGTAGCCATACATGGCCCGCGGCCACGGCCAGATCACGTCGAGGTTGTTCTCGGCGTCCTCGATGTCCTGCTCCGAGATGTCGATGAGGACGATGTCCTTCGAGGCCGCGGTCGGTCGGGCCGCGGCCCGCGCCCGCTGATCGTAGGTCCAGAACTCGCCGCGCTCGAGCACCAGCGGACGCACGAAGGCGAGCACCGCGGCCGCCAGCCCGACCGCCGCGCCGACCAGCGCGGCCGTCATCAGCTTGCGCGCGCGCGGCGACAGCGAGTGCACCATCGGCGCCGAAGCTACCATGGGGTCCGTGCTAGAACCGGTCGACGACCGTGGTGGACAAGATGTTCGTCTACGGCACGCTGCGCCGCGGTCAGCGGGCCTGGTGGCGGATCGAACCGCACGTCTGCAGCGCCGAGCCAGCGCATCGTCGCGGCACGATGTACGCGTTCGACGCCGGGTACCCGGGCATCGTGCTGACCGGCGACACGCTCATCGCCGGCGAGCTCCTGCAGCTCGTCAGCCCACAGGCCGTGCTGATCGAGCTCGACGCCTACGAGGGCGACGAGTTCGTGCGCGTGATGGCCGAGGTCGAGACGTCGAGCGGACTGGTGCCCGCGTGGGTCTACGTCGTTGCCGATGCGTCGTTGGCCACCGGCACGCGCATTCCGGGCGGCGACTGGTGCGCCCACGTCAGCGGGAGCGCGAGCGGGTGAGGTCAGCCGCCCGCGGCGTCAGCCGCCGACCACGGCGGCGTCAGCCGCCGACCGCGTCAGCCGCCGAAATACCCGACGAGGGCGAGGGAGAGGGCGGTCAGCGCCAGGGCGAACGTGCCGAAGCTGACCTCGCGAAACTTGCTGCCGGAGTCCGTAGTCACGGACCCTAATTTGCTCCGATGGCCGCCGGAGTCAAGTTATGACCCGGGTATTCACATCCCCTAATAGGTTTTTATTTTCAGTTGGTTAACTGTGGATCGAGCACTTGGAGATCGATCTATTTCGTGTGGTTCGACCGCCACTCCGGAGCAAGTCCGCGAACCCTCGTCGCCGCTTGAATCGCCTTCGTGCAGTACAACGAAGCGTGCTGCTCCGCGAGACGTTCCCGGCCGGCCCGTTCCAGTGCAACTGCACCGTGCTGGCCTGCGCCGACACCAAGGACGCGATCGTGATCGACCCCGGTGGCGAGGTCGATCGCATCGCCGAGCTGGTCGCGCACTACGACCTCACGGTCCGCGCCATCGTCCACACCCACGCCCACCTCGATCACATCTACTGTACCCGCGACGTGAAGGAAGCCCACGGCGGCGAGGTCTGTCTGCACCCCGACGACCGGTTCCTCTACGACGGCTTCGCGATGCAGGCCCAGATGTTCGGCTGGCAACCGCGCCCGACCACCGCGGTCGATCGCTGGCTCGCCGATGGCGACACGGTCGGGTTCGGCAAGCGCGGTGCGCTGGTCGTGCACACGCCCGGGCACACCCCGGGCTCGGTGTGCTTCGAGGTGACGTCGCCCGGCGATCGGCCGCTCCTGTTCGCCGGCGACACGCTGTTCCGCCGCGGCGTCGGCCGTACCGATCTACCGGGTGGCGATGCACGCACGCTGCACCGCTCGATCAAGGAGCGGCTGTACACCCGCGATCTCGACAGCGTGGTCGTGCCCGGCCACGGTTCCGCGACCACGCTCGGTGACGAGGCGCGGGCCAATCCGTGGGTCCGCGCCGGCTAGAAGCTCCTCGCCATCCGGGCGGCTCGACCGCGATCATCGATCGACTTGTCCGCGCGGGGGCCCTTGGCGTCGGGCCGAGACGCTCAGCTCGCGAGCCAGGCGGCCGGGAGATGAAGCTCGTGAACGTCGCGACGGTGGGCGCCATCGCCGCGGGCGATCGACGCATGGCCGAGCGCGCCCAGGTCCCACGAGACCTGGGCGCGCTCGTGATGCCCGAGGCTGCCCGCGCACAGGTCGAGCCAGCGCCAGCACCACTCCTCGCACAGGTTCGCGGTCGAGGTCTGGCCGTCGTGGTGGGGCGAGCTGATCCGGAACCGCACGGTGGCTCCGTGGCGGGAGCACTCGAGGTGCAGGGGCCAGCTGGTGGGCAGGCCGCGCCAGTTCCCGTCGTCCAGTGGGCAGATCGGCGCGTCAGCCGTGAGTCCGAGCAGGCGCCGGACGGTTGCGAGCGCGGGCTCGTCGAGCCGCAGGCCGACCTCGATCAGCAGGTCTCGCGAGTCCAGGCGAACGTTGGGGCGCGTGTAGCGCAGGGTCGCGATCGCGCCCTGACCGGCGTACTCGCGGAAGCCATCACGCGCGGCGTCGCGGGGTGTTGGCGCCAGCGTATCGGCGAGGTAGCTGCTCACCCACTCGAACATGTTGTTCCAGATGTCCACGTCCGGGAACCGCGTGATCGAGAGCATCACGTGCGCGGGGCTGACCACGAGGTCGGTGTGTGGGGGCTCGTAGAGATGCGCGAGGCCGGTGCGGAACCGGCAGGCGCCGTGGAACTCGACGCACGGCGCGGTCCCCCGCAGGGCGCTCGGTGCGAGCGCCGACGCCTCGGCCGGCGTGGGCAACGGCGCTGACATGGCGCCGACCCCCTCGACGTCGAGCAAGACGAGCAACTCCCCGAACGAGAACACCGGTTTCTCGACCATCACGGCCACCACGCTACACCCACGGCGCCAGATCCGCGCGCTGCGGCGCGGCGTCGTATCGGCGGTATCGGCCCTGGCTCAGGCGGCGCGGCCGACGGTGGCACCGTCGAGCTCGGCGAGCATGGCGTCGCCCGACAGCTGATCGGCAGCGAGCCCGGACGCGTACTTCATGAGGCCGACGTCAGCGTAGCGCTGTTGCACGCGTGGCGACAGCAGGCCGATCTCGCGCAGGTTGGGGACCAGCCGCGAGAACATGGTGGCGCGAAACTCCTCCATCCCAGGCGCGCCGATGATGAACTCGCGCCACGCCGCCCGCGGCAAGGCGCCCTGGAACCACTCCTCGTAGACCTCGTAGGCCATGAAGCGGTTGCGCATGAGCAGCGCGACCTCGAACGACCAGTCCTCGCGTTCGCGGCGTTCGCTGTCCGACAGGTGCTTGGTGATGTGCTCGCGTAGCGCCAGCACGCCGTAGTGCACGTGGCGGGCTTCGTCCTGGATCACCATCTTGAGCAGCTGCTTGAGCAACGGCTCGCGCGTGATCTTGTACAGGGTCCCGAACGCGCCCAGGGCCAGGCCCTCGACCATGATCTGCATGCCGAGGAACTTCATGTCCCAGCGGCTGTCGGTCATCAGGGCGTCGATGATGACGAACAGGTTGTCGTTGACCATGTAGAGCTTGTCGAGCTTGGTGTCGAGGTAGCGGTGGAAGACCTCGACGTGGCGGGCTTCGTCGACGACCTGGGTGCCGCCGTACAGCTTGCCGTCGAAGAACTGGACCGCCTCGGTGACCTGGGCGGCGGCCATCAGCGCGCCCTGCTCGCCATGCAGGAACTGCGACAGCATCCACGACACCAGGCTGTGCAGAAACTTCTGCCGCTCGGCCGGCGCCAGCGTGATGCCATGGCGCTCGAGGATCGAGAAGTCGATGAAGCGCGGCGGCAGGATCGGCACCTCGGGGTTCAGCGGGTCGACCGAGGTGTGCCACGGCAACAGGGTCTCGCCGTCCCACTGGCCGGCCTTGGCGCGACGGTACAGCTCGCGCATCTCGGGGTGATCCGATGGATAGCTCCAGTCGAAGTACGCCCGGTGCGAGGCCGGGAACGTGGTCGGCGTGCCTTGCTTGCCGCGCTGGAGCACCAGCCCGCGGATCCCGGCCGGCGCCAGCGATCGGGCCACGCGCGGATCGCGAAGCTCGCGGAAGATGTCGGCGATCTCGAGCCAGCGATCGACGGTGTCGCGGACGCGGGTGGGCAGCTTGGCGATCAGCGTGGACGACAGCATGGTCACTCCTTCGGCGTGGGCGTGGGCGTCAAGGCCGTGAACACGGTGCGCACCGCGGCGGCGTGGAAGTGGACGAGCGCGGCCTGGACGATCGGCAGCGCGCGCTCGATCATCGGCGCCACCTCGGTCGGTGGCAGGTGGGCGAGGTGCGACAGCAGGAGCTGGGTCTCGTGCGCGACCAGCTCCCGCGCGGCGGCGAAGATCGGCACCAGATCATCGACGACGAACCCGCGCTCGCGGGTGAACCCGAGGGCGCGGAACTGGGTCCACAGATCGAGCAGGCGCGCGGCGTCGCCGTCGAGCACCCGCTGATCGCCGGCGCCCGCGGCGGACAGCAAGCCGAGCTCGATCATCCGCTCGAGCTCGTCAGCGCCGATGTCGAAGCGGACCAGCGCGGCCGCGAACGGCAAGGCGCGCGCCGGGGCGGCGATCACGCTCGCCGGCAGCTGACTCGACACCTCGGCGAGCAGGTTGCGCTGCGCTTCGGGCAACGCCGAGGTATCGCCGGCGAGCAGGGCGCGGATCGCCTTGAGCGGCAGCAAGCGTTCCTCCTGCAACCGGCGGATGAGACGAAGTCGATCGACGTGGGCCGGCCCGTACCAGGCCATGTTGCGACCGGCCTTGTCGCCCTCGGGCAGGAGGCCGGCCTGGATGTAGAAGTGGATGGCCTGCCGCGACAGACCGCTGTCGGCGCACAGGTCCTTCATGCGCAGGCGGGCCTGGATCACGACGCCTCCACGGTGCACGGCGACAGCGGGCGCGCGACGCAGGCCAGGATGGTCCCGGCGGCCCGGTCGGCGGCGCCGAGGCAGTTGGGCTCGTCCATCGCGACCTCACCCGCGGTGAGCTTCACGGCACAGGCCCCGCAGCCGCCCATCGCGCACGACAGCTTGAGCGGGACGCCGGCGGCGAGCCCGGCGTCGAGGATGGTGGCGCCGGCGGCAACGATCACGTCGAGGGTGACGCCGGCGCGGCGGATCGAGACCGGCTGCGCGACCGCCACCTGCGACGCCTGGCGGCGGGCCGGCGCGGCGAAGCGCTCCTCGCGAATGAGCTCGGCGGCGACGCCGCGGTCGACGAGCGCGGCGCGCGCCGCGGCCATCATCGCCTCCGGACCACACACGTAGTACGTGGCGCCGGCGGCGAGGTCGCCGGCGGCGGTGAGCTGGGCGGCGACGGTGTCGCGATCGAGGCGGCCGGCGGCGGCGCCGGCGCGTCCGTGAGGGTCCTCGAGGACGTGGCGCACGTCGAGCCGACCGGCGCTGGTCGCGGCCAGCCGATCGAGCTCGGCGGCGAAGATGATCGACGCGGCATCCCGGTTGCCGTACAGCAACGTGACGCGGCTCGACGGCTCGACCGCGAGCACGGCGCGGGCGATGGCCATGATCGGCGTGATGCCGCTGCCGCCGGCGATGGCGACGATGTGGCGCGCCGCGCGCGGCTCTGCGACCAGCGTGAAATCGCCGGATGGTCCGAGCACGGACAGCCGCTGACCGGCGGCGGCGTGCGCCACCAGGTGCGACGAGACCCGGCCACCGTCGACGCGCTTGACCGTGATCGTGACCTGCGATGGATCGAGGTGTGATGACGACGCCGAGTACGCGCGACGCAGCGGAGGGTCGCCGGCGAGCGGGACGATCACCGTGAAGAACTGGCCGGGGACGAACGGGATCCCGAGTCCCGCCGGATCGCGGAGCGCGATCGTGACCGCATCGACAGTCTCGCGGGTGACCGCGACGATCTCGAGCGTGCGCGCGCGGCTCGCGGAGTCGGTCGCCGTCGCGGCCCGATAGGCCGGCGAGGGAGGCCGGGCGATCAGCGGCGACGGGCCCCTGCCGCGCAGTCCATCGAGCAACATGCGGGCGTCGCGGCGCAGAGTCGCGAGCGGTCCATTGGCGTTGCGCATCGCCGCAGATTCTCCACGGATGGAGCCACTGTGTAAAGTGTAAATTGACACTATACAAAATGTGGTCGCGGTACGTCCAAAAAGTCGAGTGATCCTGAAGTCTTGAAGGGTAGGATCCTGTCCCCATGATCACGCGGAGGGGCTGGATGGGACGGAGCGCGGCCGGGCTGGGCGCTGCGCTGTTGCCGCAGGGGGCGTGCGGGCCCGGCGAGGCGGGAGAGGCGTGCTCGATCGTGCTGGATGTCGAGGCGGGGGCGGCGCTGGTGGTGGTGTGGTCGGAGACGGCGACGCGGATGACGGTGACGGTCGCGACGGTCGGCGGCATCGTCGTCGGGCGCTGGCAGGCCGGTTTCGGTGACGACGGGATCGCGGTGGTCGATGCACGGGATCTGGAGGCGTCGACGACCTACGTGGCGGCGATCGGGCTCGATGACGGCAAGGTGATGGAGCCGCACGGGTTCGTGACCGCGCCGCGGGACGACGACGCGCGGCCGGTGCGGCTGGCGTGGAGCGCCGACATCGACCCGGATCCGGCCTACGACTCGCCGATCTTCGAGACGCTGGCCGCGCAAGGCGCCGAGGCGTTCGTCTCGCTGGGGGACTGGCCGTACGCCGATAACCCGCCGCTGCCGGTGACCCTCGAGGAGTATCGCGACCGCCACGTGCTGGCTCGGGGTTGGGCCAAGCTGCAGCCCTGGTTGCACGGCGCCAGCGTGCGCGCGATCCTCGATGATCACGAGGTGGGCAACGACTGGGATGCCGGTACGTACGCCGCCGATCCGGCCCGTCACGATGCGGCGCTCACCGCCTGGGACGAGTGGTTTCCGCGCCGCGGCGGTGGCCCGCGGTACCAGCGCTGGCGCTGGGGCGCGCACCTCGAGTGCTTCCTGCTCGACACCCGCTCGTTCCGGAGCTCGTCGGACGACGTCGATGGGCCGGCCAAGACCATGGTCGGCGCGACCCAGCTGGCCTGGCTCCTCGACGGCGTCATCGGTAGCAGCGCGGCGTTCAAGTTGATCTTCACCACCGTGCCGCTCGACTTCGGGCACGGCGTCGATCACTGGGCCGGCTACCTGACCGAGCGCGACGCGATCCTGGACGCCCTCGCCGCCGCCGCCACGCCCGGGGTGTTGTTCCTGAGCGCCGATCAGCACTGGTTCGGCGCCTACCAGCATCGGCTCGGTGCCCGCGAGTTTCAGGTCGGTCCGCTGGCCCGCGGGCCGGCGCCGTTGCCGCCGCTGCGCCCCGGCATCCTTGGCCGCGCGCGCGAGTACAACTTCGGGCTACTCGACGCGTCGGTGGATGGCCTGCGGGTCCGTGCCCTCGGCGCCGCCGGTGGCGTGCTGTGGGACGAGACCTTCACGCCCGCCGACCTCACGCTGCGTCGCTAGTCAGCGCCTGGTCGGATAGCCGATCACTCCCAGGCGATGTCGACGCCGTCCTCGCCGTCCTCGAGCGCGCCCTCGAGCAGCGCGAGCAGCTCGGGATCGCAGTTGTTGTCGCTGAACAGCTCCAGCGTGTCCTGATCGATGAAGTAGTCCTGATCGTCCTCGTCTTCCTCTTCGAGCATGTCGACGAGGAACTTGAGCTGCTTCTCGTTGATCTCTCCGAGCGTCTTGCCGGTGTCGACCCGGTACAGGCGTGCCATGTCCAGAGTCTGCCGCGGTCCGCGGGTTGCGGTCAATCAGAGGCGGGCGCGCGCGGTGCTCCATGTACGATCCGCGGATGGCGGTGATCGATGTCCACGCCCACTTCGAGCCCCGGATGCTTGACGCCGCGGCGATGCTGGCCCAGATGGACGCCCGCGGCATCGACCAGGTCGCGCTGATCCCGTGCATGAACGATCCGCTGCCCGAGACGCCCGAGCGGCTGCTCGGCGTGGTGCGGCGGCTGACGAGGTCGCCCTGTCACGGCCTGGCTCGCGTGGTCGCCGACGCCTTCATGACCGATGACGGCGACCTGCGGTTGAGCGGAAAGACCTACGCGATCTACCCGCGGCCCGACAACGCCGCGGTCGCGGCGGTCGTGGCGGCGCACCCCGGCCGTTTCCTGGGCTGGATCTTCCTCAACCCGCGCGCCGCCATCGGCGTCCACGAGCTCGAGCGCTGGCGCCACCTGCCGGGGTTCATCGGGGTCAAGCTGCACCCGCACTGGCACGGCTGGCCGGTCGAGGACGCCCTGCCGATCGCCACCCGCTGCGAGGAGCTGGGGCTGCCGATCCTGATCCACCTCGGCTTCGCGCGGCGCGGCGACTGGCGCGTGCTCGCCGACGCCTGTCCGCGGTTGACGATGATCTTCGCCCACGCCGGCATCCCCCACTACGACCGCATGTGGGGTTCGATCCGCGGCGATCGTCGTCTGTTCCTCGACGTCTCGAGCCCGTATCTCGACGAGGCGCTGGTCCGCGACGCGGTGCGCGCGGTCGGACCCGAGCGGGTGCTGTACGGCACCGATGCGCCGTACGGCTTCCACGACGCCGACCACGTCTACGACTACGGCGCGATCCGCGGCTGGGTCGAGCGGTTGCCGATCGCCGCCCGCGAGATCGAGCGGGTGCTGGGCGGCAACGTCGAGCGCCTGCTGGCGCGCTGACGCGGCGCCGACGCGGACGCGGTCAGAACTCGCGGGCGGTGCGCTGGAAATCGCCGCCGCTGGTCGGCGCGCCGGCGACCTCGGTGGGGGCGGTGCCAGGTGCGAACCACAGATCGATCGCGCCGCCGGCGTGGGGTGCGGCGCGCAGGCCGGTCTCGCGATCGATCCGGGCGCGTTCGAGGCCGGGCGGCGGCCCGGCCAGCGCCGTCGGTGGCCGGCGGCCCTCGGCGGCCCGGACCAGCCGGATCCACGACGGCAACGCGGCGTGAGCGCCGTCGTCGTGCGGGCCCAGGCGCAGCACCGGGGTGTCGTGACCGACCCACACCGCCGCGACCACGCGCGCCGTGAAGCCGACGAACCAGGCGTCGCTGTTGTCGTTGGTGGTGCCGGTCTTGCCCGCCGCCGGTCGGTCGAGGGCGCGCGCGGCGGTCGCGGTGCCGCGCTGGATCACGCCGGCGAGCAGGTCGGCGACCAGGAAGGCGGTGGTCGGATCGACCAGCGACCCGCCGCGCGCGCCAACCCGCTCGTCGGCCGGGCGGCCAGCGACCGCGGCCAGCCGGTCGAGGCGGCGGGCCGGATCGAGGCCCGGATCCTCGGGCACCGCCTCGTCGAGCAGCAGGTCGTCGTCGCGACGGACGCGGACCACGACCCGCAGCGGCAGATCGCGGCCGCCGCGCGCCAGCACGGCGTACACCCGCGCCAGCTCGATCGGCTTCACGCACGACGCGCCCAGCGCCATCGGACGCAGGTCGGTGACCTCGGTGCTGACGCCGAGCCGCCGGGCCAGCGCGATCACGGCTGGTGCGCCGACGCGGTCGAGGACGTCGATCGCCGGCGCGTTGAGCGACAGCGCCAGCGCGTCGGCGGCCAGCGCCACGCCGCGGAACGCCTTGCCGGCGCGCGGCTTCCAGTGCACGCCGGTGACCTCGTCGTACTCGGCGATCGGCGCGTCACGCAGCGGCGTGCCCTGGGTGATGGCGCCGCGCTCGAGGGCGGCGGCGTAGACCAGCGGCTTCCACGCCGAGCCCGGCTGACGGCAGGCCTGGGTCAGTCGATCGAACTGGGTGTCGCGCCAGGTGCGGCCACCGACCATGGCCTCGACGTACGCGGTGCGATGATCCCAGATCACGGCGGCCAGCTCGGGCGGGCCGTCGCCGCCGGCCAGCGCGTCGCCGGCGCGCACGGCCTCGGCCTCGGCCTGACGACCGAGCGCGGGCAGCGCGGCGGTCTCGATGGTCAGCCCGCCGCGGGCCAGCTGGTCGGGGATGGTGTCGGCGAGCAGGCGGCGGACGTGCTCGGTGTACCAGGGCAGGCGGGTGCCGTAGACCGTGGCGCGTCGAGCCAGGGCGAGCGGCGCGGCGGCGGCCGCGGCGCGGGCGGGCTCGTCGATGAAGCCGGCCCGCGCCATGCGGGCCAGCACCTCGTCACGTCGCGCGCGCGCCGGTCCGGGCGCGGCCCACGGGTCGAGTCGCGACGGCGCCTGGATGAGGCCGGCGAGCAGCGCCGCCTCGGCGAGGTCGAGCTCGGCGAGCGGCTTGCCGAAGTGCGCCTCGGCGCCGGCGGCCACACCGTAGGCGCCGCTGCCGAGAAACACGAAGTTCAGGTAGGCCTCGAGAATGCGGGCCTTGTCGAAGCGCCGCTCGAGCGCGCGCGCCAGCAGCGCCTCGCGGACCTTGCGCCGGAGCGTGCGCTCGCTGCCGATCTCGGCCGGCAGGAGGTTGCGCGCCAGCTGCTGCGTGATCGTCGAGGCTCCCTCGACGACGCGGCCGGCCCGGTAGTTGATCCACGCGGCTCGCGCGATGGCCCGGAAGTCGACGCCGCGATGGGAGGCGAAGCGCACGTCCTCGGCGGCGAGCACGGCCAGCCGCAGGAGACCAGGGACGTCGTCGAGCGTGACCAGCACGCGGCGGCCGACCGCTGGACCGTCGGCGAACGGCAGCTCGGCGAGCAGCGTGCCGTCGGCGGCGAGCATGCGCGACGTGCGCGGCGCCTGCGTCGACCACGCCGCCAGGTCGGGGACTGCCGGCAGGTCGCGCGACCAGGTGCGCAGGGTCGAGATCGCCCACCCGGCGCCGGCGATCGGCGTCGCGATCGCGAGCCACGCCGCGAGCACCAGCGGCAGTCGCCACCACCACCCGCCGCGGCGCCGGTTGCCGACGACGACGCGGGTGGCGTTCATGACGCCGCGAACAGCGGCATCTGCCGCGGTGGGCCGAGCCGGCGCGCGTGCGGCCCGATGGCGGCGGCGATCTCGTCGGCGTAGGCGCCGGTGACCGCGACGCTGGCGGCGCCGCTGCGGGCGACGTAGGCGAGCAGCGCGGCGCGATCGGCGGCGGCGCTCCACGGGATCGCGGCGTCGACCCCGAGCTCGCGCACCAGATCGCGCTCGACCGCGAGGCCCGAGGCCAGCACGACGCGCGCCGGCGCGCCGCCCAGCGCCGCGCCCAGCCGCGCCCGGTCGGCGAGCGGCCACAGCAGCGCCCGCCCGCGCGCCACGGTGCGCTTGACCACCACGTTCACGCCCGCGACCGCGAGGCGGCGCGCGGCCTCGACGATCGCGCGGTGGCCGGCGCACGGAATGCCGACGCCGTCGAACGCGGCGGCGACGTCGAGGCCCTTGAGCGGCGACGTCACCAGCACCACCGGCACGGCGCCGATGGCCAGCGCCCCGCGCGCGAACTCGATCACCTCCGCCGCGGTGGCGTCGAAGCGGTGATGCGGCGCGCCGTACGGCGCCGCCACCACCAGCGTGTCGCAACGGCGCAGCTCGGCGGCGCCGCCCAGCCCGCTGCCCGTCGCACCCACCGCCCCGGCGTACAGCACCCGATGGCCGGCGTCGACCAGCAGCGCCGCCGCGCCGACCGCCCAGCCGCTACGCACCAGCTCGAGTCGCACGGTGCCGAGCGTGAACGGCCGTCCGGTCGGCGCGGCCAGGTGGGCGTCGCTGTGGGCGCCGAGCAGCGCCAGGGTCTCGGCGGTGGCGATCAGCTGGCCGTGGCCGGCTCGTCCAGTGCGATCCGCCGACGACACGAAGCACACCGCGCGCGCCCGCCGCGCGTCGCACCAGACCGCGGTGCCCAGCACGTGAACGCCGTCGCGCCAGCTCACGCCGGCGGCGCTCGGACGGGGCGTGCGCTTCACCTGCGCACACTGCCACGCGGCCGATCGGCCCGCAAATGCGGCGCGGCCCGGCCCGCGCCGCGGCGCCGGTCGTTACTGGCTGACGCCGACCGTCGGCCTACGCCAGCGTGTCTTCGGGGAGATCGCCGCTCAGGAACGCCTTCTCGAGCGTATCGACGGCCTCGCTGACCTCGGCCCGTTCGCTGTCGCTCAGCCGGAAGACGATGCCCATGCCGGGCACGTCTTCGTCCTCGGGCACCACGGTGTGAGAGACCACGCCGACCACCGACAGCGGCTGGGCCCGGTTCGGCACCGTGATCAGCAGATGGACCTCGGCGTCCTCGGGCAGCGGCTCGTCGCTGAGCACGAACACACCCAGCTCGTTGATGTCACGGGTATGGGTCTCACAGGGCCCCTTGATCCCGCCGTACGTGACCGGCAGCCGGACCGGCAACCGGCGGTGCTCGCGCAGGTTGAGCAGGCCGCCACGCACGAAGCCGTTGAGGTAGTTGACCTTTTCCCGCTCCGACGCGCCGAGCGCCGCGATGAGGCCGCCGCCGCCGCCGCTGCGGTGGCCGATGACCTCGCCGCGCAGGATGACGCGTGGGCCCTCGTCGCCGCAGTACAGATCGACGCGGACCTCGGTGCCGACGGGCGGCGGCTCGTCGCTGACGACGAACACGGTGCCGTCTCGCGGATCGAACACCTTGATCCACTCGGCCGGGCTCGTGAGGCGGACAACGATGCGCAGCATCCCCAAAAAGACCGTACCAGAAATCTACCGTCCCCGTCCCGATTCGCCGCGTCGGCTGTCGCCGACCTACTTGAGGGCGAAGCGCAGGGTGCCGCGGGCCGGGCCGCGATCGACCTCGACCGCGAGCTGGCGCGCCGAGCCGAGGCGGGCGTACGCCGCGGCCGCGTCGTCGAGGGTGCGCAATGGCTTGCCGTCGATCGCCGTCACCACGTCGCCATCGCGCAAGCCGAGCTTCCAGAAGTAGGAGCCGATCGCGACCTTGCCCAGCTTCACCCCGCGCCCGACCCGCACGAATCCGATCTCCTTGCCCAGCCGCGTGAAGTCGGCGAGCGCGGCCTCGAGCTCGCCGCGCTTGAGGGGCAGGGTGTCGCCGCGGATCACCTCCACCGCCGCGGCCGCGGCCGACCCCGGCGCCGGGGTCGGCTGGAGCGGCGCGGCGGCGGCGGGCGCCGTGACCACCTTCGGCTCGCCGCTCGTCGCCGGTGCGTAGGGATCCACCACCGCCGCACCGCGCATGCTCTCGCGCTGGCTGGCCGGCGCGAGGACCTCGCGCACCGGCTCGGGGGCGTAAGGGTCGATCAACGATGGCCCGGTGCGGGCCGCGTCGCGCGGATACGGATCGACCACGGCGCCCGGCGCTGGCTGGGGGGCGCGTGGATCGGCGACCAGCACCAGCTCGCGTCCATCGCGCGACACGATGAGGTGCTCCTCGTCGACTTCGATCACGGCGAACCCGCCCACGATGTCGCCTTCGGAGACCAGCACGTGGGCGCGGCGAGCCTGGTCGTAGACCAGCGCCTGGCTGGTCTCGGGCAGCAGCTTGACGACCCGGAACGGCAGCGGGCCGACGCGATGCTTCGACCGTTTCGCCTGCGGCGTCGGCTGGTTGGGCGCCTCGGCCGAGGCCAGCGCCGTGCCAGCGGCCGTTCCGGCGGCCAGGCACAGCACGAAGGCGAGCGTCAGGCGCGAGCGCACTCGTCGATCATGGTGCAATCGACGTTCCGACGCCAGCCACGACTTCCGCCGCGGTCATCCGCGGTCTTGCGACCCCGCCCAGCCCGCACCTGTGACCGCTGCTTCACAGCGACCGGCCACGCCGCTGTGGCCCCAGCTACTTCGCGCCCGCCTTGGAGTCCTTGGTGTCGAACTCGGACAGGTCCAGGTCCTCGAGCTCCTTCATGTCCTCGGCGGTCAAGCCGCTCGCCGACAGGGTCTCGGCGACGCCCGGCGACTCATCCTTGCCGTTGCCGGCCTTCAGCTGCGGTGCCGCGGCGCTCTTGGGCGCTTCGAGCATCCCCATCTTGGCCTTGAGCTCCTGCAGCGCCTCGTCCTCGGTCCCGCCGCCGGCTTCGAGGGCCAGGAACTTGCTCTCGAGCGAATCGCCCGACAGCTCGCCGGCCAGCTCGGCGCCGGCCTCCGCTTCGGCCTCCATCAGCGCGATCCGGTCCGCCATACGATCGAAGGTGTCGAAGGCGCTGGTGTCGCCGAGCCCCTGCATGGTGTTGGCGATCTGCTGCTGCGCCTCCGCGCGCTTCTTGCGCGCGATGAGGATGTTCTTCTTGCGCTTGGCTTCCTCGATCTTGTTGTTGAGGAGCCGCAGCGCGTCCTTGAGCTTCTCGACCGCCTGCTTCTGCTGCACCCACTGGGTCTGGAACTGCTCGGCGATGGTCTCGTGCTCCTGCTTGCGCACCAGCGCCTGGCGGGCGAGGGCGTCGTCGCCGGCGCGCACCGCCACCATCGCCTTGCGCTCCCACTCCTTGGCCTTTTCCTGCTCGGCGGTGCTCTGCTTCTGCAGCTTCTTCTCGTCGGCGATGGCCACCGCCACGGCCTTCTTGGCCTCGGCCAGCTGCTGGACCATCTCCATCAGCACCTGACCGAGCATCTTCTCCGGATCCTCAGCCTTGGTGATGAGATCGTTGATGTTGCTCTTGATGAGCGTGCCGAGCCTGGAGAAGATTCCCATGGATTTTCCCGTGCCGAGGACCAGTGACCTACTCCACGAGCGTACGGGAAGAGGTGCGTGGTTGCAACGCCCGCCCGGCGCGTGATACGTCGACGCGCAGCGCCTCTTCGCGCGTTCCGCTCGCATGGCAACCTCGCTGCCGCGCCACGTCGGCATCATCATGGACGGTAACGGCCGCTGGGCTCAGCTGCGCCGCCAGCCGCGCATCGAGGGCCACCGCGTCGGGGCCCAGAGCGTTCGCGACATCACCCGCGCGGCGCGCCAGCTCGGCATCGAGGCGCTGACGCTGTACGCCTTCTCGTCGCAGAACTGGTCGCGGCCGGTCGACGAAGTGGCGGCGTTGATGGAGCTCCTGCGCGACTACCTCGTCGACGAGCGGCCCGAGATCATGGACAACCAGATCCGGCTGTTCGCGATCGGCGATCTCGAGCGCCTGCCCGCGCTGGTGCGCGACCCGCTCGATGCGCTGTGCCGCGATTCGGCCCATCACCGCGGCATGACCCTCACGCTGGCGTTGTCGTACGGCGGTCGCGAGTCGCTGGCGCGGGCGGCCCGCTCGCTGGCGGTCCAGGTCGCCGCCGGCACGCTCGATCCGCGGGCCATCGACGTCGAGGCGCTGGGCCGGGCGCTGCCGACCGGTGAGCTGCCACCGCTCGATCTGCTGATCCGGACCAGCGGCGAGCAGCGCATCTCCAACTTCATGCTCTGGGAGCTGGCCTACGCCGAGCTGGTGTTCGTCGACGTGCTGTGGCCCGACTTCCGCCGCGCCGAGCTCGACCGGTGCCTCGAGGCCTACGCCGCTCGCGAGCGCCGCTTCGGCTTGACCTCGTCGCAGCTCGCGGACACCGACAGCGACGTCGAGCCGACCTCGGGTTGACGCCGGGGCGCGCGCGCGGTTAGCTCCGCCCCTCGTGGCCCTCGGAAACCTGGTCTCTCGCCTGCTGGTCGCGGTCGTCGCCGCGCCGCTCTTGCTGCTCGCCTTCTATCAGCAGTCGCACGTCCCCACCTTCGCGGTCGTGTACGTCGCGTCGCTGATCGCGATGTGGGAGCTGTTCGCGATGATGCTCGAGGATCGCCGCGATCGGGTCGCCAGCATGATCTTCGGCGGGCTGGCGGTCGCGGCCTACTACTGGCTGCATCCCGCCTCGTTGCCTGACCGCGCGCCGTGGACCCGGCTCGAGGACGGTCGCCATGTGGTGCTGGCGCTCGCCATCATCGGCCCCGGCCTCTACTACCTGTTCCGGTTCGGCGACATGGCCACGGTCGCGCGCCGGATGGCGGCGACCACGTTCGGCATCGTCTACGCCGGCATCCTGCTGATCATGGCCGCCGAGCTCAAGCGCGACGTCGGCGGTACCGACGGCGGCCACATGATCGTCTTCGTCCTGATCGTGGTGTGGCTCGGCGACACCGGCGCCTACTTCGCCGGCCGCTTCCTGGGCAAGGCCAGGCTCTACGAGGCGGTGTCACCCAAGAAGACCTGGGCTGGCGCCTTCGGCGGCCTCGGTGGCTCGCTGCTCGGCGCCGTCGTGATGAAGCTGTTGTTCCTCGACTCGCTCGGCTGGGTCGACCTGGTCCTCATCACGCTTCCCGGCGCGGCCCTGGCGCAGATGGGCGACCTGACCGAATCGCTCATCAAGCGCTCGACCGGCGTCAAGGACTCGGGCTCCATCCTTCCCGGCCACGGCGGCATCCTCGACCGCATCGACGCCGTCCTGTTCTTCGCCCCCTACGTCTACCTCTACCTGCAAGCCCGCGCCTTCGTCGACGCTTTCTAGGGGGACAGGCTCCTATCCAGGAGCCTGTCCCCCATCGGCTTCCATTCGTGCCACGATGATCGCAGGCCGGCGACCGAGGGCGGATGACCGAACGCGACGAACTCCCGATGTCCTCGACGCAGGTCGAGGTGTTCCTGGCCGCGCTGCGCCGATCGCTCGGCGTGGTCCAGGAGGCGCTGAACAGCGCGGCGCAGCAGGAAGAGCGCACCCGGTCGCTGGAGGCCGAGCTCGACAGCGCGCGGCAGCGGATCGCGTTCCTCGAGCGCGAGACCACCTCGCTGCGCGACCACCTGAGCCGCGGCACCGACACGTCGCTGCGCCACGAGATCGAGGAGCTGATCGAGGAGCAGAGCTCGTTCGCCAACATGTTCGTCACCTCGGACCGGCTGGCGCGCGCGCACAGCCCAGACGAGGTCGTCGCGATCGCCGTCGAGGTGCTCCACAACCTCGTCGGTGCGCACCGCTTTGCGTTGTGGCTGCGCTGGGATGGCAAGCCCGCGCTGTTCGCGCCCGCCGATCGACGCTGGCGCGCCGAGCCCGGCGTGTTCAGCGAGCTGATCGAGCGAGCCTTGTCCACCGGGGCGGTGGCCAAGCGGGTCGGGGTCGGCGCCGACGCGGTGCCCGCGGCGCTGCCGCTGCTCCATGACGGCGAGACGGTCGGCGTCCTGCTGGTGGCCGGCATGGTGCCGCAGGTCGGTGACCGGCTGGGCCGCCTGCAGGACGATCTGCTCCAGTTCCTGGTCGATCGGCTGCCGCTCGCGCTGCGACTGGCCGCGCTGCGCGTGGCTCAGGCCGGCCCAGGCGGTGCCTGGAACGCGGTCCGCGAGCACCTGAACCCGTTGGAGGACGCACCATGAGCACCCCGCGGCGCGCGCTCGTCGTCGAGGATTCACCCACGATGCGCCAGCTCATCACCCTGACCCTGCGGCGCATGCCGGGCATGTCGTTCGCCGAGGCCGAACATGGCGCCGCGGCCCTCGAGCTCCTGGCCCACGAGCACTTCGATCTGATCCTGCTCGACATCAACATGCCGGTGATGGACGGCTTCGTGTTTCTCGAGCAGCTCGCGGCGTTGCCGCGGCGGCCACCGGTGATCGTGATCTCGACCGAGAGCGGCAAGGGCGACGTCGATCGCGCGATGGCGCTGGGCGTGGTCGCCTACGTCAACAAGCCGGTGCGCGGCCCCAACCTGGCCGCCACCGTCAACCAGGTGCTGGCCGCGCTCGATCGAGCGCCCTGACCACCGGGACGACGATCTCGATCTCGACGCCGACCCCGGGCGTCGATCGCACGATCATCCGCCCGCCGATGTCGTCGATCGCCTCGCGGGCGGCGTTGGTGCCGAAGCCGCGGCCGGCGTCCATGCTGACGGTCGCCGCCGTGCTGAGGCCGGGGTGGAAGATCAGCTGGTCGACAGGATCGACGCCGGCTTCGGTGATCGGCTCGATGGTGAGGCCGAGCTCGACGGCGCCGGCGCGCAGGCGCTCGCGATCGAGGCCGCGGCCGTCGTCGCGCAGTCGCACGACCAGGTGCGCGGCCTCGGCGCTGGCCTCCACGGTGAGGCGCCCGGCCGCGGCCTTGCCGGCGGCGGTGCGGATGTCGCCCGGCTCGAGCCCGTGGACCACCGCGTTGCGGATCAGATGGGGTAGCGCGCGCGACAGCGCGGCGTGGATCGCCGGCGTGACCGTGATCTCGCCGCCGCTGGTCTCGACATCGGGCGCCGGCTTGCCGGCGGCCTCGGCGGCGACCTGGGCGGTGACCCGCAGGTAGGCGAAGACCTCGTCGAGCGGCAGACGGAGCAATGGATCGAGCACCGCCAGGGTCTCGTCGAGGGCGGTGCCGGCGCCGGGGGCGTCGGCGAGCGCGTCGCGCAGCGCCTCCAGCCGAGCGGCGGCGCGCTCGACGATGCGCGCGGTGTCGAGACCGCGGCCGGCGCCGGCGGGCGTCAACCGGCCGCGGAGCCCGGCGGCGCGCTCGACCGCCCGGCGCAGATCTCCGACCGCCGCCTCGAACTCCACGGGATCGGCATGGCTGCGCGGATCGCGGGCGGCCAGCAGCAGGTCTTCGACCGCGTGGGCGCGGCCGGCGATGAAGTGCAGACCCAGACCGCGGGCGTTGCCCTTGACGGTGTGGGTGGCCCGCAAGGCACGGTCGAGATCATCACGGTGCAGCTCGCCGGTGCCGACCAGCTGGGCGACCTGCTCGACCGAGCCCTGGGCCTCGCCAACGAACGACGCGAAGATCGCCGGCGCCACCTGCAGCAGCTCCTCGAACTGAGCCAGGTCGTCCTCGTGCTCGCGCAGGACGCTGGCGATGCGGCGGCGCAACCCTTCGTTGGCCTCCTCGAGCCGGGCCAGCGTCGCCTTGTAGCGCGCGTGCAGCCCGATCTCGTGCGAGACGTCGACCAGCGACAGCAGGGCGCCGGCACCGCCGCCAGTCAACTCGACCACGATCGACCGCACCGACGCGTGCAGCTCACCGTCGCTGCTCGAGACCTCGCGCCAGCGATTGCCGGTCGTGGTTCCGGCCAGCACCTCGTCGACCAGCACGTCCCAGGCGCCGCCGAGCAGGGCGCGGAGGCTGGCCGTGGTCGGGCGGCGGCCGAGGAAGGTGCGGACGCGGTAGCTGGTCACCACGACCTCGCCACGAGCACCGATCAGCACGAAGCCGAGCTGTAGCTGGTCGAGCAGGGGTAGCACGCCCCGCAGGTGCTCCTCGGTGATCGCCGCCTCGCGTGCCATGGTCCCCGACCGGGCTCGGTAGATGTTACCATGAAGCCTGCGGCTGCCGGAGCCCCACGTTGCCAATCCAGCACGTCATCGTCTGCGCGGAGCAGCGCTTTCCTCTTCCCGAGGAAGTGACCGTCATCGGCCGCGGCATCGCGTGCGGCATTCGCTTCAACACCGCCACGGTGTCGCGCCAGCACATCAAGTTGATCGTGGCCGGCGACCGGCTCAGCGCCGAGAACCTGAGCACCACCACCGGGACGCGGATCAACGGCAAGCGGTTCACGGACTCGGTCCGGCTGCACAACGGCGACAAGCTGCTGGTCGGGCCCCACCTGGTGGTCATCGAGGCCGAGGAGGTCACCCGCGACATCCCGCCCGGCGGCAAGGCGGCAGCGCCACTGCACTTCGAGCCCGACGACGATGAGGACGAGGTCACCCGCGGCGAGGTCAACCCCGACCGCATCTCGCTCAGGTCGCTGGCGGCAGAGCTCCCCGAGATCCCATCGATCCCGTCGATCAACACCCACACCTGCCCGGAGTGCCGGGCGCGGGTCCCATTCGCCGAGAGCGAGTGCTCGTCGTGCGGCCACTCGTGGGGACCGTCCCATCCGAGCTCGATCACCGGGAAGGTCACGATCAGCGACCTGCGCGCGCACCTCAAGCCCGAGATCGCCAGGCCGGTGGCGCTGCTCGAGATCCCGGTCATCTACTCGAGCGACGAGATGACCCTCGACGTGACCGTCGGTGATATCCGCGCCGACGGCATGTTCATCCCGACCGAGTTGCTCGATCCGGCGCGCACGGTGTGCGAGCTCACCGTCTTGCCCGACGGCCACCCGGTGGTGACCTTCCGCGGGGTGGTCAAGCAGGTCCGCGCTGCCGCTGACGCCAACGGCCCGGCGGGTCTGTTCATCGAGTTCACGGAGATCCCGGCGGACTCGGCGCAGTGGCTGGCTCGACGCGCGCGCTGAGTCGCGAGCTCTCCACGTCTGCGGCTAGGCGGCGAGCTGCGCCAGGTACGCGCGCGCTCGCGACGCCCATTCGCTCTTCTCGTCGAGCTCGAGGTAGCGCTGCAGGTGTCGCTTGGCCCGCGACTTGCCCCCGACCCGCACCAGCGCCAGTCCGAGGTTGTAGTGGGCGTCGGCGAAGTCGGGCGCGAGCTGGGTCACCCGGCACAGCTCGGCGATCGCCAGATCGGTCTCGCCCAGATCTTCGAGCAGGTTGCCGAGGTTGTAGCGGGCCTCGGCCTGGCCGGGCTCGTGTTCGAGCGCGCGTTCGTACAGCCGGCGCGCGGCCGCCGCTTCGCCGGCGCGGTGGCGCAGGTTGCCGAGGTTGGTCATGGCCGCGGCGAGCTGCGGATCGATCTCGAGCGCCCGACCGTACAGCGCCTCGGCTTCGACATGGTCGCCGCGATCCTCGGCGGCGCAGGCCTCGATGAAGCAGGTATACGCGGTCGGTCCGAGGTTGGCTTCGGTCGGATCGTCGTCGACCACCTGGGGGGTACTGGCGGTGGCGCCGTCGTCGCTGCGGTCGCTCTGGCCCTGGCTCTGGCTCTGGCGCAGCGCCGCGATCTGACCGCCCAGCGCCGGCAGGTTGAACGCCATCATCACCACCTGACCGGTGGCGGGAACGAACGCGACGTCATCGGCGATCGCGACCACGTTGTCGCCGTCGGAGCAGATGCGCAGGCGCAGGGCGGGATGGACATCCCCGGGCAGGGTCCGGCGCAGCGCCTCGAGGTTCTTGCGCACCTTCTGCGTCGACAGGCCGGCGGCGAGCAGGTCCTTGGCCGCCTTGACCGCGCACAGATCGCGGAACGTGTAGTAGAAGCGATTGTTCTTCCGCACCGTCGGACCCACGAACCCGGTCTGCATCCAGTAGCGGAGGCGGGCTTCCTGTACGGCGAACAACCTGGCGACGTCGGGGATGCTGTAGAGCTCGGTCACGGGACTACCTCCGGAGGGTGGCCTCGACATTCAGGGCGAAGTGCACGGCGGCGCCGCGGGCGCGGACCTCGAGATCGATCTCGGGCTGGATGAGCGTGCCGCCGGCGAGCCGGCGAGCCTCGGCGAAGGCGATGGCCCGCGCCCGGGCCCGGACCCGGGGGTCATCGGGCGCCAGCTCGGCGAAGCGGCGGGCGGTCGCGGCGTCGGCGTCGTCGGAGAGCCGGGGCGCCATCGCGACCAGATCGAGCGTGATCATCGTCGAGCCGGCGAAGGCGTCGCCGTCGAGGTGACCCTCGCTGACCACGCGCATGTGCTCGAACACCAGCTCGAGGGCGGTCGGCGACAGGCCGGTCTCGACCTTGCGCTGGAACACCGACAGCCGCCGGGCCGCGACCATCCCTTTGCGCGGCGGCGCCGGCCGAGGCGTGGGGCGGCGCGAGACCGAGCGCGCGCGTGCGGGGACTGCCATCACGACCACGGTACAGACGCAGTCCTTGCTGGGCCACTTTTCTCTACATGTAGGATATCGCGCGCAATAGCCCGCAATCACTCCACCGCTCGGCCGGACCATGGTACCCAGACAGGCGGTGCGGCGATGAACCTGGACCCTCGGCAGTACCCGATCCTCGTCGTCGATGACGAGCAGGACAACCTCGATGCCTTCCGGTTCAACTTCCGCAAGGTGTTCGACATCATCAGCGCGGGCAGCGGCGCGGAGGCGCTCGAGCTGCTGAAGGAGAAGGACGTCGCGGTCATCATCACCGACCAGCGCATGCCCAGGATGACCGGCCTCGAGCTCCTGAAGGAGGCCAAGGCGCTGCGCCCGGAAGCGGTCCCCATCATCCTGACCGCGTTCACCGACGTCGACGTGCTGATCGAGGCCATCAACCTCGGGCAGGTCTACCGCTACATCACCAAGCCGTGGGACGCCAAGGAGGTCCGCGGCTTGCTGCAGTACGCGATCGAGCGCTTTCACCTGCAGCGCGAGAACAGCCGCATGGCGGCCCAGCTCGCCGAGTACACCGGGTATCTCAACCAGCAGCTGCACGGCCAGTTCGACTTCGGCAACATCATCGGCGACTCGGCGGCGCTGCGCGAGGTGCTCGGCAAGGTCGAGCAGGTGGCACCGACCAACTCGACGGTGTTGCTGCGCGGCGAGACCGGCACCGGCAAGGAGCTGGTCGCGCACGCCATCCACATCAACTCGGCGCGCGAGCACAAGCCGTTCGTGCGCGTCAACTGCGCCGCGCTGGCGCCCGGCATCCTCGAGAGCGAGCTGTTCGGCCACGAGAAGGGCAGCTTCACGGGCGCCCTGCAGCGCCGGCCGGGTCGCTTCGAGCTGGCCGATGGCGGCACCCTGTTCCTCGACGAGATCGGCGACCTGCCGATGGAGGTACAGATCAAGCTCCTGCGCACGCTGCAGGAGCGCGAGTTCGAGCGGGTCGGTGGCCAGGAGACCATCAAGGTCGACGTACGCCTGGTGTCGGCGACCAATCGCAACCTCGAGAAGATGATCGAGGAGAACGAGTTCCGCGAGGATCTCTACTACCGGCTCAACGTCTTTCCGATCAACCTGCCGCCGCTGCGCGAGCGGCAGGAGGACATCGCGGTCCTGGCCCAGCACTTCGTCGGCAAGTTCGCGCGCGCGATGGGCACCCGTCCGGTGCCGCTGCTGCCCGACGCGCTGGTGCGGCTGCGCGAGTACGCGTGGCCCGGCAACGTGCGCGAGCTCGAGAACATCATCGAGCGCGGCATGATCCTGGCCCGCGGCGGCGAGCTGCACGCGATCCACCTCGACTTCGGCCGTCGCGCGCAGCCCTCGGGTGGCTTCCCGGTGGTTGCTGCCGACGTCGGCAGCGGCGCGGCACCGGTGGCGGCACCGTCGTCGTTGTCGTCGTTTGGCAGCGGTGGCGCCGAGGACGGGCGGTCGCTGGCCGAGCGCCTGCTCGACAGCGAGCGCAAGGAGATCATGGCGGCGGTCGAGAAGAGCAAGGGCAACATCGCCTCGGCGTCGCGCATGCTCGGCATCAACCGCTCGACGCTCTACTACCGGCTGCGCAAGCACGGCCTCGAGCACCTGTTGCCCACCAAGGTGGCGGTCGGCGACGAGGAAGCGACCGCGGCGTCGCCGCCAGCCGGCGACGCCGCGGCGACCTGAGCTGACCACCAGCCGCCGAGTTCATGCGCACGCTCTTCATCGTCGATCCGCTGGAGCGTCTCGGGCTCGCCGGCGACACCTCGTACGCGCTCATGCTCGAGGCCCAGCGCCGCGATCACGAGGTCTGGACCTGTCAGATCGAGCACCTCGGGCTCGAGCACGATGACCCGATCGCCGAGGCCCAGCTCACGCTGGTGCGGCCGGCCGCGACCGCGGTCGAGGCCTTCTCCGTCGAGGCCCGGGTCTCGATCCCGCTCGAGGCGTTCGACGTGGTGCTGATGCGCAAGGATCCGCCGGTCGACACCGCGTACCTGCACGCGACCTGGATCCTCGAGCAGGCCCGCGGCAAGACGCTGCTGGTCAACGATCCCCGCGGCCTGCGCGAGCTCAACGAGCACCTCGCCGTGCTGCGCTTTCCCGAGCTGACCCCGCCGACGATCGTGACCCGCAGCGCGCGTCGCCTGATCGCGTTCCAGCGCGAGCAGGGCGGGGCGATCGTGGTCAAGCCGGTCGACGGCTTCGGCGGCCTCGGCGTGTTCGTGATCAAGGACGGCGACCCCAACGCGTCATCGCTGATCGAGACCGCGATCGGCGCCGGCACCCGCTGGACCGTGGCCCAGCGCTACTTGCCCGAGGCCGCCAACGGCGACAAGCGCATCGTGCTGGTCGACGGCACGCCGGTCGGCGCGGTGCTGCGCGTGCCGGCCAAGAACGAGGCGCGCGGCAACCTGCACGTCGGCGGCCGGCCGGTGCGCACCGAGCTCGACGACGACGACCGCGCCATCATCCGCACCGTGGCGCCGGTGCTACGCGAATACGGCCAGCTCCTGGTCGGCCTCGACGTGATCGGCGGCAAGCTCACCGAGCTCAACATCACGTCGCCGACCGGCATCCGGCACATCGAGGAGCTCGAGCATCGCAACGTCGCGGCCGCGGTGCTCGAGGGGATCGAGCGCGCCGCGGCGGCGTTCCTGTGACCGGCAGATCCTGACCTTCGACTCGCCGCGTCGCGGCGTCGTTCCCGGGACCCCAGCAGCCAGTTGCGTGGCCGCCGGCTCGATGGGATGGTGCTGCATGACTCCCGAGCTGTCCCTCGAGTTCATCGAGAAGCTGCCCAAGACCGACCTGCACTGCCACCTCGACGGCTCGCTGCGGCTCGACACCATCCTCGACCTGGCGCGCAAGCAGCAGGTCAAGCTGCCGACCTTCGACCGCGGCGAGCTGTTCAACCTGCTCTACGCCGGCGAGAAGTGCGCGTCCCTCGAGGACTACCTCAAGGCCTTCGACGTCACGCTGTCGGTCATGCAGACCGAGCCGGCCCTCGAGCGCACCGCGTTCGAGCTGGCCGAGGACGCGTGGAAGGAGAACGTGCGCTACCTCGAGGTCCGCTACTCGCCGCTGCTGCACACCCGCGAGGGCCTGCGCCCGGCGGTGGTGGTCGAGGCGGTGATGCGTGGCCTGCGCGCCGCCAAGCGCCAGTACGGCATCCGCTACGGCGTGATCCTGTGCGCGATCCGCTCGCTGTCACCGGAGTCGAGCTTGCGCATCGCCGAGCTGTGCGTCGCCTTCAAGAACCGCGGCGTGGTCGGCTTCGACGTCGCCGGCGCCGAGGTCGGCAACCCGGCCAAGGTCCACCGCCAGGCCTTCCAGCTCGTCATCGACAACAACATCTCGTGTACCGCCCACGCCGGCGAGTCGTTCGGCCCCGACTCGGTCCACCAGGCGCTGCACAAGTGCGGCGCGCACCGGATCGGCCACGGCACCCGCCTGGTCGAGAACGGCGATCTGCTCAACTACGTCAACGACCACCGCATCCCCCTCGAGGTCTGTCCGTCATCGAACATCCAGACCAAGGCGGCGCCGAACTGGGAGGGCCACCCGGTCGACTTCTACGTCGACTACGGCTTGCGGGTGACCATCAACACCGACAACCGGTTGATCACCGACACCACGGTCAGCAAGGAGCTGTGGCTGTGCCACAAGGCCTACGGCTGGCCGCTGGCGACCCTCAAGGAGATCATCATCGCCGGCTTCAAGAGCGGCTTCATGCCCCATCGCGAGAAGGTCGACCTGCTGGCCGAGATCAGCGCCGAGCTGGCCGCGATCCAGGCCCCGACCAACGGCAAGGCCGCGGAGCGACAGGCGGATCGTCCCGCAGCGGCGGTGGTCGAGCCACCACCTGCGACGCGCATCCCGCAGTGAACCGGCGTTGCGGCGAGTGACGGTGAGGGGGGCCCCGATTGCGCGCCGCCCGGCGGCCGGTCTACCGTGGGGGATGCTGTCCCGTCTCGCGCTGCTGTCACTGGTCCTGGTCGCCGCGTGCGCGCAAGGCGAGTCCGGCGGGGACGTCGATGCTCGCGGGGTCGACGCGGTGCCGACCGACGCGGCGCCGACCACCGACGCGGCGCCGACCACCGACGCGGCGTCGACCAGCACCGACGCGGCGTCGGGCGTCGGACCCGATACCTGCGTCCAGGCCATGGACCTGACCGCCGCGGCCATGACCGGGCCGGGCGCCACCGTCACCGGCGACACCACCGGCTACGCCGACGACGTCCGGTTCGCCGACAGCGCGTGCACGGGGTTCTTGCCCGACGGCCCGGACGCCATCTACTCGGTGACCGTGAACGCCGGCGTGACGATCACGGCGGTCGCGACCCCGACCCCGCTGCCGACCAGCTGGGACATCTCCCTCGAGCTGGTGCAGCCGTGCGCGGCGGTGCCGACCTGCCTCGACGGCTCCGACGTGATCAGCGGCGCCGAGACCGTGACCTACACGACCACGGCCCAGGGCACCTACTTCATCGTGGTCGACGGCTACAACCCCGGCGTCGACGGGCCGTTCTCGCTCAACGTGCGCGTCCAGTAGCGCGCCCCGATCGGGACTGATTCAGCGCACCGTCAACTGGACGTGGTCCACGGCGGTCGCCGCCAGTCCGTCACGGTCGGTGACCGTCAGGATGATCGTGGCCGGGACGTCGCCGCGCAGGCGGATCATCGGCGCCGGCGAGGTCGCCCGACTGCCCTCGAAGCGGACCTCGTCGTCGAGAATCTGCCACGAGAACTCGAGCGAGATCGCACCACCGGGGTCGTCGAGCGGATCGGCCGACGCCGTGCCGTCGAGGGTCACCGCGGTCTGGAAGCCATCATTCTCGACGATGGCGGCCGGCGTGATCTCGATCCGAGCCAGCGGCGGGCGACCCGGATCGAGCGTGCAACCGACCGCCGACAGGACGGTGAGGACCGTAAGCCGCCACACGACACCGTGATACCATGCCCTCCGTGCTGGCCAAGACTCGACGCGAGCGTTTCAAGCCCGTCATCGGTCAGCACCTGCGGCGGGTCTACAACTTCTGCTTCCGCATGACGCTCGACCAGGGCCGGGCGGCCAAGGTGGTGGAGGAGGTCTTCCATCGCGCCTACCTCGGCGGCGACGATCTCCCCGAGGAGGCCGAGCGCGCCGAGTTGTGGTTCCTGCACATCGCCAACCACGTGCTCGAGAAGCGGCTGCCGCGCACGCCCGAGGTCAACTTCGACGTCCTCGACGAGACCCTGCGCAGCGAGGCCACGCGCACCGACGTGGTCCGGTCGCTGACCGATCCGCAGCGCGACTTCCTGCTCTGGGAGCTGAAGCAAGGCTGCATGACCAGCGTCGTCAACTGCCTGTCGCCCGGCGAGCGCGGCGCGTTCGTCACCGCGCAGATCATGAAGCTGCCCGACGAGGACGCCGCCAAGGCGCTCGGCGTGACCGTGAGCGCGTACAAGGTGCGGCTGTCGCGCGCCCGCCAGAAGGTGGGCGACTACCTGGCGCCGCGCTGCGAGCACGTCGATCCGATGAACCCGTGCCGCTGTCCGGCCCGCGTCGGTACCGCGCTCCGGAAGGGCTTCATCGCGCCCGCGCCGACCGGCGGCAACATCTCGCTCCGCAAGCCGGCCCAGCCCTACGGTCGCTACGGCGCCTCGGCGGACGGCGACAACGACGCGCCCCAGCGCGACATCGCCACCATCTACGGCAACCTGCCCGAGCCCGAGCCAGCCGCGGGGCTGCTCGAGAAGATGATCGCCAACCTCGAGGGCGGCGCCTGGGAAAAGAAGTAGAGCCGGCACGGCCGCGACGCCGGATCAGCGCGCGGCGGCGAAGGCGCGCTCGAGGTCGCCGCGCAGGTCGGCGAGGTCCTCGATGCCGACCGAGAGCCGGATGAAGCCGTCGACGATGCCGAGCGCGGCGCGGCGGTCGGCCGGGATGCTGGCGTGGGTCATGATCGCCGGGTGCTCGATCAGCGACTCGACGCCGCCCAGCGACTCGGCGAGCGTGAAGATCTGGCACGCCGACAGGAAGCGGCGCGACTCGTCGAGCCCGCCCTTGAGGACGAACGAGATCATGCCGCCGAAGCCGCGCTGCTGCTTGCGGGCCAGGGCGTGCTGGGGGTGGCTCTCGAGGCCGGGGTAGATGACCTTCTCGACCTGGGGGTGAGCGGCGAGCCAGGGCGCGAGGGCGCCCGCGTTGTGCTCGTGACGCTCCATGCGGACGTGCAGGGTCTTGGTGCCACGCATGACCAGGAAGCTGTCCATCGGCGACGGCACCGCCCCGACGGCGTTCTGCAAGAACGCCAGGCGCTGGCGGAGCTCGTCGTCCTTGACCACCAGGCAGCCGCCGATCACGTCGGAGTGGCCGTTGAGGTACTTGGTCATCGAGTGGCAGACGATGTCGGCGCCGAGCTCGAGCGGCCGCTGCAGGAACGGCGTCATGAACGTGTTGTCGACGGCCAGCACGACGCCGCGCCGCTTGCACACCTCGGCCACCGCCGCGATGTCGCACAGCTTGAGCATCGGGTTGGTCGGGGTCTCGATCCACACCAGCTTGGTGGTCGGTCGGATCGCGGCCTCGACGGCGGCGGCGCCGACCGCCGGATCGACGTACGTGAACTCGAAGCCGTGGCGGCGGTAGACCTTGTCGAACAGCCGGAAGGTGCCGCCGTAGAGGTCGTCACACGCGATCACGTGGGCGCCGCTGTCGAACAGCTGCAGGATGGTCGAGGTCGCCGCCAGCCCGGAGGCGAAGCACAGGCCGTGGGTGCCACCCTCGAGCGAGGCCAGGTTGGCCTCGAGCGCGAAGCGGGTGAGGTTGTGGGTGCGCGAGTACTCGAAGCCCTTGTGCACGCCGGGCGCGGTCTGGGCGTAGGTCGACGTGAAGTACACCGGCGTCATGACCGCGCCGGTGGTGGGATCCGGCGTCTGGCCGGCGTGGATCGCGCGGGTGCCGAAGCCGAGTGAGGGATCGTCGTGGACGCCCACGGTCAGCGCCCCAGGTCGAAGTCGCGCGGGTGCTTCTCCATCAGCGTCTCGAGCGCCGCTTCCTCGAGCAGGTCGAGCATGCGCTGGCCGCCGTACTTGGCGACCAGCTTGTCGTCGTACTCGTCGGCGATCAGCGCCACGTCGCGCAACGTGGCGAGCAGCTCGTCGGCGTCGAGGGTGGTGCCGCCCAGGATCGAGTGCACGAACAGCACCGTCTCCTGCTGCGGATCCCACGCGAAGGCGCCGAAGCGAAGGAAGGTGTTGATCTCGAGCAGCTCGAGCGCCAGCTTGCCGTCGACGTTGATGCCCTTGACCAGCTGCGCGGTGCAGCGGACGCAGGCCTTGTCCTTGCCCCACGGCACCACCGCGACCATCACGTAGGCCGAGCCTTGCTTGATGACGTACAGCGAGTCGTCGACCTTCCGGTAGGCCGGGCTCGACGCCAGCGTGCGTTCGATCACGAGCGAGGTTGCCACTTCGGCGGGGTTCATGAAGCGCGTCATATCACGGTATACTCGGGCGGTGAGGCGCCGCGCCCCGTTGCTGGTCCTGATGGCGGCCGGGCTGTGGGGCGGAACCGCGGCCGCCGAGCGCATCGTCGACATCCGGGTCGACGGCAACAGCAAGACCACCGACGCCACGGTCAAGCTGATCGCCGACGTCGACACCGGCGACGAGCTGTCGCCGGACGTCGCCGAGCGGGTCCGCGCCGACCTGGTCACCAGCGGCCTGTTCAAGGAGGTCCAGGTCTACTGGGAGCCAGCGCCGGGCGGCACGCGGCTGGTCATCATCGCGCGCGACAAGCACTCGTGGGTGATCGCGCCGGCGGCCTACAACCAGCCCACCAACAAGGGCGTCGGCGCCGGCTTCGGCGAGAACAACCTGTTCGGTGAGAACAAGAAGCTCTTGCTCTACGGCCAGGTCGCGACCGGTGACACCTTCTTCATCGGGGCCTACGTCGATCCGTCGATCGCCGGCACCCGCCTGCGCTGGCAAGCCGACCTGTTCCTGAAGTACGGCCGGGTCATCGAGTACGCGTCGCCGATCAAGTGGTGGGGCGACGACCCCCGGCCGTTGCGGATCTCGCGGTTGACGTACATGAACGGCGGGCTGCGCCTGGGCACCGAGCTGTGGAAGGGCGTCACCTTCGATGGCCGCCTGCGCGCCGCCAGCGTCGGCTACTCGAAGCTCGAGCTCGCCGAAGGCGCGATGCTGACCGACATCGATCCCGCGGCCACCGTGATCCCGCGGCCCGGCACCGAGGGCTGGGATGTCTCGGGTGAGCTGTTGCTCGGCGTCGACACCCGCGCCAACTGGTACGGCATCTCGTCGGGCTACCGCTTCGTGGCCAGCTTCGAGCACGCGCTGCCCGGGCTCGGCTCCGACTTCGCGTACTGGTATGGCGGCGTGCAGTTGCAGCGTGCGCTCCGCATCCTCGACCGCCACAACCTGGTGCTCAAGGGTGCCTTCGGGTTCGGAAAGGATCTGCCGTTCCAGCAGGAGTTCGCGGCCGGCGGCACGTCGCAGCGCGGATGGAAGAACAGCCAGTTCCGCGGCGACCTCCGCGCCACCGCGAACCTCGAGTACTCGGTCCCGATCGTCACCATCAAGGGCCTGGCGGTGCGCGGCCTCGGCTTCTGGGACTCGTCGTACGTCACCTTCCGCGACCCCGACGAGACCACCGGGGTCCGCGACTACCTGCCGGGCGCCGACGCGCGTGGGCTGACGCCGCTCCGCAACTCGGTCGGACTGGGCACGCGGTTGTACCTTCGCCAGATCGTGCTGCCCCTGCTCGGCCTCGATTTCGGGTACGGTGTCGAGCGGGGTGACTACGAGATCTATCTGGCCATCGGCCTCACCGACTAACGCGCCGGCGCTCGCAGTGCTGGCGTTCCTGGGTGCGTGTGGCGGACCTCCGTCGCGGCAGCCGTCCGAGACCGCAACCCTGGTCTTCACCGGTGGCGACATCGTCACCAACGATCCGGCGATGCCCCGCGTCCAGGCGCTCGCGCTGCGCGGTAATCGCGTGCTCGCGGTTGGCGACGACGCCGCCATGCGCGCGCTGGTCGGGCCCGAGACCCGGGTCGTCGAGCTGGCTGGCAAGTCGGTGACGCCCGGCCTGGTCGACGGCCATTGCCACCTCTACGGGCTGGGCGCGGCGATGGAGAGCGTCTCGCTCAAGGCCATGGCGTCGGAGCAGGCCGCGGCCGCGACGGTGGCGGCGGCCGCCGCCGGCCGGCCGGTCGGGGAGTGGATCGTCGGTCGCGGCTGGGATCAGAACCCGTGGGGCGGCGCGTTTCCGACCCGGGGGACGCTCGACGCCGTGCTCGGCGATCGCCCGGCGGCGTTGAGCCGCGTCGATGGCCACGCGCTGTGGGTCAACACCGCCGCGCTGAAGCTGGCCGGGGTCACCCGGGCGACGCCGGATCCGGCCGGCGGCAAGATCCTGCGCGACGCGGCCGGGGAACCGACCGGCGTGCTGGTCGATCTGGCCATGGACCTGGTCGGCAAGCACGTGCCGGCGGCCAGTCGCGAGGCGCGCGAGCGCCGCATCCGGGCCGCGGCGCAGGCCGCGATCGCGGTCGGACTCACCGGCGTGCACGAGATGGGCATCGAGGACGAGACGGTCGCGGTGTACCGCGCGCTGGTGAGCGCCGGCGAGCTGCCGTTGCGCGTCAACGCGTACCTCGAGGGCTCGGCGGCGATGGCGGCCGGACTGGGCGCGCGCGAGGTCGAACCCGACGACGGCGACGCCTACTTCGCGCTGGTCGGCATGAAGCTGTTCGCCGATGGCGCGCTCGGCTCGCGGGGCGCGGCGCTGGCCGCCGACTACACCGACGACGCCGGCAACCGCGGCCTGTGGATCACCGAGCCGGCGGTGCTGCGCGAGGCTGTGATCGCGGCGAGCGCGGCCGGCTGGCAGGTCGCGACCCACGCCATCGGTGACGCCGCGGTCCACGCCACGCTCGATGCCTACGAGGCGGCCGAGCGCAAGCAGCCCGGCGTCGATCTGCGGCTGCGGGTCGAGCACGCCCAGGTCATGACGCCCGACGACATCGAGCGCCTGGCCCGGCTCGGCGTGATCGCGTCGATGCAGCCGACCCACGCCACCAGCGACATGCCGTGGGCCGAGGCCCGGCTCGGCCCCGAGCGCATCAAGGGCGCCTACGCCTGGCGCAGCGTGCTCGCTGCCGGTGGGCTGATCGTCGCCGGCAGCGACTTTCCCGTCGAGGAGACCTCGCCGCTGTTCGGGCTCTACGCAGCGGTGATGCGGCGCGATCCGCACGGCAGCCCGGCCGAGGGTTGGTATCCTGCGCAACGGATGACGCTCGACGAAGCGATCTTCGCCTTCACCGCGGCGCCCGCCGTGGCCGGGTTCGTCGAGGAGCACCGCGGGCGGCTGGTACCCGGCTTCATCGCCGACGTGACCGTCTACGATCGTCCGCTGGTCGCCGGGCGCGAGCTGCTCGACACCCGCGTCCTCATGACCGTGGTCGGCGGCGAGGTCGTCTACGAGCCAGGCGCGCCGAAGGACTAGCCGTGCGTTTCTGTCCGTTCTGTACCGCCGAGAACGTCGCCGACGCGCCGACCTGCGTGCAATGCGGGCGCCGGCTCCCGCCGCCGCCGACCCGCAAGCGTGCCCCCGGCGCGCCCCCGACCGGGTTGTTCCCGGGTGGGGCGGCGCCGGCCGCGGTCGCGGCGGTGTCGTCGGCCGCCGTCACCGTGCCGACCGGCGATGACGAACGTCGGGCGCTGCGGACCAGCTTGCTGCCGCCGCCGACCGCGGTCCGTCGCAAGGCCGCCACCGCCGAGGTCCGCCCGGCCGGCGGCGAGGTGCGCCGCAAGGGCGATGTCGGCGATGAGACGCGCGCCAGCGCCGACGACACCCGCACGACGGTGGCGACGCCGCCGGCGCCGCCGCCGCCGAGCGAGGCGACGCGCGAGATCGACGCGTCGTGGTTGATCGAGAACAGCCCGACCGACAATCTCGATGACTCCGGCACCCGCCCGGTGGCGACCAGCGGACAGATCGGTGACGACACCAACGCCAAGACGCTGGTGGCGGTCGATCCGACCCGCACGGTGGTCGCGCCGCCACCGGTGGCGTCGATCCGTCTGCCGGCGCTCGATCCGACGACGCAGCGGCGGAAGTCGACGACCTTGCCGCCGCCGGTGCCGTCACCCGCCGTGGTCGTGGCCTCGGCACCCGCCCGCCAGCCGGCGTCGCCGCTCACGCCGCTGCCGCCCAAGCTGCCGCCGCCGCCGCCGCCGACCCCCTCGGCGGTCCGGATCCCGGGCCGCGACGCCACCCGACTCGACCCGCCACCGACGCGCATCATCCGGGACGAGGCGCTGGCCGATCGCCCGTTCACACCGCCAGCGGTGATCCCGGTTCCCGGCGTGCCCGACCCGGGCTTCGTCAATCTGGCCCGCTACGCGATCACCTTCGGGCGGGCGCGCTGGCAACGGCGCCGGGCGGTCAAGCTGCTGCACGTCGAGATCAAGAGCGACACCGACGCCCTCGATGGCGTGCTGCTGCAGCTCGGCCGCGACGCCCGCGCCGTCGGCGTCGACAACCGCGTGCTCGCCGCCGAGAACCAGGCCATCACCGACGCAGGTACCCGTCGCGACCAGGCCACCCAGCTCGGCGTCGAGATCGGCAACCGCAAGCTCGAGGAGACCGCCAAGTATCAAGAGATCGAGCGCGAGCGCACCATCAAGGTCACCGAGGGTGAGAAGGTGCTCGAGGAGGCCCAGCGCGAGCTGTCGACGCTCGAGGCGCAGCGCCGCGGGGTGCGCGACAAGCGCAAGGAGCTGGAGCGGCGGCAGAATGCGTACGTCAAGGCCGCCGAGCAACGCGACACCGAAGCTGGCAACTCGCCGATGGGCGACACCCGCGGCGAGTTGCGCCGCCTCGCCGATGGCCACCGCCGCGAGGCAGCGTCGCTCGACCCCGAGCGTCAGGACCTGGAGCGCCGGATGGCGTCGCTCGAGCGCCCGATCGGCTACGCGCAGTCGAAGGTCGAGCAGGCCAAGGCCGAGCTCGACCAGCTGCGGCGGTCGCTGGCCGACGCCCGCGAAGGACATCGCCATCGCCAGGCCGAGCTCGACGCCGAGGCCAACCGCAAGAGCCGCGAGCGCGACCTCATCGACGGCGAGATCAACCGCCGCCTCGTCAACCTGGGCACGCTGATCAACCTGCACCGCGTCGAGCGGCCGGAGTTCGAGGAGCTGTATCGGCGCATCGATCGGCTGCGCAACGCCATCAACGCCCGAACCACCGAGATCGACCGGCTGACGGCCGAGCGCGACGCCTACGACCGCGGCTCACTCCTGCGCGGCTACGCCGTTCTGGCCGGGGTTGGCGTCCTGGTGATCACGTTCGTGGTGATCATCCTGGCGCTCGTGTAGGCCTGAAATCACATGGGATCGCGAGACCTTCGGTCGGTGGCGCTGTGTTACCGTAAGACGTGCCTCTGGTCCTGGTCTCGAACAACAGCGAGCTCCTGAGGCACCTCGCGGCCACCACCTTCCGCAAGCTCGACCTCGAGCTCAAGGTGGCCGCCAGCGGTGACGACGCCTGGGCGCTGTTCGAGGCCCACCGGCCACCGCTGGCCCTGCTCGACGCCGAGATGGCGGGCATCACCGGCTACGAGCTGGCCGAGAAGATCAAGGCGTCGGCACCGGCGACCCGCGTCGTCCTGGTCATCGGCAAGCGCCTCATCGGCGAGCAGATGCGGCGCGTCGGGTCGTGCGGCTGCGACGAGGTGCTGGTGGCGCCGATGAGCGCCGACGAGCTCTACGACGTGGTCGCGATCCAGCTCGGCGAGCCGCGCCGCGGGGCCGAGCGCTACCGCATCGAGGTCACCGTCGATGGTCGTCCGCTGGACGCCGTCATCACCAATCTCTCGGTGGATGGCGTCCGGCTGGTCAGCAAGACCGCCATCGCCGAAGGCTCGCCGCTCGCGGTTCGCATCACGCCCGAGGACGGCTCGGGAGCCGTCGACATCCCGGCCAAGGCGGTGTGGGCGCAGGCCGCGACGTCGTCGAGCGGCGGGGCCAAGACGGTGGTCGGCGCCGAGTACGTCAACCTCGACGATCGGGCGCGCGAGGTCCTGGCGCGCCTGACGCAGTGGGAGATCGTCGACGAGACCCAGCGCATCCGCATCGTGCTCAAGGGCGACTTCACCGAGGCCACGCGCTTCGACGAGCTCGAGGCCTCGATGGTCGGGCGCGTCGACTTCGACATGGCGCAGGTCCGCTACATGAACTCGCTCGGCGTGCGGGCGTGGTGCGAGTTCCTGCGCGCCGCGCCGCTGCAGGGCTACGAGTTTCACGCCTGCTCGGTGCCGTTCGTGCTGCAGGCGTCGATGGTCGAGGACGTGGTCGGGCGCGGCACCGTGACGTCGTTCTTCGCGCCGTACCACTGCGGCAACTGTGATCATCAGGAGGAGCGCCTGTTGCAGTCGGCGGCGCTGCTGGCGTCGAGCCTCGAGCCGCCGCTGTTCCAGTGCCCCAAGTGCGACGGCCAGCTGCTGTTAGACGACCTGCCCGAGCGCTACTTCGCGTTCCTGCAGCGCAGCGACGACTGAGCCGGCGGCGACCGCGCCGGCGGACGCGTGACGGTGGCGGGGCTGCCACGTGGCGGCAGATGACGGTGTGACACGTGATCCCGCGGCGTTGGCCCATCGCGGGTGAGACACGTCGCGGGCAACGGCGTGCTTGCGCGTCGCGGTCCCATGGCATGAAGGCTGCTCTTCGCATGTTGCGGAGGTCAGCGATGAGCGAGCACGGTCATGACAGCGGTCTGGAGCAAGACGGGGCGGACAGCGTCGGTCGCGGCGCGCGGCGGCCGCCGGCGGCCGGCAAGTCGACGCTGACGTCGCGGCTGGGCGCGTCGCCGGCCTCGATCGCGCGCGCGGTCGTGGCGCAGATGAAGGAGGCGTCGAGCCCGGCTCCGTCGGCGCGACCGTTGCCGGCGACCGTGCAGGCGCGCGGCGACCTCGCCGGTCCCGACGTCCACGCCATCGCGGCTCACGGCACCGCGGGCGGCGGCGGTCCGCTGCCGTTTCTCGACCAGATCCAGCGCGCCTTCGGCCATCACGACGTGTCGGGCGTCCGCGCCCACGTCGGCGGCGCCGCCTCCGACGCATCAGCGGCGATCGGTGCCCGCGCCTACGCCGCCGGTGACGACGTCGCCTTCGCGGCCGCGCCCGACCTGCACCTGGCCGCGCACGAAGCTGCCCACGTGGTGCAGCAGCGAGGTGGCGTCCGCCTGTCGGGCGGCGTCGGCCGCGCCGGTGACGACTACGAGCGCCACGCCGACACCGTCGCCGACGGCGTCGTGCGCGGCGACTTCGTCCAGGATCTGCTCGGCGGGATGGCCCATCGCGGTGCGGCCGGCGGCCCGGCGGTGCAGCGCGACCCGCCTGCCGCCGCCGGCGGCACGCCGGCTGCCCCTGCACCCACGCCGGCCCAGCAGATGGCGCAGTGCCGCTCCGAGGAGCGCGCCGAGGATCAGTCGACCGGGGATGCGGCCGAGGGACTGCCGCGAATCGCGACGATCGACAACCGGCAGGCGGCGACGCTGAACTACGGGCTGATGGCGGGCGCGATTCACCGCTCGCTCACCGTGCGGCGACTGCGCGACACCCAGGTACCCACGGAGGCTGCGATCGAGGCTGCGCTCAGCGCGCAGATCACCACGCCCGGGAACATCCCGTTCACGCTGAGCCTTCCCGTCGAGACCGAGATGGGCGACGGCCTCTGGGACAGCACCTACGCGGTGACCGTCCGGTTCCGGTTTCCCGGTCCCCACACCGCGCGGGGCGTCGTCAATGAACAGCGACGGACCACGGGCCGCGACCTGTCTCGGAACCGCGATCAGCGGTCCGGCTCCGACTCGTTGTCGATGGGCCTGCCGGCGACGCCGGAGACCCCCACGGCCGCCGCGACGTCCACGCAGGGAAGTGAAAACGAACAGACCCGAGAGGGGGAGCAGCAGCAGCAGGCCGACGCCACCCAGGGCCGTCACATGTTCGACGCGCCCGTTCATGCCGTGTTCTCGTGGGTACAGACCATCGATCACAGCACGACCCACGGTGCAGTCGGCCAGGGACCTCGCTCGGCCAGCGGCTCAGGCGGCTGCGGGCGAGTCGGCCTGATCAGGTACTGGATCCCCGGCGAGACGTCGCGGTGCGCGACCCCGCCGGCTGGCGGCGGACGCGGTGGGGGCGGCGGCGGCGGTGGGGGCGGCGGCGGCGACTGAGTCAGTCGCGATCGGCTGCGCCAATCTGATCGGCTGTGGCTCAGCCGCCGGCGCGCTCCTGGAAGATGCGCAGGATGTCGGAGGCGGTCTCCTCGATGGCACGGTTGGTGACGTCGATGACCGGCCAGTTGGGGTGCTTGCGGAACACCTCGCGGGCGTAGTTGATCTCGGTGTCGATGTGCTGGCGCTTGCCGTAGTCGGACTCGTTCGACATGCCGAGGTGCTTGAGGCGAGCCTGGCGGATGCGCATGAGGGTGTCGGGGTTGATGATCAACCCGAAGACCTTCTTGTCGTCGACCTGGGCCAGCTCCTCGGGCGGGTCGATGCCGAGCACCAGCGGGACGTTGGAGACCTTGAGGCCGCGCTGGGCCAGGTACGTCGACAGCGGGGTCTTCGACGTCCGCGAGATGCCGACCAGCACCAGGTCGGCCTTGGGCAGGTTGCGGGGCTCGGCGCCGTCGTCGTTCTTGACCGCGAACTCGACCGCCTCGATGCGGCGGAAGTAATCGTCCGTGATGCTGTGCAGCAGGCCGGGCACGCCGGCCGGGGCCGAGCCGAGGAAGCCAGCCAGCTTGCCGATCAGGGCGCCGATCAGGTCGACCGACTCGACGTTGTAGCGCTCGACCAGCTTGGTGAGCAGATCGCGTTCCTCGGCGTTGACGACCGTGAACACCACCAGCGCCTTGAGCTCGGCGGCCTTCTCGATCAACTGCTCGCACTCGGTCTCGAGCCGGACCCGCGAGTAGGTGCGGACGTTGACCGGCATGTTGCTGAACTGCAGCGTCGCCGCGCGCACCATGCGCTCGGCGGTCTCGCCGGTCGCGTCACTGATGATCATGACCGTCTTCATTGAGGCTTCTATACCACCGGCAGCCGGCGGTGGCGCGCGGGTAGCGCGGCGCCGACCCGGGCGCGGTGATCGACGACGCGCGGGCACTCGGGGTCCGGTGCGGACGCATCGCCGGCGTGCGCCGAGACCACGCGGCAACCGCCGCGACACAGCGCATGGTACGAGCACGACCGACACGGCTCGGCGGCATCACGCCAGGCCCGGAACGGGCCGAACGCATCCCGGCTGCGCCAGTACGCGCCCAGCTCGGTGACCTGCGGGCGATGGCCGTCGCGCGGTGGCGGTGGCGCTGCAAAGCTGCACGCGGTGAGCGCGCCCGACGGCTTGGCGCCGACCAGGAAGTCGCCGCCGGTGCAACCGTAGACCGCCAGCTGGGCCAGCAGCTCGGTCCCTGGATCGTGGTGCGCCACCATCGGCGTGTACGAGCAGTCGACCTTGACCCGGACCCGGTGGCGGCGGGCCGCGGCGAGCACACGGGGCAGGAACGCGCGGTGCTGCGCATCGGTGCAGCGCAGGCTCGCGTAGGCCGCGGCGCCGCGGCCCGATGGCTTGAAGCGCAGCAGCTCGACCTCCGACAGCCGGCGGCGGCGAGCGTGGGCGAAGATGGCCGGCAGCTCGTCGAAGTTGGCGCGGGTGACCACGACGTTGATGCCGATCTCGCGCTTCACCGAACGCAGCGCGCGCAACGCCGCGTCGGCGCGGGCGAAGCCGTCGAAGCCGCGCACCGCGGCGTAGGTCGCGCCCAGCCCATCGAGCGAGACGTTGATCTGTCCGAACAGGTCGGCGATCGGCAGCAGGCGGTCGAGCCCGGCCAGGCCGCTGGTGGTGAGGTTGGGGATCAGGCCGCGGACGCGCGCGTGGCGGGCCAGGTCGCCCAGCCACGGCAGGGTCGCGCTCTCGCCGCCGCCGAGCGCGACGTGGAAGACGCCGCGGCGGGCCAGCTCGTCGAGCGCCGCCTTCCAGCCCTCGAGCCCCAGCTCGCCGCTGCCGGCCGCCGCGCTGGCCCCGGTGTAGCAACCGGTGCAGCCGGCGGTGCAGTGGTTGGTGAGCTGCAGGTGGGCCTCGAGCGGAGCCGACAGCGGCGCCCGTCCCAGCGCGCCGTCGGCCTGCGGATCGGTCCACGCCGGATCGTCGGTGGCCAGCCCGAGCGCTCGGGCGCGGTCCCGATCGACGAACACCAGCGCCCGCGGCCTGGTGAGCTGCACGATCGCGCCGAACGCCTCGAGCCGCGCCGAGCGCTCGATCATTCGTCGACCGCAGGCGGCGTCGTGGTCGGCTTCCTGAGCCGCAAGAGCGCTGCCACCACCGGGGTCGCGAAGGCCAGCGCCGCGGCCCCGAACAGGAGGAACGTGACGTCGACGCCCAGGCTCGACGAGTTGGGGTTCATGCCCCACTTCACGGCGAGAATCCGACCCTGACCGCGGCGCGCCATGCCCGACCATACCGCAGGCGCGCCCTCCGGCTCTTTTTGCTGGCGCCGACCGCCCCCGCCTGGTAGCCTTAGTGTCATGAGTACACCACTGGCGATGCGGGTCCGCCCTGAACACCACAGCATCCCAGCCGGGAAGTCGACGTTGTGGGCGGCGATCAACGTCGACCCGCTGGGGGGTGGGCTCGAGCGCGAGCGGGCGCCGCTGGCGATGGCCCTGGTCATCGACGTCTCGGGCTCGATGAGCGGCGACCCGATCGCCCACGTCCTGGCCAGCTGCGAGATCGTCGCCGATCTACTCGGCGAGCGTGACCAGCTGGCGGTGGTGACGTTTGGCTCCCACGCCGGCGTCCGCTGCGGCTTGACTCGGGTCGACGACGCCGGCCGCGCCGCGATCAAGGCGGCGCTCACCGGCGTCGTCGCGGATGGCAACACCAACATGCACGGCGGCATCGAGGTCGGCGCCGGCGTGCTGGTCACCGCCACCGCCGGTCTGCGCCGCGCGATGGTGGTGCTCAGCGATGGACAGCCCAACGTCGGCCTGTCATCCGCGGCCCAGCTGGCCGCCCTGGTCGTCAGCCTGCGCCCGATCGGCGTGTCGACGCTCGGCTTCGGATTGCATCACGACGAGGACGTCCTCGCCGCCATCGCCACCGCCGGCTCGGGCCGCTACGCCTACGTGCCGGACCCCCGCATCGCTCGCGTCGATCTGGCCCGCGCCGCGCTCGCCCACGGCGGCATCATCGCCGACGGCCTCGAGCTCGAGATCGAGCTTGGCGACGGCGTCGAGCTGCTCCAGTTGCTGCCCGCGACCGCGTTGCGTCATGGCCGGGGCGGCGTGCGGGCCGCGATCGGTGACGTGTTCGTCGACGCCGGTCGGCTGATCGCGGTCGAGCTGGCGCTCGACCTCGGCGCGCGCTCGAGCCGTGGCCGGCTGGCCACGCTCACCGTCACCAGCCGGACGCCCGACGGCGCCGCGCACCGGGTCAGCGCGACGCTCGACGTCGACATCCGCGCCGGGGCCCCGGTGGTCGATCGCGACGCCAGTCGCGACGTCCGCTTCGTCCAGGCCGACGCGGCGCGGATCGAGGCCCGCGAGCACGCCGACCGGGGCGCGGCGCCGGCGGCGGTCGCGGTGCTGCGCAAGATGATCGCCCGCATCGACGCCCTCGACGGCTTCGTCGCCGACGATGGTTCGGCGCTGGCCGAGCTGCGCGAGCAGCTCCACGACGAGGCCCTCAACTACGAGCGCGCGTCGAGCAACGTCGAGAAGATGCACCAGCGCAAGGCGACGATGATGGCGCAGGTCGGTCGGGCCGTGCACCGCCAGCGTCCGCCGCTGGCGGCACGCCTGATCGGCTTCGCCGGTCCCGTCGCCGGCCAGACGTTCGACCTCTACACCGAGACGGTGATCGGGCGCAGCGCTGGCAACGAGGTCCAGATCGCCCATGCCTCACTGTCGCGGGCCCACGTGCGCGTGCTGTTCGTCGGCGATCGCTTCGTGCTCCAGGACCTCGGCTCGACCAACGGCGCGCTGGTCAACGGCGCGCGGGTCAACGCCGCCGAGCTGACCCCCGGCGACGTCATCCGGCTCGGCGACGCCGAGCTGCGCTTCGAGCTGGTGCCGTAGCGACGATGGCGCCATGAGCCCTTCGACTCGGCCATGAACCGGTCACCCTGAGCGAGCCGCGAAGCGGCGAGTCGAAGGGCGCGGGGCGCGGCTCGCTCGGGGCGAGCGGAATTCGGGGTTCGCGTCAGTTGCGGCGTACGGCGCGGGCGGCGGCATCGAGCATCGGCTGAGCGCTCACCGGCGCGCCGGTGGCGTGCTCCATCCACACGTCGGGCAAGACGGCGCCGAAGCGCGCCACGCGGGTGAACTCGGCGGCGAACGTGCGGGCGTCCTTGCCGTGGAGATGCTCCTCCATCTGGAACGCGATCAGGTGGCCGAGCACGTAGTTGAAGAGGTAGAGCGGCGACGAGATGGTGTGCGAGTAGATGCCGAGCAGCGCGGTCTCGCCCTTGCCGCCCAGCACCGGCGCGTAAAAGCGGTCCCAGATCTCGCGGGCGATGCGGACCGTGGCCTCACGGAGCTCGGCGGGCGTGGCCGCGGGGTGCTCGTAGAGCCAGCGCCACACGTCGATCTCGACCAGCGCCGAGCCGGCGATCTCCCAGGTGTTCCAGAAGTGATCGAGCACGCGCAGCCGCTCGGCCTCGGCGCCCGGCGATGGCCGGCCGAGCAGCTCGAGATCGCGGGCCTGGAACAGGAACGCCAGCGCCTCGGTGAACGCGGTGTTGGGCACGCCGGCGAGCAACGTGTGATCGACCTCGTACAGCGACAGGTGCTGCTCGACGTTGTGGCCGAGCTCGTGGACGGCGATGTTGTAGCCCTTGTAGTCCATGCCGCCGGCCTCGACGCGGGTGCGCAGGTGAGGCTGGTCGCCGCGGCGGCGGGCTTCCATGGCGTGGCCGGCGCCGCGCGATGGATCGACGGCGATGTTGGCGGCCAGCACCTTGGCCTGCTCGGGCGTGAAGCCGAGGTCGCGCAGGATGCGTGGCAGGTCGGCGGCGAAGGCGGCGGCGGTCGGGTAGCGGCGTCGGGTCTCGGCGTCGAGCTCGGCCTCGGGGACGCTGCCGCCGCCGAACTCGTACCACAGGTCCTGGGCGCCGAGCTCGCGGCCCAGGCGCGCCTTGATCTCGCTGGCCGCCTCTCCGGCCAGCGGTGATTCGAGCAGGGCCAGGATCAGCGCGCGGACCCGCTCCTCGGGCATCTCGGCGCCATCGAAGGACCGCGCCAGATGGGTGGGCGCGGTGGGCGCGTAGCGATCGGCGCGACGCGCGGCGGCGAAGTAGGTGAGCACGGCGCGGAACCGGAGGTCGTCCTCGCGGGCGGGATCGGGTGCCGAGGCACGGTCCGCGGGCGCGTCGGCCTCGATGGTGGCGGGCGGCGCGGCGGTGACCACGTTGGTGAATGGATTCCAGTCGAGGCGCGGATTGTCGATCACCGCCCGCGGGATGGACTGGGTCACGATCCGCTCCATGACCTTCACGATCGTGCGCTGCCTGGCCAGCCCGTCGCGCACGGCGTAGTTGGCCTTGAGCTCGTCGCGCAGGTTCCAGTGGCTGATCAGACGCTTGCCGGTGGCGAAGTGACGCGCGCCGTCCTCATCGAGGACGTGGTGCATCCACAGGTTGTAGCCAGCGATGTAGCTGTCGGCGGCCGTGCCGGCGGCGCTGAGCGCGGCGATGACGTCGCCGGGGATGCGGGTGTCGAAGCGGGCCGTGAGCCGGACCTCGGCCCATTGCCGGCGGGTGTAGCCGCGACCGTCGCGCCGGCGGTCGGCGAGCGAGGTGAGCGGGAAGTTGAGCAGCGCCGCGAAGGCGACCTTGGTCGTGAACAGATCCTCGGTGACGTGGGCGCCGGGATCGAAGGCGGCGAGCAGCGGATCGACGGCCAGCATCGGCCCGGTGTCGACGTCGGTGTGCCAGCGCAGCGAGCGTCCGAGCTCGAGCACGTGGCCGTCGACCTGTTCGAGCTGGCCCTCGAGGCGCGCGAACAGGGCGTCGACGTCAGCGGGCGCGGCCGCGAACTGGGCGGTGACGTACTCGACCAGATCACCGTCCGAGGCCCGCCACAAGGTCGCGACCTGATCGACGCCGCGCTCGATGCGGGCGCGGTGTGGCTCGCCGTGCTTCGCGATCAGCGCTCGCCTGGCGGCCGCGATGGTCGCGGCGTCGACGGGCGCATCGACGATCGTGGTCGGCGGGGCGTCGGGCGGGCGGGGATCGCGGGCCGACGGCCCCGGGCACGCGGCCAGGGTCAGGGCGAACGCGGACGCGAGCAGGCGTTGGGACGGGGACACGCGCGCATCCTGGCGCGGCCCCTGCGGCCGCGCAATCAGAAGCGGCGCAGCACGGCGGTCGCTTGCTTGCGCACCGCGGTGCTCTTGTGGTGGCGGCCCGCGTGCTTGAGGTGGGCGCGCGCCGGGGCGCCGACGATCTTGCGCAGGAACCAGCTCGCCTTGGCGCGCGTGCGCGGGCTGCCCAGCATCGTGATCACGTTGCGGTTGAGCGTGCTGTTGCGGCGGTATGCCGCGGCGCGCTTGATCGCGGCCTGGTAGTGCTCCATCGCCACCGACCACCAGCGCTTCTCGTGATAGAGGTTGCCGAGCAGGAAGGGCAGGTTGGCGTCGCGCGGGCGCTGCTTCCACAGCGTGCGCATGCCGGCGATCGCTTCGTCGCGGTGTCCCGCCTTCGCCAGCGCCATCGCGGCCTTCGCCGTCTTCGGTGGGGCGATCGGAATCGGCGCCACCGGTGGCGGCTCGACGAGCTCGCCGTCGGCGGGCTCGGGGGCGGGATCGATGGCCTCGATGTCGGGATCCGCGGGGGCGATCGGCTCGAGCTCGATGTCGTCGTCGTCGAAGGGGAGTCCGGCATCGGCGACGGTTTCGGTTCCGGCGACGGTTTCGGCTGCGGCGACGGTTGCGGTTGCGGTTGCGGCTGCGGCGTCGGTTCCGGCGTCGGTTGCGGTTGCGGTTGCGGTTGCGGCGTCGGTTGCGGTTGCGGTTGCGGTTGCGGCTGCGGCTGCGGCTGCGGCTGCGGTGTCGGCTGCGGTGTCGGCTGCGGTGTCGGCTGGGGCTGCGGTGTCGGCTGCGGTTGCGGCTGCGGCGTCCGCGTCCGCCTCGGTGCCCGCCCCTCCGGCCCCCCGATCGGCCATCGTCACATACGCCGCCGTCGCCGCTCCTCCGGTGGCCAGCATCACCGCCAGCACGGCCGCGACGCGTCGCCCGCTGCGCCGCCGCCCGCTGCCACCGCGACCGCGCGACTCCTCGCGCTCACCGCGGGCCACCGCGTCGAGCTCGGCGGAGAACTCGACCGCGCTCTGCCAGCGGTCGTCGGGTTCCTTCTCGAGCGCGCGCTGGATCGCCGCATCCAGGCCCGTCGGCCACGCCTTCTCGCCATCGACCTCCGACAGCCGCGGCGGTGGCATCCGGCGGTGCATCTCCAGCAGCGAGCCGGTGTCGTCGGCGACGAACGGCCGCTGCCCGGTGACCATCTCGAACAGCAGCACGCCCACGGCGTAGACGTCGGTGCGGGCGTCCACCGCGCCGCCGATCGTCTGCTCGGGCGCCATGTAGCTCGGCGTCCCGACGACGATGCTGGCCTGCGTGATGTTGGACGAGCCGTGTCCGCCCAACCGCGCCAGCCCGAAGTCGAGGATGCGGGCGTGGCGACCGGTCCCGATCTCGTCGGTGACCATCACGTTGGCCGGCTTGACGTCGCGATGCACGATGCCCTCGGCGTGGGCGTGGGCCAGACCCGCCAGCAACTGGCGGGTCAGCGCGATGGCGTCATCGATGGGCAGCGGTCCGTCGTCGATGAGCTCGCGCAGCGTCGCGCCGCCGACCAGCTCCATGACCAGGTACGGCGCGCCGTCGAAGCCGAAATCGATGATCGAGACGCAGTGCGGGTGGTTCAGCTTCGATAGCGCCCGGGTCTCGCGCTCGAAGCGGACCCGCGACTCGTGATCATCCGCGAACAGCGCGTGCAGGAACTTCACGGCCACCGGCCGGCCGACCGGGATGCGCTCGGCGCGGTACACGACGCCCATGCCGCCGCGCGACAGCGGCTCGAGGATCCGGTAGCGACCGTCGAGCACGGTGCCGATCCGTCCATCCGGATCGCGCGCTGCCATCCTGTCCGTTTACCACACTAGGCGGTGATCGCCGCGATCTGCCGCGTCAGGCGCTGCTGCGGCTCGCTCGGCTCGACGGTCTGCATGGCGACCAGTTGAGCCAGATCGCCGTCGACCTTGATCTCGCCGGCCAGAAACGCCTGCACGCCGGCGACGGTATCGGCGTCGATGAAGATGCGCCGCGCCAGCTCGACGCTCAGGGTCAGCGTGGTCGCCGCCATCTGGTGACCGCGCAGGAACAGGCCGTCGCGCATGAACAGCCGCGTGTCCCCCGCGGCACCGGTGATGGTCACGTTGACCGCGACCGCCTTCATCGCCGGTGGGATCTCGAGATCTCCCGCCGTCGCCATGAGGGCGTCGACCTTGGTGAACCAGTCATCGGAAAGGAACTCGTAACGCATGGCGCACCATAGCGTCCGGACCTCATCGAGGGAGCCTCAGCGCTCCACAACACCCGCTCAGTGGGCGAACGGCAGCCGCGCGCGGTTGTCGTTGACGCCGCCGTCGCGGGTCAGCACGCGCAAGGTCTCGAACAGCGTGTCGGCAGCCGCCCACGATGGTCGCGCGCTGCGGACCAGGGCGACCAGCCCGCCGCGAGCGGCGGCATCGTCGGGCGCGAGCGCGATGACGGTCAGGTGCGGCAACGTCGACGCCGCCCCGTCGGCATCGCGGGTCACGATCACCTCGATCCGCATCCCGCTGCTGCCGTCGTCGAGCTCGAAGCGCGCTCGATGACGGATGGTGCCGGCGGCCGGCGCGCACAACACGCTGGCCAGCGCCGCGTCGGCGGCGCGTTCGAGCGCGCCGTCGGGATCGACCACCATGTTGGCGGTGAAGATGTCGATCTGGACCACGCCGATCTGCTTGCCGGTCCGGTCTTCCTCGGACGCGAACAGCAGCGCCGATGCCCCGGTGTTGATGACCGTGACCTCCAGGCAATCCGGAGCGAAGACGGACAGCCCGATGGCTGGAAGGCCTCGGCGACGAGTCGTGGCTGGCGCGATCCGGAACTCCCGTGCAGTCGACATGGGGAACCTCCCGCGTATCCCCTCGATTGTAGTGCGGGAGTGGCGGGAGTGAAGGAGATTCAATCCGGAGGTCGGAAGGCCCGGTGATCGCAGGTGTTTCGAGTCGACGCCCGGGTCGCGTCAGGGCGTGACCCACTCCAGGGGCCCCATCGGGATGCCGTGGTCGTCGGATCTCGGCGCCATCAGCCGGCGCCCGGCGCGGTCGATCGCCAGGATCTCGCGACCCAGGTGGCTGCCGAGCGCGGCTTCCTCGCTCGCCGCGGACGCTGGCGGCGCGCCCGCGGCGCGGGTCGGCCCGATCACACCGGTGGCGAGCTCGAGCCACAGCTGGTCGGGCTTGTCGCCGCTCCAGCCGCCGGTCGAGTACGACGCGATGGGCCCCCGGCAGTCGCGGTCCGACAGCGACGTGCGCACCGAGGGCCAGGTCAGCTTGCCGTCCTTGTCGCTGTCGGTGCGGATCACGTAGACCAGCGCCCACTCGCCGGGCGGCTCGACCTCGACACGCCAGACGCGCGCGCCGGGGACCTTCACGAGGCGCTCGGTGCCACTGCTCAGCTCGCGGACGACGATGGTCTCGTCGTCGTGGAAGTAGGTCAGGTGATCGCCGGCTCTGGCCACGCTGGCCGCGCGATGCGGCCCGAGCGGCACCCCATCGTCACGGACGTCGGCTCCGGGGAGGTCGCTCCAGGCGCCGGTGCGCGCGTCGAGGAGCGCCAGCTTGCCGGCGCGGAGGACGACCAGCCAGCGACCGTCCCGGGTGTGGCCGACCAGCGAGTCGATGAGCTCGCCAGCGCCGGCGCCGCGCACCACGTACGGCTCGAAGCGGTCGCCGTAGGTGTCACCGTGGTGGCCGGTGTGCACCGCGATCTCGCCGTCGCCATCGGTGTCGGCGCGGGCCTGGCAGATCACGACCCAGGAGCCGTCACGGGCGGCGGCCTCGACGACGATGGGATGCGCGGTCCCGACCAGGGTGCCGCTGGCGGTGGTGGCGGTGGTCGCGGTGGCGCTGGCGGCGGTCGGGAGCGTGCCGCTACCGCCGGCCGGCAGCGTGCTGGTCGGGCCGGTCGGGCCGGTCGACGGCGCCGCCGGCGGTGAGCCGCGACCGCAGGCGGACAACGCGATGACGAGACACGCGGCGCGGATCCTCATGCCATGAGGATGAGCGACCCGGCCGCCGGTTGCACCTGCTGCGTCGCCACGAGCCCTAACGCCGGCCGCGGCGCAGCTGGTCCATCCGGTTCCGGATCGCCGCCAGGCGCGCGCCCCCGGTTGGATAGCGGCGGCGAAACCAGCCCACCAGGCTCTCGAAATCTTCGATCTCCTGCGCCGACCACGGCGCGCGGACCCGGGCCTCGAACTCGTCGTGGGACAGCGCCCGGGCCTCACTCGCCGACAGCTCGGCGAGCTGCGCCTCGGTGAACCGCGGCGCGCGCGGGATCACGGCGTGCCCCGAAGTTTCTCGAGCCAGCGGATGTCGTCGGCGTCGCGCGGACGCGCGCCGAATCGCTTGGTCAGGATCAGATCGTCGAGTGACGGGATGGCGATCACGACATCGTCGGCGATCTCGATCGCCATGCGTCGGGTCCACAGGTCGTCGAACGCGACCATGACCCCGGATTGGGTCGAGACACCGCGCGCGACCAGGACATCGACATGTTCGTCGTTCTCGAGCACGTAGCGCCCGACCTGGCGGGCCTCGTCTGGCGTCCGGTTTGGAAACATCTCGAACGGCCGCAGCGCCGCATTGAACCTGGCCGCGTCGTCGCCGGCGATCCAGAAATCGTAATCCGACGTCATGACCGGCATCCCGAGCGCGATCAGCGCCCGACGCCCGATCAGGAGCGCCCGCACGTCGCTATCGGCGATCGCGCGAAAGAAGGCGACCTCGTCGAACGGTCCGGCCTGCACATCTCGATGTTACGTCGCGCCGTCGGCGATGGCGAGTCCAGCTTCGACCAGCTCAGCGGTGCTTGGCGCCGGCGATCAGCCGCAGGTACGCGGCGGCGGCGGCGTCGATGACGCGGCGCAGGTCGTCCAGCTCCAGCTCGGATGGCGGCGGGCGACCGCCGGTGCGGTGGCCATACATCAGATTGACTACCCGCTTGCGGATCGATACCACGGCCACGATCGCGTCGCTGGGCTCCCGGCAGCGCAGGATCTTGTACCAGTGGTGCAGCAGCGCGCTCGGGGTCGGAGCGCCATGATAGACGCCGTCCTGGCTGGCCACGGCCTGCTGGAAGATCGACGGCATCTCGAGGGGAATCACGGCACACTCGACGCGCGCCGGGTCGACGCTCTCGCCGTGCGCCTTCCAGCCGAACGCCAGGTTGTCACGCGCGATGAGCAGGACGGCGACGTCGAACGTCGCGGCCGCGTACCCCATGAGCGCCTCGGCCACCACGCTGCGGTCGACGGCGGCGTCGATGGCCGCGATCGCCGCGCGGGCGTCGAGCGGCATCCAGGCCTGGACGGCCGGTCGCACGTCACTCTCGCGCGCCGCGCCGTTCGGACCCGACGCCGCGATCACCAGCGGCCCGGCGGGGGCGGCCTCGGCGGTGGCGTCGTGGGTGAGCTCCTCGAGCATGTCGCTCGCCTCGAGCGCGATCGCATCGTAAGGCTCGGGCTCGGGCTCGGGCTCGACCGGCGGCGGGCTCGGGGCGCGGCCGACACGTAGCACCGGCGCCGGTCGCGGCGCGGCGATCGGCCGCAGCGCCATCGGTGGCAGGCCGGGCAACGGCGGTGCCGGCAAGGCGTCCGACGGCGGCAGGTTGCCACGGGGCGTGTCGCCGAAGCGCATGAACCGGCTCGGTCGCGGGATCCCGAAGTAGCGCTCGACGTAGTAGTAGATCCGCACCTCGGCGGCGACGCGCGGGATGATGCGATAGCCGGTGACGCGGGCCAGCGCTTCCATCGTGCCGAGGTCGTGGGGCTCGTCGACGGCGGCGATCAGGTGCCGGTCCTGCACGATCAGCGGCACGCACTTGTACTTGTAGGCCTCCTCGGGCGTGAGGGTGCGGACCGCGGCCCGCTTGGCGCGCTCGAGCATCGCGCCGCTGGCGATCGGGATCCCCAGCTCGAGGCCGAGATACACCGTGAGGGCGTCGAGATCGATGAAGCCGAGCTCGAACAGGACGGTGCCGAAGCGGCCGCCGCTCCGGGCCTGGAACGCGACCGCCTCGTCGAGCTGCTCCGAGCTCAATCGGCCGTCCCGCATCAGCATCTCGCCGAGCTTCATGCCCGGCGATCGTATCAGAACCCGAACGCCCGCTTGTACTTCCTGCCCGAGACGAACCGGTCCTCGGTCTTCTGGCGGCGTGCGTCGGCGGCCTGGCCCCGCTGCCAGTCGGCGTCGGCCTTCTTCGAGGCGTTGGTCCAGGCCATGGCGCGCCCGCCGGGCCGCTCGAACTCGGGGACCACCATCGCGATCGGTCCACCGAACCGGGCGGCGCACGGATGGCCGAGCCCATCGGCACGGCGGAGCGCCCGCAACGCCAGCTGCTTGTGGCCCTGGTAGGCGAGCGCGACGCCGAGGTTGTACCAGACCACTGGACTGTCCTCGGCGGTGCCGAAGCGGATGAGCCCGACCATCGCGATCACGGCGTCGGCGGGCACGGTCTTCAGGTCGTCGCGGGCCACCACCTTGCCCGGCTTCACGACCCACATCGCGTCCTCGCCGTCGTCGGGGACGCCGAACAGGTTGCCGCACGTCGCCGGCGTCGCGCCGGCTCCGGCCGCCGGGCCCGACCTGGCTGCCCGGGCGGTGCGGAGCAGCTCGAGCTGGTATTTCTCGCGGCCGAAATGGGCGTCGGGGTTGATCTTGATCGCCGCCTCGAGGTGCGTGATCGCACCATCGAGGTCGCCCTTCATCGCCAGGAAGGTGCCCAGGTTGGCCTCGGTGGTGTACGCGTCGGGGAAGGCGCGCGCTTTCTCGGCCAGGGCCGCGATGGCATCGTCGAGCTTGCCGGTGCGGGCCAGGGCCACGGCGAGGTCGTCCCAGCGCTCCGGCTTGTTGCCGCCGCCGTCGATGAGAGCGCGGGTGTAGGTCGCCTTGGCGGCGTAGAACGCCAGCGAGTGCTTGCCGAGCACGCCGGTCACCACCGCGGCGACATCCTTCTGCTTCAGGGACTCCTCGCGGAGGGTGTCGCTGTCCCACAGACAGGCGCGGCTGACGACGGGCTGCGCGCAGAGCAGGGCGAGTGCAGCGGCGAGGGCGATGGCGGTGCGCATACCCGGAGTATTGGTCGTCGGTGGCACGGGCGCCAGCCGGCGTGCTACCACGATGGCGTGAGGTCCATCGTCGTCGCGAGCGTGATGAGCGTGCTGGCGGCGACCGGGTCGGCGTGCAGCGGCGGCACGTCGGCGGCGCCGGATGCGCGCGAGACACCGCCGCCGGTGACCGTGGTACCCCCGGCGCCGCGGACCAGCGACCTGCCGCCGGGCACCCGTTCGCTGCGCCTGGTCCGGACCGTGGCCGCGCGCCTCGACGCCGACGACAAGTCGCGGCGCATCGGCACCATCGCTGGCGACACCCGCGTCGGCTGGCGCGACAGCGCCACCGGGCCCGGCTGTACCAAGGCCTGGTACGCCGTCGATCCGCAGGGCTGGGTGTGCGGCGACTTCATCGAGGCGTCGCCCAAGGCGCCGAGCGGCGTCGAGTTGCCGCGGCTCGATCGCGACGAGATCGTCCCCGGCGTCTACGGCAAGGTCGTCGAGCAGGGCACCAACATCTACACCAAGGCGGTTCCGCCCAGGGGCACCGGCAAGGACAAGGGCACCGGCAAGGACAAGGGTGCCGACCCGCCCGCGCCGGCCGACGACGACGACGGCCCGGTGACCACGCCTGAGGGGCCGGCCGACGGCGCGGCCGCCGCGCGCGCCGCCGCCAACACCCACGCGGCGGCCGCCGCCGGCCTGGTCAAGGGTCGTCCGTTGCTCGGCTCGATCAACGTGCGCAAGTACGACGAGATGACGTCGGGTGGCCGGGTGTTCTGGAAGATCAGCGCGCGCGAAGACGAGTGGCTTCCGGCGACCGCGATCCGCGAGCACACCCCGAGCGCCTACCGCGGCACCCGGCTCGGTGACGACACCGGCCTGACCTTGCCGATGGCGTTCGTGTGGCCCAAGGGCGGCGCGACCAAGGCGTGGACGCGCGGCGCGGCACGCGGCGGCGGCACCCGGCGGCAGCTGACGCAGCGCGATCCGGTGCCGGTGCTCGAGACCTTCGAGGACAAGGGCGTCACGGTCGCGTATCGCATCGGGCCGGCCGAGTGGATCGACGCCGCGGCGGTGCGAGTCGCCAAGCCGGCCCCACTGCCGGCCGGCGTGAAGGGTGACGAGCGCTGGCTCGACATCGATCTCGATGCGCAGATCCTGGTCGCGTACGAGGGTGACCTGCCGGTGTACGCGACGATGGTGTCGACCGGGACCAAGGACACACCGACCGAGACCGGCGTGTATCGGGTGTGGCGCAAGGCCAGCGAGGCCGACATGAAGGGGCTGTCGGGCGAGGATCCGTACTCGGTCGCGACCGTGCCGTGGACCCAGTTCTACAGCCCCGAGCGTGGGCTCGCGCTGCACACCGCGTACTGGCACGACAAGTTCGGTACCCCGCGCAGCCACGGCTGCACCAACCTGTCGGCGCAGGATGCCCGCTGGCTGTACTTCTTCACCGATCCGCAGGTGCCGCCGGGCTGGTCGATGGCCGCCGGCGCGGTCGAGGCGCCCGGCTCGGTGGTCCGGGTGCGCTCGGCGGCGGATCCGGATCCGCCGGTGCGTGGCTACGCGTCGAAGATCGACGAAGCGGAGTGAGGGCCGACTCGGGCTCGGGCTCGGTCACGTCGCGAGGACGTCGCGCGACACCTTGCGATGCAGCCAGTGCGCGGCCTGCTCGTCGCCGGGCGCGAAGCGGCCGCGGGGCGCGAAGCCGGAGCGCAACCCGCGGCTGACCTGGGCCAGGGCGTCGACGTCCTCGGCGTCGACCTGCGCGGAGAGCCAGCGCCGATCGCGTTCGGCATGGCGCGTCGGATCGAGGACCCAGTGGTACCAACCGAAGCGCGTCATGTCGGGGCGATCGGGGAGGGGCTGGTAGACGTTGACCGACAGGCCCCAGGGGTAAAAGTTGAGGGCCAGGTTGGGATACAGGAACCACCACAACGCAAAGACGCGGCGGCCGCGGCCCTGGCGATCCGCGAAGCGCTCGGGGAGCATCGCCGGGTCGAAGCCATCGGCAGGATCGCGGGCATACACCCACTGCAGGACGGCGTGCTCGAACAGCTCGGTGGTGTAGGTGGCCAGGTCGACCGCGTCGGCCAGCCCGCCTGGCGCCCGGTGGACGAACGCGATGTGGAACGGATCGAGGAAGTTCCAGGCGTGCTGCTTCCAGTTGCCGGCGACGTCGCGAACCTCGCCGCCGCTGGCGACCCGGATCAACGTGTCCGGAAAGTGGACGAGTGAGGCGTCGATGGGGGCGAGCACGTCGGCGAGCGGCGGTGCGGCGGGATCGAGCGCCGCCAGCACCAGCTGGCGCCACACCGCCGCCGGCATGGCGCGCAGGTGATCGCAGTCGCGCGGGAAGGCGGGGGCGCCCTGGAACCCGGGCTGCGACACGAAGCGGCCGGCGCAGTCGAAGCGCCGGCCGTGCTGGCCGCACACCAGCGTCGGGCCGCGCGACGGCCCCAGCACCAGCGGGTACCAGGCGTGGGTGCAGGTGTTGGGGAACAGCCGCAGCTGGTCGTCGTCCCAGCCGCGCTGCAGGTAGAGCGGACGGCCGCCGAGCGTCACCGGCACGCGGGCGCCGCGGGCGGCGAGCTGCTCGGCGAGCGGGCGCGGATCGTCGTCGGCGGCGCGCTCGGGCACCAGCTGCCAGCTGCGGGCGAACACGGAGCCCAGCTCGCGCTCCAGCCAGCGGCGCTCGGTGAAGGTGCGAGCCGGCAGGGTCTCAGCGGTGGCGACGTCGTCGGCGACCTGGGCGTCAGTGTCGGGTGGAGCTCCCTCGGACATCCGCGGACGATACGCCAGCTCGGTTCAGTCGTCGTCGTCGTCGTCGTTTTCATCCGGTTCTCCGGCGGCGAGCACGGGCTGGAGCAACGTCGCGAGTCGCTCGAGCGCGGCGCGGTCGGTCCCGTACGCACAGAACATGCTGGCCTCGGAGTCGAAGCCCAGACGCGCGAGGAGGCCGTCGGCGTCGGCGAGCGCACGGGCGCGCTTCTGCCAGGCGTAGCCGGGGCCGCCGCGGATCAGGCTGAAGTTCCCTGGTGAGGTCTCGAGCAGCGAGAAGCCGAGCTGCGCCGCCGCTGGCGCGGAGGCTTCGGCGGGCCTCTTGGCGGCGGCGGGCCTCTTGGCGGCGGGCGGCTTCTTGGCGACGGGCGGTTTCTTGGCAGCCGGCGGCTTCTTGGCAGCCGGCTTCTTGGCAGTGGGCGGCTTCTTGGCAGCGGGCGGCTTCTCGGCAGCCGGCTTCTTCTTGGCAGCCGGCTTCTTGGCAGCGGGCGGCTTCTTGGCAGCGGGCGGTTTCTTGGCAGCCGGCTTCTTGGCGGCGGCGGGCTTCCTGGCGGGCGGCTTCTTGGCAGCGGGTCGGGTGGGTTTCGCCATCGCCAGATCGTAGCGAAGATCCGTGCTCGGACTCAACACCCGCGACGCACCGGCGCCACACCGGTGCGTCGCACCGGCAAGCACACTCAGGGCTGGGCGTCGGGGCGGGCGCGCAGGTGGACCAGCTTGGCGCGCGGGGATGCGGCGGCTGCCGCCTCGGCGGTGTCGAGCGCGGCGACCAGGGCGGCGCCGAAGATGTTGCCGAGCGTGTCGCGGGCGACCCGGTACAGCGTCGGTGCGCCGGGCGCGTCGGCGCAATCGTAGTCGGTGTAGTCGTCGCTGATACAGATCGTCTCCTCGGCGTACGACAGCGGGAACAGGCGGCAGATGTTGGGCTTGACGCCGTTGAGATCCCAGCCGTGCTTCAGCGACGCGCGGTGGACGGCACAGCCGCGCCGGTCATGGGCGAGGAACACGCAGCCGCCCTCGAAGGTGGCGGTGCGGACGTTGTGCCCGCTCGGGAAGTCGGGATCGTCCTCGACCTCGGTCCCGAACCACGGCACCAGGCGCGCCGCCGGAACCAGGAGCTGCGCGATGTCGGCCCGGTGGTCGAGGATCGCGTTGCGCTCGCCGAGATCGACGTCGGCGCCGTACTGGCAGCAGGCCTCGAGCAGCGGCCGCGGCGTGGCCAGCGCGGCACCGTCGTTCGCGAGCTGGGTGCAGCGGTGGCTCAAGCAGTCGGCCACGACGCGGCGCACGAAGATGGCGCGATCGACGCGCTGGAAGCGGTCGTGGGCTAGCGGCAGGTGCTCCGGAGCGGACATCGCGCGGACCCTATCAGAACCGTCGCCGCCGGGTCACGCGATCTCTCCCAGGTGTGGCCGGCGCCCGGCGCGGGCTACGCTGCCCACGAGTCCCATGCACCTCGCCTGCCTCGATGTCGACTACCGGGTGCGCGGCGCGGTCGCCGGTTGCGTGCTGTTCACGGCGTGGACCGACGGCGTGCCGGCCAGCGAGCTGGTCGCGACCGCCGCCGCCGCCGAGGTCGCGCCCTACGTCGCCGGGCAGCTCTACCGGCGCGAGTTGCCGCTCCTCGAGCGGGTCCTGGGCCAGGTCGTCACGGCGCTCGACGTCGTCATCGTCGATGGCAACGTCTGGCTCGACGCCACCGGTGCCCCCGGGCTCGGCGCCCACCTGTGGGAGGCGCTCGGGCGGCGCAGCGCGGTGATCGGGGTCGCCAAGCGCCGGTACGTTGGCGCCCCGTCGATCCCGGTGCTGCGCGGTGCCAGCACGAGCCCGCTCCACGTCACCGCCGCCGGGATCTCGCCGGCCGCGGCGGCCGATCACGTCCGCGAGATGGACGGCGCGTTCCGCCTGCCGACGTTGCTCACCCGCGTCGATCGCCTGTGCCGCGAGGCGCCGCTGCCGTCGCCGACGTCGTCCTGAGGTACCCTCGCGCGATGAAGCGGGTGGTGATCGCACCGTGGATGGCGACCGTCGGCGTCGGCTTGCTCACGTTCTTCGCCGTCGGGGGCGTCGCGATCGGCGGGCTCATGCTCGGCGGCGCCAGCGCGGTGGCGAAGAACACCGCCAGCTCGACCACCGCCGTGCTGATCAGCGGCGGCCTCATCGGCGTCCTGGGCGGGCTGGTGCTCGGGTTCTCGCTTCGCCAGTGGACGGCGATCCGCGAGCTCGTCATCGACCGCGACGGCTGGATCCTCGTCGATCGACTCGGTCGCACCACCGGCATCGACGCCGGCGTCGCCATCGAGCTCACGCTGCGCTGCCGCCGGGTCGTGTTCTCCTGGGGTGGCATCCCCCGCATCCGGGACGTCGTCGACGGCTGGGTGCGGGCCGGCGCCGTGCGCCGCCGCCTCGCGCCTTCGGGGCCGTACACCTATCGCCAGATCCTGGCCGACCTCGGCGCCGCCGGCGGGCCGCCGGCGCGCGGCACCAGCGCTCGCTACCCGCTGACGTCGGGCTGACGATCGACCCGGTCACGCCGCGCTGACCAGGACCTCGCGCTTGTTGGTGTGATCGGGCGCGCTGACCACGCCCTGCTTCTCCATCTCCTCGACGATGCGGGCGGCGCGGTTGTAGCCGATGCGGAGCTGGCGCTGCACCCACGAGATCGACGCGTTGCCGGTCGAGGTCACGACGTTGACCGCCTTGTCGTACATCTCGTCGTCGATCTTGCCGCCGCCGCCCGACGGGCCGTCGGCGCCGGCGCCATCGCCCTCGTCTTCCTCGCGCGGGCGCAGGATGTCGAGGTTGTAGACCGGGCGGCCCTGGGTCTTGAGGAAGGCGACCACGCGGTGGATCTCGTCCTCGTCGACGTAGCAGCCGTGCAGGCGGCTGGGCGCCGCGCCGCGATCGCTGAACAACATGTCGCCGGCGCCGAGCAACGCCTCGGCGCCGCCCTGATCGAGGATGGTGCGCGAGTCGACCTTGGCGGTGACGTGGAACGCGATGCGCGACGGGAAGTTGGCCTTGATGAGGCCGGTGATGACATCGACCGACGGCCGCTGGGTGGCGAGGATGAGGTGGATGCCGCAGGCGCGCGCCTTCTGCGCGATGCGCGCCACCGAGGTCTCGACCTCCTTGGGTGCGCACATCATCAGGTCGGCGAACTCGTCGATGACCACGACGATGTACGGCATCTTCGCCGCCGGCTCGGTGACCACGTGGGGCGGTCGCTCGGTGGTGACCTCGACGTGCTCGATCTGCTCGTCGGCGACCTCGAACGCCAGCTGCTCACCGGCGGCGCGCTCGGCGGCGTCGGCGGCCCGGCGCAGCTTGTCGGCCTCCCACTTGGCGCGCTGCTTGGCCAGCTTGTCGTTGTAGCCGACGATGTCGCGCACGCCCTGCTGGGCCAGCAACTCGTAGCGGCGATCCATCTCGTCGACCGCCCAGCGCAGCGCCAGGTTGGCCTTCTTGGGATCGGTCACCACCGGCAGCAGCAGGTGCGGAATGCCCTCGTAGATCGAGAGCTCGAGCATCTTGGGGTCGACCATGATCAGGCGGACGTCGTCGGGGGAGCAGTTGTAGAGCAGGCTCGTGATCATCGCGTTGACGGCCACCGACTTGCCCGAGCCGGTGGTGCCGGCGACCAGCAGGTGGGGCATGCGGGCCAGGTCGACGACCGCGGGGCCCCCCTCGATGTCCTTGCCGAGCGCCATCGGCAACCGCGACTTCGACTTGCGGAACAGATCGTCGGCGATGATCTCCTTGAGGAAGACCTTCTCGCGCGACTTGTTGGGCACCTCGATGCCGACCGCGGCCTTGCCGGGAATCGGGGCGACGATGCGCACCCGCAGCGCCTCGAGAGACATGGCGAGGTCGTCGGCGAGGCTGGCGATCTTGGCGACCCGGATGCCGGGCGCCGGCGCGAACTCGTACATCGTGACCACCGGACCGGGCCGGATGGCGACCACGTCGCCCTTGACGCCGTAGTTCTCGAGCGTGCGCGCCAGCCGCGCCGACAGCTCGAGCATCTCGGTCTTGTCGATCTGGTTCTGGGTCGCGGCGTCGTAGTTGAGCAGCCCGATCGCGGGCAACTGGTAGGCACCGTCGCCGAGCTTGATGAAGCCGCGCTCGGCCTCGGCCTGCTTCTCCTTGGCCGCCATCTCGGCCTTGTCGGCGTGCTTGAAGCGGCTCTCGACGATCAGCGGCGCGGTGCCGGCGACCGCGGGCGTCGCGGCTGCGGCGGCTGCGGCGGCCGGCAGGCGGGGCACCGCGACGGCGGCGACCGCGATCGGCGCGCTGTCCTCGACGATCACGGCCTCCGGCTTCTTCACCGGTTCGGTCTTCTTCTTGCGCGCCTTGCCGGGTTCGTCGGCCGCCGGCGCGGTGGTTCGCTCGGTGTCGCCGATGAAGTCGACCGCGGGCGCGGCGCGGTCGATGATCAGCGGCTGCGGCAGGTCGGAGTCGTCGACCGCGAGCGGATCCTCGTCTTCGTCAGCGTCGTCACATTCTTCGCGACGCTCGGGCATGATCGCGCGGCCCACGTCGACGATGAAGCGGCAGGTCGTGCGCACGGCGTCGGCGATCGCCACCCACGCCGCCCGCAGCCCGGCGGCGATCCAGCGCAGCACCTGGCGCATCCGCAGCGGCGTCGCGATGATGACCGCGATCGCCAGCGAGACCGCGGCCAGCAGCGCCGTGCCGGCGGTGGAGATCATCGCGCGCAGCACCTCGGCGAGGTGCTCGCCGATGGCGCCGCCCGGGCCGAAGCCGGCGATCCGGTAGCGCGCCGCCACCAGATGCAGCAGCACGCCGATCGACACCACGCCGAGGCTGACGCCGGCGCCGATCTCCCACGGCAACACGACGTCCTTCTGCATCAACGATCGCACCGCCGCGATCACGGCGATGGTCACCAGCGCGTAGCTGCCGACGCCGGCGATGCCGTACACCAGGCCGGCGATGGTGCGCCCGAACGGGCCCATGAACAGCGCCCCGGCCTGCAACGAGACCATCGCCATGAACACGAACAGGCTCGCTCCCAGCGCGATGACCCCGAACACTTCGCGACCTCGCGAGGCGTCGTCGTCCTCATCGATCCGGCGGTTGACGGTGAGCGGAGCAGCAGCCTTCTTGGGGGTGGGCCTGGCCATACTTCGGTTGGCCTATCCTACATGCGACCCCAGTGTGGGCAAGTTTCCCGTCGTATCGCTAGATGCAGCCAATACCTCTGGAATCGCAACGACATGGGACGCACGCCGAGCCCGCAGTCTCGAGCAGGCAGCCGGCACCGTCGCCGCAGTTGGTGGTCGCGTCGCAGCCGATGCGGGTGCAGAACCACTGATCCTGGCCAACGGCGGCCAGGCACAGCGGCGCCAGGTCGAAGCCGGCGCACTGGATCCCATCCGGCGTGCAGTACTGGCCGACCCCGAGGTTGTTGCCGGCCTCGCCGGGGCGGACGCACGACTCGGCGGGCGTCGGGTCGGCGTCGAGGGGGACGTCCTCGCTGCCCGAGCAGGCGACCAGCGCGACCAGCGCGAGGACAGCGATCGCCCGCACTACTGAGCCGTCATGTCGCAGACGATGTCGTCGCCGTCGCCCGGAAAGTAGTACATGAACGACAGGCACATCTCGCGCGGGAAGATCACGGTGCGGGCGGTGGTGTTGTCCCAGTCGCAGCTCTGGCGCAGGCGGGTGCCGGCGGTGATGTGCAGCGGCTGGTCGACCGAGTAATACGTCACCGGCGGGTGCGAGGTGAACGATGGCGCCCAGGTGTCGTTGCGCAGCATCTGCGTGGTGGCGCCGCCGCCGTCGATGATCTCGAGCTGGTAGAGCCGACCGGCCTCGTGCATGTGGCCGAGCGTGAGGACGACGTCGAGGTCGCGATTCACCGTGCAGTAGGTCGTGTGGTTGTACGACGCGGTCTGCGGGATCTCGAACGAGTCGTCGTTGGTGACGAAGTAGTTGACGTACGCGAACACGTCCGCGGGGTTCATCAGCTCGAGGGTCACCGTGTCGTCGACGGTCTGCACCTCGTCGGTGGTGTTGATGTAGTGGGCCTGCAGCACGAACTGCTTGCCGGCCGGGACCTTGAGGGCGAGGTTGTCGCGCAAGGACAGCGGCCCCTCGCCAGCGTCACCGGCCGAGCCGGCGATCTGGTGCAGGTTGGTCATCTCCTCGTCGTTGCACTCGTGATGACCGACCGGCCGCGGCTCGTCGGCGTAGTAGGCGATGATGTGGTGACCGCCGAGGCCCTGGCCGCCGCTGGCGCCGCTGACGCTGAGCTCGCGCTCGCTGTACACGTCGGTGTAGAAGCACGTGAAGCTGTCGCCGATCGGGACCTCGAAGCTCCCGGTGCGGAACGAGACCTCGTCGCTGGATCCGTCGTCGCTCGCGCACCCGACCACCATCGAGGTAGCCAGGGCGGCCAGCAGGAGATTAGCTCGCGTCATCGATGTTTCCCTCCAAGCGTGACTCGTGCCCGGGCACGGTAGACCAGCGCAACCAACGTGCGCCAGCCGAAGCTCGAACATCGGCTGACATGGAAAAGCGCCGTCCCTGATCAGACCTGATCAGGAACGATCACAGCGTGCTGCGCAGGGCGTTCTGCGCCCGCCCGGCCGGCAGCGGCGGCGGCGCCGCGAAGCGCTCGGGGTCCTCGAGGTCGGCGCGCAAGATCTCCAACGATTGCGCGGCGTAGTAGCCGTCGCAGATGCGCTCGTCGAGCGAGAAGCGCAGCCGCAGGGTCGGTTTCACCGACGGTTGCCCATCCGGCCCGACCACGAAGCGCGGCCGCAGCGAGCCGATCACGCAGAACAGGCTGACCGTGCCGTGCTCGTACAGGTGGTGCCAGGCGCGGTCGATGCCGAGGCTCCCGAGGTTGGCGACGAACACGCTCGAGAACAGCGGGTCGTCCTTCATCAGGGCATGCGGCAGCAGGTTCCAGCGATCGAGCAGGCGGGCGCTGCGGATGATCGGCGACAGCAGGAAGTCGGGCAGCTTGCCGAGCAGCGACAGCTCCTTGTCGACCGGTCGATCGTCGCGGGTGCGGCTGCCGCCGACGGCATCGCGGATGCGGCCCAGCGTGTCGGCCAGCGCCTCGCCCTCGACCACCGGCAGCTTCACCGTCTTGAGCGGTGCGTGATCGGCGAACTCCTTCTTGGCGGCGAACGCGATCGAGCTCTGCTTGCGCTGCCACAACCGGCGGCCAGCGACGAAGCGGTCGAGCTGCGGCCGCGCCTTGAGCACACGGCCGAGCGACGCCACCACCAGGTGCAGCGGCGTCAGCCGCGGACCGTCGCCGCGGTTCCAGCGTTCGACGTAGGCGGTCATCGCGGTCGCGTCGACGATCTGCTCGTAGTAGACGATCGCCTCGTTGCGGGTTGGCATCAGCATGGGCAGCATCCGCCGCATCGGATCGAGGCCGCGGAGTCGGGTGCCGTCGGAGCGCCAGAACAGCATGGCCGGCAGCATCGCTCAGTTGCGGGTTCAAGGGTGGACCACGGCCCGACCACGCAGCGCAGCCCCGGCCATCCGGCCGGTCGATTGTTCGTCCGGTGGGCGGACAGACCGGCTAGGCGCGCAGATGTCCGTGGGTGTCGGCAGCGTGGCAGCCGTGACCTCGTTCGCGTAGGCCAGCGGTTGCGGACGTCGCGCCGGGCGGCGAAGATGGTTCGATGCGTTCGCCTCGCCGGGTCCTCGCCGGGCTCGTCACCATCGTCACGCTGGCGCTCGGCCTGGGCGCCGCGCGCGACGCCCGCGCCCAGAACATCTGCGCCAACTTCTTCCCGCTGGTCACCGGGACCTACGCCGATCGGCTGGGGGTGACGGTCAGCGGCGTGACCACGACCGCGACCGCGCACGGCGTCACCGGGCTGTCGCTCGGGGGCGCGACCGGCACGACGTGCACGACCTACGTGCTCGATCAGTTCGTGGCCCGCTTCGACTTCCAGCTCGTCGGCGTCGATCCCGGCGAGGAGGTGTGGTTCGACATCAACTCCGTCGAGTACCCGCTCGACGGGTCGAACCTGACCACCAACCCGAACACCACCGCGCAACCGCTGTTTGCCACCGGTGGGCGGCTGCGCTCGGCCGGTGCCGATGGCTCGGCGATCGCCGAGATCACCGCGTTCAACATGACCCAGGTGCGGATGTGCGGGTCGGGTGGCAACGGGATGATCGTGCGGCCGACCGTCCAGTCGTTCTGCCAGTGCGCCAACGGTCACTCGCACTACAACGAGGACTGCGACGACGGCAATCTCACCGGCGGCGACGGTTGCTCCGCGGTCTGCGAGATCGAGATCGGGTGGTCATGTACCGACAACCCCGCGGTGATGGGCACCCCCAGCACCTGCGTCTTTGGCTGTGGCAACGGCATGGTCGGCGCCGGCGAGGCCTGCGACGACGGCGACACCATGGGCGGCGACGGTTGCGCCGCCAACTGCACCGAGGAGGGCGGCTGGACCTGCACCGGCACCATGCCGAGCGCGTGCACGCCATTCTGTGGCGACGGCGCCCGCCGCGGTGGCGAGCCGTGCGACGACGGCAACATGAGCGCCGGCGACGGCTGCTCGTCGACGTGCACCGTCGAGTCAGGCTGGGCCTGCAACGGCGAGGGACCCGGGTCGTGCACGTCGGTCGCCGACGGCGATGGCGACGGCGTGGCCGACGTGAGCGACAACTGTCCGGCGGTCGCCAACCCCGGCCAGGGCGACGGCGACGGCGATGGTGACGGTGACGCCTGCGACAACTGTCCGGCGGTCGCCAACGCCAACCAGGCCAACGGCGACGGCGACCCGCTCGGCAACGCCTGTGACAACTGCCCGGCGGCGACCAACCCGGGGCAGGAGAACACCGGCGGTGGCGTGGCCGGTGACGCGTGCGACGACCGCGACACCGACAGCGTCATCGACACGCTCGACAACTGCGTCGCCACCGCCAACGGCAATCAGGTCAACCCTCTCTGCCAACGTAGCTGAGACACCGGCCACCCCAGAGATCAATGTCGAGGGCGGTCGAGGAATTCAGCATGATGAACGTGATGTCCAAGCCGACCGAGGTGTCGCCGAAGGCGCAGAGGCGCCGGTACTCCACCAGCGAGAA
>CANKMW010000036.1 GCA_947483555.1 Myxococcales bacterium
AGGCCGCCGCCAGCGACGGTCCTCTTGCCGGCCGCGCGCTCGCCGCCGCCACCGACCGCCGCCGCCACCGCCGCCCCACATCGCGGTCGCAGCCACCGCCGGCTTGCGGTCCTGCGCCGCGCGGCGAACCGTGCCCACGCTCTCAGTCGCCGGCTCACCCGGTCTGCATTTCCGCGGATCCTGGCGACCACCAACAAACAGTGGCCGCGGCGAATCGGTTGCCCTTGTGCGCGAGCAGCGCGGCGACTCGTCGTGCCGTGTCGCGGACCTCGGCGAGGCTGCGCGGCCAGGCGAACTCGCACATGGCGGCGAGCCGGTGAGATGCCAGCCAACGTGGCAATTGTCGGCAGACCTTGTCCGAGCGATATTTTCTCGAGATCGCACGCAACTCTGGCGAGGGGACGGCGACAACGCCGGTGATGAAATGCAAGTTTGCGCGGCGCCCCATGCGACCGTCTTTGAATCCTCGTCTGCTGGCCGCATCGGCCGGCTTCCTGCTCGTGCTCGTTGCAGTCGCCTCGGCGCAGGTGTCGCCGACGCCAGGCCACACCACCAGCGGTGCCGGAGCCGGCATGGACGGCGCAGTGTCGCCGACCGGCGGCTTCGCCGCCGAGGTGCCCCTCGATCTTCCTTCGCCACGAGGCTCGGTGCCGATCCCGCTGTCGATCGTCTACACCGGCTCGGCGCGCGCGGGCGCGGCCGGGCAGGGCTGGGACGTTCCGCTCACGTACGTGCGGCGCTCGACGTCGGTGCGGCGCCGCAAGCCGTTCGCGAACCATCCGCAGACGAACGCCTATCAGCCGATCGCCGCCGCGCGGGTCACGCTCTCACTTGGGGGGCAGACGCAGCTGATGCGCAAGGTCAACCTGACGTGGTTGCCGGCCCGCGGCAGCTCGTACATGGAGCTGCGCGAGAACGGCGACGAGTGGTCGCTCAAGACGCTCGACAACCACGAGTACGTCTTCCGGCGGCCGGCCGCCGTCGGAGCCGTGGCGGCTGGAGCCTTGGCTGTCCGACCCGAGGTCTTCGACGGGCTATGGCTGCTGGCCGAGGTGCACGACACCATCGGCGGCGACAAGGTCGTGCTGCGCTACGACGTGCCTCGGGTCGGGGAGTGCAGCGCTGGTCTCGCGCTGCGCAGCCTGGCGTACACCTTCGACGCCGCTGGCACGACGATCTCGCCGCAGCGGACTTCAGGAGTTTCGCGGAGTCGCTCCGCGGCCGGCTGCCGCCTCAATCATCCCAATAGCGCGGCGATCAGTGTGTGAGTTGCATCGCGGTGACGTTCACGCGAAAGCCGATACCTAGCCGCTGGAGTTGCATCGCGGCGTGCTCGAGGATCGTGGCAAACTCCCCGCTCGGCATCTCGCAGCAGTTGAGCTGGATGTCCACCGGCTGGCCCGCCGTTTCGGGGTACTGTCGGGTCAGGGTCCCATCCATGATGAAACCAGCGTATGCGTTGATCTTCTCCTTCAACTGCGAGGCTTGAGCCGCCTCGGTACCCCACGCGCGCGACTCGACCATGATCACGAGGTACCGGCCCGACGCATCCTGCCCCACAACGTCGACTACGTTCGCCTGAGCTACTCTTGGCACTGTTCACCTCCGAAGCTGATGAGCCCCGACGATCGCTGATGGACGGTGAGGGCCCACATTATGGCACGGGTACCCGTTCACCGGTTGACTATGAGGGACGGCGCCGCCTTGCCGCGTAGCGTGGGTCAAGGTTCGGATCTTCGAGGACCGGATCGAGGTCAACTACGACGACAACCTGCAGCTCGAGTGCGAGCGGCTGCGCCTCGGGGGACACCCAAAACCGGCCAGTGGTGGACACCTGAAAACCGGCCAGTCGTAACCCGCCAGGACGTTGACGGCGGCGAAGGGGACGTGGCGGCGCCGACCGGCAGCTGCGACAGGATGAACTGCGGCCATTGCGTGTACAGCATCAGCGCCGGGTTGACGTAGATCAGGTTGGCGTCGACGTACGGCGTGGTGGCGTGGACCGTGGCCGTGCCGGCGAAGCCGGTGATGTGGCCGCAGCCGTCGCGGGTGACGTCGATCTGATAGATCGCGCCGCCGCCGTTCTCGGAGTTGCCGGCGATGAGCAGGGTGTCGTCGTCGCCGATGTGGACCGTGGCGCCGCCCAGCGGGCTGGGCACGCCGGGCACCGTGCCGAGGTCGTAGGCGGTGTAGAGGCCGGTGTAGGGCGCCGCGATCTGGACCTCGGGTCCGGCCACCATGGGCGGCGGCGTGCACTCGATGACGTCGACGAACACGGCATCCGGGGTGGCGGCGTCGAGCTCGCCCGGGGTGTCGTCACCGGCCCCGGACATCGAGGGACCGCAGGCCGCCAGCGTGATGATGCAGAGCAGCGCCGCGCGCATGAGCGGACCGTACTCCGATCGACGCCGCGTCGGCGAGCAACCGTCGTTCGGGGCCTTCCCCTGGCGGCCGGGGCGCGGTAAGGCCATGGGCCGATGTCGAACGCGAAGCCCACGACCGCCATCACCCCGACCCGTGCCGACGATTACCCCGAGTGGTACCTGCAGGTGGTCGGCGCCGCCGATCTGGCCGAGAACTCGCCGGTGCGGGGCTGCATGGTCATCAAGCCGTGGGGCTATGCGCTGTGGGAGAACATCCAGCGCGTCCTCGACGGCATGTTCAAGGCGACCGGACACGTCAACGCGTACTTCCCGCTGTTCATCCCGGTCCGGTTCCTCGAGAAGGAGGCCGCCCACGTCGAGGGCTTCGCCAAGGAGTGCGCGGTGGTCACCCACCACCGCCTCGAGATGCGCGACGGCAAGCTGGTGCCGACCGGCGAGCTCGAGGAGCCGCTGGTGGTCCGGCCGACCTCGGAGACGATCATCGGCGAGATGTTCGCCAAGTGGGTGCAGAGCTATCGCGACCTGCCGCTCTTGATCAATCAGTGGGCCAACGTGGTGCGCTGGGAGATGCGGACCCGGCTGTTCCTGCGCACCACCGAGTTCCTGTGGCAAGAGGGCCATACCGCCCACGCCACGGCCGCGGAGGCCGTCGAGGAGACCATGAAGATGCTCGGCGTCTACGCCGACTTCGCCGAGCAGTGGATGGCGATGCCGGTGGTGCAGGGCGAGAAGACCGCCGGCGAGCGCTTCCCGGGTGCGGTGCAGACGTACTGCATCGAGGCCATGATGCAGGACCGCAAGGCGCTGCAGGCCGGCACCTCGCACTTCCTCGGCCAGAACTTCGCCCGCGCCTCGGGGATCAAGTTCTCCGACGACAAGGGTGCCGTCGAGCACGCCTGGACCACGAGCTGGGGCGTGTCGACCCGCCTGGTCGGCGGCATGATCATGACCCACGGCGACGACGACGGCATGGTGTGCCCGCCGCGGCTGGCGCCGGCCCACGTCGTGATCCTGCCGGTGACCCACAAGCCGGAGGAGCGGCAGCGCGTACTCGACTGGTGTCAGGCGCTGGCGGTGGAGTTGCGGGCCACGACCTTCGCCGGCGCGCCGCTGCGGGTCGAGCTCGACGGGCGCGATCTCCGCGGTGGCGACAAGGTCTGGCAGTGGATCAAGAAGGGCGTGCCGCTCCGCCTCGAGGTCGGTCCGCGCGACATCGACAAGGACGCCGTGTTCATGGGCCGCCGCGATCGGGGTCCCAAGGACAAGCTCTCGCTCGGGCGTGGCGAGCTGGTGGCGACCGTCGCCACCATCCTGCAGGACATGCAGGACGGCATGCTGGCCAAGGCGCGCGCCTTCCAGGCGGCGAACACCCGGGTCATCGACGACCAGGCCGAGTTCTACGCCTGGTTCACGCCGCCGCCGAGCAAGGAGGGTGCGCCGACGCCGATCCACGGTGGCTTCGCGTTGACCCATTTCTCCGGCGATGTCGAGCTGGAGAAGCAGATCAAGGACGACCTGAGCGTGACCGTGCGCTGCATCCCGCTCGCTGATGGCGAGCCGGGCACGTGCCCGTTCACCGGCAAGCCGAGCGCGAAGCGCGTGATCTGGGCCAAGAGCTACTGACGGCGCGGGCGCGGGCCCGGGCCGCGGTCAGGGCGCGCAGCGAACCGGCAGGCTGCCGCTCGCGCGCGCGCAGATGACGTTGCCGTCGCGGCCGACCAGCACGATCTCGCGGCCACCGACACCGTCGAGTTGAGCGAGGGCGAGCAGCGGCGCCACGATCGTGAAGCTCGCCGGCGCGCTCACGTTGTCGGCGACCACGTTGCCGCCCATGATGCGGATGCGCGGCGCCACGAACAGCGAGGCTTGACCGCCGCCCGGCGGGACGTGGAGCAGGACGACGTCGGTCTGCGCCGGCTGCACGACGCCACCGACGGCCAGCGCAGCGGTGTCCATGCCGAACGGGGTGTCGAAACAAGGTGGCGTGGTCCCGGCCTGGACATCGAGCACGCACAGCTTGGCGGCCGCACCGCCTTCGGGCGCGAAGCCGACCACGTCGGGGAACGAATCGCCGGTCACGTCGGCCACCGTCTGCGCGCTCCACTCCATGCCCGAGCGAACCGTGGTCCAGGTGAAGACCCCGGGCGCGCTGGTGTCGGCGCGCTGGGTGCGCATCGGCTCGCTGACGAACACCCGCGGCGTGGCCGGATTGCCCGGGATGACGAAGCCGCTGGCCGACGCCACCGCCGCGAACGGGATGGCGCCGGCTTGCGGCAGGACCGCGATGAGGGGCGGCGTGTCGCCGATCCCATCGGGCTCGAAGTAGAACACCGCGTTGGGCACCGAACCGAAGATCGTGTTCATCGCTGGCCCGAAGGTCGATGGGGTCAAGGTGGCCGTGGTGCCGGGGCCGGGCGCGGGGATCGGTACCGTGGCTTGAGCGGTCTCGGTGAGCTGGGCGTCGAAGACCGTCAGGCGCGGACCGGCGGCGGGCGAATCGAACACGACCACGGAGCGGGTCGCGACCGCGACCACCACCGCCACCGGGGCGCGCAGACCGGGCAGGGCGACGCTGCGGCTGGCCGTGGTCACGGCGGCGCGCGATGGCACCACATCGACGCCGCCGAGGAGCAGGTAGATTCGCCCACCGGCGACGTCGACCGCGATCAGGTCGTCGTCGCCGTCGGCGTCGAGGTCGCCGGCGGCGATCGCGATGATGCTGGCGGTCGGTGGCGGCCAGGCGGAGGCGCCCTGGTCGAGCCCGACCGGCGCGGTCAGGCACGCGACCAGCGCGACGGTGAACGGCGTGATGGCGGTCGTGGGGCGCATCAGAACGGGAGCTCGCTGCCGCCGCCGCTGCCGTCGACGGCCCGGCGAACGACGAGGGTCAGGGTGCGGTCGCGATCGGGCACCACGGTCTGGCGCGCGCTGCGGCCGCCGTGGCGGACCTCGATGGTGACGGCCCGAACGCCCGCCGGCCACGCGACCTCGATCGGCGCGACGCCGGCCGGCTGACCGTCGACGAACACGGCGGCGCCCGCTGGCTTCGAGCGCACCGTCAAGGTCACGGTCCGGACCGGCGCGGCGTCGATCGGCGGCGTCGCTGCGGCGGCGTCGTTGAGCGGCGGCGGGCTGGTTGCGGCGTCGGTGACCGCGAGTGGCGCCGGTGGGGCGCCGCCGGTGACTTGATCGCGGCCTCGTCCGATCACGATGGCGCCGACGACGATCGCGATCATCACCGCGACGGTCACCGCCGCCACCGTCCAGCCACGCCGGCGGCCGGCGTCGTTCACGGCCGGCGCGATCAGGCTATCGACCGCGGCCGTCGTCGTCGGGCGGATCGCCAGGGGCCGCGGTGCCGGCGTCGGGGTCGCCACCGTCACCGCCGACGTCGACGCCGACGGCGACTCGGCGGATCGTTGCGGCTCCTCGGCGGCGACCGGCGTGGCGGCCATGATCGCCACCGTGGGCACGGTCGGCGCCGCCGGGCTTCGCGGGCCTGCGAAGCGCGGCCCCGACACCGGCGCCGCGTCGTCGAGCGCCCGCGCTGGTCCGGTGAACGGCACCGGCGTTTCGGTGCCCGACACCAGCGGGCGCAGCAGGCCGCGCAGGTCGCTCGCCGTCGGCGGTCGCCGCGACAGCTCGGGATCGATGAGGCGCGCCACCACGAAGCGCAGGCCCGCCGGCACGTCCTGGATCACCGGCGAGACGTGCATCTTCTGCCCGACCAGGGCCGGAAACGAGGTCGCTTCCCACAAGTACTTGCCGGTCGACAGCTCACCGAGGATCACGCCGACCGCGTAGAGATCGCTCTGCGGCGTCGGGGGCTCGCCCATCACCACCTCGGGCGCCATGTAGCGCGGCGTGCCGACCACCAGGCCGGTATCGGTGGCCTTGCTCTCCGACTCGGTCAGCGACTTGGCCAGCCCGAAGTCGAGCACCTTGATCAGATCGCGACCCGGCGGGTCGTCGAGCAGGACCACGTTGGCCGGCTTGAGATCGCGGTGCACGATCTTGAGGCGATGCGCGGCGTCGAGGGCGTCACACAGCTGGACGCCGATCCAGGCCGCGCGCGAGACCGGGAACGGGCCGTCGGTCTCGAGCACCTCGGCGAGGGTGCGGCCGCGGATGAGCTCCATGGCGATGAACAGCCGGCCGTCGCTCGATTGGCCGAAGTCGATGACGCTCACGGTGTTGGGCTGCGAGAGCTGACTGGCGAGCCGGGCCTCGCGCAGGAAGCGGCGCACCGCCATCGGATCGCGGCCGTGGCGTTCGTCGATGAGCTTGATCGCGACCTCGCGTCCGATCGACCGTTGCCAGGCGCGGTAGACCGCGCCCATCCCGCCCTCACCGATCAGATCGCGGATCTCGAAGCGGCCATCGATCACCAGCCCGGTGATGTCCTTGGCGCGGGTCCGGACTTCGATCAGGCGCGCGCCGCAGGTCGGACACACCGGTTCGCGCAGTCCGGGCGGCGGCTCGGCATCGCAACTGGGGCACAGCCAGTGCACGTCGGACAGCGGTTCGGGGCTCACCGCAGTGGGCCTCCGACCGTCAGCATGGCGCCATCGCCGTCGACCGCGAGGCCGATGGTGGGCGCTGGTGGCCGGGTCTCGTCGTGGCCCAGCCACCACCAGGCGGCGAAGCCGAGCGCGGCGGCGCTGACGACGTAGCCGCCGATGGCCACCGTCCGCTCGGTCCCGAACCGGTCGCGAAGGTCGGCGAACGCCGGCGAGGCGCTCGCCAGGGTATTCGCGCGGTCCTTGGTGCCCAGGGCGCGGGCATGAAACGCGATCCCCAGGCCGAGCCCGAGGCCACCGGCGCCGACGCCGGCGAGCGCAGGCCAGCGGGCGCGCGGCGGTGCCGGTGGCGGCTCGACGTCGAGGTCGAGGTCGAGAGCGGCGTCGACCGCGGTCGGCGCGGCGTCGATGGCCGGGGCGGCGTCGACGGCCAGGCCGGCGTCGAGCTCGCGCGGCGGATCGGCGCCCATCGGGAGCAACGAGATCTCGGCGCGCGTCGATGGCGCCGAGACCACCACCGGTAGCGCGTGGGCGTAGGTTCCCGGCGCGGTGGCGCTGATCGTGTACGTCCCGGGCGCCAGCCACACCAGCCCGATGCCGGTGAAGATCGCGTCGCCGACCTCGATCGTGGCGCTGGCCGGCGAGACCACGAGGGTGAGCGGGACATAGTGCTTGGCCCGCAGCGCGCGGGCGAGCTGCGAGGCCAGACTGGTGTCGCACCAGTCCGGCGGCCGGGCACCGCGCAGGCGGCTGACGTCCCAGAGCAGCTGGGCGCGGGTCAGCTGGCCGTTGCGCAGGTAGGCCAGCGCGAGGTTGCAATCGTGGAGCACCGCCGGGTGCTCGCGGGCCGCCCGTTCGAGGAGGACGACGGCGTCGGCGAACTTCTTCTTGCGGGCCAGCTTCTGCGCCGCGGCGACGTCGGCAGCACCGCCGGCGACCGCGTCGGGGCGCTCCGGCTCCGGGCGTACGACCCAGCGCTTGTCGCTCGCCTCGGCGGGCGGCCAGCAGGCCAGCAGGCCGATGATCGCGGCCGCCGCCCCGAGCGCGACGGTGCCCTGACGGGCCAGGCTCGTGCGCATCACTGGTCTCCAGCATGACCCAGGTGTTACGGTCGGCACAAGGAGAGAGCCGTGGCCAAGCACATCGAGAACTTCAAGAGCTGGTCCGAGTCGATCGTGAGCGACGTCGCCGCGATCAAGGCGCTGATCGAAGCGCCCAAGGCCCAGATCGACGCCCGTCGCCTCGCCGCCGGCGCCCTCAACTACCTGGTCATGCGGCTCGACCTGGTGCCCGACCACGAAGCCGGGATCGGTGCGCTCGACGACGTCATGGTGCTCCGCGTGTGCGCGCAGCTCGCCGCCGGGCACGGCATGGCCGAGGTTCCCGAGGAGGCCGAGATCACACTCGCTCGCATGGCCAACGAGGCCGACCAGATCTCGGCCTTCCTGGGCGCGCAACCGTTCGACAAGCTGCGCCAGTACTGCGCCCGGCTCGGCGAGACCGCGGTCCGGGGCCGGACCCCGGCCTTGATCATCTCCGACGAGGCGGCGCGCAAGACGCTGTACGGCGAGGTCGATGACGAGATCCGCAAGACCGTGCCCGTCATCATCAAGGACGCCGACGATGCCGAGCTGCGGCTCAAGTCCTACCTGACCCACAAGCTGAAGTAGAGCTGGCGCGCCTGAAGCTGAGCTGAAGCCCCTTGGGGGGCCCTTGGCCTCGATCTCGTGGCGGTGCGCCCGCCCCGCCGCACTTGTGGTACGACTCGCGAATGCGCACCTGGGGGATCGCGATCGTGACGACGGGGATGTTCGCCACGCTGGCCGCCGCGCCGGCGCGGGCGGAGGACCCGAAGAGCTTCGAGTCGCTGGCCGGTGACGCCGTCACGCTCGGGCGAGCCGATCTCGCCGGCCTGGTGTGGTCGTTGAGCGCGACCTGCGCCAGCGGCGACGAACTGGCGCAGCGGCAGTGCAAGGCGGCCCGTGACGCCCGCGCCGCCGAGCTTCAAGGCGCCACCTTCGTCGTCGATGGCGACGCCGCGGCGTTTGCGGTCGGAGCCTGGAATCCGGGCACCAAGAGCGTGGCGCTGACGCTGCGCGGCTGCGTCGCGTGTGTGGCGCCGGTCGGCGGGATGTACGTGGTCTCGAGCAAGGCGGCGCCGAGCTTCAAGGGCGGCACCGCCGAGGCCGCGCTGGTTCACGAGACCGCGCGCGCCTTCCGGGACGAGGAGGCTGCCAGACGCTGGGGCAAGCGCTTGCAGCACCTGCGGACCCAGTTCGTGGTCCGGATCGCCGCCGCCAGTGGCGGCATGTGGGAGCGCGACGGCAAGAAGGGGCTCGCCCTCGACGTGCTCGCGTATCGGGTCTTCGATCCGTGCGACGGCGACATCGTGTGTGCCAGTCCGCCGTCGAGCAAGGCGCCCGCCGATAGCCGGACCTGTGGCGAGGCGGTGGTCGAGGGCGAGGCGCCCCGGACCGACGAGCCCAAGGGCGGCGGCGACGGCGGCACCGACGCGCCACCGCTGCCGATGCAACTCGACGCCGGACACATCAAGGCGGCGATGAAGCCGGTGGTCGAGGCGAGCAAGGAGTGCTTCGCGGTCTACGAGGTCGCGGGCAAGGCCAAGATGATCTACTCGGTGTCCGGCGACGGCAGCATCCTCACCTACGAGCAGACCGGTGACTTCGTCGACACGCCGACCGGCAAGTGCATCGACAAGGCGGCCCGGGCGGTCGTGTTCCCGAAGAGCAAGAAGAAGAAGTCCGGGTTCTCCTTCCCGCTCGTCCTGCAGTAGGCGGGGCCCGCGAGGCAGACGAAGGCGACGCGAACGAGGTATGATGCAGGTGCAGGGGGGGGCCATGCGCCTTGTCACGTTCGCCACGGTTCTGGCAGTGTCCGCGTTCGCTGTGGGCTGTGTTGCTCGTCCGGTCGGCGCGCCCGCCAGTCCGGCCGCGGCACCGCCGCCCGGGACCTCGAGCCGCCCGCCGCCGCCCGGCATGGGGCCAGCGCCGAACAACACGTACGACATCGGTGGCTATGCGGTGAACAAGCGCCTGTTCTGGCTCGGCATGGCGACCGTGACCGTCCTTGGTGGCGTCTTCATGGATAACGTCCCGGGCTCGGCCAGCGACGGCGAGCTGGGCGCGATGGACTTCGTGCCGATCGGCCTCTAGGGGCTCGGCGCCGGCTTCCTCGGGGGGGCGTTCTGATGCGCGCCGCACCGTGGATCGGGGCCGCGCTGGCGCTCGTGGTCGCGACGCAGGCCGCGGGGTGCGCGCTCTACAACGGCGTGCTCGGCACCTGCGCCGGCGAGACGTACACCGGCAGCGTGTTCATGGCCATCCCCGACAACAACGACGCCGGGCTGACCAACACGATCCAGGTCCCGCTCAGCCCCAACCTGAACGGCACGCCCAACGGGATCGGCGTCAAGGTGAACGCGGATCACGAGCTGGAGGGCGACCTGACGATCCGGCTGTTCCACAACAACGTCACGGTCGAGCTCGACGGCCTCGGCGACCACGGGCCGTTCCACGAGTTCGACGGCAGCAACGCCATCGGGTCGTGGACCCTCAATGTCGCCGACACCCTCGCCGCTGACACCGGTTTCTGGAACGACTGGGAGCTGGTCATCTGCGGCGAGTAGCGGCGCGGCTGACCTCTCCATCACCGGCGGCCCGCGGGCCGCAAAAAAAAGGACTCCTGATGCTCGCTCGACTCTGCTTCGCCGGACCGCTTGCGCTGTCGCTGCTCGCCGCATCGGCGACCGCGGCGCAGGCCCAGGGTGCACCACCGCCACCGCCGCCGTTGCCGACCGGTGGAGCGGATCCGGTCGCCCCCGGCGGCTATCCGCTGGCGCTCACCGAGCGGCCGCTGCTGCTGCCGACCGGCATGCTGGAGGCGTCGGGGCAGTTCTGGATCCCGACCTACGAGGGCGTGGATCTGTTCGACGTCGTCTCGACGACGCTGGCGGCGCGCTACTCGACCGGTACCATCGAGCCGTTCGCCGGGCTGGAGCTGCTGCTGACCCAGCCCAGTGACGCAATGGGCAACACCCAGGCCGATAGCCTGCGGGCCCTGTTCGCGGGGCTGCGGGCGGCGGTCGGACCCGGCGTGGCGCGGGCGACGTTCAGCAAGTTCGGGTTCATCAGCGACGCATCCTGGATCCAGCTCGACGGCCGCTTCGAGTACAAGCAGAAGGTGGGCCCGAAGCTCGCCGTCGTGGCCGAGGCCGGCATCTTCCTGAACCTGCTATCCGCGGATCCCGACTTCTCGGCCAACGCGTTCTACCTGATGGGCCGCGGCGTCGGGCAAGCCCAGGTCGCGCCGGCGGTGGCGCTGCAGGGTGGCCTGCAGCTCAGCGTGCCGGTGGCATCGGGCGACAACCAGGACCCCGACGTGCTCGAGTGGAGCAACGTCACGGTGCTGTTCGGCGAGGGGTTGTACGCGATGCCGAAGTTCGACGTCTTCGCGCGACTCGAGATCACGCTGTCCGGAGACTTCGATCAGACCGCGTTCATCGTCGGCGTGCTCGCCCGCCCGATGTGAATGCAGAAGCCGGCGGGTGACGCCCGCCGGCTCTCGTCGTGGCTCGGAGCTGGACGGTCGGGCTCAGTGATCGCTGAGCTCGCCCATCCAGAGATGGAAGATCTCGCCGCCGCGAGTCGAAGCGAACATCAGGTAGCGGCCGTCGGGCGTGAACTCGGGCGTCATGTCGAGGCCCAGGTAGTTGGTGAGCTGCACCATGCGGGCGCCCTCGGTCTCGACCATCCACACGTCGGCGTTGCCGGAGCGGTTGGAGACGAACACCAGCTTCTTGCCGCCCGGGTGCCAGGTCGGCAGCTCGTTGTTGAACTCGGTGGTGAGCTGGATGCGATTGCCGCCGCTGGCGTCCATGACCCAGATCTGGCTGTTGCCGTTGGCGTCCTTCTGCGCGAACGCGATCTTGGTGCCGTCGGGCGAGAACTGCGGGTGTTCGCCGGCGCCCAGCTCGGTCGCCGAGCGACCGTCGCGGTCGACCATCCAGATCGACCAGCCGGCGCCGACCTGCGGGTTGCTCACCTGGTAGGCGATCTTGTTGCCGTCCTTCGAGATGCTCGGGTACCAGGCGTTCTTGTCGTGGAAGGTGAGCTGGGTGTAGCCGCGCGATTCGCGGCGCTTGTACCAGATGTTCGAGATCCGGTTGGTGCGGTCGGAGTCGAAGTAGATGCCTTCACCGTCGACGTCCCACTGCGGGCGCATGTCGGACGAGCCGTTGACCGACTTGGTGAACTCCTCGCGGCCGGTGTCGAAGACCGGGACGCCGGCGCGGACCGTGGCGCCGGCGGTGCGGATCTTGGTGCGCTCGCCGCCGGGGATGTCGCGATCCGGGACCAGGAAGATGTTGTCGGGCTTGAGGTCGCGATGGACGATGCCGTTGGCGTGCGCCGCCTCGAGCGAGCGGGCCAGCAACCGCAAGACCACCGCGGCTTCCTCGACCCGAAACCGGCGCGCGCGCAGCCGGTCCGACAGGCTCTGGCCGCGCAGCTTCTCCATGACGATGTAGGCGCGGCCGTCGGGCAGGGTGCCGACGTCGAACACGTTGACGATGCCGGCGTCCTGGATGCTGGCCGCGGCGCGCGCCTCGTTGAAGAAGCGGCGCACCATCGCCTCGTCGTTCGACAGCTCGGGCAGCAGGAACTTGATGACGGCGTCCTTGCCCATCATCGAGTGGGTCGCGGTCCACACCGTCCCCATGCCGCCTTCGCTCAGCTGGCTGGTGATTCGGTAGGCACCCACCGTCGTCCCGATCATGCCTGATGGTAGCACCTGGCCAGGGTGGGGCGCGGCGATCTGCTACCGTCCGCGAACATGACGCTTCGCCCCTGGTTCGCCGCCGTGTCGGTCGTGGTCGCGCTGTCGGCGTGCAAGAAGAAGCGGGCCGCCGACACCGACGTGGCGACCGGGTTCGACGCCGCCGGGCTGGCGGTCGCGGCGCTCGACGCGGCGCCGCCGATCGAGCCGGATCTGCCCTTGCCCGAGGTCATCCCGGTCGATCCGCCGCGCCGGTTGTGGACCAACGCGCTCGAGACCGAGGCCGCGTTCCTCGACTTCTCGAAGGAGCAGGGCGGCGAGCGCTTCACCAAGTTCGTCGTCGATCTCAAGAGCGACGCCATCTACTACTTCGACGTCGACGTCTACCGCGTCCACAAGGACTTCATCTTCGCCGAGCTCTACAAGAAGCCGAAGACCAAGGAGGCGGTGCGGGCCTTCGACGTCAACTACACCAGCAAGAAGACCGAGTTCCTGATGTGCTACCTGGTCCACCACCTCGGCCCCGACAAGTGGACGTTCGCGTTCTGGGAGGGCGACACCGCGACCGCCGCCCACGTCGAGCTCGCCTACCGGCGCATGAAGGCGACCTTCTTCAAGGGCGCCGAGATCGCGTATCGCCCCGACTCGAACTTCCAGGAGCACGTCGCGAAGCAGCTGACCTCGATCCCGGTCATCACCAACGACAAGCTCTACAAGGACTCGGTCTATCAGGCGTTCAACAAGGGCACGGCGATCGGGGTCCTGCGCGTGGTGCCGGTCGGCGCCAAGGAGGAGGATCTCAGCTTCGACTCGAAGGAGATCGTCATCCTCCCCGAGTCACTGCCGGACATCACGCCGGTGGCTGGCATTCTCTCGGAAACGTTCTCGACGCCGCTGGCGCACGTCAGCCTGCGCGCCCGCGCCTGGGGCATCCCCAACGTCGGCCTCAAGGGGGCCAGCACGACCTACGCCGCCCTGGTCGGGAAGACGGTGTTCTTCGAGGCCACCGACATCGGGCACACGCTCCGCGAGGCAACCGCCGCCGAGATCGCGGCGTGGCAGGCGCGGACCGCGCAGGCCAAGGAGGTCATCCTGCCGCCGGCCAACCTCGACGCCGTCGCGCTGAGCACGCTCGACGTGCTGCGGGCCAAGGACGTCACCGCGTATGGCGCCAAGGCCGCCAACCTGGGCGAGATCGTGTGGAGCAAGCCGGTGGGCTTCGCGGTTCCGCCCGGTTTCGGCGTGCCGATCCACTGGTACGACGTCCACATGAAGGCCGCCGGGCTCGACCAGGAGGTCGAGACCATGCTGGCCGACGCGACGTTCCGGACCGACGCCGCGGCCCGCAAGAAGCGACTCGATGCGCTGCGGGCGGCGATCGCGGCGGCGCCGCTCGAGCCCGGGTTCGAGGACCAGCTCGGCGCCGCCCTGGCCTCGCTCACCGGTGGTGACGAGGCGGTCGGCGTGTTCGTGCGCAGCTCGACCAACGCCGAGGATCTGCCCGGCTTCTCGGGCGCCGGCCTCTACGACACCATCCCCAACGCCAAGGGCAAGGCCGCGGTCGCGGTCGCGCTCAAGAAGGTGTGGGCCAGCGTCTGGAACCTGCGCGCCTACGAGGAGCGCCAGCACTACAACGTCGATCACACCCGGGTCTACGGCGCGGTGTTGATCCAGATCGGCGTCAACGCCACCGCCGCCGGCGTGCTGGTCACCGTGCACCCGACCGATCCGGCCGAGACCGTCTACACCATCAACGCCAAGAGCGGGCTCGGGCTGCGCGTCGTCGAGGGCAAGAAGGTGCCGGAGAGCCTGCTCTACGACTACAAGAACCACGGCCTGCGCGTGCTGTCGCGCTCCGACGAGGACACCATGCTGGTGTTCGACGGCAAGGGTGGCGTCCACGAGGTGCCCAACCCGCACAAGGGTAAGCCGGTGCTCACCAACAAGCGGGCGCTCCACCTCGGCAGCGTGGCGCGCAAGCTCAGCCACGTCTTCCCGCCCGACCGCCCCCTCGACATCGAGTGGCTGTTCGTCGATGACGATCTCTACATCGTGCAGGCGCGTCCGTACGTGGTGCGCTAGCGATCGACCGCGACGCGATCGATCGCGGCGCTGAGCTCGGCCTGGCGTGCGGCCGGCAGCCACGACGCCTCGACGGCGTTCCGGGCCAGCTGCACCAGCTCCGGCGCGCCCAGCGCCAGGGCCGCGGCGACGGCGCGGTAGTTGTCGGCGAGGTAGCCGCCGAAGTAGGCCGGATCGTCGGAGTTGACGGTGACGCACACCCCGGCGGCGAGCAGGCGGGCGAGGTTGTGATCGGCCAGGTCGCGGTAGACGCGCAGCTTGAGGTTGGACAGCGGGCACACGGTGAGCGGGATGCGGCGCCGGGCCAGCTCGGCGACCAGGGCTGGGTCCTCGTCGCAGCGGACGCCGTGGTCGACGCGCACCACGTGCAGGAGATCGAGCGCCTCGCGGATGTACGCCGCCGGGCCCTCCTCGCCGGCGTGCGCGACCGCCTTGAGCCCGAGCCCGCGCGCCGCGGCGAAGACGCGCTCGAACTTGCTGGGCGGGTTGCCACGTTCGCCGGAGTCGAGGCCGACGCCGGCCAGCTCGCCGACGAACGGGCGGGCGTGCTCGAGGGTCGCGAAGGCGTCGTCCTCCGACAGATGGCGCAGGAAGCACAGGATCAGCTCGCTCGAGATTCCGAGCCGGGCCTGGCCGTCGGCCAGCGCCCGCCGCAGACCACGATGCACGGTCGGGTACGGCACGCCGCGCCCGGTGTGGGTCTGCGGATCGAAGAAGATCTCGACGTGGACCACGCCGTCGGCGTGCGCGCGTTCAAGATACGCCCAGCACAGATCGTAGAAGTCGTCCTCGTCGCGCAGGACGTCACAGCCGGCGTAATAGATGTCGAGAAACGCCTGCAGGTCGGCGAACTGGTAGGCGGCGCGCAGGTCGTCGATCGACGCATGGGGAAGGGTCACCCCGTGCTTGGCGGCCTTGGCGAACACCATCTCGGGCTCGAGGCTGCCCTCGATGTGGAGGTGGAGCTCGACCTTGGGCAGGCGGCGGATGAGGGACTCGATCGAGGCGGGCAGCGTCATGGTCCGGACGCGGGCAGCATACAGCGTTGCAACCGGCGGGGGAGGCGGCTACGGTCCGCGCCTTCCCCGACGGAATCGAGCCATGAGCGACCCGACCCTGCTTCCATCCACCCCTGCCGTTCCCGACCTCGTGCCCGCGCTGGCCCGCGAGCTCGACCTCACGCCCGCCGCCGTGCGGGCCGTGGTCGCGCTGCTCGCCGAGGGCAACACGGTCCCGTTCATCGCCCGCTACCGCAAGGAACGCACCGGCAGCCTCGACGAGGTCCAGATCCGGGCCATCGAGGAGCGGCAAGCGTACCGGCTCGAGCTGGAACAGCGGCGGGCGGTCGTGCTGGCGTCGATCGACGAGCAGGGCAAGCTGTCCGACGAGCTCGCGGCGCGGCTCCGTGCCGCCGACACCAAGGCGATGCTCGAGGATCTGTACGCGCCGTTCCGGCCGCGCCGCAAGACCCGGGCCAGCACGGCCCGCGAGCGCGGCCTCGAGCCGCTGGCGTTGCGGATCCTGGCCCAGGCCGCCGACGGCGACCCGGGCGCCGACGCCGCGGCGTTCGTCACCGAGCTGGTCGCCACGGCCGCCGATGCGCTGGCCGGGGCGCGCGACATCGCGGCCGAGATCATCGCCGACACCGCCGAGGTCCGGGCGCTGTGCCGGATCGCGTTCGGCGAGCGCGGCGAGGTGGTGAGCGAGCGGGTGGCCGAGACCACCACCGAGCCAACCAAGTACGAGCCGTACTACGACTTCCGCGAGGTGGTGCGGACCATCCCGTCGCATCGCTTCCTGGCCATCCGCCGTGGTGAGGCCGAGGGTTTCCTGCGCGCTCAGGTGACGCCGGGCAGCGGCGCCGACGAGGTCGTCGCCGGGATCGAGCGGCTGGTCAAGCTCGACGCCGGGTCGCCGTGGGCGGCACCGTTGCGTGAAGCGGTCGCCGACGCGTACAAGCGCCTGCTCGCGCCCGCGGTGGAGAATGACGTGCGGGCCGAGCTCAAGCTGCGCAGCGACGCGGCGGCGGTCGACGTGTTCGCCGACAACCTGCGCAACCTGCTGCTCCAGGCACCGCTCGGCTCGCGGCCGGTGATCGGCATCGATCCCGGCCTGCGCACCGGCTGCAAGTGTGCCGCGGTCGACGCCACCGGGACGTTCCTCGGCAGCATCACCGTGTTCCTCAGCCAGGGCGAGGCGGCGATGGCGCGGGCCCGCGAGGAGCTCGCGGCCTTCATCGTCCAGCATGATCCGGTCGCGATCGCCATCGGCAACGGCACCGGCGGCCGCGACGCCGAGGGCTTCGTCCGCAAGCTGCTGGCTGCCGAACCGGCGCCGGCGGCGGTCGTGGATCCGGCCGCCATGGCGGCGGCCATCGCGTCCATCGCGCAGGCGGCAGCGGCGGCGGCCTCGGCGGCGACCGATCCGGCGTCGGCGGCAGCGGCGGCGGGCGCGGCAGCCGCCGCCGCGGTGGCGGCGCTGACGCCGCCGGCCGCACCGGCCCCCACGCGCTGGGTGGTCTCGGTCAACGAGGCCGGCGCGTCGGTGTACAGCGCCTCCGACGTGGCGCGCGCGGAGTTCCCCGATCTCGATCTCACCATCCGCGGCGCCATCTCGATCGCGCGACGGCTGCAGGATCCGCTGGCCGAGCTGGTCAAGATCGAGCCCAAGGCCATCGGCGTCGGTCAGTACCAGCACGACGTCCATCAGCCGCTGCTGGGCAAGCAGCTCGGCGACGTCGTTGAGAGCTGCGTCAACCACGTCGGCGTCGAGCTCAACACCGCCTCGGCGGAGCTGCTCGGCTACGTCGCCGGGATCGGCAAGGCGCTGGCCAAGAAGATCGTCCTCCACCGCACCCAGCACGGCGCCTTCCGGTCGCGGCAACAGCTGCTCGAGGTCGGGGGGCTGGGACCGCGGGCGTTCGAGCAGTGCGCCGGGTTCATGCGCATCCATGGCAGCGAGCACCCGCTCGACGCCTCGGGTGTTCACCCCGAGCGCTACGGGCTCGTCGAGCGCATGGCCGGACGCCTCGGCGTCGAGGTGGCCGCGCTGGTCGGCAACAAGGCGATCGTCGACACCATCGATCTCGGCGAGTATCTCGACGGTGAGGTCGGCATGCCGACCTTGCTCGACATCCTGGCCGAGCTGAAGAAGCCGGGCCGCGATCCGCGCGCCGGCTTCTCGCCGCCCAAGTTCCGCGACGACGTCACCACGCTGCACGATCTGAAGGAGGGCATGGTGCTCGAGGGCGTGGTCACCAACGTGACCGCCTTCGGTGCGTTCGTGGACGTTGGCGTCCATCAGGACGGGCTGGTGCACGTGTCGCGGCTGTCGCGCCAGTTCGTGAAGGACCCCGCCGAGGTCGTGAAGGTGGGCGACCGGCTGACGGTGCGCGTGCTCTCGGTGGATCTGGAGCGCCGGCGCATCGCGCTGTCGGCGCGACCGCCGGAGGCCGAGAGCCGGGACGGTCGCGGTGGCCAGGGTCGGCGCAACGATCGCGGCGGCGAGCAGCGTGGCGGCGAGCAGCGTGGCGGCGAGCAGCGTGGTGGCGAGCAGCGCGGCGGCGAGCAGCGTGGTGGTAGCGGCGGCGGCGGTCCGCGCGGTGGTGGCGGTGGCGGTGCCGGCCCCCGAGGCGGTGGTGGTCCACGGGTCGGCGAGCAGCGCGGCGGTCCGCGTGGCGGTGGTCCGCGCGGCGGCGGTCCGCGCGACGGCGGTCCGCGCGACGGCGTACCCCAGGATGCGCGCCCGCCCCAGGATGGGCGGCCCCCGGACGGACGCCCGCCGCAGGACGGACGGCCCCTGGACGGGCGCCCGCGCGACGATCGTCGCGGGCCGCGCCAGGGCCCGCCGGGACAAGGTGCGGCGGGGCCGACCGGGCCCGGCGGCGGGCCGGGTGGCGGGCCGCGCGGCGATCGCGGGCCGCGGCGGGACGATCGGCGCCCCGATCAGCGTGATGGTCGTCCTCCCGACGCGCGTCGCACCGACGAGCGCCGCGACGAGCCGCGCCGCGACGATCGCGGCGCCGACGCGCCCGCCCAGCAGGGCAAGGGCTTCGGAGTCTCGGGGTTCGTGAACAACCCGTTCGCGAAGCTCGGGACGCTGAAGGACAAGAACTGAGGTCTCGTCGGGCGGCGCGGGCAGCACGGGCGCCGCGGTGGCACACTCGACGCGTGCCCCGCGTCCTGGTCGTGCTCGCGCTCGCTGGCGCGGTGGCGTGCAAGGGCAAGCGCGACCAGGCTGACGATGGCGCGGCGCCGCCCGGCGACGCCGCCGCGGCGACCGGGTCGTCGGCCTCCGACGGCGGTGTTGGCGCGGCCGCGGCCGGCGCGGTCGCGCCATCGCGCCCCGAGCGCGCGGTGTTCTCGCTGGGCGACAACCTCCTCACCGCCCACCGCAGCGTCGACGCCGACCTGGTCGTCGGCGCCGGCTCGATCGGCTTCGCGCGCTACACCCGCTTCGACATGCCGGTGGCGCGGTGGACCCTGGCCACGGGCCGCCACGGCCACCGGGTGGCGCACGCGCCGCGTGGCGCCTCCTTCGAGGTGCCGCTCACCGCCGAGCAAGCCGCCGCTGCGCGCGGCCTCGCCTTCGAGCTGGTCGCGGCTGCGGACGCCCCGCCGTCGAAGCGATCGATCAAGGTCGGCGGTCGCCGCGCCGGTGTCGTCGAGCTCGGCTCCGGCCGGGCCTGGTATCACCTCGAGCTCGACGCCGGGCGTCTGGTCGCCGGCGAGAACCAGGTGGTGATCGAGGGTGGCGACGTCGCGCTGGCGACGCTCCGCGTGTTCGCCGATCGCGGTCGTGCGGCTGCCGATCCGACGCCGCTCGCCCACGCCGCCTGGGATCCGGCCTCGCGCCGCCTCGAGCTCGACGACCGCGCGGGCCTCGCCTGGTACGTGCATCTGCCACTCGACGCTCACCTGGTCGCCGACGTCGAAGGCGACTGTCGGGTCGAGGTCGACGCCCGCAGCGACGATGGCACCCGCGCCGGCGGGTTGCTCGGCGGTGGTGTGCGCCACGTCGATCTGTCGCCGGTCGGCGACCACGCGGTCCGACTGCAGCTCACGGCCCGTGACTGTCCGCGCGCGACCCTCGCGGAGCCGATGGTCACGGTGCCGGGGGCCGCGCTGGCGCCAGCCCCGGCCGGGCCGCCGCCGCGCTTCGTCGTGATCTGGGTGATGGATGCCCTGCGCGCCGATCGGGTGCGGCCGTTCGCGCCCGGCGCCCGCGCCGAGGTCCCGAACTTCGAGAAGCTCGCCGCCACCGGCGCGGTCTTCCGTCAGTTCTACGTCGGCGGCAACGAGTCGCAGACCTCGCACGCGACGGTGTGGACGGGCACCTACCCGGCGGTGCACAACGTGCGGCTCGCCGGCGATGGCGGCAACTGGAAGATCCCGGGCGCCCTGCCGGTGCTCGGCGAGCTGGTGCGAGCGGCCGGGCTGGTGCCGATCGGCGTGACCGCCAACGGGTTCGTGACCGAGGGCGGCGGCTATGCGCGCGGCTTCGCCGAGTTTCGCAACATGATGCGCGAGAAGGGGATGGTGAACGGCATCCTGTTCGGCGCCGACGTGCTGCGTGCCGCGCTGGCGCGGCTCGACGCCCGCAAGGCCGAGCCGGCGCTCCTGTTTCTCGGCACCGTCGATACCCACGGGCCGTGGATCGCCCGCCAGCCCTGGATCGAGCGCTACGACGGCCCCAAGCCGTACACCGGGCCGTTCCAGCAGTTCGGCACCGCCAAGGATCTGGGCATCCGGCGCGGCCAGATGGGCTGCTCCAAGGTTCCGCCGCCGCGCGACGTCGAACGGCTGCGTGCCATCTACGACTCGGCGGTCAGCTACCACGACGAACGGCTCGGTGAGCTGATCAGCGGGCTGCAGGGGATGGGGATCTACGAGCAGACCATGATCATCGTCACCGCCGATCACGGCGAGGAGCTGTTCGAGGACGGTCGTTGCGGGCACGGCGCCTCGCTGCGCGAGACGCTGGTCCGCGTGCCGCTGCTGGTCCATTACCCGGCGCGGGTCGCGGCCGCGGTGGTCGACGAGGGCGCCGAGGGCGTCGACGTGGTGCCGACCATCCTCGACGCGCTCGGTGTCGACGCCCCGGCCGGCCTGCAAGGTGAGTCGCTGCTGCCGCGCGCGGCCGGCCTCGGCCGCGGCTGGCCGCGCCCGAGCTACGCGTCGCAGTTCGAGTACGCCCACGCCATGCGGGTCGCGCGCTGGAAGATCAAGGTCGGCAAGCGCGGCACGCCGGTGGTGCTCGACGTGGTCGCCGATCCCGACGAGCGCCGCGACGTGTCGCGCGAGCGGCCGGCGGCGCGCCGCATGCTCACCGACGCGCTCGGCCTGTTCCTGGCCACCCGCAAGCGCTGGCACAAGCGCGACCTGGGCGTGGTGACCAACCTGGCGCCGGACGCCGCGGCGCAGCTCGAGGCCGGTCCGTGACCGCGGCGGCGCGCGCCGTGGCGATGGCGCTCCTGTTCGCCGCCTGTCCGTCGCCGCCGCGCGACCCGGCGCCGCCGCAGCAGCCACCGCCGACCGATGCCGGGACCGAAACCGGGACCGAAACCGGGACCGAAACCGGGACCGAGACCGAAACCGCCGCCGATGCTGGCGTGCGCCCCCCGCCGCCGCGATGGCTACGCGGCTCGACGCACGTTCACGCCGCGCCGTCGGGCGACTCGGGCACCGACGTGGCGGCGGTCGTCGCCTGGTACGAGGCCCATGGCTACGACTTCATCGTGCTGACCGATCACAATCGGGTCACCGACATCGACGCGGCGGTCACCGGTCCGGCGGTCCGCGTTCCGGACACCGGGCTCATCGTGCTGGCCGGCATCGAGCTGACCTACAACCCCGGCGCCTGCGACCCGCCGCCGCCGGAGCCCGACGGCAAGTGCCGGATCCACGTCAACGGACTGGGGGTCACGGCGCGGCCGCCTGGAAAGATCGAGTGGGCCGATCGGGCGGCGACCGCGCGGCTGGCGATGTACCGCGCCGCGCTGCGCTGGGTGGGCGCCAACGGCGGCCTGGTCCAGCTCAACCATCCGCAATGGCACTGGGGCATGACGGCCGAGCTCCTGGGCGCGCTGGTCGCCGACGGTGCGGGACTGGTCGAGATCGCCAACGTGCAGTTCGCGCGCTGGAACCACGGCGACGCCACTCGCCCGTCGATGGAGTCGCTGTGGGACGCCGTGTTGACCGCGGGCGGCACGATGTGGGGCGTGGCGTCCGATGACGCCCACGACTACGGCTCCGGTGGCGGCAAGTATCCGGCCGGCGGCGGCTGGATCATGGTCGACGCCGACCGCGATCCGGCGGCGATCCTGGCCGCGATGGCGGCCGGTCGCTTCTACGCGTCGACCGGTGTGACCCTGACCCGGGCCGACGTGTGGGCCGGCGCGCTCGAGATCGAGGTCGCCGCCGACTCGCCCGGTCCGCACGTGATCCGGTTCATCGGCGACGGCCGCGTGCTCGCCGAGGTCGCCGGCAGCAGCGCGCGTTTTCTGGTGGCCGACGCGCCCCGGTACGTGCGCGCGGTCGTCGAGCGCCGCGATGGCGCCCGCGCCTGGGTGCAGCCGGTCCGCGCCGAGCCGTGACACGCGAAGCCTGTTCGATTTGGCTGGTCAGTTCATGTCCGGGACTGCGACCGTCCCGAAATTCATGAGGCTCGGCGCCGGTACGATAAGTGCATCGATGCAAGCCATGAAATCGCTCGCGCGTCACATCGTCTCGATCACGGCGACGCTGCTGGTCGTGGCGCCATCGCAGGTGTCGGCTGCGCCCAGCCCGCGCCCGTACGATCCTGGACGGCGACTGCCGCGGCCGGCAACCCCGGAGACCGAGCCAGCCCGCCAGGGCGACCCGCGCGACTCGATCATGAGGCGTCCAGGCAAGCGCGCGCCCGAGGTCAAGATCGTTGATCCGACCACGCCGGGTGCGAGCGGGCGGGGCGCCGCAGATCCAGCAAGCGGCCGCGGCCTGGTCGCCCCCACGGCCCTGCTGGCGCCGGCCGGGGCGCGCGGCTTCAGCGTCCGTACGCCGCTGGGCCCGATGGGGCATGCCGTCGTCAGCTACACGCCGATCACGCGGCTCGAGCTCGGTGCCGGCCTGTTCGTCACCTCGGCCGGCGACGAGCCCACGACGGGCGGCGGCACCGGAACGGTGCGCGTTCAGCTCGCGCGGTCGCAGCGGGCGGCCGTGGCCGCCTTCGGCGAGATCTACGCCGTGGGAACCGGCACCCTGGTCACGGCGGGGCTGGTCACCAGCGTTTGCGTCGACGGCGTCGCGTGCCGTGTGCTGGTCAGCGTGCACGGCGGGACGGTCCAGGCCACCGCGGGACGGTCGTATCCGGTCGCCGGTGGCGGATCGTTCGCGATCGGTCGTCGCTACCAGGTGATCGGCGAGGCCACGGCGGCGCCACGTGACGGCGAGATCGACGGTCTGGCGTACCTTGGCGGCCGGCTCCTCTACGGACCGCTGGCGTTCGACGCTGGCGCCGTGTTCGCGCGCGGGCTCGGACTGTGTCGGTTGAGCTGTACCGACTTGCCCCAGGCCACGCTCGGACCGGCGATCGCGGTGACGGTCCGCAACTGACCGGTCAGGTCGGCGCGGCTCAGACCGGCAACAGCCGATTCTGGATCGCGAAGCGGGTGATATCGGAGTTGTTGCGAAGCCGCAGCTTCTTCAGCACGTGGCCGCGGTGGGTGTCGACGGTCTTGACGCTGATCGACAGCACCTCCGCGATCTCGCGGTTGGTCTTGCCCGCCGCCAGGTAGCCCATGACCTGGAACTCGCGTTGCGACAGGATCTGCGCCGGGTGCTCGCTGCGCTTGCGCGCCAGCGCCGCAGCGATCTCGGCGGGGACCACTTGCTCGCCACGGTGGACGCGCTCGATCGCGTCGAGGAGCTGGTCGAGATTGTCTGACTTCTTGACGTAGCCGGCAGCGCCGCCGCGCATGGCGCGGATGCCGTAGGCCTCGTCCTCGTGCATGGTGAGCACGATGACCCTGGTCGCCAGGCCCAGCTCGCCGAGCTCGGCCAGCGCCTGGATCCCGTCCTTGCCCGGCATCGTGACGTCGAGCAGCAGCACGTCCGGCTTGTGCTTCTTGGTCAGCTCGATCGCCGCGTCGCCATCCGCCGCCTCGCCGGCAACCTCGATGTTGCCGCTCGCGGTCAACATGCGAGCCAGCGCTTCGCGGATCAGATTGTGATCCTCCGCAATCACGACGCGGATCATGTTCGACTTCCCTCTGGGGCTAGGGCGGGTTCGCTTGGAGCTCACGTGCACACAGGCGGGTTGGCATTGGCTCGGCCGCCGGGCGCCGTGCCAGCGCGGGCGACGAACCGGTTGATTCGCGAGACCGCGAGGATACACTCGCGCGACCCATCTCGTCACCTCGGTGAGCGACATTGCCCCACATACCGCCCCGACAAAGCTCGGGGATTTCAGCATCGTCGGGATCCTCGGCGAGGGCGGCAGCGGCACCGTCTACGACGCTCGCTGGGGTCATCGTGAGGTCGCGCTGAAGGTGCTGCGCGGTGAGCTGGTGGCGGGCGACCGCGAACGCTTCCTGTCCGAGGCCCGGCTGCTGGTCGAGATGACCCACCCGGGCGTGGTGAAGGTGCTGGCGGCCGGATCGCTGCCGGATGGCCGACCGTACCTGGCGATGGAGAAGCTGCCGGGCGAGAGCCTGGCCCGTCGCCTGGGCCGCGGGGCGATGGCGCTCCCAGGTGCGATCACGCTGTTCGTGCAGCTGTGCGACGCGGTGGCCGCGATGCACGCCCGGTCGCTCATCCACCGCGATCTGAAGCCCGAAAACGTGATGCTGGTCGCCGGTCCGACCGGGGAGCACGCCGTGTTGCTCGACTTCGGGATCGCCAAGCTGGCCACCGAGGGCGTGGCACCGCCGACTCAGAGCGGCCTGGTGCGTGGCACGCCGGCGTACATGGCACCCGAGCGGTTCTTCGGAAATCCGGCGTCGATCGCCACCGACGTCTACGAGCTGGCGGTGACGCTGTTCGCGATGATCGCCGGCCGGCTGCCATGGGCGGATTCCGCCGATCCGGAGGTCCGCCTCAACCCCATGCGTCTGGGCACGCTGGTCGCCGTGCCGGTGGCGCTCGACGGGCTGGTGGCACGAGCGCTCTCGACCCGGGCGCCGAACCGGCCGCCGACCGTGGCCGCGCTGTGCGCCGAGGTCGTGGCGGCCGCGGGCGGCGACGGCGCGGTGGCTCGCGCGACCTTGCCGCTGCATGCGGCGAGCGGTTCGGCCGCCACGGTAGCGCTGGCGGCGACGCCGCCCGCCGCCGCGGTCACCGCGCAACCATCGCCGGGGCCGCTCGCCGCCTGGCCGAGCGCCGGGCACGCGACCACCGGCTCGGCGGCATCGGGTGAGCGCGCGGTGCTCACGACCCGGACCCGTCGGCGCTGGCCGCTGGCGATCGCGATCGGCGCCAGCGTCGCGGCCGGCGTCGCCGCGGTGGTCATCGCCACGCGTGGCGAGCCAGCGACGCGGCGGCTGGTCACCGGGCCGGACGATCCGTGGTCGGGCGAGGGGCCGACGCCGGTGCTGGTCGCCGAGGTCGACGCCAGCGTGGGCGACGGCGGTCCGCCGCCGCTGGGGCCGGAGGCGCGGGTCGCGGTGCGCGAGGCGCTGGCGGCCTCGACCCGTCGTCATGCCCCCGACATCGAGGGTGTGCTCGGCCTCGCGATCGCGGAGGTTCGCCACGCTCCCGAGCTGGCGCAGCTGTTCGCCGGCGTGCGCACCCAGCCGATGCTGCGCGCCATGCTCGACGCGCTGCTCGGAAGCTGCGAGCTACCGTTCGGCGATCGCGCCGCCTGGATGTCGATCGCGATCCTGAGCCAGGCCGGGACCTACGATCTGATCGCCAGCGGCGAGTGGACCCGCGACGAGATCGACGCCTGCGTCGGCGGCGAGGGTGGGGCGGTGCAGCGGGCCGGCGCGGGCGGCAAGCTGTCGGTGGTCACCCAGGCCGGCGGCAGCGTCCGCGTGGTCGGCTGGATCGACGAGCGTACGTTCGTGGTGTCGACCCGCGCTGATGCCGACCAGCGCTTCATCGCCGCCCGCCTCGGCCGGCCGCCGAAACCGACCCGGGTGCTGGAGCTGGCCGACGGCATCGATCGTCGCGCCACCGCGTGGCTGGTGGCGACCCGGCAGAGCCTGCAGCGCGCGACCGACTCGCCGACGCTGCGGCAGGCCGATCTGACGGCGCGGCTGACCCTGGCCGAGGTCGACGACGACGGCAAGGCGACGGTCGGCTTCCAGGTCGCGACCTACTTCACCGACGAGACGACCGCGCGCGCTGGTCTCACCGAGCTCGAGAGCCAGCTGTCCGAGTTGACCGACTATCCGGGCTTCGACCTGGTCATGCCAAAGTGGTCGGTGCGTCGTGATGGCACCATGGTCCGCGTCGATGGCATGGTGCCGGCCGACCTGGTCGCCAAGCTGCAGCAAACCGTGGTCGGCTTGCTGCCATAGCCTGGACCGTGCGACACCAGGCCGTGCTCGACGCCAGTCCCGCCGCTCGCCCCCTCGTCATCGGCATCGCCGGTGGCACCGGCTCGGGCAAGTCCACGGTCGCGCACAAGCTGGCGTCCTCGATCCCGCCCGACCGCTGCGTCGTGATCGATCACGACAGCTACTACCTCGACCAGGGGCACCTGACGCCGGCGGCGCGCGCCGAGATCAACTACGACCATCCGTCGAGTCTGGAGAGCCAGCTGCTCGCCGAGCACCTCCGCCTGCTGCGCGCCGGCGAGGCGGTCGAGGTGCCGATCTATGATTTCGTCACCCACACCCGGCGCGCCGAGACGCGCCGGGTTCCACCGGCGCCGGTGATCCTGGTCGAGGGCATCCTGGTGTTCGTCGACGCCGCGCTGCGCGAACAGATGGACATCAAGATCTTCGTCGACACCGACGCCGATATCCGGCTCATGCGCCGCATTCGCCGTGACCTCGAGCAGCGTGGCCGCAGCTTCGCCTCGGTGCGTGATCAGTACTACGCCACGGTCCGGCCGATGCACCTCGAGTACGTCGAGCCCAGCAAGCGGTGCGCCGATCTGATCGTCCCCGAAGGCGGCGACAATCGGGTCGCCCTCGACGTGCTGCTCGGCCGGCTCGGCCGCGTCGCCTACGGCGGCTGATCACGCCGGCGGGCGCCAGTCCGGGCGCACCAGGTGCAGGTGGACGCAGCCGAGGTAGCGCTGGCGGAATCCGCCTTCGCAGTAGGCGAGGTAGTAGTCCCACGCCCGCAGGGTCGGCTCGTCGACCCCCAGGGCGCGGGCGTCGGCGTGGTTCGCGGACAGCCGCCGCCGCCACTCGGCGAGCGTGGTCGCGTAGTGCGGCGTGAGGTCGTCGAGTTGACGAAGCCGGAGATCGCTGCCCGCGGTCGCCGCCTGGAGCAGCGCGGTCACCGACGGGATGCAGCTGCCGGGAAAGATGTGGCGCTTGATGAAGTCGGTCTCGCCCGCGGCGCGCTCGAAGTCTTGGTCCGAGATCACGATGGCCTGGACCGCGGCCTCGCCGTCGGGTCGCAACAAGCGCTGGATGGTGCCCAGGAAGGTCGGCAAGTGGTCGCGTCCGACCGCCTCGATCATCTCGATCGAGACCAGCTTGTCGTAGCTGCCGCGCAGATCGCGGTAGTCGTCGCGCCGGACCGTGATCCGGTCGGCCAGGCCGCGGGCGGCGACCCGCGCGCTCGCCTCGGCGTGCTGGCGGCGGGAGATGGTCGTGGTCGTCACCCGGCAGCCATACGTCGATGCGGCGTGGATCGCGAAGCCACCCCAGCCGGTCCCGATCTCGACCACGTGATCGGCGGCGCGCAGCCGCAGCAGCTGGCACAGCCGGTCGTACTTGGCGATCTGGGCCGCGGCGAGCGTCATCGTCGGGTCGGCGTACAGGGCGCTCGAGTAGGTCATGGTCTCGTCGAGGAACAGCTGGAAGAAGTCGTTGCCGAGGTCGTAGTGGGCGGCGATGTTGCGGCGGCTGCCGGCCCGGCTGTTGCGGTCGAAGAGCGCGCGGGCGCGGCGCAACGGTCGGGCGGCGGTGGCCAGGCCGCGCTCGAGCAGCTGCATCACCGCCCGGTCGCGGACCATCAGCTGGGTCAGGGTCGGCAGGTCGTCGCACGTCCAGGTGCCGTCGACGTACTGCTCGCCGATGCCCAGGGTGCCGCCGAGCACGGCGGCGACGTAGGCGCGGGGATCGAGGATCTCGATCGTCACCGGGCGCGGGAACCCGGGGCTGACCCGTCCGAACCGGTGCTCGCCGTCGACGTCGATGACCCGCAGCGCGCCCGCGGTCAACCGCGCCAGGCGCGTGAACAACGAGGCCCGCGCCGCGTGGTGGAGCCAGCGGGTTGGACGGCCGTCACGGACCAGGCTGGTGATGGTCGGCGAGGTCATGCTCTTCGGCGACATGCGATGACCCCCGCGTGCGTACCACGGGGTGCGGGTAGAACGGCGTGCGCTCGAGCCAGCGGCGCAGCGCCTGGGCGTAGATGTGGACCACGACCTCGGCGGTCATCACCGGGAAGCGCGCCAGCAGCGCGGCGAGGGTGCGGCGGTCGAGCGGCCGCCGGGTCATGGTGAGCGTGGCGTCGAGCACGACGCCGGCGCCGGGACCGGGGGCGACGCACTCCATGTGCACGGCCAGCCGCTGGTCCGGGGTGGTGAACCGCCAGTCGTAGCCGAGCTCGAGCGGCAGGAACGGCGACACGTGGAACGCCTTGGAAAACCGGTAGCGGTGGGTGCGCGCGCCGCGCGCCGCACCGAGCCCACCGGGCAGCACGTAGACGTGGCGTTCGTCCCACGGCGTGTTGGCCACCTCGGCGACCACCGCCTCGACCACCTGGCCGGCCGGGTCCCAGCAGTAGAAGAAGCTGACCGGGTTCATGCCGAAGCCGAGGTGGCGAGCGTGGCTGAGCACCGTGATCGGTCCCGGCGGCCGTGGCGCTCCGGCGGCGGCGACCGCGTCGCGGACCACCTCGTCGAGCGGCCGCTCGAGGTCACCGAGGCCGGCGAGGTGGTCGGCACGGCGGAAGCGGGTCAACCCGCGGCGAGCGACGCCGAACAGCGGCCACAGCGCCCGCTCGCAGGCGTCGAGCTCGTCGAGCGCGAGGTAGCTCATGTAGAGCGGGTACGTGAACTCGCGGCGCTCGGGGGTGAAGCGCCGGTGGCGGATGTGGCCGACGTAGAACCCGCTGCGCGCGCCGATCATCCGACCGCCCGCGGCCGCGCGACCGGCGCCCGGATGGCGGCCAGGACCGCGTCGGCGGCGCGCCGGCCACTGCGCACCCCGTCCTCGTGAAACCCGAACCACCAGTAGGCACCGGCGAAGTAGGTCGCGGTCGCGCCGCTGCTGGTCTCGGACCATCGCGCCTGAGCGGCGCGGGTGGCGGCGGTGTAGACCGGGTGGTGGTAGGTGTAACGAGCCACGACCTGGCTCGGATCGATCGCGCTGGTCTCGTTGAGCGTCACGCAGAAGCGCACCGGTGCGTCGAGGCCCTGTAGCAGGTTCATGTCGTAGGTCACGGTGGCCGGCCGGTCCCGATCGGCGGTCAGGTGGTAGTTCCAGGCCGCCCGCGCGTGGGGTGAACGGGGCAGCAGCGATCGATCGGTGTGGAGCACGACGTCGTTGGCCTGGTACGGGATGGCGCCCAGCACCTCGCGCTCGGGCGCGCTCGGATCGGCGAGCAAGCGCAGCGCCTGATCGCTGTGGCATGCGAGCACGACGTGGTCGAAGCGTTCGGTCGCGCCGGCGGCCGAGATCTCGACGCCGCCGCTCCGCCGCCACACCCGATCGACCGGGGTTCGCAGGCGGATGCGGTCGGCGAATGGCCGGCACAGCGGTTCGACGTAGGTGCGCGAGCCACCGCGGACCACCCGCCACACCGGCTGACCTCGCAGCGCCAGGAAACGATGGTTGGTGAAGAACTCGACGAAGTAGCGGGCCGGAAACCGCCCCAGCTCGCTCGGTGGCGCCGACCAGATCGCCGCGCCCATCGGCACCAGGAAGCGGTCGCGGAACGCGGCCGAGAAGCCGCGCCGATCCAGCAGCTGGTCGAGCGTGGTGGTGTCGTCGTCGCTCGCGAGCAGGTCGCGACCGACCCGGTCGAAGCGAACGATGTCCGCGAGCATGCGCCAGTGGTGGCGGTCGACCAGCCGGCGGCGCTGGGCGAACAGCCCGCGCAAGCTCGCCGACGAGTACTCGAGCCCGCTGCGGTCGTCGCGGACGCCGAAGCTCATCGCCGTCGGCTGGCTGGCCACCCCGAGCTCGTCGAGCAGGGCGCAGAAGTGGGGGTAGGTGAGCGGGTTGAAGACGATGAACCCGGTGTCGACCGCGTAGGTCGCGCCGCCGATCGGCACGTCGATGGTGTGGGTATGGCCGCCGACGTGGTCGCCGGCCTCGTAGAGCGTGAGGTCGACGTCCGCGCCACCGGCCGTGCGCAGGCGGTGGGCGGTGGTCAGGCCGGCGATGCCGGTGCCGATGATCGCGACGCGGGGCATGGTCATCAACCGCGTCGATCGCGGGGGCGGCTCAGCGGCCGTCGCCGGAGCCGTCGTCGGTGGGGGCGCGCGGGATGCCGACGCCGGGCCGGGTCTTGACGTCCTCGGCCGGCGACGGCACCGCGTCGATCGGGACGCCGGGAATGGTGCTGGTCCGCCGCTTGGCGCGCCGCTCGTCGATGCCCATGGCCAGGATCGTCATGTCGTCGCCGGGCGGCGCGTTGCCGATGTGACCGTCGACGTCCTGGAGGATCGCCTTGACCACGTCCTCGGCATTGCCGCGCGCGGTGCGGACCCGCCGTGACAGCCGCTTGACGCCGTACTCGTTGCCCTTGGCGTCGCGGGCCTCGAGGATGCCGTCGGAGACCAGGACCAGCATGTCGCCCGAATGCAGCTGCACGCGGGCCTCGCCGACCTCGAGCTCGTTGACGACGCCGATCGGCACGATGTGGGCGCGGTCGGCCTGCAGCGGGAACACCCGCTCGCCGCGACGCAAGAGCGGCACGCAATGGCCGGCGTTGGTGAACACCAGCGTGCGCGACTCGAGATCGTAGATGGCGTAGACCAGGGTGGCGAACATGCCGTCGTCGCCGAGCTTGACCATCTCGTCGTTGACCCGGCGCAACAGCCGCGCCGGGGTGCGCGAGATGCCGGCCCGCGACCGCAGTTCGCTGGTCAGGCGCGCCATGTACAGCGCGGCGCTGATCGCCTTGCCGGCGACGTCGCCGACCGCCAGCGCGATGTGACTCTCGTCGTGCCAGATGAAGTCGTAGAAGTCGCCGCCGATCTGATACGCCGGCTCGTAGTGGACCGCGAAGTCGAGGCCGACCACGTTGGGCACGTCATGGGGCAAGAGCGAGCGCTGGATCTGCCGCGCCACCCGCAGGTCGCGTTCGAGGCGCTCCTTCTGCGCCAGTTGCACTTGCATGCGCGCGGCGTGGATCGCCAGCGCGGTCTGATAGGCGACGTTCTGGAGCAGGTCGACGTCCTCCTGCTTGAAGCTGCTGGTCTTGGCCTCGACGTAGATGACGCCGTACTGGTGATCGCCCGCCGACAGCGGCGCGCCCATGCGGGTCCCGACCACCTCGCCAGTCTCGCCGCCGAGCGCCGGCTTGGACGACTCGCCGAGCAGCACGCCGCGCCGGTCCTGCACCACGTGGGTGATGATCGTGCCCGGCACGCGGAGATTGCCGCCGAAGCCGCGGGCGCGGCTGCGGTGAAACTTGACCTGCAACTCGCCGGTGCGCTCGTCCTCGACCAGCACGCCGACCGTCTCGGCCTGCGGGAACATGTCGAGCAGATGGCCGACCACGGTCTCGACCAGGGTGTCGGCGTCGGTGCTCTTGGCCGCGGCGTCGAGGATGGCGGTGATCGCCGACAGCTTGCGCTCGATGAGACGGAAGTTCCGGATCTCGGTCGGCGCCGCCAGCACCGCCGAGGTGCGCATGAAGCGGCCCGAGTCGGTGTCCTCGCGACTCCTGAGCACCGGGCCCTGGGCTTCGACGATGGTCAGGTGGGCGTCGGTCGGGGTCCGCGCGCCGTGGCCGGCGGCGTCGGGCGCCTCGACGCGGATGCGGTTCGAGGCGATCGTGATCTCGTCGCCGTGGTCGAGCGGCAGCGGGCCGTTGAGGCGCTGGCCGTTGACGTAGGTGCCGTTGTTGGAGCCCAGATCTTCGACCGCCCACCGGGCGCCGTCGGGGCGGATGCGCGCGTGCTGTCGTGACACCCGCATGTCGGGCACGAAGATCTGGCAATCCGAGCGGCGCCCGATGATGTACTCGCCGTCCGCCAGCTTGTAGCGGCGACCCGCGTTGGGGCCGGCGAGGAAGACGAGCGCGGTCATCCGGGGGGTGCGGGTCTCTATACCACCCGCGTCACCGAGAGTAGATCGGGTGCCGATGAAACCGCGATGGTCGCCCGGTCGAACCATGTAACAAATGCGAATTATTGTGGTTTTGCCTGGTCGCCGGGATCGTGAACCGTGCTCGGCTTGACCCCCGCGCCGCCGGGCGGTAACCAGGCCCAGTGCAAGCGCTAGGCAACTTCATCGGTGGCGTGTTCGTCGCTCCCAGCGGCGCCGCGCTGGTGTCGCGGAACCCCGCGGCGGACGGCGCGGTGGTGTTCGAGACCGGTGCCTCGGTGGACGGCGTCGCCGCCGCCACCGCCGCCGCGGCCGCCGCGCAACCAGCCTGGGCGCGCCTGACCCTGGCGCTCCGGGTCGCCGCGCTGGGCCGCTGGAAGGACGCCATCGCCGCGCGCAGCAAGGACCTCGCCGACGCGATCGTGCTCGAGACCGGCAAGCTGCGCGCCGAGGCGGCGCAGGAGGTGGCCACCGTGCTCGGTCGCTTCGAGGTCGCGCGCGCGCTGCTGGCGGCCGATCTGCGCGAGGGCCCGATCGCCGGTTCCCCGCACGAGCAACTCCGCTACCACCCGCTGGGCGTGGTCGCGATCATCGGTCCCTACAACTACCCGGCCCACCTGTGCCATGCCCACGTCGTGCCGGCGCTGCTGGCGGGCAACACGGTGGTGGTCAAGCCGTCGGACATCACGCCCCTGGTTGGCCAGCGCTACGCCGAGACCGCGCTCGCCGCCGGCCTGCCGGCCGGCGTCTTCAACCTGGTGCAAGGCACCGGCGCCGTCGGCGCGGCCCTGGTCGCCGACCCGGTGGTGCGCGGCCTGTGCTTCACCGGCAGCTACACCGTCGGGCGCCGCATCCAGGAGGCCGCGCTCGATCGACCGGAGCTGCTGGTCGCGCTCGAGATGGGTGGCAAGAACACCGTCGTCGTCCTCGACGACGCCAGCGTGCGCCAGGCCGCGCACGAGATCCTGGTCGGTGGCTACCTGTCGGCAGGTCAGCGCTGCACCGCGACCGATCGGGTGCTGGTGCACCACAAGCTCGCTGGCGCCCTGGTCGATGCGCTGCGGGCGGCGGCGCCGCGCCTGCGGTTCGGTGATCCCGAGGACGCGGCCAGCTTCGCCGGCCCGCTCGCGACCGCCGCCGGCCGCGAGCGCTTCGAGGCGGCGCTCGATGCCGGTCGCCACGCCGGCGCCGAGCCGATCGTGGACGGCGCGCGGCTGCCCGGCGGTTTCTACCGCTCGGCGTCGCTGCACCGGCTGCCGGCCGGCCGCCACGACGCCCCGGGCTACACCGACGTCGAGCTGTTCGGCCCCGATGTCGGCGTCGAGCTCGTCGACGACGACGACGAGGCCATCGCGGTCGTCAACGCCAGCCGGTTTGGCTTCGCCAACGCGGTCTTCACCGGCTCGAGCGAGCGCTTCGAGCGCTTCTACCGCGAGACCACGAGCGGCATCCTCAACCGCAACCGGTCGACCAACCTGGCCAGCCCGCGGCTGCCGTTCGGTGGCGTCGGCAAGAGCGGCAACTACCGTCCCGCCGGCTCGATGGCGCACCGCAACGTGGTGGTGGCGGTCGCCGTGCAGGACAACGTGATCGGGACCATCGCCACCCACCCGATGCTCGCCGATCACCTGCCGGCCTGGGATCTCGATCGGCTCGAGCGCCAGCATGCCGCCGAGGACGTCGCCGAGGCGACCCGCTCGCTGGTCGACGACGCCCGGCCGATGGGGCTGCGCCGTCCGAAGGGCGGACAGATGCCGCGCAGCGATTCGTGGCTGATCCGGCTCTACGCCGGCGACCGCGTGGCGCGCGAGAAGAAGCCGGCGGTGTTCGATCACCTGCGATCGGCCGGGCCGTGGTTCGTCTCGGTCGACGACGAGCCGCTGTCGATCCTCGACGGCATGAGCCAGACCGCGACGGTGTGCGGCGGCTTCGCCGAGGACCCGGTGGTGCGCGGCCTGGTCGAGGGTGCGTTCGGCGACACCCTGACCAGCAACGAGGACACCGCGGTGGGCGAGACCTGGGCCGCCGCCGAGTACGCCGCCACGCTCCGCCACCTGGTGCCCGGCCTGCCGCACGTGACGTTCACCGCCTCGGGCGCCGAGGCCAACGAGAAGGCGCTGGCGCTGTGTCGGCTCAACGCGTCGCGACCGGACGCGACCCGGGTGCTGGCCTTCGAGGGCAGCTTCCATGGCCGGCTGTTGCTGGCGCTGCACGCCACCCACAGCCCGTCCAAGCGGGCGGCGTACGAGCTGCCCGGCTACGAGGCGACCTTCGCGCCGTTTCCGGTCTGGGTCACGCCTGGCGACGACGAGCCGGCCGCGCCGGGCGGCTTCTACGCCGCCTGCGCCGCGGGCGAGATGGACGATCTGGTCGCCCGCTACGGCGACGCCAAGGACGATCCGTTGCTGGCCGCCGAGATCGCCAGCCTGCGCCGGGTTCACGACGAGCTGCTCGGCGGCCAGTACATGTGCGTGATCATCGAGCCGATGCAATCGGAGGGCGGCGATCGGTATGGCACCGAGCGGTTCTTCCGCGCCCTGCGCCTGTTGACCCGCCGCCACGACACGCTGCTGGTGATGGACGAGGTGCAGACCGGGTTCGGGCTCGGTGGCGGCTTCGCGTGGCACGCGCGCTTCCGCCTGCTCACCCACCGCGGTCAGCCCGACTACCCGGACGTGGTCACGTTCGCCAAGCGGGCCCAGGTCGGCGTGGTGATGTCGCGCTTCGAGGATCCCGAACCGGCCAGCGCGCACAACGCCTCGCTGGTCCGCGGCCGGATCCACGCCGAGATGATGTCGACCAGCCACGCCGCGGCGCGCATCGAGAAGCTGGTGCGGCCGCGGCTCGAGGCGGTGGCGCACGCCTTTCCGCACCTGGTCGCCAGCCCGCGCGCCTGCGGCTACGCGTTCGCCTTCGACCTGCCGACGGCGGCGATCCTCGACGCCTACATCGGCCAGCGCTTCTGGCGCGGCGCGATCGTGTTCGCCGCCGGGACCCGGACCGCACGCTACCGGCTGGCCGACACCTACGGCGTGCGCGAGATCGATCTGCTGTTCGACGCCGTGCGCCGCTCGCTGTCGTGGATCGATGCCCACCCCGGCCAGAAGCCGCCCGAGTGGGAGGACATCCTCGAACCGGCGCCGGTCAAGGCCCCGATCATCCCCGACGGGGTCAGCTTCCGCCAGGTGGTGCACACCGAGGCCATGGGGCTGTTGCCCGCGATCCTCGACATCGAGTACCAGGTCTACGAACCGGCCCGCCGCACCCCGCCGGCCGAGATCCGCGTCGCGCTCGAGGATCCCGAGGGCTCGGTGGTGATCGCGGAGAAGGCGGCCGACGGCGGACCGCAGCTGATCGGGTTCGCGATCGGCGCGCCGCTCGAGGCCAGCCGCGACGTCGAGGGTTGCGACGGCGATCCGCTGCTCGGTCACCGCAACACGATGTACTCGGTGTCGGTCACCGTGGCGCCTGGCTTTCAGGGCACCGGCATCGGTCGTCGGCTCAAGGAGCTGCAGCTCCGCGATGCCCAGGCCCGCCGTAGTCCCGACGGCGAACCGCGCTACCGTCATGTCACCGGCCGCAACCGCATCGGCCGCACCGCGCAGATGACGCACCTCAACCGGGTGTTCGGTGCCCACGTGGTCTCGATCCTCACCGGCCAGTACGAGGATCCCGAGGGCCAGGCCATCTACTACCGCATCCCGCTCGGCGGCATCGCGCCCGATCCGGTGCGGCGCGCCGAGGTGGTGGCCAGCGGACGCACGCGCTGGGCCGCGAACGCCGCGGTGCCGGGCGCGCTCGACGCCGCGACCGGCCTGACCCGGGTGCTGGCGACGCCGCCCGAGAGCCTGCGCATCGCCGAGGCGTCGGGCCTGCTGTACGGGCCGGCGGTCAACAAGATCACGCTGATGAACTACGTCACGCCCGGGATGGTGCGGGCGATCGAGTGGGTCGGCGCGCTGGCGCCGGAGCTGCCGCATCTGTACCTGACCTCGTCGCGCGACGAGACCGTCGACAAGACGCTGCGCATGCTGCGCGGCACCCGCAAGGCGGCCACGATCGCGATCGGCCTCGCCGGTGGCTACTACGGCCACACCGCGGCGTCGTGCCGATCGCTGTCCGATCCCGAGGTCCACCGCGGCGGGCCGCCGCACTTCGCGTGGCCGCGCATTCCACACCCGTCGGTGGTCGGGACCGCGGCGTCGATCGCCGCGTTGCGCGACGCGGTGGCGGCGGCGGGCGGCGCCGCCAACGTGTTCGGCTTCTTCTACGAGCCGTGCCAGGAGCGCACCGGGCGCGTGATCTCGCGCGACTTCTCGGCGGCGCTCGCCGCGCTGCGCGACGAGCTCGACCTGCCGATGATCGCGGTCGAGAACAGCACCTGTGCCTACCGCTCGGGACTGGGGCCGTTCGCGTCGGGGGCGTCGGGGCTGCGGCCCGACGTGATCGCGTGGTGGGGTGGCGCCCAGACCGGCTACCTGCACGTGGCGTCGCGCTGGTTCGTGGCCACGCCGCTGGCGCTGGTCTCGACCTGGGACGGCGACGAGCTGTCGCTGGTCCGCAACCACCACCAGCTGCGCGCCGCCCGCCACCTCGACGCGGCGGCGGGCTCGGCGGCGCTCGATCGGGCGCTGGCGCCGGCCGCGGCGATGCTGCCGGCGAGCGGCCTGGGCCTGTATCGCGTGATCGAGGCCGGCGACCGCGCCGACGCGGTGTACGCGCACTGCCGCGACCACGGCGTGGTGCTGCGCCGGTTCCCGGGCGGACGCCTCGGCGTGGTGCCGGCGCTCGATCAGGCGGTGGCGGTCGCGGAACGGCTGGGCGCGGCGCTGGCGGAGCTGCGCTGATGCGGGTGCTGGAGCTGCCGGCCGGAGCGACGCCGCGGCGCTGGGGTCAGATCCACGGCGAGAGCTTCCGCGGCGAGGTGCAGTCGCTGGCCGCGATCCGGACCTACCTGTGCACCCGGGTCGGCGGCTTCCCGGACGCCGCCAGCGTGCTGGCCGCCGCCGAGGCCCACCTGCCGGTGCTGGCGCGATACCACGCCGGCCTGTTCGAGGAGCTGTGTGGCATCGCCGACGGCGCCGGCGTGACGGCGGCCGAGATCGTGGTCGCCAACCACTACACCGATCTCCGCGACCTGTCGCCCGATCGCTCGCGATGGCGAGCGGCGCCCGAACGAGCGGCCGACGCCGACGGCGGTTGCAGCGTCATCTGGGCCGAGTCGCCGAGCGGTCGCATCCTGGCCCAGACCTGGGACATGCACGCCACCGCGATCCCGTACGTGATGATGCTGCACGTCCCCGCCAGCGCCGACGGGCCAGCGGCGTGGCTGTTCACGCTCACCGGTTGCCTCGGGCTCACCGGCATGAATGCGGCGGGCGTGGCGATCGGCATCAACAACCTGTACTCGAACGACGCCACCCTCGGCGTGGTGTGGCCGGCGATGGTGCGGCGGGCGCTGCAGGTGGGCTCGGCGGCGCAGGCTCGCGACCTGATCGTGGGCAGCCCGATCGGCTCCGGTCACCACTACCTGGTCGCCGATCGCCAGGACGCGTTCGCGATCGAGACCTCGGGCGTGTTGCGCAAGGAGATCTATCGCTCGACCGCGGCCGCGCCGCGGCCGGCGTACTGCCACACCAACCACTGCCTCGACGCCGAGGTGGCGGCGGCGTCGTCGATCTCGCCGACCAGCACCACCCGCGAGCGCATGGCCTGGCTCGAGGCCAGCACGGCGGCGGCGCCGATCCGCGATCTCGATGACGTGTGGACGCGGATGGGCTCCCAGGACGGCTGGCCGAAGAGCATCAGCACCAACCTGGCGACCGCCGAGAACCCGCACGGCACCGCCACCTGCGGTGCGGTGGCCATGAACCTCGACCGCGGCGAGCTGTGGGCCCAGGGCGGCTTCGTCACCAACGTGCGCGCCGAGCGGTTCACCGTCGCCTGACGGTCGGAGCGACGCTCACTCGAGCACCACGAGGTCGACGGTGTGCTGCATGGTCTGCACCAGCGCGCCGCCGTCGGCGAGCGGCGCGATCTCGGCGATCGTCATGGCGTCGAGCGCCATCGTCGGGAGACGCTCGGTCTTGCCGGTGGCGCGGTCGTAGCGGTCGATCGTGCCGAGCTCCAGGTCGTAGATCCACAGCGACGCTCCGTCGGGGGTCCACGCCACCCTGGTCGCCTGCCCCGTGGCCCGCGCCACCAGGACCGGCGCGGCGCCAGGCGGCACGACGTACACGCCGTGGTCGGGCGCCGGGCGTTCCCAGACCACCGCCAGCGCGCCGTCGGCCGGGCTGACCGCGAGGTCGAAGGTCCAGCCCAGGGCGGCGTCGACCGTGGTGCCGATCTGGTGGCTGTCGCGGTCGATCCACGAGAAGGTGGCGTTGTCGACGCGCAGGTAGGCGATGCGGCGGTCGTCCAGCCACCTTACCGCCGGCGTCTGCGACAGGTCGCCGACCGGCAGCGTGGTGCTGGCGCCGGTCGCGACCTCGATCGCCACCAGCTCGGCACGATCGTCGCGCTGCACGACGGCGGCGAGCCGGGTGCCATCGGGCGACCACGCCACGCCGCCGACGCCGGTGGCGATCGGGGCCGGGCGGGCGTCGAGTCGGTCGAGCGGCACCACGCGCAGCGCGGCCGCCTCGCCGTCGCGACTGTCGATGCGTGCGACCCGCGCCCGTTCGGGCGACAGCAGCAGCCTGGTCTCCGACGTGCCGACCGCGAGCGGATCGATCGAGTCCGCGGCGGCGGGCGCGCCGGCCGAGGCGTCGATGCGCAGCAGGCGCCACGAGGTCCGCTTGGTGGTGGCGAGGAGCTGGCCAGCGGGCGTGCGCCCGAGGACGACGTCGGCGCTGGCCGGCAACGGGTTCGATCGCAGCGCGGCACCGCCGGCGACGGGAACTCGCTCCAGGACCCAGACGTCGCCGACCCGGCGCCGGACCCCGACGTGGGAGCCGTCATGGTCGACGACCACGTGGCCGTCGGCCACGTGATCGAGGACGACCCGGGGCGCGATGCAGGTGCGGTCGGTCCGCAACAACGAGAAGGTGTGGTCGTGGTGCGTGACCAACACGAACAGGGCACTGCCGGCGGCGACCACGCCCTCGACCCACTGATACTCGCCGGGCAAGGGGCAGCGGCGCGACGGCACGTCCTGGTCGAGCGGCGTGAGGCGCATGTCGTGGACCGTCGCCCCGACGCTGGCGATCTCGCGCGGTCCGGACCACGCCGCCGTCATCCACGCCGACCGCTCGAGTCGCTCGATCGCGCCGCTGGCGACGTCGACGATCCGCAGGATCGACTGTTCGACGTCGACCGGCGACACCACGAGGAGCCGGCCGCCGTCGGCCGACCATGCCAGCGAGGTGATCACGCCGGGCTGCCGCACCAGCGTGCGCGGCTCGGCGCCGGTCGCCATCGGCACCAGGATGACGTCACCGCCGGCCACCGCCGCGACCAGCGTGCCGTCGGGTGACAGCGCCGCCAGCTGGACGTCGCCGCGAAACGTGAGCTGGCGCTCGACCAGCGGCGGGCCGCCGGTCGCGAGCACGAGGTCCGCCGCCGGCTTGCCAGCAGGCGGGCCAGGTGCCGAACCACCCGACAGCGCGAACCAGACCCCGCCGGCCACGAGCGCCGCGACCGCGGCCGCGGCCGCGACGCCGATGCCAACGCCGGCGCCGGTGAGCGACGGCAGCCGTCGCCGCAGGCCGCGCTCGAGCGTGCCGAGCAAGGCGTCGAGGGTCGGCCAGCGCGCCTCGGGGTCGTGACGCAGGCCGCGCACCAGCGCGTCACGCAGCCAGCCCGGCACCTGGCGGTCGGCGGCTGCGGCGCGCACCCGGTCGCTGCGCAGCGCGCTGCGCAGATCGTGCAAGCCGGCGCCGGCCGGCAGCTCGAACGGCCGCACGCCGTACAGGCCCTCGTGCAGCGCGACGCAGAAGCTGAACTGATCGGCGCGAGCGTCGACCGCCAGGCCCTCGAGCTGCTCGGGCGCCATGTAGGCCGGCGTGCCAAGCAGCTCGCCGACCCGGGTCAGGGCGGCGGCCAGCGCCCCGCCGGGTGGCTCGAAGCCGGGCTCGGCGCTGTCGCTGTGGGCGCGGGCCAGCCCGAAGTCAGCGACCTGGACCTCGCCGCGGCTGCCGAGCAGGACGTTGTCGGGCTTGAAGTCACGATGGATGATGCCGGCCCGATGAGCCGCCTGCAGGCCGCGCCCGGCGGCCAGGTAGCGCGCCACCACCTCGCGCCACGGCCGCGGCTTGGCGCGGCACCAGTCGCCGAGCGTGCCGCGGGCCAGGAGCGGCATGACCAGGAAGACCTGCTCGCCGCGCATGCCGACATCGAAGATCGGCACCACGTTGGGATGGTCGAGCCGCGCCATCGCCTGGGCCTCGCGCAGCATGCGGTCGCCGCCGCGGTGGCGCGACCGGACCAGCTTGATCGCCAGCGCGCGATCGAGATCGGGATCGCGGGCCCGGTACACCACGCCCATGCCGCCGCGGCCCAGCACGGCCTCGACGCGATAGCGGGCCACCAGGTCGCCGGGGACGAGCGGAGCGTCGTCACCGGCGGCGGCAACCGGACCGGCCGCGGCCGGCGGGTCGCGGGTGCTGGTGCTCGCCGCCGTCGCCGCCGGCGTCGGCGGGTACGTCGTCGCCAGCGGCGCCGCCGACGGTGGCGGTGAGGTCGGCGCCAGTGCGGCGCTGCGCCGCGACTCGCGCTCCGCGTCGTCGGCGGTCGCCACGCGCGGCACCATACCACCGCGTCGCCCGGCCGGGCGTGATCCGCACGCCTTGCATCCCGCGCTCTCGTCGCGCACGATGCCGACCGACATCCATCCGGCGGCCGATGAGCGACACCGAGTACCCGTTCTTCTTCACCTGGACCGCGCAGAAGTCGGCCCGCCCGTTCGAGCTGACCGGCGGCGACGGTGCGTGGTTCACCACCGCCGACGGCGGCCGCTGGCTTGATCTGGGCGCGCTCAGCTACCAGGTCAACGCCGGTCACGGCAACCGCCGCATCATCGACGCGATCAAGCGCCAGGCCGACGACCTGTGCCTGGCGTCGCCGGGCGCGGTGTTCCCGGCCAAGGTCGAGCTGGCCGAGAAGCTGCTCGCGCTGGCCGGGCCCGGCTTCAGCAAGGTCTTCTTCTGCCTGTCGGGCGCCGAGGCCAACGAGAACGCGCTGAAGATCGCGCGGCTGGTCACGCGACGGTTGAAGATGATGTCGCGCTACCGCAGCTACCACGGGGCGTCGATGGGCGCGTTGACGCTGACCGGCGACTGGCGGCGACCGCCGCTCGAGCCCGGCATCCCCGGCGTCGTGCACGTGCCCGACTGTTACTGCGACCACTGCCCGTTCGGGCAGCAGCTCGCCACCTGCAAGCGCGAGTGCGCGACCCACCTGGGCGAGGTCATGCGGCTCGAGGGCGGCGGCTTCGCCGGCGTCATCCTCGAGCCGGTGCCGGGCGCCAACGGCGTGCTGGTGCCGCCGCCCGAGTACTGGCCGATCGTGCGCCAGGCCTGCGACGCCGACGGCGCGCTGCTGATCGCCGACGAGGTGCTCACCGGGTTCGGCCGCACCGGCAAGACGTTCGGGTTCCAGCACTGGGACGTGACGCCCGACCTCATCACGTGCGCCAAGGGCCTGGCCTCGGGCTATCAGCCGATCGGCGCCGTCATCGTCCACGAGCGGGTGGCCCGCCACTTCGACGACCAGATGCTGGCCTGCGGCCTGACCTACTACGGCCATCCCACTGGCTGCGCGGCGGCCCTCGAGACCCTCAAGGTCTACGAGGACGAGGGGCTGTACGACAACGCGGCTCGCCTGGGGCCGGTGCTGCTCGACGAGTTGCGCCTGGTGGCGCGCCGGCTGTCCGGGGTGCGGACGTTCACGCGCGGCCTGGGGCTGCTCGCCGCGCTCGAGGTCGACGGCGCGCCGGCGGCGGCGTGGGCGCGCCTGGGGTCGGAGCTGGCGGCGCGGCGGCTGTCGCTGCACCTCGACGGCAAGCGCGGCACCGCGATCTTCGCGCCGCCGCTGTGCATCAGCGAGGAAGAGCTGGTCGCCGGCATGCGCAGCTTTGGCGACGCCGCGGCGCTCGCCTTCGGAGGAACCTGAACGTGTCGGTCACCGCCAACCCCGGACGACATCACCACAAGGTGCGCGACTCGGTCGCCGCCGCCCTCGACGGCCTCGACAGCGGCATGACCGTGATGGTCGGCGGCTTCGGTCTGTGCGGCAACGCCGAGGCGCTGATCGCCGGCGTGGTGGCGCGCGGCGTCCGCGACCTGACGCTGGTGTCCAACAACGCCGGTGCCATCGGCAAGGGACTGGCGACCTGGTTGCGGGCCGGCATCGTGAGGAAGGTGGTGTGCAGCTACCTCGGCACCAACGAGGATCTGCACAGCCGGATGGCGGCCGGGACCATCGAGGTCGAGGTCAACCCGCAGGGCACGCTGGTCGAGCGCATGCGCGCCGCCGGTGCCGGCATTCCGGCTTTCTACACCCCGACCGGGGTCGGCACCGTGGTCGAGGACGGCAAGGAGGTGAAGGAGTTCGACGGCCGGCGCTACCTCCTGGAGCGCGCGCTGCACGCCGACTTCGCGCTGATCCGCGCCCACCAGGTCGACCGCTTCGGCAACCTGCGCTTCTACCGCACCGCCCGCAACTTCTCGCCGGTGATGGCGACCGCGGCCCGGACCGCGGTGGTCGAGGCCGACCAGCTGGTCGAGGTCGGCGCCATCGATCCCGACGACGTGCACTTGCCAGGGATCTACGTCCACCGCATCGTCGAGGTCCGCGACCACGAGGATCCGATCGAGTTCCGCACGGTGCGCCAGCGCGGGGGCGCGTGATGACGTTCTCGAAAGAAGACATGGCCCGCCGGGCCGCCGCCGAGATCGTCGAGGGATCGATCGTCAACCTCGGCATCGGATTGCCGACCCTGTGCGCCGACTACCTTCCAGCAGGGGACGGCGATGTCGGCCACGCCTTCCTGCACTCGGAGAACGGGCTGCTCGGCATGGGCCCCTTTCCATACGAGGGCGACGAGCACCCGCAGCTCATCAACGCCGGCAAGCAGACCGTGACCGTCCTGCCCGGCGGCTCGACCTTCGACTCGGCGGTCTCGTTCGCCATGATCCGCGGCGGTCACGTCGATCTCGCCATCCTGGGCGCGATGCAGGTCTCGGCGGCCGGCGATCTGGCCAACTGGGCGGTCCCGGGCGGCCGGATCATGGGGATCGGCGGCGCCATGGATCTGGCCACCGGCTGCCGGCGCGTGATCGCGTTGATGCAGCACGCCACCAAGGACGGCGAGCACAAGCTGGTCGCGACCTGCACCTATCCGCTGACCGCGACCCGCGTGGTGTCCCGCGTCATCACCGAGCTCGGCGTCTTCGATCCGGCCGGCGACGGGTTCCGCGTGATCGAGCTGGCGCCAGGGGTCGAGCGCGCCCAGGTCGCGTCGCTCACCGGCGCGCCGCTCTGGTGACCGTGACCGCGGCCGCGCCGCCGGTCGCCATCGTCACCGGCGGCGCCGGTGGCATCGGGCTCGAGACGGTGCGCGGTCTGGCCGCCGCCGGCATGCGCGTGATCGCCGGCTGCCGCGACGCCCGCACGGCGACGGCGGGGGAGGGCTGGACCCTCGATCTGGCGCGGCTGTCGTCGGTGCGGGCGTTCGCGGCGCGCGCGCTCGCCGAGTTGCCGCGGCTCGACGTGCTGGTCTGCAACGCGGCGGTGTGGCCCCACGCCCGTCGCCGCACCGGGGATGGCTTCGAGCTCGCGCTGGGCGTGAACCACCTCGCGCACTTCTTGCTCGTCGACCTGCTGCGCGAGCGCCTGCGGGCCAGCGCGCCAGCGCGCGTGGTCGTGGTCGCGTCCGGGCTGCATGCGCGGGGCCAGATCCACTGGGACGATCTACACTTCGAGCGTCGCTTCGACGGCACCGCGGCCTACGCGCAGTCCAAGCTGGCCAACGTGATGTTCGCGCTCGCGCTCGCCCGCCGCACCGACGGCACCGGCGTCACGTCCACGGTCTGTCACCCCGGCGTGGTCGCCACCGGCCTGCTTCGTCATCAGCCGGCGGGGCGCTGGGACGCCGGACGGGCGCTGACGCCGGCGCAGGGCGCCCGCGCGCCGCTCCACCTCGCGCTGTCGCCCGCGCTCGCCGGCGTCACCGGCCGCTACATCGATCAGCTCACCTCCCGCCAGCCAGCCCCGGCCGCGCTCGATCGCGCGGCGCAGGACCGCCTGTGGTCGGTGAGCGAACGGCTCGTCGGTTGAGCCGTCACTCGACGCTGTTGCCGGTGAGCGCGTGCGGACGACGGCCTCGTCGGCCTCGACGCTGACCGGGGGGTAGTCGATCTGGGCTCGGTCGGCGCCCTGGCGACGCCCGCGGTCACGCCAGGTCGACGTCGACCTGATGGTCTTGTCGATCGTCGCGCAGCGGGATGGTTCCGTCCGCCTGCTCGACGCCGTCGCACACGACCCGGCTCGCGCCACGATGGTTGCGGACGTGGATGTGATAGACGGTCTCGCGATGGCGGTAGTGGACGTCGAAGCCGGTCCAGTCCGCCGGTAGCAGCGGGGCGACGCGCAAGCGATCGATCTCGAGCTGGAGGCCGAGCAAGGACTCGATGACCAGCCGGTACATCCAGCCCGCCGAGCCGGTGTACCAGGTCCAGCCGCCCCGCCCGGCGTGCTGCGGGTTGGTGTAGACGTCGGCGGCGACCACGTACGGCTCGACCTTGTAGATCGCGATCGCGCGCTCGCTGTCGCCATGCTTCACCGGGTTGATCAGCCCGAACAGCTCCCAGGCCCGCTCGCGGTCGCCGGCGGCCGCGAACGCCATCGCCGTCCACACCGCGGCGTGGGTGTACTGGCCGCCGTTTTCGCGTACGCCTGGCACGTAGCCCTTGATGTATCCGGGCCTCAGCTCGGAGGTGTCGAAGGGCGGGGTGAAGAGCTGGATGAGCCCGAGGTCGCGGCGCACCAGGCGACGGTCGACCGCGGCGAGCGCGACCTTGGCTCGCGCAGGGTCGCCGGCCCGCGACAGCACCGCCCAGCTCTGCGGCAGCGAGTCGATCTGGCACTCCGGGTTCGACGACGAGCCCAGCGGGGTGCCATCGTCGAAGTAGGCGCGCCGGTACCAGCCGCCGTCCCAGCCGTGGGCCTCGATGGCGACGCTCAGCCGCGCCGCCTCGGCGAGGCAGAAGTCGGCGAACGCGCCGTCGTCGCGGCGTCGAGCCAGCGCGCCGAACTGGACCAGGACGTCGTGGAGGAAGAAGGCCAGCCACACGCTCTCGCCCTGGCCGAGCTCGCCGACCAGGTTCATGCCGTCGTTCCAGTCGCCACTGCCCATCAGCGGCAGCCCGTGGACGCCGAAGCGCAAGCCGTTGCGGATCGCGCGCACGCAGTGCTCGTAGACCGTCGCCGACTCCTCCGAGCGGGCCGGGAGATCGTAGTAGCTGTCCTCGTCGACCTTGACCGGGCGACCCTCGAGGAACCCGACCTTCTCGTCGAGCACCCCGGTGTCGCCGATCGCCGCCACGTAGCGACACGCGGCATAGGGCAGCCACAGGTAGTCGTCGGAGATGTGGGTCCGCACCCCGCGGCCGAGCGGCGGATGCCACCAGTGCTGGACGTCGCCGGCGGGGAACTGGCGGGCCGCCGAACGCAGGAGCTGGTCGCGGAACAGCGCCGGCTCGGCGTGGATGAGCGCCATGGCGTCCTGCAGCTGATCGCGGAACCCGTAGGCGCCCCCCGACTGGTAGAAGCCGCTGCGACCCCACATGCGACAGGCCAGCACCTGATAGAGGAGCCAACCATTGGCGAGGAAGTCGAGGGTGGGATCCGGCGTCTGCACGTTGACCGCGCCCAGCGTCCGGCTCCAGTGATCCCAGACCGCCTCGAGCGCGGTCCGCGCCGGTCCGGTGCCATGGAACCGCTGCACCAGGTGGCGGGCGTCGGCGAGATCGCGGCCCGAGCCGAACGTGAAGGCGACCTCGCGCTCCTGGCCATCGGCGAGCTCGAGCGTGGTCTGCATCGCCAGACACGGATCGAGCCCGGCGCCAACCAGGCCGGACAGCTTGGTCCGGCCCATGCTCGCCGGCCGCATCATGGTGCCGTTGCGGCCCAGGAACGCGGTGCGATCAGCGGAGACCGTGCGCTGATCCTCGCTGCAGTCGAGGAACGCGACCCGGGCGGCGAACTCGGTGTTGTAGGCGTTGCGGGCCAGCAGGCCTCGGCTCCTGGCATCGACCTCGGTGACGATGTGCGACAGGTTGGCGGCCCGGTTCGAGCCCAGGACCAGCTCGAAGTAGCCGGTCAGCGAGATCCGCCGTGCCTTGCCCGAGTGGTTCCGGATCTTGAAGACCATGAACTTGATCGGTGCGTCGATGGCGACGTAGGTGGTGAGCTCGCTCGAGATGCCGCGCTCGGTGGCCTCGAAGACGCTGTAGCCGAACCCATGTCGGCTGGCGTACGACCCGGCGGCTCCGGCCGGTAGCGGCGTCGGTGACCAGAAGCGACCATCGTCGTCGTCGCGGAGGTAGAACGCCTCGCCGCTGAGATCGGTGACGGCGTCGTTGTGCCAGGGCGTCAGCCGGTAGCTGTGCGCGTTCTCGCACCAGGTGTAGGCGCTGCCGCTCTCGCTGACCACGGTCCCGAACCAGGGGTTGGCGATGACGTTGACCCACGGCGCCGGGGTGCGGGCGTCGCGCGTGGTGGTGATGACGTACTCGCGGCCGTCGCGGGTGAAGCCACCGAGACCGTTGAACGCGACCAGGTCGGTGCGCTCGACCACGACCGGGACCAGCGGCGCGATCTGCAGCGGTGTGGCGACGCGGCGCTGCGCCCCGGGCAGGGACGGCGCCAGCAACTCGGGACGAGGACGGCGATCGAGGTGCTCGGCGAGCGTGCCGGCGCTGTCACTGATGATCAGGCGCGCCACCGTCTGCATCAGGACCTTGTCGTCCTCGGACAGCTGCTCGCTGCGTCGCACGAAGATGCCACCCGGGCGGTCGTACAGGCTGACGTCGGTCACCGACTCGATGACCGCCATGATCTCGTCCTGCAAGACCTGTCGGTATCCGGACGGGTCCTCGTTCCAGATCACGAGATCGGCGGTCAGGCCCTTGAGCCGCCAGTAGGCGTGAGCCTTGACGAGTTGGCGGACCAGATCGATATGGGCGCCGTCGGCGATGCGGACCAGCACGATCGGCAGGTCGCCCGAGATCGAGTACGCCCACAGCCCCGACTGGCCGGCGGTATTGCGGGCGATCAGGCCGCGCGGCGCGCGCAGGGTCGGGTTGCCGTACAGGACGCTGCTGGCCAGCCGATCGTAGAGCTGAGTGTCGATGTTGCTGGCATCGAGCCGTCGCTGCAGCACCTGGCTGTGGGTCCACGACAGCTCCAGGCAACGATCGGGCGCGTGGCGGTCGCGATACTTCTCGGCCAGGCGCACCGCGCCGTCGCGAGTCTCGCTGACGCCGGTGGCGACGTGGAGTCGCGCGGTCGCGCCGGGCTCGATCACGACCCGGCCGCGGATCGCCACGATCGGGTCGAGCACCGAGCCTTCGCTGTCGGTGAGCGCTTCCCGGTACATCGCGATCGGGTCGGCCACCGAGCGGCCGCGACCGAGAAACGCCGCCCGCGAGGTCTCGTAGGAGACCGCGCCGGCGGCGGCTCCATGGACGGTCATGAGGTGGAGCATCCACGGCGGTCGCTCGCCGCCCGACCGCGGCCGCCGCGTCGCCAGGATGACCTGCTGGGCACGGATGATCTCGGTCTGGACGAACAGGTTGCTGAACGCCGGGTGGGCGGCGTCGGAGGCCGCCTGGGTCAGCACGACCTCGGCGTAGCTGGTCACCTCGAGGGTGCGGCGGGTCCGACCGCGGTTGGTGAGGGTGATCCGACGCAATTCGACGTCGTCCTCGGGTGAGACGCTGATCTCGACGTGGGTCTCGATCTCGCCGTCGGTGCGGCGGAACTCGGCGCGGCCCTGCGAATAGATCGCCTCGTAGGCGCTGGCGCGGACCAGCGTCGGCTGGTGGGCGATCGACCAGAACCCGCCGCTGTCGACGTCGCGGAGGTAAGCGAACGTGCCCCAGCAGTCGCGGGTGGCGTCCTCGTGCCAGCGGGTGACCGCGAGATCGCGCCAGCGGCTGTAACCGCCGCCGGCGTTGGTGATCGCCACGTGGTAGGTGCCGTTCGAGAGCAGGTGGACCTCGGGGCTCGGCGTGTTCGGCGTCCGGTAGACGCGCAGATCGTGCTCGCTGTCGTTCACGGCCGCGCTGGACGTCGAGACCTCGGCCGGGTGCGGATAGACCGCCCGCGTGCGCGGCACCCGTTCCTGGAGCAGCAACTCGGTGGCCCGGAACGCGGGGTGGGCGGTGAAGCGGCGTTGCATCGGCCGGTCGAGCAGGAGGTAGGCCAAGGACAGCATGGCCATGCCCTGGTGGTGGACCATGTGCGAGCGCACGGTGACCTGGCTCTTGCCCGACGGCAGGCGCGCCGGCGTGTAGTCGATCGCCTCGTAGAAGCCGTGGCTGCCGAGGTGGCCGTCGTGGGCCAGGCGTTCCAGGTTGGCGGCCGCCGCACGCGGCGCGATCATCAGCGCCATCGTGGTCGAGTACGGTGACACCACGAGGTCGTCGGCGAGCCCGCGCTTGAAGCCCAGGCCGGGGACACCAAAGGCGCGGTACTGGTAGTTGAGCTGGGCGTCGGTCTTGTTGTACCCGGACTCCGAGATGCCCCACGGGACGTTGCGCTCGCGGCCATACGCGATCTGGCGCTCGACGATGGCGCGGTAGGTCTCGTCGAGGAGCGTGGCGTCGTAGGTCGGCATGATCAGGAGCGGCATCAGGTACTCGAACATCGAGCCGCTCCACGACAACAGCGCCGGTCGTCCGTTCGACGTGGTCAGCTGACGGCCGAGGCTGAACCAGTGCTCCTGCGGCAGCTTGCCGTTCGCGATCGCGATGAAGCTGGCCAGGCGGGCCTCGGAGGCGAGCAGATCGTAGCTGCCGGTGTCGAGCTGATGATCGCTGACGTTGTAGCCGATGCTCAGCAGGTGGCGGGCGCGGTCGTAGAGGAACTCGAACTCGAACTCGGCGAGCTCGCGGCAGCGTGCCGCCAGGCTGCGCAGCTCGATGGCGCGCTGTGCGGCGCGCGCCGCGGCCAGCGCCGGGTCGGGCGCCGCCACCCAGTCCACCTCGTCGAGGGCCGCGCTGCACTGCGCGACCAGGGCGTGCGCCCACCAGGCCGGCTCGCTGCTGCCGCGGGCGTCGATCACCCGCGCCAGTTCGTTCGCGCCCGCGGTGAAGCGCTCGAGCCGGGCGCGGGTCTCGGCCGCGGTCGCCGCCTCGGCCCGCAGCTCGACGCGGATCCGCGCGATCTCGCGCGCCGCGTCGGGCCAGTCCGAGGTCTCGGCGACCAGGTCGAGCGTCGTCCCGAGCCCGGTGAGAAGCTGGGCCCGCATCACCGGGGCGTCGTCGAGCTCCTCGAGACCGGCCGCGAGCGTGATGAGGTGGCCGGCCAGGTTGCCGCTGTCGACGGTGGAGACGTACATCGGCCGCAGCGGCGCCAGCGTGGTGGTGTCGTACCAGTTGTAGAAGTGGCCGCGGTACCGCTCCATCCGGTCGAGTGAGGCCAGCGTCCGCGTCGTCCGCGTGATCAGGTCACCGGCGGTGATGTAGCCGAAGTCGTAGGCGGCGAGACCGGCGGTCAGCGACAGCCCGATGTTGGTCGGCGAGGTGCGGTGGGCCGCACCCCGCGGCGGATCTTCCTGGATGTTGTCGGGTGGCAGGAAGTTGTCCTCGGCTCCGACCACGGTCTCGAAGAAGCGCCAGGTCCGGCGGGCGATGGCGTGCAGAAACCTCGACTCGGTCGGCGACAGCGTGGGCCGGTCGGGGACCACGGGCCGGCTCAGCCACCAGCACAGCACCGGTGCCATCGCCCACAGCGCGAGCACCGGCGCGGCGGCGACCAGCCCGGCCGGGGCGCGGCCGAACAGCAGCCCGGCGGCCGCCACCGCCACCGCGGGCCCGACCCACATCGATGTGAACGTGGCGCCGAGACCGACCCGGGTGGTCCGTTGCGCGTCGGCGGCGGTGCGCCACTGCAGCAACCGCCGCCGGGTCAGCAGCACGCGGCCGGCGGTACGGGCGATGGCGTCGAGCGCCAGCCAGGCCTCGAAGGGCAGGCAGGCCAGCGCGAACAGCTCGCGGCCGAGTTGACGGCCGGCGGTGGTCACGATCTCCCGGGCGTGGCGGCCGCGCGCCTGGTCGACGGGACGGCGGGTGAAGGCGGCCGCCGCTGCGAGCAGCCCCGGCACGATCAGGATCGCGGTGACCGCGACGGTCGCGAACAGCGCCGCGCCCGGCAGCGTCCAGCCGACGACGACCAGTGCCAGGAGCGCGATCGGCACGATGCTACGGCGGAGGTTGTCCAGGATCTTCCACTGCGATAGCACCGAGATCTGGTTCTTGACCGTCGCCGTCGCGCCCGGCACGCGGCGGCGCAACCACGACGCGATCTGCCAGTCGCCGCGGGTCCAGCGATGGCGACGATTCACGTCGGCGCCATGGGTGCATGGATAGTCCTCGACCAGCAGGACGTCGCTGACCAGGCCGGCGCGGGCGTAGGCGCCCTCGAGCAGGTCGTGGCTGAGGATCCGATTTTCCGGCAAACGTCCGCCGAGTGCACGGCGCAAGGCATCGACGTCGCAGATGCCCTTGCCGACGAACGAACCTTCGTCGAAGACGTCCTGGTAGACGTCCGAGACCGCGCGGGTGTACGGATCGATGCCCGGCTCACCGCCGAACAGCCGAGCGAAGCGCGAGCGCGCGATGCTCGCCATGCTGACGCCGATCCGCGGCTGCAGGATCCCATACCCGGCCGTGACCCGGCCGCGGGCCTCGTCGAAGCAGGGCCGGTTGAGTGGGTGCGCGATGGTGGCGGCGAGAATGCGGGCCGACTCGCGCGGCAGCGCGGTGTCGCTGTCGAGCGCGATCACGTAGCGCACCTGGTCGAGACGCTCGATCGGGCCGACCACAGTGTCGAAGCGCCCCAGATCGCCGCGCAGCGCCTCGTTGAGCTCCTCGAGCTTGCCGCGCTTGCGCTCCCAGCCCATCCACAGCCGCTCGCGCGGGTTCCAGCGCCGAGCGCGATGGAACAGGAAGAAGCCCCCGCCGTCGCGGTCGCCGTAGCGGGTGTTGAGGTCGTCGATGGCGTCGCGCGCACGCTCCACGAGCGCATCGTCGCCCGCGACGAGTTCGGTGGCGGCGTCGCGGAAGTCGGTGACCAGCGCGAACAGCAAGTTGGGATCGCGGTTGGCGAGGAAGCGGACCTCGAGCGCCTCGACCAGATCGTCGACCTCCTCGGCGTCGGTGAGCAGGGTCGGGACCGCCACCAGGGTGCGGTGATCGGCTGGGATGCCGGTCGCGAAGTCGAGTCGGGGCAGGATCTTGGGGTGCGCCAGCAGCGTCGCCGCCCAGTGGACGAGCGCGACCGCGAGCTGAGTGGCGCCGATCGCGAGGACCGCCCACCACGCGACCGCGAAGCCGCCACCGCGTTGCACGGGCAGCAGGTGCGCGAGCAGCGCGGTCGCCGCGGCGGTGAGCACCGCGATCGAGCCGGCGTAGACCGCGGTTCGCGCCTGCCACAGCCGGCGCCGCATCCGCAGGCGGGGCGATCGCCGCATCCGCGCCGCGCGCTCGAGCTCGCCTTGACCCTCGTCGATGAGGAAGTAGCCGACGTGCGCGGTGCGTCCGTGACCGCCAGCGGCCAGCGCGATGGCGGCACGCGCGACCTGGTCTTCGGACATCGCGCTCCGCCGCGCGATCCCCTCGACGACGTGGCGGTAGCGGTCGCGGGTCGCGAAATCCATCGTCGCGTAGGCGCTGGCCGGATCGTCGCGCAACGTCCGCTCGACGACGCTCATCGACTCGACGAACACGCGCCAGTCGGTGGCGATGAGGAACCGGAGGCTACCGATGCTGTTGCCGATCGAGACCTGATCGGCGGCCTGGCTCTGGCTGGCCTGCTGGAACACGTGGTCGACGGTCTGACCCTGCTCGGCGAGCCGCTGCTCGAGCCACGCCATCGGGAACGCCAGCGCCGCGCCCTGGCCGCGCAGGCGGCTGGCCAACTCGGCGACGAACGGATCGGTCAGCGCCGGGGCTTGGTCGACCATGTCGGCCAGCACCAGCACCACCCGGGTGGGGTCGGTGGCGGCGACCTCGTTCATCCGGTCGACCCAGCCGGTCGCGCGCTCGCGGTCGAGACGGCCGGCGGTGATTGCCGACACCACGCGGCGCAGGTTCTCGAGGAGCGCCAGGCGCAGCATGATCGGGATGGCCCACAGCTCGCCGAGCCGCAGCGGTTGGACGGCCTGGTAGGCGGCGACGAAGGCGTGCAGGCCCTCGGCGTCGACGCGGCCGTGGGCGTGCGAGATGAACTCGAGCGCGATGTCGTAGACCCGCGGTGTGCCCGGCAGCGCGGCGTTGACCAGCCGCGGCAGCTCGCGACTGTACGCCCGCGGCAGGTGACGTCGCGCGGTGAAGATCTGTTCCTCGATCAGCGGGTAGTTGTCGATGAACCACTCGGCCGCCGGCGTGATCTGGCGGCCGCGTTGAACCGCGTCGGTGATCAGCGCGTAGGCGTCGCCGAGGGTGTCCTCGTTGTCGGCGAGGCGCGCCAGCAGTCGGTCGGTCCGGCGGCCCGCCGTCGGGTCGACCTCGTGCCATCCGGCCATGCGGGCGGCATGGCGTGCCAGCTGGCTGACGCTGAACAGCTCGGCGCGGATCGGCTGATCCTCGGCGTGCGTGCCGTCGGGAGGTGCGGCGGACGACGGTGGTCGCCGTCTGCGAGCACGCCGGCCAACCCGGTCGGTGCTCGCGGTCGACCACGGATAGCGACCCCTGGCATGGCGAGGAGCGATCGCATCGTCTTTCGGTTTGGGATCCACGGTCAGACGTCGGACCGTGGTCTAGCAAGCCCAAGGCCAGCCGCGGCATGGGTGACCGGCGACGAGCATGGGTCGCACCGCGCGCCTGCGCACACCGCGCGCCTGCGCACATCGCGCTCGGGCACGGGACGCCGATCTAAGCGCCCGATCTCACCACCAGGGCGATGAGGTTGGGCAGCGGCCACGGCGCGGTATTGTCGTCGTTCTCGAGGAAGCCGGTCTCGTAGCTGCCGACGAGCAAGAGACGGCCAGCTCCTGTGGTCACGGCGAGCGTCGCCTCGGGGCCACCCTCGACGAACAGGGCGCCGGCGAGGCGGAGCTCGGGGCGGGCCAGGGCGCGCGACAGGTCGCGCATGAGGAACGGCGCCCGGACGTGGATCATGACGATCTTGCCATCGCGATCGAGGCCGATCGCCGCCGCCGAGTAGTGCTTGGGGTCGGCCCAGGGCAGGGCACCCCCATCGCAGCCGAGCAAGCGATAGCTCTGGGTGACGGAACGGTAGGCGGCGCGCAGGGCGGCGAGATCGAAGCCGGGACAGTCGCGGCCGGCCACCACCACCGGAGCCGCCGCCGGGTCGCGGGGCCCGAACGCCAGGTAGCCGCCGAGCTTGCGGTTGTCGCGGGCCTGATTCTCGTGGTCGTCATCGACGAGCAGGCCGACCGAGGTGCCGCCATCGTGGAACATGCCGGCGTTGACCGCCGCCACCAGCGCCAGATCCTCGAGCCAGCGCGGTGCCGGGCGGGCGTCGCCGTCGCGAGATGCGGTGACGACGCGCAGCGTGAGCTGACGCAGGTCGGCGCGCACCAGATCCAGGCACGGCTCGATCGCGATCGCGGGCACGGCGTCGACGGTCCAGCGCTCGTGGCTGAGCCCGGGGCCGAGCGATCGGGGCGCGCCGTCGCACGGGACGTCGATGACGGGGGCGGTCGACGCCGCTCGCGGTGGTGCGGCGGCCGGCTCCGACCCGCCCGGCTCGCCGACGATCGTGCCGTCGCGCGACGGACTCGAACAGGCGGCGGCGGCGACGGCGATCAAGGCGAGGACGGGCCTCCGCATGCCCGCTCCAACGCGCGAACCGCGGCCGCTGTTCCAGCAGCGCTGATTCAGCAGCGCCGACCCGGACGCCCGGTCAGCGCTGGACGTCGCGGGACGTGAAGCGGGCGCAGTCACCGGTCGCGCCGCCCTCGGCCAGCCTGATCGTGACGGTCTGGCCGCTGCGCTCGAGCTCGGCGCCGCCATGGCCCTTGCCCGCGGCGCTGGCGCACACCGTATGCTCGTGTTGCGGTACGCCGTGAATGCACAGCGGCGCGATCGTCTCGCGCTTCGACGCGCCCGTGAACGCCGCCTGCCCATCGGGGCCCGCGGTCGCGACATAGTGCTCGTGGAGCTGGTGGTGCGGATACGACCACCAGTAGACGACCACCTTGGCGCCGGAGACTGGCGCTCCGGCGGCGTCGATCACCAGGACGGTCACCGCCGGTCGGGTGACCACGGTGCGCCGCCAGATGCAGTGCACGAACGGTACGCACACCGCCAGGAGGAGAAGGCGATCGAGCCAGCGTCTCACCCGGTCAGCGTACCACCCGCGCGGCGCCGCCTCGTGGTCCGCCACCCGCGATCAGTTCTCGAACAGACCGGTGTGCTCGCGCTCGAGCGCCTTCTTGAGCTTGTCGAGCGCCGAGTTCTGGATCTGCCGAATGCGCTCGCGCGACAGCCGGTAGCGATCGCCGATCTCCCGGAACGTGCGCTCTTCGTCATCGCCGAGCCCGAAGCGCTGGCGCAGCACGTCGGCCTCGATCGGCGACAGCCCACGCATGAGCGACGTGACCTGCTTGGTCAAGGCCTCGGTCGTGAGGTTGGCGGCGTGGTTCATGTCCTCCGAGGCCGGATCGGCGAGCATGTCGCCGAGCTGTCGATCGTCGTCCTCGTGGATCGGCCGGTCGAGCGACAGCGGCTGGCCCATCAGGTATCGGTGCATCTGGTTGAGCTTGGCCAGCGGCACCCGCGCGCCCTTGGCGACCTCCTGCGGCGTCGGCTGGCGGCCGAGCTCGCGGATGAGCTGCTGGCGGACCTTCTCGAGCTGCTGCTGGGCCTCGAGCATGTGGACCGGGATCCGGACCGCGCGCGCCTTGTCGGCGAGCGCCCGCCCGATGGCGTGGCGGATCCACCAGCACGCATACGTCGAGAAGCGCAGGCCGCGCCGATAGTCGAACCGACTGACTGCGTGCATGAGCCCGAGGTTGCCCTCCTGGATCAGGTCGGCCAGCGGCATGCCGCCGCGGTCGTAGCGGCGGGCCATCGTCACGACCAGGCGCAGGTTGGCCTTCACGAACTCCTCGCGGAGCGCCGAGCTGCCCCGATACGCGTGCGCGATCCCATCGAGGTAGGCCGCGTAGGCGTTGGTGGCGGCCGAGAACGGGACCTGGCTCGGCTTGGTGGTCGCCACCACGCGGGCCCGACGCAGCTCACGCATCACCACGTCGACGTGGTTGCGGTCCAGATCCTGGGCCCGCAGCTTCTCGGCCACGTCGCGAGCCGCCGCCGTCAGCCGCGTCATCGCGCGCGTCTCGGCCTTCTTGGCACCGCGCACCAGCTCGGCGGCGCGCAGCAGCTTCTTGCCGTCGATCGGATGTTCGAGCTTGCCCTCGAGCATCGTGACCACGTGCGGCACCACGTCGGCGCGCGACAGCAGCCGCTCCCAGGTCAGGATCTCCTGATCTTCGATGCCCTGCGCCAGCTCGCGCTCCTGCTCGGGCCCGAGCAGCTCGTGCTCGGACAGATCGCGGAAATAGGTCGACAGGTGATCGTCGGAGTCGGCCCGGAGCAGACGGACGTCGGGCTTGACCGGCGCCGGCGGTGCCTCGTCGGCGATCTCGATCACCGAGGGCGTCTCGGTCTCGTCGTCGTCCTGGTCCTGATCAGAACCCGCCTTGGCCTTGGTAGGCGTCGCGGCGGCCGCGGCGCGGGCGGGCGCGGCGGCCCGGCCATGCGCAGCTACGCGCCCGGTACGGGTCGCGCGGTGCGGACGGGAGGTGGTGGGCTTGGTGTTCATGGCGGACTCCAGGGCAGATCGGGCGCGGTTCGATTCGGCCGCATTTCGCGTGCCGATCGGATAACCAGTGACGCTCGACCCGAAGAGATCGTTACACAGACCGTGCCAGATGTTCAGTACTCGCAGGGGCAGCGGTCGGTAGCGGGTCGGTCAACGAGCAGGAAGACGCAAGGACAGTACGAGCGGATAACCAGTCCGTTTCGAGAAATCTTCCCTCATGGTGCCCACTGAATTGGGCACAGGCAACCTGCCTGTTTGGGGAAGATCGTCCTGTGTCGGCAACGTCACGCACGATGGCGGCGGCGAGCGACGCCAGCGACGCCAAGTGCGCAAATAAACACAATAATACAGGAGGATTTCCCACCACCCGCGGCGCATCCTCCGCTGATGGTGTCCGGATCGGGGTCGGCGGGATCGACGCCCGCGTCCGAGCCGGTTCCCGGGCCCGTGCCGGCATCGGGTGCCGGGGCGCCGCCCGCCCGCAAGGCAATGTCGGCACACTGGAAGTAGATGTCGTTGCCGTCGCCGTAGGGGGCCTTGTCGTACATCATCTGGATGAGCTGGAGCGTGCAGTTCTCGCAGGGCGTGGCCGGCAGCTGGATCATCTGCGTGTAGCTGCCGCCGGCGCGGTCCGCGATGTTGTCGAAGAGCACGTTCGTGGTCTGCGTGAAGTCCATGAAATCGTTAGGTACCGTGAAGTCTTGCCCGTCGGGGTCGAAGCTCACCCGGTAGTGGCTCGGGTGGTTGATCGGCTCCGTCCAGCGGACCTCGATCATCGAACCCGGCTCCAGCACGGCCACGTTCGCTCCCCGGACCGAGCCGGCGGCTCCGCACGGGCCCACCTTCTGGTCCACCGTCCGCACGACGGGGTTGCTCAGCGAGATGTGAGCAGCCGCGGTGGCGGGGAGGGCAAGAACCGCTGCCACGATGACGGAGCCAAGGCGAGTCATCCCTTCACACCATGCAACTGGCGTTCTCCATACGGCAGCGTGAAATCAGATGGTTGCCTCCCGAGATCGGGCCGGCGGTGGGGGAATCACCCCCGGCGCCTAGACCGCGGTCTGGGACAGCAGACCCGCGAGGTGCGCCAGCAGGCGGTCGAGGAGCGCGGCCTGGTCGGGGTGAATGATGCGACGCGCTCGGGTGATCTCGATGAACTCGGCCTTGTCGACCTCCCACGAGGCACAGCTGGGCGCCGTGCCGTCGGGCGCCAGCCCCGCGAAGCCGTGCACGCGCTTGGTCGACCGCGTGTAGTCGACGAACCCGAGCGCGACCAGCGGTCCGGCCACCACGACCCCGGTCTCCTCCATGGTCTCGCGCCGAGCCGTGTCCTCGAGGGCCTCCCCGGCATTGGGATGTCCTTTGGGGATGCCCCACGGCGCGCGCCGGTTGTACGCACCCGCCGGGTGGACCAGCAGCACATCCACCTCATCGGCACGCCGCCGGTAGAGCACCGTACCTGCGGACTCCGTCGACCTCATCGGGTCACCTTGAGCAAAGAACGTCCGCCGCGCAACACCACGATCGAGATCGCTGGGATCGGCGGCACAGCCGCGCAGCCTCTTGTTGTACTGGTCTGTCCAATTCGTCCATACTGCGCCCCGAGGAGGAGTCATGCACGCCACGCGTAGGTTCCCGCTTGTCCTTTGTGGTCTGTTCGCGGCCGGAGCGTGCGGCGGGACCGAGGAGGCCGGGATCCAGAATCCGGTCCGTGAATCCTACGACTCGTGGGAGAAGGTGGAGCTCCCGGGGACGGTGTGCGGCAACGGCAGCCAGTACAAGTTCTTCGTCAAGTACAGCGACACGACCGACAACGTCGTCGTGGTGTTCGAGCCCGGCGGCGCGTGCTGGGACTACGCCAGCTGCACCGGCGCCAGCGGTATCCGCGGCGCCGCCAACCCCGACGGCCTCCCGGACGATCACTACGAGCTGGCTCCGTTCATCTCGCCCTTCCTGCAGCGCGAAGATCCGACCAGTCCGACCGCGGGCTGGAACATGATCTATGTGCCGTACTGCACCGGTGACGTCCACACCGGCAACAACGTCATCACGTACATCGACGAGACCGGCGCCGGCCCCGATGTGGTCTTCCATCACAAGGGCCACGACAACGTGCAGCAGGTCACCGCCTGGATCGACCAGACCTTCACGCACGTGCCGAAGTTGCTCGCCACCGGCTGCTCGGCCGGTGGCGCCGGCGCCATCACCAACTACTACTTCTTGCGCAACGGCATCACGGCCGCCCAGCAGGGCTACCTGCTCGACGACTCGGGTCCCATCTTCCCGTCATCCGGGTACTCGCAGCCGGTGCACATGAAGATCCGGACCTCGTGGAACGTGGACTCGATCCTCGACGCGCTGCCGGTGGGCTTCAGCGTCAACGACTACGGATCGATCAACACCGCGCTCGCCGACGAGTTTCCTGATGACCGGCTGGCGACGACCTTCTTCCGCCGCGACATGAACTTCTCGCTCTACTCATATGAGCGCTTCTATAACTTCCCGGCCAAGGAAGAGATCATGCGCATGTGGGAGGCGGACACCCAGCTCCTGGTCAGCCAGTACGACAGCCGCGACAACCTCGGCTATTACATCCCGTACTGGCGCAAGCTCAACGACAGTCACTGCACCACGGTGATCAACTTCGTGGGCTCGGAGATCCAGGACCACGATCTCGACCTCGGGACCTGGACCGCCAACCTGCTCGACGATTCGAAGCCGCTCGAGAGCGCCATCGAGGCGCCGGTGGCCGGTGAGGACCCCGAGTAAGCACCCTCGCGAGGGCCCGCCGGTGCGGTCACCGCGGGCTTCGTGATATCGTCGGGACGAGGCTGGTGGGCGCAACGCGCCCCTGCCCAGGAGCGTTCATGACGATCGAAGGACGGCAGCGCTGGTTCGCCAAGATGATGGAATCGGGCCTCGAGCAGCAGATGTTCGCGCCCGCCGACGTGCTCCATCACGCCACGCCCGAGGTGCTGGCCAACAACCTGCCCCCCGACCTGCTGTCCAAGGTGCTGGCGGCGTCGCTCGCGGCGGGTTCCATGACGCCGGATCGCGTCCTCGAGACGGTGACGCCGGATGTGATGTCGCGCCACCTGCCGCACGACGTCCTGTGGGAGTGCATCGTCGCCGCCGCCGGGCGCGCCGGTGTCTCGGGTGGGAGCCGCTAGTGTCGGTCGCCGCGTTCTTGACCGCGGCGCTGGAGTCCGCCCTCGACAACGACGTGGCGACGCCAGAAGACCTGTTGCGCCATGCGACCCCCGACGTGCTGGCGACCCACGTGCCCCGCGCGGTGTGGGCCCGGTTGCTGGCGACCTGTCTGAGCGCGCCGCGCCTCGACGCCCGGATCATCGTCGACACGATCGGGGTGTCGACCTTGTGTCAGCACGTGCCGGTGGCGACGATGTGGGCTTGTCTCGCGGAGATCTCGACGCGAGCCCTTGGCCGTGGGCTGGTCGCGGCACCCCCGTCGGTCGTGGCGGCGAGCTCACCTGTGCTGCCGCCGCCGCCGCCGGTGATGGCGCGGGTTGCGACGCCGCCGCGCGGGACCGCGGTCGAGGCTGGCCGTGCGGCCGCGGCGGCCGCGACCGGCACGCCTCCCAGGGGCACCTTGGATGCGGCCGCCGAGGTCACGCGCGTCGCACACCCGCCACCGGAGCTCAGCAAGCTGGCGGCCGAGAAATCGGAGACTCGCGGCGAGCTCACGCGGGTCGTGCCGGCCTCCGGGCGCGAGCCCGAGCCGCTCGGCGAGCCGCCGGCACCGCCCCGCGCCCCCGGCGCGACGACTCGCGCCGCCGCGACGACGCAGCCCCCGGCGGCCGGCCGTAGGCCGCAAGCGTCGGCGTCGGCTGCGGCCGCGGCACCGGCGTCGGCCTCGCCGCTCGGCGCAGCGCCGCCGGCCAAGGCGCCGCGGGGGACGCCGTCGCCGGCGCGTCGCGTGAGCACGGCGACCGACTTCGAGATCGAGACCGACGTCAACGAGCAGTGGAAGCGCACCTCGCCTCCGGTGCCGGGCGCCGCCGCCGTCGAGATCCCGGTCGATGACGAGCAGCTGGTCGACTGGACGTCCGCCGAAGAGACCGCGACCAGCGGCGACAAGTACGGCGACCGCAAGCGATAGCGCCGCCAGTCAGGGTTTCGACGTCGAGCCCGGCGGTGCCGCCGCAAGTCGAGTTCGCCCACTGCTGAACGCGGCCGCGCCGTGGGTTCCGTCGTGGGCTCGTGGGCGTTGTAGGGATTGAACCTACGACTTTCACCGTGTGAAGGTGACACTCTGCCGCTGAGTTAAACGCCCGAAGTGAGCGGCTTTTCTACTCGGCGAGGCGGCGGCTGTCAACGCCTCGCCGCCGCCGCGACGGGGTGGGGACTGCGGGCCGTACCCGTCGGACCGCGGTGTGCCAGGTCACGCGAGTGGTCGAATCTCGACACGGCCGGCGCGGATCCGCGACACTCACCGTGATGAGCATGCGCCCCTCCCCAGCGCCGTCGACGATCGTCCGTCCCTTCACCTACGTGGTCCCCGAGGCGCGGCGCCGGCGCGCGCCGCTGGCGCTGGCGGTCGCGCTGGTCCTGGCGGCATGCGGCGGGCCGGGCAGCGACGACAGCGAAGATCCCGATCCGCAGCCCGGCGAATCGCTCGAGGTGACGCCGAGCCTGGCGCGGCTCGAGGTCGTCAACGGCATCGAGGCGACCCAGGCCTTCACCGTCACGCTGGTCAAGCTGTCGGGCGCCCGCATCGACGTCACCGACCGCGTGCGATGGACGCTCGGCGATCCGCTGATCGGCTCCTTCGCGGGTGCGTTGTTCACGGCCCGCGGCGGCAGCGCCGGCATCTCGACGGCGACCGCGACCCTCGACATCGTCGATGGTAGCGCCAGCATCGAGGTGTTCGTGCGCGGCGTGCGGGTCGGAACCGGCGCGCCGCCCAACGCGCCCGATCTGTTCGCCACCGCGACGCTCGATCCGGCGCAGTCGCCGGTGATCGCGTACCCGCCCGACCAGGCGATCGTGCCGCGCAACCTCGGCGACCTCGAGATGCACTGGCGCGATGCGTTCGGCCACGATCTGTACGAGATGTCGATGGTCAACGATCACGTCGATCTCAAGGTCTATGTCGGCGCCACCGGGGCCACCGGCTGGTCGTCGTTCCTGACCGGCGAGTGGTACGCGGCGTCGATGGGCGGGCGCCAGCTCACCGTCAACGTGCGGGCGATGCGCGTCGCCAGCCCGGCGACGTTCGGCGCCGCCACGCCGCGGGTGCTCAAGCTGACCAACAATGACCTCGAGGGCGGCCTCTACTACTGGGCGGCGACCAGCGCGATGGGCGCCCCGTACGGCATCTTCCGCCATGACTTCGGCAACCCCGGCCAGCCTGCGGAGCCGTTCTACACCACGACCGAGGCCGGCCGCTGCGTGGCGTGCCACGCGCTGTCGCGCAATGGCGAGCGCATGACCATCGTCTGGGACGGTGGCAACGGTTCGTCGACGGTGCTCGACGTCGCCTCGCAGACGCCGATGATCCCGCACAACCAGCAGTTCTGGAACTTCGCCGCCTACTCACCCGATGGCGCCCGCCTGGTGACCTCGCGGCAGGGCACGCTGACGGTGCGCGACGGCGTCACCGGCCTGGCGACCGGCGTGACCGTGCCGACCGGGGCGTTCGCCTCCCACCCCGATTTCTCGCCGCTCGGCAACCTGCTCGTCTACGCCCGCTCGACGTCGGGCGCCGGCGCCGATGACTGGCACTTCACCGGCGGCGAGATCGCCGCCATCCCGTTCGACCCGGCCGCCGGCACCTGGGGCACCCCGACGACCATCATCACCGGCGGCGGCAACAACTACTACCCGTCGGTCTCGCCCGATGGGCAGTGGGTGCTGTTCAATCGCTCGACCGAGGACGCCTACGACGATGGCAGCGCGGAGCTGTGGGTGGCGAGGATCGACGGCAGCGGGGCGCGCAAGCTGGACCTGGCCAACGTCGGCCCCGGGCTGACCAACTCGTGGGCGCGGTGGGCGCCGTTCCGGTCGAACTTCGGCCCCGACGGTGCGACCGAGGACCTGTTCTGGATCACGTGGTCGACCAAGCGCGACTTCGGCGTCCGGCTGGTCGGTGTCAGCAAGCCGCAGCTGTGGATGAGTCCCTTCTTCCCCGGTCGGGTCGCCGCCGCCGGCGATCCGACGGCGCCAGCGTTCCGGCTGCCGTTCCAGGACATCCTGTCGAACAACCACATCGCGCAGTGGACCGAGGTGGTGGTGCCGATCGGCCGCATGCAGCTGACCCCGCTGCGCGCCGAGCCGGGGCCGGGGCAGGCCGGGCGGTAGGGGAGCGTGCGAGGTGGGGAGCGTGATAGACAAGGCGCATGGAGCGCAGCGCCATTCGTACCTCGCAGGCGCCGGCGGCGATCGGCCCGTACTCGCAGGCCATCCGTAGCGGCGACCTCCTGTTCACGTCGGGTCAGATCCCGCTCGATCCGGTCAGCGGTCAGATCGTCGGTGGCGACATCACGGCCCAGACCCGGCGGGTGATGGAGAACCTCGGCGCGGTGCTGGCAGCGGCCGGTGCCAGCTTCGCCGACGTGGTGAAGACCACCATCTTCCTGGTCGACATGGCCGACTTCGGCGCCGTCAATGCGGTCTACGGCGAGCGCTTCACGGCGGCGCCGCCGGCGCGCTCGACGGTGGCGGTGGCGCGGTTGCCCAGGGATGCGCGGGTCGAGATCGAGATGATCGCGCGCGTGCCCGGTGGTGCGGCGTGAGCACGGCCGACCATGACCGCGACAAGATCACCAGCGTGCTGGTCGAGTCGCGGGTGTTTCCGCCGCCGGCGGGATTCGCGGCCCAGGCCCGGGTCGGCAGCATGGCGGCGTACGAGGCGCTGTACGCGCGCGCCGCCGCCGAGCCGGAGCGGTTCTGGGCCGAGGTCGCCAGCGAGCTGAGCTGGGCCGAGCCGTGGACCCGGGTGCTCGACTGGGATCTGCCCGACGCCCGGTGGTTCGTCGATGGCAAGACCAACGTGAGCGTCAACTGCCTCGATCGTCACCTCGACGGACCGCGCCGCAACAAGGCGGCGCTGGTGTTCGAGGGCGAGCCCGGCGACACCCGCGTGCTCACCTACCACCAGCTCCACCGCGAGGTGTGCAAGGCGGCCAACGCGCTCACCGCGCTCGGCGTCCGCGCCGGTGACTTCGTCGCCATCTACCTGCCGATGATCCCCGAGGCGGTGATCGCGATGCTGGCGTGCGCGCGCATCGGCGCTCCGCACACGGTCGTGTTCGGTGGCTTCGCGGCCGAGGCGCTGGCCGATCGCGTCAAGGACTCGCGCGCCCGCCTGGTCATCACCGCCGACGGTGGCTGGCGCCGCGGACAGATCGTGCCGCTCAAGGACAACGTCGATCGCGCCCTCGAGCAGGTCAGCGTCGACACCGTGCTGGTGGTCAAGCGCACCGGTGGCGACTTCGCCTGGAAGGCCGGGCGCGATCACTGGTGGCACGACACCGTCGATCGGGCGTCGGCGCGACACCAGGCCCCGGCCCACGACGCCGAGCACCCGCTGTTCTCGCTGTACACCAGCGGCACCACCGGCAAGCCCAAGGGCATCCTGCACACCACCGGCGGCTACCAGGTCGGCGCCTACTACTCGGCCCGGATGGTGTTCGACCTCCGCGACGAGGACGTGTTCTGGTGCACCGCCGACATCGGCTGGGTCACCGGTCACAGCTACGTCGTCTACGGTCCGCTGATGAACGGCGCCACCGTGCTGATGTACGAGGGGGCGCCCAACCAGCCTGGCCCCGACCGCTTCTGGGACATCATCGCGCGCTGGGGCGTGACCGTGTTCTACACCGCGCCGACGGCGATCCGCGCCTTCATGCGCTGGGGCGACGAGCACCCGGCCAAGCACGACCTGTCGTCGCTGCGGCTGCTCGGCTCGGTCGGCGAGCCGATCAACCCCGAGGCGTGGATGTGGTACCGCCGCGTCATCGGCGGCGACCGCTGTCCGATCGTCGACACCTGGTGGCAGACCGAGACCGGCTCGATCATGATCTCGCCGCTCCCCGGCGCGACCCCGACCAAGCCGGGCTCGGCGACCCGGCCGTTGCCCGGCATCGCCGCCGACGTGGTGCGCCGGGACGGCACGCCGTGCGCCGCCAACGAGGGCGGCTTCCTGGTCATCAAGCGGCCGTGGCCGTCGATGCTGCGGACCATCTTCGGCGATCACGAGCGTTACACGAAGACCTACTTCGGCGACATCGCCGGCTGCTACTTCGCCGGCGACGGCGCGCGCAAGGACGAGGACGGCTACCTGTGGATCATGGGGCGCGTCGACGACGTGATCAACGTCGCCGGCCACCGGCTGTCGACGATGGAGGTCGAGAGCGCGCTGGTCTCGCACCCCAAGGTCGCCGAGGCGGCGGTCGTCGGCCGGCCCGATGACCTCAAGGGCCAGGCCATCGTCGCGTTCGTGACCCCCAAGGGCGGCATCGCGGCCGACGACGCGCTGGCCCGCGAGCTGCGCCAGCACGTGGTCGAGCAGATCGGCGCGCTGGCGCGGCCGGAGGAGATCCGGTTCGCCGACGCGTTGCCCAAGACCCGCTCCGGGAAGATCATGCGCCGCTTGCTGCGCGAGGTGGCCAGCGGATCGACGGCGCGCGGCGACACCACCACGCTCGAGGACAACGCGGTGCTCGAGAAGCTGGCGTCGAGCTACCAGCAGGACGACTGAGCGAGCGCGTACTTCGACGCGGCCTTCGGCCTCGCTCGGGACGAACGGGTAGGCCGGGTCAGGGCGCCGGCGTGGTGGCCGGGCCGTCGCCGCCGTCGCCGGGCCCGGCGGGCGCAGCGGGGGCGTGCGATTCGTTGTCGCCTTCGTCGTCGACGCCGAGCTCGTCGGTGTCGGCCTCGGTCTCGGTCTCGGTCTCGGTTGCGGCTGCGGCTGCGGCTGCGGCTGCGGCTGCGGTTGCCGCTGCGGCTGCGGTCGCCGCTCGCGGCTCCGCCTTCGCCAGCACCTCGAGATAGTCGTCCAGCACCTCGAGCAGATCCTCGTGCGCGGTTCGCACCAGGGTCTTGCGTCCCGGCGTGTGTCCGTTCGTGACCAGGGCGAAGGCCAGCGTGCGCCCGTCGGGGCCTTCGAGCAGCCCCGACAGCGCGATCGCGTTCGACAGCGTGCCGGTCTTGCCATGGATCCGACCCCGCAGGTCGCTGGCCTTGAAGCGGCGGCGCAGCGTGCCGTCGATCCCGCCGACCGAGAGCGAGGTCCGCCACGCCTCGGCGCACGCCGCAGCGTGGATCGGATCGACGCCGTCGTGGGGCACCAGGCCGGAGGCGGCGCGGACCACCGAGACGATCTGCCGCGGCGAGAACTGGGTCCGATAGGACAGGCCACTGCCGGTGTCGACCACCAGTTGCGCGCGCGCGATGCCGGCCGAGCGCTCGAGCCACCCGTACATGGCGTCGACACCCTTGTCCATCGACGGCTTGTGGTCGCTGGCGAGCGCGGCCGCGGTCGCGATCACGCGATCCGACAGCCAGTTGATGCTGCGCTTGTTGACCTGGGCGACGATGTGCGAGAGCGGCTCGGAGCGATGCTCGGCGAGCGTCACCGGCAGCCGGCCATCGGCGGCGCTGGCGCTCACGTAGTCAGGCAGCTCGCGCACGGCGACGTCGCCCGCGACGGCGACGCCGGCGTCGCGCAGCGCGACCCGCAGCAGGTGCGCGGTGTGCAGGTGGCGCTCCTTGGTCCACACCCAGCGCGTGATCGTCTTGCCCTTGCCGATCGTGCCGCTGACGGCGATCGCCAGGCGGGTGGAGCCATCGTCCCTGGTCACCAGCTTGCCATCGACGCCGAGTCGGCCCTTCACCCTGGCGCGCTTGCCGCTGGTGGCGGTGGTGGCGAGCTCGACGAAGTCGGTGGCCGGCGTCACCGTCACGGTCGGCGCGCTGCCCGGCGCACCGGCGGTCACGTCGACGCGCACCCGGCTCCGGAACAGGCCGTCGCGGGTCGCCGTGCCGCCGACGATGATGCTGCCGTCGACGCGCGTGATGCCGGCCGCGGCGAGCTGCGCGGCGAGCGCGGTGATGTGATCGACGCCGAGGGTCGGGTCGTAGCTGCCGAGCAGGTAGAGGTCTCCGGCCACGACGCCCGCGCGATCGGGCGAGGCACCCAGCACGCGGGTCGGGTAGCGGAACTCGGGTCCCAGCAGGTCGAGCGCGGTCGCCGTCGAGATCAGCTTGACGTTCGACGCCGGGTTGAGCGGATCGTCGGGATGGACCGCGAACAGCTCGCGGCCGGTCTCGGCGTCGACGACGTAGAGGCCGGTGGTGCCAAAGCGCAGCGGGCCGCGCAGGATCTTCTCGATCGCCTCTGCGGTGGCTTCCTCGCGGGTCAACTCGGCGGCGGTGCGGCCGTGGGCCTTGGTCGGTGCCCGCAGGGCGCCGTGCACCATGACCATGGCGGCGGCGGGCGGGCGGGACGCTGGCTTGCGGGCCGTCCGGGTCGCGGCGGCGCGCCGCGCCAGCTGGGCGCGGGTCGGCGTGGCCTTGCGACGGACGACCTTCTTGCCCGTGGCCCGACCCTGCTTGGCGAGGGTCGGCTTGGTGGCGCGCGCGCGCGGCCGGGCGTCGGCGGTGTCGATCGGCGCCGCGACGCCGAACGCGAGGCTGACGGCGAGCGCGGCGCGCATCCACAGCCGACCGAGCCCGAGCCGGCCGAGCACGCCGCGGCCGATCACGGGCGCACCATCACGCAGGTGGCACCGTCGCCGCCATCGGAAGGAGCGGCGGACGCGAACGCATGGACCAGGCCGGACATCTCGCTGGCCAGCGCGCTCTGCACCGCGTCGCGCAGCACCGCGAGACCATCCGAGTGCAGGCCCTTGCCGTGGACGACCAGCACGCAGCGGCGACGGACGCGCGCGGCGTCGAGCAGGAAGCGCTCGAGCAGCGGCATCGCCTCGGCGACCGTGTTGCCGTGCAGATCGAGGGTGGCCTCGGCGCGCACCTTGCCGGCGCGCAGCGCACCGACCTGCGCGCGATTGACGCCCTCGGCGCGGGCGCTGACCCGTCCGCCGTCGACCTCGATGGTGAGCGGGCGCCGCGGCGGCAGCGGCTCGATCCTGACGATCGCCGCCTTGACCGGCATCGGGCGCACGCGATCGCGGCCGGCCAGCGGCGTCGCGCCGGCGATCGCTTCGAGGAACAGGTGCTCCTCTTCGGGCGAGACCGCCGGGCGCTTCGACTTCCGCTCCGGGTTGCGACCCACCCCTTCATCATGAACGAGCGCGCGGCCGGCGCCAAGAAATCCGAGTGGGTGGCGTCGCCGGCCAGCGCCGCCGCCCTCGCCCGACGCGGCGCGGCGACCGGATCACAGGCGGCCATCGGGTGTGAGCGCCGTCGGTGTCGTCCGGGTCACCGGACGCGTAGAGTCTCTCCGATGAGCCGTACCCGCCCGCTGCTCGCCGCCGTGGCCCTGATCACGGCCTGCGGCGACAACCTCGACGGCGGGCCCGGCCTGCTCCCCGACGGGCCCGGCCGCTACGATAGCCCGGCCGACTTCGACCGCGTCGCCGCCGGCTGCGTGCGCGGCGCCCTGGCCGGGTTCGACCCCGAGGGCATCTACCACTTCCAGGTCGACTACGGCGATGGCTTCGTCGGCACCGGGGCGGCCCGCCTCGATCAGCTCGGTTCGTGGCAGTTCGGCGGTGCCGTGGCCGGCGGCGATGCCACCCGGGCCTGGGCCGACGACCACGACCTGTTCCTGTACCGCGAGCTCGACGAGGGGCGTTCGCGCAGCCTCCTCATCTGCGACCGCACCGACGCCGAGTTGCGCGGCGCCTACGCCTACTGCACCGAGGAGGAGTGCTTCCTGGCCGAGGTGACCGGCACCCGCGTCGAGCGCATGCGGGAGGCCGCGGCGTCCGAGTTGACCCTGATCGCCGAGCACGCCGACGCGAGCTGGGGACCGGGCATCACGGTCAACGTGAGGGTCGACGGCGACCTGGCGTATCTCGCCCGCTACCAGGACGGCCTCCGCATCGTCGATATCTCCACGCCGACGGCGCCGGTCGACGTTGGCCACGGACCGTGCGAGCACCCCGCCGACAACGAGATCTACAACGACGTCAAGCTGGTCGCTAGCGGCGGCCGTCGCTACGCGCTCATCGGTTCCAACCGGGTTGGGGTCGTGGTCTGGGACGTCACCGCACCGGCGGTGCCGGTGATCGTGGCCCACTTCGGCACCGCCGACCTCGGCGAGGGCGCCAACGTCCACACCCTGTTCGTCGACGGCGGTCGCGCCTACCTGGCCAACCTCCGGTCCGGGCTGGAGATCTGGGATCTGGGCAACCCGGCCCAGCCCGTCAAGCTGGGCGGGTTCGGCCTCCGCGGCGCGCCCGAGGGGGCCTTCCTGCACGATCTCTACGTCGAGGGCGCGCGCGCCTACCTGAACTACTGGAACGGCGGCATGGCGATCGTCGACGTGTCGGTGCCCGCCACGCCGCGGCTGGTCGGGACCTTCGTCGGCTACGGCGAGGAGTCGAGCCATTCGAGCTGGGTCACCACCGTGGGTGGCCGGCGCATCGCCGCCCACGGCGACGAGCAGTGGGGCTCGCACCTGCGGCTGGTCGACGTCACCGAGGGCAGCGGCGGCTTCCTGTCCCAGGTCGGCGAGTGGGAGACCCGCCCCGAGGTCAGCGCGCACAACATCATGGCGGTGGGCAGCGAGATCTTCATCGCCCACTACCAGGACGGCGTGCGCATCGTCGACATCGTCGATCCGGCGGCGCCGCGCACGACCGCGTGGTTCAACACCTGGCCGGGGTACGACCGCCGCTACGGTCACAGCTTCTTCGAGGGTGCGGTCGGCATCGACCTCGATCCGTCGCGGGGCCGGATCTACGTCGCCGATTCGCACCGCGGCCTGCTGATCCTGGCTCGCTGAACGGGGCTACACCGGCCGGCCGGTCGGGCGTCGTTGCGTTTGGCAACGCCCGCCGCCGAACGCGACGTCGGATCGTGGTGGGCGACCGGATCCGCGCCTTGATCCGGACGGCGCCTGCGTTGCATGGTTCGGGGACGATGTTCGCTACCACACCGATCGCCCGACCGCGCGTCGCGTACTTCTGCATGGAGTACGGCCTCGACCCGTCGTTCACGGTCTACGCCGGCGGCCTCGGCATCCTGGCCGGCGATCACATGAAGTCGGCGGGCGATCTGCGCCTGCCGGTGACCGGCATCGGGCTGCTGTGGGACGAGGGCTACGTCGAGCAGCGCATCGACGACGACGGCCAGCCCGTCGATCACTATCAGCCCACGTCGCGCGACGGTCTGGAACCCCTGGGGGTCGAGATCGAGGTGACGGTGCGCGGCAAGCCGGTGCCTTGCCGGGCCTTCCGCGTCCGCCGCTTCGTGCCCGGCGAGCTCTACCTGCTCGAGCCGGTCGACGACGAGGATCGCTGGATCACGCAGCGCCTGTACGGCGGCGGCGAGGAAGATCGGTTGGCGCAGGAGATCGTCCTCGGCGTCGGTGGCGTGCGGCTGCTGCGCGCGCTCGGCATCGATCCCGACGTCTATCACTTCAACGAGGGTCATGCGGTCTTCGCCGGGCTCGAGCTGGTGCGCGACAACCGCTTCGGCGGTAGCTCGCTCGCCGATCGCATGGCGCGGTTGCGTCCGCACGTGGTGTTCACGACCCACACCCCGGTCGCGGCCGGCAACGAGGTCCACGATCTCGACGTGATGCGGCGCATGGACGCCGACCTCGGCTTCACCGACGCCGAGCTGACCGCGATCGGCGGCGCGCCGTTCTCGATGACGGTCGCCGGCCTCCGCCTGGCCCGAGCCGCCAATGCGGTGGCCCAGCTCCACGGCGAGACCGCGCGTGTCATGTGGGAGGGCGTCACGGGTGCGGCGCCGATCATCGCCATCACCAACGGCGTCCACGTGCCGACCTGGCAGGACGCCCGGGTGCGAGCGGCGCTGGCGGCCGGCAAGGACGAGGTCCACCAGGCCCAGCAGCTGTGGGCGGCCCACCTGGCCATGAAGGCCGAGCTGTGCGACCTGATCGCGGCGCGCACCGGCACCCGGCTCGCGCTCGATCGCCTGATCATCGGGTTTGCGCGCCGCGCCGCCGGCTACAAGCGCGCCGATCTGGTGCTCTCCGACGAGGCGCGGCTCGAGCACCTGCTCGGTCACGGCGGAGTGCAGATCGTCTACTCGGGCAAGGCGCACCCCCGCGATGGCGGCGGCAAGGCCGTGGTGGCGAAGCTGGTCACCGCGGCGCGGCGCTGGCCGGGCCGGGTCGTCTTCCTCGAGAACTACGACATGACCGTGGGGGCGGCGCTGACCCGCGGCGCCGACGTGTGGCTCAACAACCCGCGTCGTCCACTCGAGGCGTCGGGGACCTCGGGCATGAAGGCGGCCATGAACGGCGTGCTCAACGTCAGCATCCTCGATGGCTGGTGGCCCGAGGGTTGCGAGCACGGCGTGACCGGCTGGAAGATCGGAGATCCCGATCCATCCGAGGACGCCTTCGACGACGTCGCCGCGGCCGCCGTGGACGTTCGCGATCGCGAGCGGCTGTATGCCGTGCTGGAGCACGACGTGTTGCCGACCTTCCACGGCGATCGGTCGCGGTGGGTACGGATGATGCGGGCCAGCATCGCGATGTCGGCCTGGCGCTTCTCCTCGGACCGCATGGTCGAGGAATACGTGGCCCGCCTGTATACGGCCTGAGAGATCACTCGGCGGCGGGGCGGAGCAGCACCTGGCGGCGCTTGCCGCGCCACGCCAGCACCACGTGCTCGCCGTCGGCGACCAGGGTCGCGCCGTCGAGGGTGCGCGCCGGGGTGTCGGCGAGGCACGGATGCTGGCCGGGCAGGGCGGCGCGCTCCTCGATGCGCCAGCGGTCGTCGGCCCGGTCGCCGCGGACCAGGTAGCGATCGACGAAGCCGTAGGACGGCGCGCCCGCGCAGGGCAGGTCGGCGCCGTCCGGCGATCGGACGGTCACCTCGCGCACGTAGCTGCCGCCGATCGCGCCATCGGCACCGACCGCCAGCTCCCAGTCCTCGTGCTCGTGGCGCACCAGCCCGCTGCGCGTCCACGACGCGGCGTGCCAGGTCCAGCGACCGGCGGGTGAGGTGGCGACCGGCGGCGACGGCGCCGGCGGCGCATCGATGGCGCGCACCAGCGTGGCCGTTCCACCCGGCCAGGACAGCAGCAGCCGATCACGGCGCACGGTGGCGACGTACGCGCCGAGCTGGCGCAGGCCGGGATCGCACGGTCCGGGCTCGGCCTGGTAGCCGAGCTCGGTGATCGCCACGCCGGCGGCGACGACGTCGGCGCGCACGGTCAGGTCGGCGCGCTGGTGGTAGCGGGTGTCCTGGTTGCACTCGAACGGCACCCCGTCGAGCGCCCGGACCACCACGTCGCGCCGGTAGCGGCCGACCAGGCGGCGCGGATCATCGGTGGTCACGAAGCGCCACTGCTCGCGCTCGCGGCGTAGCGCTCCATCGTCGACCTCGTAGTGGATCCACTCCCACACCCCGGCCAGCTGCTGGCCGGTGACGATCGCTTCGAGCGACACCGCGTCGTCGGGGACCGGCGCCGGCGCGACGCACGCGGCCGCCGCCCCCCACGCGACCACGGCCACCAGTACGCGGCCGCAAACGCGTTGGCCGATCCGGTCGCCCTGAGCGAGGCCGAAGGCCGAGTCGAAGGGCGCATGTCGACACGGTGCGTCCTTCGACACCGACCTCGCTTGCGCTCGGTCCGGCTCAGGACGAGCGGTGAAGGGAGCGCAACCGATCATCTTCGCTGTGGCGGGGTACTAGATCTTGGTGACGTCGGTGGAGTCGCTGCCCTGCCACGGGTTCTCCACCGCCCCGGCGTTCAGGAAGTACGACAGCTGGGGGTCGGCCGGGACGTTGGGTGCTTCCCACCGGCCAGCCTGGTTGCGGACCTCGATCACCGGCGTCACGTCATCGTCGTCGCGCTCGGGACCGATCGGCGGGGCGATCTCGGCGCGCCAGGTCACCTGGCCGCCGGCGAGCACCGGCAGGCGTGGTGTCCCGACCAGGTTGGCGACCTCGCGGGCCAGGCGCGCCGGCCACGGCCAGGTGGCGGTGCTCTCGGCGGCACGCTCGAGCGCGTCGACCAGCGACGCCGCCGATGGCCAGCGCTGGTCCGGATCGCGCGCCAGGGCGGTCAGCACCACCTCGGAGATCTCGGCCGGGACGTCGGCGCGCATCGACGTCGGGTTCGGGATGGGCGCCGCCTTGACGCGCTCGGTGGTGTCGAGATCGCTCGCGCCATGAAACAGGGGCTGGCCGGTGAGCAGCTCGTGGATCACCACACCGAGCGAGAACAGATCGGCGCGCTGATCGACGGTGCGGTTGCGGTCGAGCTGCTCGGGTGCGATGTAGGCGTACTTGCCCTTGATCACGCCGACCTCGGTGCGGTGCGACTGAAACGTGGTGCGCGCGACGCCGAAGTCGATCAGCTTGACCACCCCGCCGGGCGCCACCAGCAGATTCTGCGGGGTGACGTCGCGGTGGATCACCTCGAGCGCGCGGCCATCGAGGTCGGTGAGGCCGTGCAGGTGGTCGAGGGCCCGCGCCGCGGCCAGGCCGATGGCGAGCACGGCCGGCACCGCGATCGGATCGCGGCGACGCGTGGCGGCGCGACACAGCGCGAGCACGGTCGGTCCGGCGATGTACTCGAGCGCCAGGTACGGTCGGTCGGCCGCGTGCCCGAGGTGGAACGCGGTCGGCAGGTGCGGGTGGTGGCAGGCCAGCGAGAGCCGGCCTTCGATCATGAAGTACTCGACGAACTCGCGGTGCTCGACCAGGTCGGCGCGGATGCGCTTGACCGCGACCCAGCGCGGCGACGCCCCGGCTGGGTGATCGTCGGTGCCATGCTCGATCGCCAGGTAGACGTCGGCCATGCCGCCGGTGGCCAGCCGCTCGAGCAGCGTGAACTGATCGAGCTCGAACGGCAGGCTTTCGAGGAGTGGCAACATCGGGTTCGGGCCAAACGGATCGGTGACGGATCGGTGGCGGATCAGCGCGGTGCGTGGCGGGCGTAGGTCTCGGTCACCAGCTGAGCGATCGCGGCGTCGGCGAGGGCGGCGGGGCGGGCGTGGGGCCCGCCGTGGCGCGAGCTGGGGTCGAAGTCCCAGGCCACCCGAGCCTGCAGTCGCGACACGGCGGCGGCCGCGGAGTAGCCGAGCCGCGCGAGGAGGGCCGCGCGGTCGCGCAGATCGCGGACGGCTTGGTTCAGCCGCAGCGCCGCGCCGCTGGCGGAGCCGGTCAGGTTCGAGTCCATCCAGGGGAAGCTCACCCCGCCAGTATACCCCCATCCTCGCCGGCGTCAGGCCCACGGATGGCTTCGGGGCCCGGCTCCGCGCTGACGCGCACGCGTCAGGCGGTGGGGCGCGCTGCTGTCGCGATCTGGTACCGTCGATGGCGTGGTGCAACGCACTCGTGGCTCCCTCGCCGCTGGCTGTGCGCTGGCGCTCGGTGCCACCGTCGGTGCAGGTGGGGAACCCGTCCACGCCGACGGCGCCGGGGTCGTCGTGGTGCCGGCGGCGCGCTCGGCGGCCACCGCCGCCGATGTGGCGCGGGCGGTCGCGACCGCTGCGGGCGCCGACGCCGACGCGGTGATGCGGGCGCGGCGCGCGCGCGCCGACGGCGCGGTGCCGGCGAACGAGCTGGCCGGGTTCGCCCAGGTGGCTCGGCTCGAAGCCGAGGGTTGGCGCGCGTACCTGGTGACCGTCGACGCCGAGTTCGCGGCCTCGCGGCTGGCGTCCGCGCGCTCGCTGGCCGAGGCGCTGCTGGCGTTGCCGGGTGGCGTCGAGGCCTACGCCGAGGTGTCGCTCCGGCTGGGCCTGGTGCTGGCGCACCTCGGTCGCCGTGACGACGCCGCCGAGACGCTCCGGCTGGCGCGCGCGCTCGATCCCGACCGCACCGTCACGACCTCCGAGTTCTCGCCCGACGGCGTGGCGGCGTTCGAGGCCGCGATCGCCGCGGTCGCGCCGGCGGTCACGGTGACGGTGAACGCCACGGCGCGGGCCGCGCTCACGATCGACGGCATCGACGCCGGGCGTGCGCCGCTGACCGTGTCGCTCGGTCATGGACAGCACGTGGTGATCGCCCGCGCGCCGGGTCGGGTGGCGCGCGGCGTGGCGGTGTCGCTCCGCGCGGACAGCCGCACCGTCGACATCGCTCTCGAGGCCGCCCCCGGTGGTGGTCCCCTCGAACGCAACGCGGCGCTCGGCGCCGGCGCCGGCGAGGCCGAAGCCAGCGCCGCGGTCGCCGACACCTTGGTCTACGCCGAGCTCGACGAGCTGCTGGTCGTGGCCAGCGTGTTCCGCGGCGGCGGCCCGGCGCTGCTCGGCCAGCGCTGCGTGCTGGCGCGCCCGGCCTGCACCGCGGTGGTCGAGATCGGTCATGTCGACGGCGGGCTCGACGCCGCTGCCCGCACCCTGGTCGAGCGCCTGGGCCACGCGAGCGTGCGGTACGGGGTCATCCTCGCCCTCGATCCGCGGGTGGCGCGCGGCGAGCGCGGTGGGGGCGGCGGCGGCGGCTGTGGCTGGTGTCGGAACCCGTGGCTCCTGAGCGGCGGTGGCGTGGTCGTGGCCGCGGCCATCACGGCGACGGCGATCGCCCTGACCCGGGATGATCCGGTGCCGGTGGTGACGGTGGATCCCGGCGACTTCACCGACTGAAGTCGGCGGACACGCTCTGCTCTCCGTCGGCGGGCACGACGATCTCGAACCGGCGCCGGACCTCGGGCTCGTCCTCGGTGGCCGGGAAGACGACGTCGACCTGGTGGCGGCCGGCCGGCACATCCCAGCTGCGCGGGGCCTGGCCGGGAAGCCGGCGGCCGTCGAGGTACACCTCGCCCCACGGCACCGCGCCCACCGTGAGTCGCCCGCTGCGCGTGGGCAGCACGGCGGCGGCGTCGGCGGGCGGCGGGCGCGAGGCGGCGTCGGCGGGCGGCGGGCGCGAGGCGGCGTCGGCGGGCGGCGGGCGCGAGGCGGCGTCGGTGGGCGGCGGGCGCGAG
>CANKMW010000037.1 GCA_947483555.1 Myxococcales bacterium
CCCTGGCGACCTCCACCTTGGGCGGGGGGACTCTCACCCCGGGCTGCTCCTCGAAGTTTTGGGCGCTACTTCCCTCCTCTCCGACCAGGCTTGTCCTGGCGCACTGTGATCAATCCTGAGGGCGCAGGGCGCAGCCTCGACGGAGTACGTCCTTCGACTCACGCTCGCGTGCGCTCGCGTTTCGCTCCTGACGAGCGGAAACGTGGCTCGTCTCGATCACTTGACGCTAACTGATCGGCATTGGGGTTAGGCGACCCGCGCCGCGCCGCGCCGTCCCCGACGTTGCCGATCGCAACGCGCGCGCCGCGTCACATCGAGTCGCGCACGAACAACAGGTACTGGTCCTCGAGGTCGTCGACCTCCATCGGCCGGCCACACCGCGGGCATGGCGTCAGCGGCAACTTGGCACCGTTGGCGCGACAGACCTCGGTCTCGAACAGTTGATCGAGCTGCTCGTCGCACTCGGCGCAGGTCATGGGGGCGTAGAACGAATCCAGCGCGCCATGGCCGAGGAACCCCGACACCATGTTGCACTGGTCGACCACCGGTGGCGGGCAATGCACGAACGAGAGCTTGGCGGTGATCGGCACATGGCGGATGGCGTCCATCCACGACCGCACGCCGAACGAGTTGATGCGCCGCACGCCACGGAGATGGACGCGGATCGGTCGGGCGCCGAGCCTGAGCAACGGCGACAGGTCGGCGTTCTCGTCGACGACGCCGGCGATCGTGACGACGTCGGCATCGGCCTCGGCCACGACGTCGATCGAGAACGCGGTCCGCACGACCATGGGTCAGCCGCCTCCCGCGGGGTCACCATCGTCGCGGATGAAGATATGGAACGATTTCGCCGCCTGCCGGAAGCGCTTCATCGTCAACCGAAGATCGAGCAGGCAGATGACCTCGGTGCGTTTGCCCGGGTCGACGTTGATGATGAACTTCGACAGCGACTGAAACACCCGGTACAGCCCGATGCCGGCGCCGCCCGAGGCATCCGACAGCTGCTCGGGGCCCTTCACCAGACATCGATTGAGGTAGCTGACCACGGTCTCCTGGGTCAGGGCACCGAACGGATCGACCTGGGCGATCGCGATGTAGTCACCGTCGCAGGCGAACTCGAGGTGCCCGACCTCGTGCTCGGCCAGCTCGACCGGCTCGCGGCGGGACAGCCGCGCGTACTTGGGCTCGCCGTGGTCGTTGCGCGGCGCGTTGTAGATGGCGTTGGTGATCAACTCGTCGGCGACCGTCTCGACCAGCTCGATGACTCGCTCGTTGCATCCCAGCGCCTGAGCGTAGGTCGCGACTTCCTGGATGTAGTCCTGTTTCAGGCGCGAGTCGCGGATCTCGACGCGATACGGCTCGACGCCCCACAGCAGGTACTTCTGCAAGCCGAACAGGTCCTGGCGCAGCAGCTTCTCGGCCGTGATGATCAGCTCGTCGGGTTCCAGCGGGTCGTCGTTCTTGGCGATGATGTTGCGCAGCCACGGCCGGGTGGCCAGCAGTGGCAGGTAGTCCTCGCTGGGCTCGATCGAGTGCAGCACCATCTTGGTGCGCGGCCAGCGAGTCTCGAAGTTGGCCAGGCGGTCGACCCAGGCCGGATCGTCGCGCAGCGGCGGATCGAACGACAGCATGAGCAGGTCCCAGCCACCTTCATCAAGTAGCCGGACCAGATCGTCGGCATCCGTTGCCGAACGAACCATCGATCCAGTAGACGCCAGCGCGCGCTCGGCCACCCGCCGCGCGCGGGAATCTGGATCGAAGAACAGAATGCGTTTTCCGCGCATGCCCCTCGAATTCGCGACACTAGCAGAATCCCCAAGGCGTTGCCGCGCATGGCGGTCACGATCGACCGCGAGCGTCGATTTTTTCCGTCGCCAGGTCGGCGCGTATCTCGCGAGCAGTGCGACTCAGGCCTACCTGCATCCGCCGGCGCCGTCGAAGACGCTTCCGCGCGCGTTGGGCGCGCCGTTATACTGGCGACGGGACATTGGCAGTATCCGACGACATGAGCGGTTCGCCTGAGGGGGCGGTCTCGCCATCGCAGCCAGCCGGCACGCGGCCGCGTGTCTTGTGCATCGATGACGAGCCCCACAACCTCGATCTCCTCGATCGCTGCCTGCGCCGCCAGTTCGAGGTGCTGACCGAGGCGATGCCGGACGCCGCCCTGCAGTCGATCGCAGCGCATGAGGACATCACCGTCGTGCTCGCCGACTACCGCATGGCAGGCATGGACGGACTCCAGCTGCTGGCTCGCATCGCCGCGATCCGCCCTGACATCCGGCGCGTCCTGGTCACCGGCTACGCCGACGCCGACCCGGTGGTCGCCGCGGTGGCGTCGGGTGACGTGCATTGCGTGGTGCACAAGCCGTGGCGCGGGCCGGCGCTGGTTGGCCTGGTCGGTCAGCTGACCCGCGCGCGCGACCTGGAGCTCGACAACCACCGGCTGCGCGCCGCGCTGCGCGACGCCCACCAGCGCCTCGAGGAACGAGGTGCCCCCGCCCCCGACCGTGGCGCCGACCTCGACCAGCGCACGACCGCGCGCATGCCGGCGCTGGGCCGCGATGCCGCACCGGACCGCTTCCGCGACACCCTCACCGGGCTCTACACCCACGGCGTGTTCCAGGATCGATTGCGCGAGGAGACCGCGCGCGCCCAGCGTTCCGGCCACAGCCTGGCCCTCTTGCTCGTCGACCTCGACGGGTTCGCCCAGGTCAACGCGGCGCTCGGGTTCCAGGGCGGCGACCAGGTCTTGCGCCGCGTCGCCCAGCTCCTGATCGGCGCCGATTCGCCCGACCGGGTCCGCAGCGGCGATATCGTCGGCCGCTTCGCGGGCGAGGAGTTCGCGCTCCTGCTCCCCGACACCGGCAAGGCCGGTGCGATCGCCAAGGCCGAGCGGGTGCGCGAGGTGGTGTCGGCGGCGGCGCTGCCCGGCGACCTCCACCTCAGCGTCACCGTCGGCGTCGCCATCCTGCCCGACGACGCCACCACCCCCGAGGCGCTGCTCGAGACCGCGATGGCGGCGTTGCGGGCTGCAAAACAGAGCGGCAAGAGCCGGGTCCATTTCATCGCCGACGCCGCCCCCACCCCGCTGGTGGTCGCGCCGCCGCCCACCCCCGCCGACCGCTTCCGCCCCTACCACGAGCGGATGGGTGAGGTCATCGCGATCCTGCAGCGCGATCGGGCGGTGAGCTGCCTCTACGTCGACCTGTCGCAGCTCGAGCGGATCCAGACCGAGCTCGGCGTCGCCCAGCATGCCGAGCTGTTCGACCAGGCCGGCGCCGTACTCGACGGGCTGCGGGGCCAGCTGCTGCGCTCGCGCGACATCATCTGCCGCAGCAACGACGATGACGCCTATATCTGCTTGTTGTCGCCGCGCGACTCCAGCCAGGTCGACCTCGATCGCCTGACCTCGGCGGTGACCGAGGCGGTCGCCAGCGGCCTGGCTCCGGCGGTCCGCCAGCTCATCCGCGACGAGCCGCGCGTCAACGTCGGTGCCGCCCGCGTGCTGTCGAATCCGATGGTCCGCCCCGAACGCCTGGTCGCCCGCCTGATCGCCGATGCGCACGAGGCCGCCCGGCTGTCGCGGCAGCGGGCCGCCTTGCGCGACAAGGCCGTGCTCCAGGACATCATCCTCGGCGACGGCCTGATCGCGGTGTACCAGCCAATCGTCCATCTCGAGACCGGGGAGATCTTCGGCCACGAGGCGCTGACCCGTGGTCCGCGCGGCACGCGCATGGAGTCGCCGGCGACGTTGTTCGCGGTCGCCGACGAGGTCGACCTGACGTTCGAGCTCGACCGCGCCTGCTTCCGGGGCGCGCTGCGCCGCGCGGTGGGCCTGGAGCCGGTGCATCGGCTGTTCGTCAACCTGTTACCGATGTCGTTCTACGACGCCAGCTTCATCGAGATCGAGGTCAGCCACCTGCTGTCAGCGGCCGCGCTGACGCCGGCCCACATCGTCTTCGAGATCAGCGAGCGGCTCGCGATCGAGAACTTCGCGGCGTTCCGGCGCGCGCTCGCCATCTACACCAACATGGGCTTTGGCGTCGCGATCGACGATGTGGGCACCCGGCACTCCAACCTCGAGACCGTGATGGCGCTGCGGCCGCACTTCATCAAGCTGTCCGACGTGCTGATCCGCGGGGTGGCGCGCTCGACGGTGAAGCGCGAGATGCTGCGCTCGCTGGGCCACATCGCCGCGACCATCGACGCCGTGATGGTCGCCGAGGGCATCGAGACGCTCGACGATCTGATCGCGCTGCGCGAGCTCGGCATCCGCTACGGCCAGGGCTTCTACATGGCGCGGCCCGGACCGCCGTTCCCGCAGGTCCGCGGCAGCGTGCGGCGGGCGATCCTGGCGGTCGGCAGCCGGCACCTCGAGCCGCTGATCGCCCCGTCGCCAGATCCCGATCTCGACGGCGACGGCGAAGAGGAGCACGAGGACCACCAGGCCCCCGGCCATCGGGCGCCGCACGAGGAGCTCGAGGACACCGGCGAGGGTCGCAACCACGCCGACCTGGCCAGCGTGGCCCGCGGGTCGGGGGAATTTTCGTTGCCGCCGCGCTCGGGGACCCACGTCGCCCAGCCGTCGTATCGGCCGCTGGCCGACGAGCTGCGCGCGCTGACCGAAGCGCCCGACGGCGCGAGCGATGTGCTCGGCGAGATCGTCGAGCCCGGCGGCAGCGCCGAGCCCGAGCCGCACGGGCCGGGACGATGGCGCGCGCCACGGCCGACGCCGCCGTCCGCCGACCCCCGCACCCGACCCCTGATCGAGAGCCTGCGCCATCGCGATGAAGAAGCGCCACCGCTACCCGATGCGGAGACCAAGCCTGGGCTAAACTGAACCGGCCAGCTCAGCACAGTCACGGCTCGGCAAAGGTCACTCATGGGCATGGACAAGGCGACGTTGCAGAAGCTGCTCGCGTTCGGGATCGAACGTGGGGTGTCCGACATCCACTTCGAGGTCGGCTATCCGCCGCACTATCGCCTGCATGGCGAGCTGCTCGGTGCGATCAAGGTGCCGCCGCTGACCGCCGGCGATACCGAAGCGATCGCCCGCATGATCCTCGACGAGCGCGGCACGCCGGTCGACTTCACGCGGCCGTTCGGCGAGATCGACGTGTCGTATTCGCTGCCGCCTCGAGGTCGCTTCCGGGCCTCGATCTTCCGCCAGCGCGGCACGGTCGGGATCGTGATGCGGTTGATCCCGGTCAACGTGATGACCATCGAGAACCTCCACCTGCCGCCGGTGCTAGCCGAGATCGCCGATACCCGCCGCGGCCTGATCCTGATCACCGGCGCGACCGGCAACGGCAAGACCACGACCATCGCAGCGATGCTGCGCTACATCAACGACACCCGCCACGCCCACATCATCACGATCGAAGATCCGATCGAGTTCCTGCACGAGCCTGGCAAGTGCATGATCATCCAGCGCGAGGTCGGCTCCGACACCGAGAGCTTCAAGGACGCGCTGATCGCCGCGATGCGCCAGGATCCCGACGTGATCATGGTCGGCGAGATCCGTGATCGCGAGACCGCCGCGACCTGCCTGAAGGCGGCCGAGACCGGCCACCTGGTGATCTCGGCGATCCACACCCCCGATTCGGTGTCGACGATCCAGCGCTACGTCGGCCTGTTCGAGCCCGACGCCCAGGACGTCATCCGCGAGCGCCTGGGCGACTGCCTGCAGGCGGTGGTATCGCTGCGCCTGCTGGTCGCGAAGGAGGGCCGCCGCCGGCTGCCGGCCGTCGAGATCCTGCGCGTGACGCGGACCATCCGCGAGTGCGTGCGGACCTCGGGACGGCTCAGCGACATCCCCGAGATGATCCGCAAGGGCCGCGACCTGTACTCGATGCAGCTGTTCGATCAACACCTGCTCGATCTGGTCAACACCGGCGTGATCACCATGGAGACCGCGATCTACGCCTCGAGCAACCCCGAGGAGCTCGAGCGCAACCTGCGCATCGAGTGACGCCGATGCGGCCGACGAGGAGGGAGACGCTGCAGGGGCTCGGCGTTGCGCTCGGCAGCGTCGCGCTGGGTTGCGGTGACGATCCGTCGCCGGGCGCCGACGCCGCCAGCGGCGACGCCACCGCGCTCGACGCCGCACCGGACGCCGCCGCCGACGCCGCCGTCGATGCGCCCTCGGCCGACGCGCTGCTGGCCGGCATCGACACCTTCGTGGTGCTGATGATGGAGAATCGCTCGTTCGATCACTACCTCGGCGCCTTGCGCATGCTCGAGGCCCGCGTCGACGTCGACGGCCTCACCGGCAGCGAGAGCAATCCGGCGCCGAGCGGCGCGCCGGTGACGGTCCACCGCCTCGACGACCTGACGCCCGCCGATCCGCCGCACGGCTGGGACGCCTGCCACCGACAATGGAACCAGGGCGCCAACGATGGCTTCGTGCGCGAGCACGAGGGCAGCTCGCAGGCCGACGTGATGGGCTATCACGTGCGCGAGCAGTTGCCGCAGCTGTACGCGCTGGCCGACAGCAGCGCCATCTGCCAGCGCTGGTTCGCCTCGGTGATGGGCCCGACCTGGCCCAATCGATTCTACCTGCACGGCGCGACCTCGCACGGCAACCAGGGCAACACGCCCGCGCTCGGCTTCCGCAGCGTCTTCGACGTGCTCGCCGACGCCGGCTGGTCGCACAAGAACTACTTCCACGACGTGGCGTGGGCGACCGGCGGCTACTTCAAGCTGGCCGGCAACGCGCCGGTCGAGGACTTCTTCGCCGACGCCGCCGCCGGTCAGCTGCCGACCTTCTCGCTCATCGATCCCCAGTTCTTCGGAGGCGGCGCCAACGACGACCATCCCGACCACGACGTCCGGCTTGGACAGGCGCTGATCGCCAGCGTGGTCAACGCGCTGGGCGCCTCGCCGCAGTGGAACAAGTGCCTGCTCGTCATCACCTACGACGAGCACGGTGGCTTCTACGACCACGTGTCGCCGCCGGTCACCACCGACGAGCGCGCCGCGTTCCGCCAGCTCGGCTTCCGGGTCCCCAGCCTGGTCATCGGCCCCACCGTGCGCCGCGGCCAGGTGGTCGACGCCACGTTCGAGCACGTGTCCGTGCTCAGCACCTTGACCCGTCGCTTCGGGCTGCCGGCGCTGAACGATCGGGTCACGGCGGCCGCCGATCTGTCGCCGTGCATCGATCCGGCGTACCTCGCCGACCCACAGCCGGCACCGACGTTGCCGCCGGTGACCATGTCGCGCGCCGCCGTGCACGGGCGGCGTGACGTCGCCGCCCACGCCGAGCTGGCCGCCGCCATCGATGCCCTCGACCTGCCGCCGACGCTCGATCGGCGCCACCGCGCTGCCGAGGTCACCGACCGCTTCCTCGACTGCGCCGCCGGCGTCGGCGCGGTGCACCTGCTCGACTGAACGGCGCCGTCAGCGCCCCGCAGCGTCAGCGCACCAGCTCGATCGCGAAGCCATTGAGCTGATCGGAGTACGCCGGCATCGGGACGCCGAGGGGGGTGGTCAGGAGCAGGCCACCGCGATAGCTGCCGCCGAACGCGACCCGGTCGCCGACCACCGCCACCGCAGCGACCCGGACCGTGGTGTTGAAGTCCTCGCCACGCAGGTGCGCGACCCACTGCCAGATCAGATCGGTGCCCAGCTCGGCGACCACGCTCTCGTGATCGCCGTCGGCGTCGTCGGCCACGATCGGCTGGCTGCCGACCAGCGCCGTGCCTCGGAACGCGAGCGCGATGACCACCGCGCCGTCGGCGGCCACGTCGAGGTCGCGGCCGGCGATCTCGGTCCCGGCCTCGGCCAGGACGGTCTGATCGAGCAGCAAGGGCAGGCCGCCGTCGCCCGCAGCATCGAGCGTGAGCAGATAGGCGGGCAGCGCCCCGGTACCGAGCGCGGGCTCGGTCGGCGCATCGGCGGCGCTGGCCATCGCCACCACCTGGCCGCCACCGACGCCGACCGCGTGGACCGCCGCCCCGCCGCTGGCGCGGATGACCTGGACCCAGCGCATGGCGCCGCTGCCGGCGTCGAGCGCCGCGACGAACCCACACGACGCCAGGCACGCCGGCCAGCCCGGGGGTTGATCGCGGTAGCTGCCGCCGATCGCCACCAGATCGCCGTCGACATCGAGGTCGGCGATGTCGACGCCGGGCAGGTCGACCAGCAGCTCGCGCTCGAGTCCCTGGCCGAGCCGGAACACGATCGCGTGGACGCCGTCGCTGATCGTGCCGCCGAGATCGATCCGGGTCCCGCTCAGCGCCACGATCGGCCAGCCGTGGGCGTCGGCGGCCACCGCGACGCCGCCGAGCGCCGCCGCGCTATCGATCAGCGCGATGGTCTCGCGCCGGGCCTGCCGCGCGCCCCGATCGAACCACACCGCCTCGATGCGGTGGCGCGGGTCCTGGCCGTGCTGACCGACGACCAGCGACAGGGCGCCATCTTCGTGGTCGGGCAGGAGCCCGACCACCCGGACCAGGTACGGGGCCCGCGCATCCGCCAGCCAGGTGTCGAGCCGGCGGCCGCCGGTGCGGGCCACGAACGCGGCACCAAGCTCGGCCGACTGCCAGCCGGCGGTCGAGGCGTCGCCGACGGTCAACTGGCTGTCGTAGCTGCCGGCGAACCAGGGCGGATCTCCGGCCGAGATCGCGACCGCTTCGACCGCCGATCCCGGTCGTCGACGACGCGCGGAGGGAATGCGCTGCGGCACCGGCGACTCGGCGCGCACCGCCCACACCGGGGTGCCAAGGGCACACTGCACCTGGTCACACAGGTCGCCGGGCTGCTCGCCGGCGGCCGTGCACGCCGCCGCCGCCACCGTCATCGCCACCGCGACCCGCACGCTCATGGCCGCACCATCTCGAGGTGAGGAATCCCGTCCTCGAGGTAATCGTCCGAGGCCCGGACGAAGCCGACCTCGCCGTAGAACCCCTCGAGGTACTTCTGGGCGCCGATGCGGACCGGCGCCGGCCCGTGCGCGGCCGCGATGCGCGCCAGCCCCTCGGCGACCAGCCGGCGGCCCAGGCCGCTGCGCCGCACCTCGGGTGCGGTGACGATGCGGCCGAGGCTGGCCTCGGGGTACTTGATCCCGGGCGCGAACACGCGCAGGTAGGCGATCGTGGCGTCGCGATGGTCGTTCCACAGGTGGCTGGCCTGCGGATCCCAGCCGTCGGCATCGAGGTAGGCGCAGGCCTGCTCGACCACGAACACCCGCTGGCGCAGCACCATGATCCGGTACACCTCATCGGCGGTCAGCGTCGACCACGGCTGGTAGCGCCAGGACTCGTCAGCAAGCACGACCCATGATACCGCTCCTGGCGCCGTGTCCATCTCCAGCGTGTGCGTCTTCCTCGGCTCGGCGCGTGGTCACGATCCGGCGCTCGCCGCCGCCTGCCAGGAGCTCGGCGAGGCGATCGCGGCCCAGCGCTGGACCCTCGTCTACGGTGGTGCGTCGGTCGGGATGATGGGCGTGCTGGCCGACGCCGCGCTCGCCGCCGGCGGTGCGGTGCACGGCGTGATCCCGGCCGAGATGCTCGAGCGCGAGATCGCGCACCAGGGCCTCACCCGCCTCGACATCGTGGCCACGATGGCGGAGCGCAAGGAGCTCATGTTCGCGGCGGCCGACGCCTTCATCACGCTGCCGGGCGGGTTCGGTACGCTCGACGAGCTGTTCGAGGCCGTGACCGGTGCGCTGCTCGGCCACCACGCTCGTCCGTGCCTGCTGGTCGATCTGGGCGGCTACTACCGCGACCTGATCGCCTTCGTCGATGGCGCGGTCGCCGCCGGCCTCATCCGTCCCGCTCATCGGGAGCTGCTGGAGGTGGTTGCGGATCCTACGTCTGCGGTGAGCCGGCTGCTCGACCGTTGACCAGCACACAAGTATTTCAGCTGGCGGAACGAGTCATGGGGTCTTTATGATGACCCTTCATGGCTCGTACACCGCTCGCGTTGTCCCTTCGTGCTCTGTGGCGTGACGTCACGATCGCGCGCCGGACCGGGGTCCCGATCGACGAGGTGCGCGACCTGCGCCGCGAGGAGACCCGCCAGCGCGCCGAGCGCGGCGGGCTGTCGCGCCGGCACCTGCTGCTCGGCGGCGCGGCCGGAGCCGCCGCCCTCGCCATCCCGCGCCGCGCTCGCGCTGCGGGCGGCGCTCCGACGGTGGCGATCGTGGGCGGTGGCATCGGCGGCCTGTCGTGTGCGCTCGAGCTCCTCGATCGCAACATCGAGTCGACCGTGTACGAGGCCTCGAATCGGCTCGGCGGCCGCATGTACTCCAACCGGACCGGCTACTGGTCGGCAGGCCAGGTCACCGAGTGGGGCGGCGAGTTGATCGACAGCGGCCACGCGACCATCCTGGCGCTCGCCGATCGGTTCGGCTTGCCGGTCGACGACCTGCTGGCCGCGCAGCCCGCCGGTTCGGCCGACACCTTTCGCGTCCACGGCGGTTACTACGCCAAGTCGCAGGCCGACGCCGACTTCGACGCCATCTGGCGCACCGTCAAGGACGACCTGCGCTCGGCGCCGTTCCCGACCACGTTCGATTCGTACACCGCCGCCGGCCAGGCGCTCAGCCAGATGAGCGTCCACGACTGGATCGAGAGCCGGGTCCCCGGTGGCCATGGCTCCGGGCTCGGCCAGGTCCTCGACCTCGCCTACGCGATCGAGTACGGGGCCGACACCGCCAACCAGTCGGCGCTCAACTTGCTCTACCTGCTCGCGTACCAGCCCAAGCCGTTCAACCACGAGCTGGCGACGTTCGGTGTCTCCGACGAGCAGTTCCACATTCGCGGCGGCAATCAGCGCCTCCCGGAGGCGATCGGGGCCCACCTCGGCGGCCGCGTCGTCACCGGCCACAAGCTGGTCAAGATCAAGGAGACCGCCGGCGGCCGCTACAAGCTGACGTTCGAACGTGGCAACCAGACCATCGACACCACGTACGACCACGTCGTGCTCGCGCTGCCGTTCGCGGCCTACAGCTTCGACTACGGCCAGGCCGGCTTCGATCCGCTCAAGGTCCAGGCGATCAACGAGCTGGGCCGCGGCCACAACGGCAAGCTGCAACTTCAGTTCGACCACCGCGGCTGGCTCGGCAGCGGCCCGTGGCCGGGCGTCTCGAATGGCTCGACCGTCTCCGACACCGGGTACCAGGTGTGCTGGGAGGTGTCGCGCGCCCAGGCCGGCACGCCCGGCATCCTGTGCCTGTACTCGGGCGGCTCGGTCACCGACTCGATGCGCACCAGCACGGCGTTCGCGACCGCGAGCGACGCGCGGGTCCGCCAGGACGCCCAGCAGGGTCTCGGCCAGCTGGCGCCGGTCTACCCGGGCCTGTCGTGGAACAACAAGGCGACCCAGTCGATCTGGCACAAGGCGCCGCTGTTCAACGCGTCGTACGCGTTCTACCGCACCGGTCAGTACACCCAGTTCGCGGGCTACGAGGCCGAGCCGCAGGGCAACGTGTACTTCTGCGGTGAGCACACGTCCCTCGACTACCAGGGCTTCATGGAGGGTGGCGCGTTCACCGGGGTCGAGACCGCGACCGCGGTACGGAAAGCGATTCGCCGTTGAGCAGGGGCCGCGGCGAGGTTCACCTACATGTGAGCCGGCGCCGCCTGAGACGGGCTGTGCGCAGCTCGCCAGATCGTCTCAGGGCTGAATCGAACGGTTTGAGGTGACACGCCGTGACGCTTCAGAGCACGCTGCGCCCATGGTTCGTCCGTATGCGCTCGTGATCGTCGCAGGCCTGGCCTTGATCGGATGCGCCGGCGGATGCGGCGGCGGAGGTGACGGCGACGCGGGCGAGGACGCTGCCGAGGTTGCGGTCGACGCGGCCGTCGACGCCTCCACGATCCCGGCGCTCCGCAACCCGGTGAACCTGCCCGACCTCGAGCTCGCGCAGCAGGCGTCGGCGCTGCTCGGCGTCGGCGGGACCAAGAACTGCGATCGCTGCCACGCGGTGACCCGCGATCAGCTGCGCAGCTGGGACTCCGAGAGCAACGCCGCGGAGGCGGCCTGCCTCACCAACAACCTGCTGCCGACGACCCAGGGTCAGGCCGCCGGGATCGTCGACTGCTTCCGCGCCTCGCCGGGCGTGCTGACCTCGGGGTGGCCGCCCACCAAGCTCGGCATCTACAACACCGCCGGCCGCCTGGCCTGGTTCGAGTATGTCTTCACCCTCGCTTACGGCGCGACGGCGCCGACCGAGCTCGACCTGTTCGTCGGCGAGGCCGCGATGCCGCGCAGCGACACCGGCCACCTCACCCAGCCCCAGTTCGACATCGTCGCCGAGTGGTTCGCGCGCGACCTGCCCGAGCTCGACACCGTGGTCGCGGCCGATCCGTCGCCGACCTGCACCACGACGATGATCACGGCCGAGGTCCAGACCCACGTCACCACCATGGCGACCGAGGGCTGGCGCCAGGTCAACGCCGACAACGGCATCCTGATGTTCGGCTGCCAGGGCGCCACCGACGAGCGCGGTTGCCTGACCACCTACCCGCGCGCCGGCGACACGGCGTCGTCGACCGGATGGGAGGACGCGGCTCCCGGCACCGTGATCCGCATCCTCCGCGAGCACACCTACGCGTCCAGCTACTGGACGCGCAGCTCCGCCGACGGCCGCTACATCTCGCACGGTGGCGCGCCGGTCGCGAGCTCGACCTACCGTGCGTCGGTGATCGACCTGCTCAACGACACCAACATCCCGGCGGCGGCGCAGTACGACCCGGGTTTCTGGCCCGACAACTCGGGCTTCGCGCTGCAGGGTTCCAACGCCCGCTTCTGCGAGCAGAGCCTGCTGGCGACCCAGCCGACCATGATCACGTTCGACGAGCCGCAGTGCCGGCGCACCACCGCGGTCGGCCTGTACCAGCACATGGCGGCGGCCAACGGCGGCGACTACTGGACCGTCGACGGCCAGTTCACGAACGACAACGGCGGCCAGATGAACAGCAACTCGCCGACCCTCGGCGACATCAGCTCGACCTTCTCGTCGAGCGCCGCGATCGACCTGACCCCCATGGTCCACACCGGCACCCAGTTCGTGCCCCAGGCCAGGATCACGAAGGCCCTGCCGCGCGAAGGTGACGTGATCATCTCGCCGTCGGGGCGGCTGCTGGTCTCCCGCACCGGTGGCTACATCGTGCGCAAGCTGGTGGCGACGCCGACCGGCTCGACCTACACCGTCAACGTCCCCGAGATCGCGCGCTACTGCGTGCGCGGCGGCAAGCCGGCGATCAGCTTCGACGAGCGCTGGATGGTGTTCCACCACTACGTCGAGTCCGCCGACTGGGCGGCGCTCGGCTACGCCTCGGCGACCGACCCCGGCTTCGTGGCGCTGCGCGACTCGCAGACCGGCGGCGCCGCGAATCTGTTCCTGCTCGAGCTCGCCAGCGGCGAGATCCGCCGCCTCACGACCATGCAACCCGGCCAGTACGCGCTCTACCCCCACTTCCGCAGCGACGGCTGGATCTACTTCATCGTGCGGGACCGCAACCGCAACTTCGAGTGGATGGCGGCCAGCGACGCCGCGCTGGCGTTCGAGTAGGAGCCGATGACGGAGCGCGGCCGGATCCTCGCGTGCTGCGCCGCCCTCGCGGTGGCGTGCAGCGATCCGCCGCGCGACGTCTGCGACGGCGTGGTCGCCAGCGCGCTGACGGCGCCCGACCGCAAGCTGGTCGGCGCCGCGTCGGCGTATCCCGCCGACGGCATGGTGCGCGGTCGTGACGACGAGCTGGCGCACGGGCAGGCGATCCGGCGTGAGGTGGCCTGGGCGGCCGCGGTGCGGGCGCTGGCGCCGGTGCCGTTCGCGATCGATCCGGGGGCGGCGGCACCGGCCGAGCTGCCGCGCTGGCAGACCTGGTACGGCGCCGACGATCTGCGCCGGCTGTTCGACCGCCTGTTCCGCAACCTGTCGCCCGACGAGATGCGGGCGCGGGCGTCGTTCACCGACCTGGCGCTCGACGAGGCCCTGGCGTGGAATCCGACCGCGGTCGACGAGCTGGCCTCGTGGCCGCCGGATCGCTGGCTGGCCTATCTCGACGCCATCGACGACGCCGCCGAGATCGCCGGCGTCGGCGGCATCGATCGCGTGCAGTACAGCCCGGGCGCCGCCCGCCACTTGCTGGCCAGTTATGCGCCGATCGTCGGCTGCGAAGGCGCCCCGGCTCCGCCCCCGATCGCCGACGCGCCCAGCGCCGGGCCGCGCCGCGTGGTGCGCGAGACGATGACGCTGACGGCGTGTGCCGAGCGCGGGTTCGGACCCTACTTCGTCGGCGACGGCGAGACGCTGATGGCGCGCCTCGAGGGCACCGGCAGCCTGCGGGTGCGCAGCGGCGCGGCGCCGACCGCGGACAGCTTCGATTGCGGCGGCGACCGCTGCAGCGCGAGCGGACCGGCGGCGATCTGGATCGCGGTCACCGCCGAGGACGGCGGCGCGGCGACCCTGACGATCGACTACCAGGAGGCCGACCCGGCGTGGGCGCCGTGCCTGAGCTCGCCGTTCCCGCTCGACGCCGCGGTGGTCAAGGCCGACTGGCGACGCGCCGAGCTCGGCATCACCGTGCCGGTGTTCGACACCTCGGCGACCGGGCTGACCGCGGCCCTCGCCGGCGTGCAGGAATGGCAGCCCGCGACGGTGGCCGATCCGGCTCCGGAGGCGATCTACACGCTCGCGCTGCCGACCGGCTCGCGCTATCGCCTGGCCGGCTTGCACCTCATGACCAAGGAGCTCGACCACTGGTTGTGGCTGACGATGTGGTGGTCGCCGCAGCCCGACAGCGACTTCGGCGCGGACCGGCCACCGTCGGTGGTCGCGCTCGGCGGGCCGTGGCGCAACTACAAGATGTGCGTGGTGACCGCGTTCCGCGAGGGCGATGCTGATCCGCGCGGCGGCGCCACCGCGACCTCGCTGGCCGAGGCGCTGGCCGCCGCCCACCGCGGCGCCGGCGGGCCGAGCTGGTGCTCGAACCCGATGATCGAGCTCGGGCACGGCAACGCGGCCTCGAGCTGCATCGGCTGTCACCAGCACGGCGGCGTGGCGGTGACCAGCGAGGACATCCTCGCCGACGATGTCCGGTTCCCGGACAACGGACGCGCGCAGGTCCGCAACAACTTCCTCGACGACTACTCGTGGGCGGTGACCGCCGGCGATCGCCTCGGCCGCATGTTCGCCGATCAGGTCGAGTACTGGACGCCGCCGCCGCCGTGACCCGGGGCAGCTGGCCGCCGGCGGCGGGTCAGGCCACGAACGACAGATCGGTCGCGGTCGGCCGCAGTTGCTTGTCGGCGAGCCAGGCATCGTTGAACAGGCGCGAGGTGTAGCGGCCGGCGCCATCGGTGAGGATGGTGACGATGGTCTTGCCGGGCCCGAGGCGGCGGGCGAGCTTGACCGCGCCCACACAGTTGAGGCCGGCCGAGCCGCCGACGAACAGGCCGTCCTTGGCCAGGAGCCAGTGCGCCATCTCCACCGACTCGCGGTCGGTGCCGGCGAAGGCGCCGTCGAGCTGGGCCATGGCGAAGTTGCGCGTGATGCGGCGGATGCCGATGCCCTCCAGGATGCTCGAGCCGGTGGCGTCGAGGTTGCCGTGCTCGACGTGGTTGTAGAGCGAGCTGCCCTCGCAGTCGACCAGGTAGCACTGGGTCGCCGCCGACTGCTGCTTCAGATACGACGAGATGCCGCCGATCGTGCCGCCGGTGCCCGACGAGCACACGAAGCCGTCGACCCGACCGGCGTCGGCGATGATCTCGGGCCCGGTGGTCTCCTGGTGGGCGCGGGCGTTGGCCGGGTTCTCGAACTGGTCGGCCCAGAACGCGCCGCGCTCCTCGGCGAGCCGGCGGGCCACGTGATAGTAGTTGGCCTGATCGGCGAACGGCTTGGCCGGCACCAGGTGGAGCACCGCGCCGAGCGCGCGCAGCAGCTCGATCTTCTCCGTGCTCTGGTTGTCGGGGATGACGATGTGGCAGGCGTAGCCGCGCGCTCGGCACACCAGCGCCAGGCCGATGCCGGTGTTACCCGCGGTGCCCTCGACCAGCTCGCGGGGACCACCGCCACCAAGCTTGCCCTCGGCCTCGGCGGTCAGCACGATGTGGCGGGCGGCGCGATCCTTGACGCTGCCGCCCGGCTGCAGGTGCTCGGCCTTGCCCAGGATCTCGCAGCCGGTCGCGGCCGACAGGCTGGCGATGCGGATGAGCGGAGTGGCGCCGACGGCGCCGACGAACCCGTCGCGAATGGTCACGCCCGGGAACTTACGACATTATCGGCCGCCCATGATCGGACGCGCTCGAATCGTGATGGTCGCCCTGCTGATCGCCGTGACGTGGCCGGCGGCCACGACGGCGCGCGGCGAGAACTTCGTCATCCGCAAGCTCAAGGGCGCCGGCCGCGCCATCGGCGGCGTGCTGGGTGCACCGGCGGGCGGGTTCGCCGAGGCGGCGGCGACGCCGACCATCCGTAGCATCGAGGGCAGCGGGCGGCGGCTGCTGTACGACTTCGAGGGCGTCGCGGCGCGCCGCATGGACCAGGCCGGCGACCTGGTCGGCAAGGTGGTCGACAAGACCTTCGACGGCAGCGGCAAGCTGGTCGACAAGGTCGACGCGTCGCTGGAGGCCCGCATCCTCCAGGTCACCACCGGCGCCAACGCGACCGTCGACAACGCCGGCCAGGAGGCGCGAGCGACGATCGGGGCCGCCGACCGCATGATCGCGGCCAACATCGCGCGCGCGCGGAAGGCGACGTTGCAGATCCTCGACCGCGTCGATCGAGTCGCCGCCGACCGGCTGGCGCAGATCGACGAGATCATCCGGCTGCGGCTCGGCGACGTCGGCCTGATCGTGCAGACCACGCTGGCGCAGGCGGACGAGATCGCCCGCCAGCGCATCGACCAGCTCGACGAGGTGGCTGGCCGCCGCATCGGCAACCTCGATGTGATCGCGACCAAGCAGGGGCTGGGCCTCGAGGCCATGCTGCTGCGCCTCGCCACCCTGCTGGGCGCCTTCGCCTTCTTCGCCTTCCTGATGTGGTCGGCGTGGAACAACTTCGTGAACAACAGCAACACGATCGACCAGATCCGCGACCACGGCACCACGCGCGACGAGCGGCGGACGATCAAGCGCAAGCTCGGGCTGTGGGGGCTGCAGACCGCCTTCGCGGTGGCGTGTCTGGCCGCCGTGGTCGGCGTGGCCTACCTGGTGCCCAAGGACGCGCAGCGGCGCAGCACGGGCCAGATCGCGGACCACGCCAGCGCGCTCGTCAACGCGATGCGGGCCTACGACTTCACGGCGGTCCGCTACCACCATTCCCAGCTCGAGATCCTGCGCCCCGGCGGCGCCAGCTTGCGCGCCGTCGCGCTCAAGGCCGGGCTGCTGCGTGACCTGTTCGGGCGGCCGGCGCGGCTCCACACCGCGGACGGCCTGCGCGAGATCGAGACCGAGCTCGAGGCGGCGAGCTCGGTCGACCCCGGCGATCCGGATCTGCTGGTCCTCGAGGCCTACGTGATCTGGCAGGTCGGCAGCACGCGCGGCGACGAGCTCGACGCCGCCGATCTGTGTGCCCGCGCGCTGGCCATGCGCCCGACGACCGTAGTCGCGCGCTTCTTGCCCAGCACGTTCATGCTGAAGCCGCTGGCCGAGAACTACATTCGACAGTTCCGCCACGATCCGTACGTTCCCGATCCGGACCAGCGGGACGCGCTGGCCCGCGTCACCGCGGCGAAGATTCCCGATCAGCCATCGCGCATGGCGCAGCTCCAGCAGGTGCTCGACTACAATCACCTGGTCGCCCGACTCGATCTGGCGGTCGGGCCGGCCTACCTCGAGATGCTCGGCGCCCATGCGACGTACGATCGGCTCGCCACCGCGAGGCCATCCGACCCGGTGGCGGTGCAGCGGGCGCTCGATGCCCGCACCACCGCCGCCGCCACCATCGTCGGTGCCTGGAGCGACTTCGACCACCAGCTCGCCACCTCGCCATCGCTGGCTGGCGACCCGACCGCCCTCAACGCCTTCACGCTCGACGACGCGGTGCTGTCGCAGGCGCTCTACTTCTGGGACGAGGCCAATCCGGGGCCGACGGCTGCGCCGGCCGCGGTCGCGAGCCGGCCGCGGGTGCCCACGCTGCCGGCGCTGTTCTTCGACGGCGGCGTGGCGACCAAGCTGGCCGCCACGCCGGGCGTCGCGGCGCGCAAGACCGAAGACCCGAGGGTGCGGCGGCGCGCCGCCGCGGCGCCGATGCGCATCCGCTGGGCCCATCGATGGGCTTCGCTGCTCGGCAAGCACAGCCAGGACGTGCTCGCCAAGGAAGAGGCCGAACGCTTCCGAGGGCTCGAGCGGCGCGCGCTCACCTTCGCGACCGAATACGTCGAGCTCCGCAAGGCCGCGGCGGCGACCGTGGTCGACAAGGCGCAGATCGCGACCCGGGCCGCGGCCGCCGCCAGCGCCGCCGCGGCCATGGGTCTGTGGACCAGCGACGGTGGCGGGGCCGCGCGTCAGCCCGCGGCGGCCAAGATCCTCGCCGAGGCCGAGCAGCTCGGCGCGGCGATCGACGCCAACCTGCGGGCCCGCGTCACCGAGCTGGGACGCGCCCGCCGGCTGCGCTTCCTGTGACCGACGTCAGACGAACCGGATCGCCGCGTCGGGCTCGTCGGGCTCGCGCGCGCGCAGCACCCCGATGCGCGCCGCCGGCAGGCCGAGGGCGCGCAACTCGGCGACCGCGGCGGCGACGTGAGCGTCGGCCACGCACAGCAGCAGCCCACCGCTGGTCTGGGCATCGGTGGCGATCGCCAGCGTGAGCTCGCGCGCGTCCTCGGGGCCGTGCCAGGCCATCGCCGGGTCCAGGAAGCGGCGATTGGCGTTGCTGCCACCTGGCACCAGGCCGGCGGCGAGATGCTCGGCGACCCCCGGCAACACCGGCAACGCCGCGTGATCGATCGTCGCGGCGAGGCCGGAGCCACGCAGGATGTTGCTTAGATGCCCGGCGAGGCCGAAGCCGGTCACGTCGGTGGCGGCGGTGACGCCGTGGCGGCGGCCGACCTCCATCGCGCCCCGGTTGAGCGTGGTCATCGATGCGATCGCGGCCGCGGTCTGGGCGGCGGTCGCCACGCCCTTCTTGATCGCCTGGCCGATCACGCCGGTGCCGAGCGCCTTGGTCAGCACCAGCGCCTGACCGGCCTGGCCGTGCCGGTTCGACCACACCTCGTCGAGCCGGACCTCGCCGGTGACCGAGAGCCCGAACTTCAACTCGGGATCGCGCACGGTGTGGCCGCCGACCACGGCGACGCCGGCCGCGGCGCACACCGCCGCGGCGCCGCGCTGGATCTCGGCGAGCACCTCGAGCGCCAGCGTCTCGTCGGAGAAGAAGGCGAGGTTGAGCGCGAAGCGCGGCACGCCGCCCATGGCGTAGACGTCGGAGATCGCGTTGGCGGCCGCGATGGCGCCAAACGTCGCCGGGTCGTCGACCAGCGGCGCGATCACGTCGGCGGTGAGCACCAGGCCCCAGCCCGGGGTCGGGCCGGCCACCACCGCGGCGTCGTCCTTGTGCTCGTGATCGATCATGACGCCGGCCGCAGCCCTCCCGTCACGACTGCCGTGCGCAGCCGCGTCGCCAACGTCGAGGACCTGGACCAGGTCCGGCAATCGGAGCTTGGCGGCTCAACCACCGCCGCGCGCGTATTGCGTGAGGCGGATGGCGAACTTGGCTTCGGGGGTCATGCGCCGAGCGTAGCGCAACCCGGGATCAGAACGAACCGACGACGGCGAGGCCGTGCGCGTGCGGCGCTGCCATCGGCGTGAGCTGCCACGACACCGCCGCCTGGCCGCGACGATGTTCGTGCCAGGCGCCGCGCGGCTGGGTGTACGTGCTGGCCAGGCCGATCGCGTAGCCGAGGCCAAACGAGATCGCCGCGTCACCCCAGGCGTCGTCGGCCGACAGCCCGATGTACAGCGTGCCGGCGGCCTGCATGGCCAGGCCCCCGACGTGGTTGAGCCAGAAGCTGCGCCGCTCGCTCGACGCCGCGCGCCGCAACGCGGCCTCGGCGCTGGCCAGATCGGCGCAGGCGTCGCCGCTGACCGCCGGTCGCGGCACCTTCACCGGCGTCACGATGCGCGCGCTCATGCCGACGAACGACTTGGCCGCGCCGGCGAACAGGCTGGCCTCGGCGGCGTCGTCGAACTCGCCGATGGGCGCAGTCTCGGTGAGCGCCAGCGCGAGCTGGCCGGCGAAGGCGACCCCGAAGCCGACCCCCCAGCCGACCCGCCACTTGAGCGCCTTGCTCCGCTCGCGATCGAGCCGACCCCGCAGCGCCGCGCCGCGGTCGGCGGCGTCAGCAGCGCAGGTCTGGGCATGCGCCAGCGCGACCGGGCGCGCGACCGCGAGCAGCAGCAGCGACACGGCCAGCAACGTCGGTAGCTTCACTGATCACCTCCGGGCAACGAGACGCCCTCGAAGAACTCACGACGTTCACCGGCGCGGGCGTCCCAGCCGTCGTTGCGGCCGTAGTAGGCCATCACCATCACGTGGGGCTCGATGAAGAAGCGGGCCTCGGCGCGATCGACGCCGGTCTCCATCACGACGCGGTAGCGGCTCACGCCCTGGGTCGAGACGTAGCCCGACTCGGTCACCCGCGCGCCGAGGTTGGTGGCGAACTGGTTGGCGAACTGATCGAGCTCGGTGCTCGACGGGTTGTTGCCCTGGTTGGGCATCGCGAACGCACCGACCACGACCAGCGCGCCGCCCTGCAGACCCTGGAAGTTGACGGAGCCAGCCGCGACGGTCGGCGTGGTCGAGACCCCGGGCGGCAGGCGCAACCCCCAGCCGACGTCCGGATCGAGGTACTGGCCCCAGGACGGTGCCTTCGGCGGCGGTTCCGGGGGCTCGTCATCGTCGCCGCCGGTGTCGTCGCGGACGACCACGCTGCCGCCGCCGGCGCCGCCCCACGGATCGTCTGGATCGGTCTCGCCGCCAGGCTCCGCCGCGGTGGTCGTCGCCGGACGGCTCAGGAAGTACCCCGCCGTACCGCCGGCGGCAGCGAGCACGACGACCACCGCGATGATCACCGGGACCCGCGACGAACGCGGCGCCGGCGCCACGGGCATCGGATACGGCGGCGGAGTCGGTGCCGGGCCACCGTGGGTGGCGGCATACGGCATCGGCATCGGCACCGGCGCCGCGTACGCCGGCGGTGGCGTCTGTGCGACCTGCCCCGGCAGCGGCTGCATCATGCCGGGTGGATAGGTCCGCGGCACGCCCGGCGGCGGCCCCGATGGCCGGGGCAGCGGGGTGGGGTGAAACCCGTGCGCCACCGGCTGGGGCTGCGTGGTGGCCACCTGCGGCGTCGGCATCATCGCCGAGCGCGGCCCACCGAGCTGGGCATAGAGCATGGCGACGTCATCGCCCAGCCGGTCCATCGACGGCTGACGCTGCGCCGGGTCCTTGGCCAGCGCGCTCATGATCAACCCGTCGAGCAGGGGTGGCAGCCCGAGGTCGGGGCGCCTCGACGTCGGCAATTCCGGTGCGTCGATGAGGTGCTTGGACAGGATCGCCATCACCGTCGGTCCCTCGAACGGCAGCCGCCCGGTGACCATCTCGTACAGCATCGCGCCGAGCGCGTAGACATCGGTGCGACCGTCGACCGGCTCGCCACGGATCTGCTCGGGCGCCATGTACTGCGGCGTGCCGATCAGGTCGCCGGCCCGGGTCATGGCGTTGACGGTCTGGTCGTCACGCAACTTGGCGATGCCGAAATCGAGGACGCGCACCACGTCCTTGTCCTTGCCGCGCTCGGTGAGCATGACGTTGTCGGGCTTGAGGTCGCGGTGGACGATGCCGTGGCGGTGGGCGTCCGACAGCGACGCCGCGATCTGCTGCACGATGGCCAGCGCCCGCCATGGCGGCAGCGGTCCGTCCTGGGTCATCGCCTGGCGCAGCGAGCGCCCTTCGAGATACTCCATCGCGATGAACAGCGAGCCGTCGGCGTCCTGGCCGAAGTCGTAGATGTTGACGGTGTGCGGGTGGCTGAGCTTGGCGGCCAGCTCGGCCTCGGTGTTGAAGCGACGGACCAGCCCGGGATCGCGCGACAGCTCGGGGCGCAGCACCTTGATCGCGATCGTGCGCTTGAGCGAGATCTGCTCGCCGCGGTAGACGGCGCCCATGCCGCCCTCGCCGAGCTTGGAGAGCACGCGATAGCGGCCGCCGATCTCGCGGCCGATCAGGTCGGGTGCCTGCACCGGCACCGCGCCGGTCAGCTCCTTGTACGACGGCTCGGTGCCGGCCGCCGCCCGGCCGCATGCGCCGCAGAACCGCGCTTCGTCGGACTTGTCGACGCCACAATGCGGGCACCTCACGGTGGCGAGAGTATACGACGCGCGTCACGCCGCGTGCGGCCAGGGCGCGGCCGCGATACGTTCTTGGCGTTGAAGAGTCTGGTCACGGCCTCGGTGCTCGTCGCGCTCGCCACCGCCCTGGCGGTGAGCAGCGACGTCATGGCGCAACCCGCGCCGACCCCCGACGGACCGCCGGCACCGCCGGTCCCCCTGGACCACGTCGATCCGTCGTTCGGACCGCTGATCACGATCGAGGACATCCGGGTGGTCGGCAACCGCTCGACCGCCGAGCGCATCATCCTGCGCGCCGTGCCACTGGCGCAAGGCGAGCGACTGCGCGCCGCCGATCCGCGCCTGACCGCCGCCCGCTTCAAGGTGCTGGCGCTCGGCTACTTCCGCGACGTGACCGTCGCGCTCGAGAAGGGCAGCGCCCACGGCCGCGTGATCGTCGTGGTCACCGTCGTCGAGCGCGGCACGATCGTCCTCAATCGCCTGTGGTACGGCTCGAGCGCGCTGGCGCCGTACTGGCTCGGCCTCGACCTCACCGAGCGCAACCTGCTCGGCACCGGGCTGCTGGTCGGTGGCGGCGTGGTCCACGCCGGCCACGGCAACGTCGACGGCGCCCGTGATCAATGGGGCGGTGAGCTGCGCCTGGGCGCCGCCGGCTTGAGCGGCACCCGCTGGGGGGCCCACGGCGCGTTCCAGATCCAGCGCGGCAGCGAGGTCTACCGGCTCGCCGGCGCGCCCGGCTCGAGCGACAACGCCGACCTGGCGGCGTTCCCGTACCGCCGCCTGGGCGTGCGCGGCGGTCCCAGCTTCGACCTGACCACGACCACCGGCTTCGAGGCCGATGTCCGGATCGAGCAGATCGATGCCGCGGTCCCGAGCGGCGACCGCACCCTCGACGACGGGCGGGTCGTGGCGCTCGACCTCGGCCTCGACGCTGGCAAGAGCCGCGTCGTCTCGCTGGCGGTCGGCTTCGATCGCGACACCCGCAACGATCCGGTGCTGCCCCACCAGGGTAACCGGGTCCAGGCCCAGCTCGAGGTCGGCGGCGAGCTGCTGGGCGGCAGCTACGACTTCGTGGTGGCGCTGGCTCGCTACGAACGCTGGTGGCCGCTGCGACCGCGACACGCGCTCGGGGTGCGGGCCGCCGGCGGCGCGGTCCTCGGCGACGCGCCGCGCTTCGACCGCATCCACGTCGCCGACGTCAATCGTATGCTCACGCCGCGGGTGATGGGCATGACCGTGGCCGCGACGGCGCCACCGGACTTCCTCGGCACCGACAACGGCGACGCCCTCTACGGTGAGCTGGGCGGCAACCTGGTCGCCGAATATGCCTACCGCTGGTTCCGGCGGCCGAAGTCGATCTACGGCGGCGATCTGTTCGTCGCCGCCGGGGTCTGGGGCCTGCACGCCGACGGAGCGGTGCGCGCCGACGGCGCCAGCGGCTGGGACGCGCTGCCCGTCGATCTGGTGATCGACGCCGGCCTGCGCATCGATACCGAGCTCGGCATCTTCGAGTTCACGATCGCCAACGCGCTCGGGCGAGTGCCGCGGTGGTGAGTCGGCCGCTGGTCGCCGCGCTCGTGGTCGCGACGACGCTGGCGGCGCGGCCGGCGGTGGCGCAAGACGGCGGCCTCGAGAAGCAGACCATGAAGTTCCTCGAGCGCGGCAGCTCGATCTACCTGACCGGCAACGTCACCAGCGTGTTCGATGCCCGCGCTTACGAGAAGCTGGAGAACGGGCTCATCTCGACGGTCGTGGTCCGGCTGTGGGTCTACCCGGAGAACCAGCCCAAGCCGACCGGCTTCGTGCTGCTCCATCGCCAGTGCGTCTTCGATCTGTGGGCCGAGGTCTACTCGTGCGCGCTGGCCGGGCCGACCGGCCGCCGCACGTACAAGGTCAAGTTCCGCGCCGAGGCGCTCAAGCTGCTCACCGCGCTCGATCAGGTGCCGGTCGCCGACATCGCCAACGTCGACGTCGACCAGCGCTACGTGGTGGCGGCGATCGCCGAGCTCAACCCGGTGAGCAAGGAGACCATGGCCGAGGTGCGGCGCTGGCTCTCGGACGGCGCCGGCGGCGGCCTCGATCGCGGCGGCTCGTTCTTCGGTTCGTTCGTGTCGGTGTTCGTCAACCTCAAGATTCCGGAGGCCGACCGCGCGGTCCGCATCCGCTCGCAGCCGTTCTACCGGCCGCGGCCCAAGGCGAAATGAGACCGACCGACTTCCTGCGCCGCCGCGTCAACCTGCAGGTCAAGCTGGTGGCGATCCTGATGGTGGTCGTGCTGGCGCCGTTCGCGGCCTCGGCGTACTTCATCGAGCAGGTCGGCAAGGTGGCCGCCAACTTCGCCGCCGGCGAGGCGGCGGCGCGCGATCGATCGGTCCAGAAGGCGCTCGACGCCCACCTCGAGTGGGTGGCGCTGACCAAGCAGCTCCACGCCGAGGTCGCCAGCCTGCTGGCCCGGGTGCCAGCGATCGCCAGCGCCGATCCGGGCGCGCCGCTGACCGCGCTGCTCGCCGAGCAGCGGCAGCTGATGAGCCTCCGGTTGCGCGCCCCCGATGGCCACGAGCTGGCCGCTGCCCGGCGCGCGCCACCGCCGGCGACCACGCCCTATCTGGTCGTCCACCCGCTGGCCAACGGCGCCGCACTCGAGGTGACGTTCGCCATCCCCGACCACCTGCAGCTGGACTACCAGGAGCTGGCCGACGCGCTCGACGTGGCGCGCAAGGTGGCGCAGGCCCGCACGGCCCTACCGTCCGGCTACCGGACCGCGTTCCTGGCCCTGGTCGGCACCGCCGCGCTGGCGGTGGTCGTGCTCGGGGTGTTCGCCGCCAACCGCGTCACCCGCCGCATCGCCGCCCTGGTCGAGGTCGCGCGCTCGGTGTCGCGCGGCGATGGCGAGGCCCGCGCCCGCCTGACCGGGCGCGACGAGATGGCCGAGCTCGGCGTCGCGCTCGACACCATGCTCGACGACCTCGGCCAGCAGCGGAGCGAGATCGAGTACCTGCAGCGCATCGGCGCCTGGCAGGACGTCGCGCGCCGCCTGGCCCACGAGATCAAGAACCCGCTGACGCCGATCCAGCTCGCGGTCCAGCAGTGCGTGTCGACCTACAAGGGCGACGACCCGAAGTTCAAGCGGCTGCTCGCCGACACCGGCGAGATCGTCGGCGAGGAGATCGGTGGGCTCCGCCGCCTGGTCGACACCTTCCGGACCCTGGGCCAGCTGCCGCGCGTCGAGGCCGCGCCGGTGAAGTTGCTCGACATCGTCGAGGAGCTGCGCCTCGACCCGGCGCTCGGCGACCGCCTGGTTGTCCGCGCGCCGGACAGTCCGATCCGGCTGCGCGCCGACAAGCTGCTGCTCAAGCGGGTGCTGGCCAACCTGGTCGAGAACGGCGTCCACGCCGGCCAGGAGGCTGGCCGCGCCGGCGAGGTCACGGTCAGCTGGACCGCGGTCCCCGGTGCCCGTCACGCCACCATCACCGTCGACGACGAGGGCAAGGGAGTGGCCGCCGAGGCGCGCGAACGCATCTTCGAGCCGTACGTCACCACCAAGGCGACCGGCACCGGCCTCGGGCTGGCGATCGCCAAGAAGATCGCGCTCGAGCACGGCGGCACGCTCGACGTCGCCGCGACCCGCTCCCCGGCGGGCGGAGCCCGGTTCGTGCTCACCGTGCCGCTCGCCGATTAGCGGCCCGGTGCCGACCGCGCCGGCGTACAATCGCCGACTCCATGCGCGGATCCGTGCACGTGTGGCTGGGGGTCGTCGCCGCGGCGGCCGCCGGATGTCTGCCGGCCACGTCGCACCAGTGCGAGACGTCGGATCAGTGCGGCGCCGCCGGCACCTGTGAGGCCAGCGGCGCGTGCAGCTTTCCAGCCACCGACTGCCCCAGCGGCCGCCGCTTCGGCGACGGCACCGGGCCCCTCGCCGGCCAGTGCGTGACGGAGTCGCCCGGCCTCGACGCGGCGGCGATCGATCCCGACGCGGCGCCGACCACCGATGGCGCCGGCGCCGACGCCGCGCCGGTGGTGCCGTGGGGCGACGGCCACCACGGCAACCTGACCGTCAACCTCGCCCAGGCGCAGATCAACAGCTACGGCTTCGTGCGGGAGGACGCGGCGGTCGGCGCCCTGATGATCACGGCCACGCGCAACAGCGGCGCCACCGTCGGCACCTGGAACGACAACTTCGAGCCCGGCGATCGCATCATGCTGTGGCGCACCACCGGCCTCGCCGATCCGGCGACCTCCGGCTCGGTGGTGGCGCTGTCGCTCACCGGTGACATCGGCCGCTGGTTCGTGACCCGGGTCGTCGCCCGCGTCGCCGACCGCATCACGCTCGCCGATCCACTGCCGTTCGGTTGTCCCGCCGACCTGACCCAGGTCATCAAGCTGCCCGAGCTCGATGTCGCCACGGTGCTCGACGGCAACACGGTGTTCACCCCCGACTGGGGCGGGCAGTGGGGCGGCCTGGTCGGGTTCTACGCCAACCAGCTGGTGCTCGACGGCGCCACCATCGACGCCGGCAGCGACGGGTTCGGCGGCGGCAACGCGGAGAATGCCAGCGACTTCTACGACTGCGCCGCGCTCGACGGTCGATCGCAGTCGGGCGGCGGCGCCCGCAAGGGTGAGAGCTTCGTGCCGGCGCGCTACGGCAGCAGCGACGTGGCCTCGGGTCGAGGCAACATCTTTCACGGCGGCGGCGGCGGCGACTGCCACAACGCCGGCGGCGGCGGCGGCGCCGGCGTGGGTGGCGGCGGACGGGGCGGCAACGACGCCGACGGCCGCGCCGTCGGCGGCATGCCGGGGGTCGGCCTGCGCTACGCGCCGAGCACCCACCTCGCCATGGGCGGCGGTGGCGGCGCCGGTGAGGACAACGCGACCACGGCCGGCATCGGCGGGTGGAGCGGCGGCGTGGTGTGGCTCATGGCGCGCACGATCACGTGTCTCAACGGCGCCACGATCGACGCCGGCGGCGGCTCGGGTGGTTCGCACCCCGACGACGGCCCCGGCGGCGGCGGTGGTGGCGGACTGATCTGGATCCGCGCCGAGACCATCAGCGGCTGCGACCTGCGGGCCCGCGGCGGAGCTGGTGGCTCGACGCTGGGAGCCCACGGCCCCGGCGGCGGCGGTGGCGGCGGTCGGGTCGTGATCGTGGCCGACACCGCCACCGGCATCACCACCAGCGTGACCGGCGGCGCCAGCGGTGACAACGGCACCAGCGCCAACGGGGCGGCGGCCGGGCAGGTCGGCTCGGTGTGTGGCAACGGAACGCTCGAGCCGGGTGAGACCTGCGACGATGGCAACTTCCGCGGCGGTGACGCGTGCACGTACTGCGTCGAGTGATCGCGTTCAGGACCCCCTGCGATCGCCGTCAGCCGATGACCTTGTTACGACCCTCGCGCTTGGCCCGATAGAGGTGGTCGTCGGCCATCTTGATGAACGCGGTCGAGTCGACGTCCTCGCCCTCGACGGTCGCGACGCCGACCGAGATCGTCACCGGGAAGCGGTCGCCCTCGTACTCGAAGGGCTCGTCGGCGACCAGGCGGCGGATCTGCTCGGCGAAGATCATGGCGCCGGCGTTGTCGGTCTCGGGGAGCACGGTGGCGAACTCCTCGCCGCCGTAGCGGGCGAGCAGCTCCTCGCGGCGGATGCGCCCGAGCAGGCGCTTCGACAGCTCCTTGAGGACGTAGTCGCCGGTCAGGTGACCGTGGGTGTCGTTGACCAGCTTGAAGTGGTCGATGTCGAACATGAGCAGCGACAGCGGGCGGCGGTGGCGGGCGCAGCGCGCGATCTCGCGCTCCAGGAACTCGAGGAACGAGCGCTTGTTGTGGGCCCCGGTGAGACCATCGATGATGGTCATCCGATAGATCTCCTCGTGGTAGGCCGCCTCGACGCCGGCGCCGCTGAGGAACTTGAAGATCGCCGCGCCGATCTTGAGGAAGTCACTGTCGCGCAGGATCGATCGCTGCACCGGCACGTCGTTGACGTAGCTGCCGTTGGTCGAGCCGAGGTCCTCGACCATCCACTGCTCACCGTTCCGGAACACGCGGGCGTGGCGGCGCGAGACGCTGTCGCGATCGACCTGGATCTCGGAGTCCGAGCCGCGGCCGAGGACGACCTCGTTGCGCTGCAACGGAAAGCGCTTGCCCATGTCAGGGCCGGGCGGGTAGACAAGCACGAGGCAGGCCTCGCCGGAGTCGACCCGCGGCTTGACGACCTGGACCTTGGTGATGCGGGTCTTCCACTCGCTCATCGGAATAGGCGCGCCGTGCTACGAGAAACGCTAGCGATCTAACCGCTTTCCGGCAGCCGCTGTCAATGTGAGCAGGGGTACGAGCGGACGGGACGTGGCGTCTTTCGGAGTAACGTCCCGGGCGTGAGCAAGGCGGCGTTCGAATTCGCCGGCGACGACCGCGCCGTCCTGTGTATCCATGGGTTTACCGGGACGCCGTACGAGGTCCGCTACCTCGGCGAGTCGCTCGCCGCGCGGGGCATGACCGTGCGCGGTATCGCACTGCCCGGCCACGCGACGCGGATCGAGGAGCTCGAGCCGCTCGGATTCGCCGCGTGGGCCGACGCCGTCACCGCCGCGTTCGACGACCTGGCGGCGCGCTGCCGTGCCGTGGCGGTGGTCGGGCAGTCGCTGGGCGGGCTGCTCGCGCTCGAGCTGGCGACCCGCCGCCCGGTCGCCGCGGTGGCCTCGCTGGCGGCGCCGCTGTGGTTCGACGGCCTGGCGGGCGTCGTCGCGCGGCTCACCACCCGCGGACCGCTGGCCGGCAAGGTCCGGTACCTGCCCAAGCTGGGCGGTTCCGACGTCCGCGCCGCCGACGTGAAGCGGGCCAACCCGTCGTACCGCGCGTTCCCGGTCCGCGCGCTGGGCCAGCTGGTCGCGTTCATGGACGTCGTCGACGCCGCGCTGCCCGACGTCCGCGTGCCGCTGCTGGTCCTGCACGGCGAGCACGACCACACCGCGCCGGTCGGCTCGGCGGCGCGCATCGCCCAGCGCGTGCAGGCGCGCGAGCTGCGGGTGCGCATCCTGCCGCGCAGCTTCCACCTGCTCGCCATCGACGAGGAACGCACGGTGGTGGCGGCCGAGGTCGGGACGTTCTTCGCGCGGCACCTGCGCGGATCGAGGGTACCGCCGGCAACATCCGGTGCTTCTTGATCGCGGCGCTGGCGTGGTTCGCTCGCTGACGCGAACCTCTCCCGGCGGCGCGATGCTCGGGCCGCCGTCAGAGCAAGCCGCGCGCCCACAGCGTCGCGAGGGAGCCGACGACGAAGGCCGCCACGACGGCGGCGGCGAACCGGGCGATCTCGGTGGCAGTGGCCGGGAGCTCTTCGGCGGCCGTCGTCGTGGGCGCGGCCGCGGTCGCGGCCGCAGCGCTCGGCGTCGCCGTCGTCGCCGGCGTGCCGACGAAGCGGGGCAGGACCGCGACCACGCCGGCAGCTGGATCGGCGTGGACGGCGTCCCGGATCAGCCGCTGGCGCTGGTCGATCTCCGCGGCGAAGGTGTCGCGGACCCAGCACGCCACCCGGGTCGGCGCTCCGAGCATCCCGGACGCGATCGCGGCCGCGCGCAGCGCCGCGGCCATGGCCGCGGCGGACGCGAAGCGGTCGGCAGGATCGCGGGCCAGCGCTCGCAGGATGATCGGGTCGAAGATCGCGGGTGGGGCCAGCCCGACCCGGCTGGGCGGCGGAACGTCGAGCGTCAACACCCGGTGGATGGTCTCGGCGTCGGAGGCGCCCTGGAACAGCGACCGTCCGGTCAGGGCGCTCCACAGCACCACGCCGGCGGCGAACACGTCGGCACGATGATCGAGCGCCGCCGCCCGCTCGATCATCTCGGGGGCGGCATAGCACAGCTTGCCCTTGAGGAAGCCGGGCTCGGTGCTCGAGATCCGAGCGCGGGCCTTGGCCACGCCGAAGTCGGTGATGCGAGCGTCGCCGTCGACGCCGACCAGGATGTTCTGCGGCGAGACGTCGCGGTGGATCAACCCGACCTCGCGCCCATCGTCGTCGAGAACGGTGTGGGCGGCGTGCAATCCGTTGAGGGCGCCGATCACGATGGGCACGATCAGGCTCGGCGGCCGGTAGGTGCGGTTGCGGGCCAGCAGCTGGGCCAGCGAACAACCCTCGACGTACGGCATGGCCAGGAAGTAGCCGTCCTCGCCCACGCCGAGGTCGAGCACGCTGGCGACGTTGTGGTGGTGGATGCGGGCCGCGAGCCGGGCCTCGTCGATCAGCATCGCCACGAACTCGCGGTCGCGCGCCAGGTGCGGGTGCATGGCCTTGACCGCGAACAACCTCTCGAATCCGGCCTCGCCGGCACGCCGGCACAGGTAGACCACGCCCATGCCGCCGCGGGCGATCTCGGCGATGATCTCGTACGGTCCGAGACTGCGGCGGCCGACCTGGGGCGTCGGGGTCGAGGACTCGATCAGATCGTCGGAGCCGAGGATCTCGAGCTCCGGCTCGAGCGGAGCGACCGATGGCGGCGCCGGCGGAGGCTTCGATGGGCGCGGCGGCGGCGACGAGCGCGCCCGGTCTACCGACCCCATGGCGAGCTCGGCGAGGGTGCCACCAGCTCGACATCGACCCCGGTGGCGGCGCGGGCGACGTCGAGCATGACGCTGCGCGGGCTGTCGTGACGACCGAAGGCTCCGCCCGGATCGACGTCCGGATGATAGCGATCGCCGTCCTCGGGGCTGGTGTCGATCATGGCCAGCACGAAGTAGCGGCCGGGCGGCAGACCCGCGACCTGATACGGCTGCGGAAAGCTCGGCTCGTCGATCGCCGTCTCGGCCACCGGTGGTCCGAACGGTGGGAAGGTGGCGAACACCGCCACGCGCAGCACGCCTGGCTCGGCGCCGGTGTAGGCGACCATGCCGCTGACGCTACCGGGCGGAGCGCCCGGATCGGACGGTCCGGCCGCGCACGACGCGGCGATCATGGCGGCGGTCAGGGCGGACGGGACTCGCAGGGTCGATCGATAGGTCATGGCGGCGTGCTCCTCCCGACGGGGTCGAGCAGGTAGTCGACGACGGTACGGCCCCGCGCCAGCGAGACGACGTAGTGGGCCAGATCCCAGCGTTCGGACGGGGTCATGGCCGGATCAAACGACGGCATCGGCGTGCCGCCGAGACCGGTCGAGATGGCGCGGTAGACCACGGCCCCGCCCACGCCTCCTTTGTAGACCCCGCGCGTGAGGTCGGCCGGTGGCACCAGCCGCCCCCAGTCGTCGCGCAGCGCCGACGCGGCCGGACCGTCGCCGGTGCCGCGCAGGCCGTGACAGGCGAAGCAGCCCATCTTCTCGTACAGCGCCCGCCCGCGGGCCACCGAAGCGTCGTCGAGCGCCGGCTCGGCAGGGATGTCGATCGGCGCTGGCAACGCCGTGCCGGTCCAGAACACCTCCGATCGGGTGGTGAGGTACCGCGCCAGGGTGCGGATCTGCGACGACGTCAACCGGCCGCTCCACGCCGGCATGTGCGTCCCGCGCACCCCGACCGAGATGGTGCGCACGAGATCCTCGCGGGTCGGAGGCGATCCAGCCGGGGTCATGCGGAACTTGTACGTGCCCCGCGTGAAGTCGCGAGGTGGCGTGGAGGTGAAGCGGGCCGACGGGCCGCGCCCGTCACCGGCCTGACCGTGGCAGGTGGCGCAGTACTTCCGGAACAGCGGGCGCCCCTCGCCGGCCAGGCGGTCACGCTCGTCGGCGCGGCGCTGCTGGTCGAGCGCATCGACGGCCGTGCGGGTCTCGCGCAGGGCGTCGCGCAGCCCACCCGTCGGGTCGGTCGGTGCCGGTGCGGTCGGATCGGTCGGGAGCTCGAAGGTCAGGCTCGTGGTGATGGTCCCGCCGGCGGTGACCGTGACGCTCTGCTGGACTGCGCCGAGCCGTTCGTGCCAGGCGCGCACGGTGTACGTGCCCGGCGGCACGTCGCCGATCGTGAAGCTGCCGTCGGCGGCACTGGTGGCGTGCCAGCGGTGCGGAACCACCGCGATGAACGCGCTCATCCAGGTGTGGCCGGAGTCGCAGCGGATGCGCAGGATGCCCGGCTCGCCGAGCCGCCGCGCGACCACCTTGCCGGCGACCGGAATCGCCAGGTTGAAGGCGGTGCGCTGGCCCAGGAACGCGTGAACGTTGTGCAGCACCGGATCGTTCGACGTGATCGACAGGGTCGCGCCGTGGGTCACGGTCTGGACGTGGGGTACGAACGCGCAGCTCCGCTGATCGAGCGCCGCGGCGCCACCTGGTTCGGGCGCGCCCGCCGGCACACCGTCGAGCACCACCACGACGTTGGCCAGCCCACCATCGACGGCGACCACCAGCGTCTCGTCCGCGATCACGCCGCCCTTGCCGCACACCTCGGGATCGTGGTGGGCATGGATCGGGCCGGGCGGCGGCGCCTCGCCCTTGAACCGCACCCGCCCGCTGATGACGCCAGGCGTCGCCGCCACCGGCTCCGCCGCGGCGCCATCATCGTCGGCGCGGAGCGGACGCAGGCTGACCAGCGCCACGACCGTGGTCGGGACCGCGAGCAGGAGGATTCGTCGAAGGGCGAGGCGCATCGGTGGGCTCCCTACATGAACACGTGCGAGAAGACGACCACGTCCCAGGAACCGCCGGTCGGCGCGGCGTCATCCCAGGTGCGCCGCACCATCGCGCGCAGCTCGGTGAACGGCCACGGGAACACCTCGATCACGGCGCCCGCGCGCACCACCCCATCGTCGGCGATCTCGAGGTCCGGATCGGCGAACTCGAGCGTACCGATCAGGTCGACGCCCTGGACCGGCAGGAAGCTGAGCTCCTGGTAGCTGACGTAACCCGACAGCGGTGGCAACGCATCGCTATAGAACCGGTCGCGGACCCAGTCGACCTCGCCGAGGTACGTGAAGCGCCCCACGTTCAGGGTGGCGAAGCCGCCGGCGCGCACCTCGTCGACGCCGACGCCGACCTGACCAAGGTCCGCGCTCGGAATGCTGCCGGCGAGCAACGGGTTGGCCTGGTTGTTGTCTCGGTTGGCGTAGAACGACAGGCCCAGCTGACCGCGACTCCAGCCCGCGTCGCCACGGACGCTGAGTCGCGCCGCCACCGCCTTCTCGAACCGGCGACGGGTGGTGCCGTGGTTGTCGAAGGCGGTCTCACCGAACGTGCCGTTGAGCACGGCGAGGTTGAGCGTGACCGGTCCGGCGAAGCCGGTGAGCTCGAGCCCGGTGTCGCGATCGGCGTTGCCCAGTCCGATGCCCTGACGGGTGAACAGCTGGTGCTCGACCTCGCGGATCCCGAACGGCGGCATGAACCGCCCGACCTTGACCATCAGATCGTAGTTCGATGGCTCGGATCGCAGGTGATAGAGCGCCCACGCCTCGAAGCCCGAGTAGACGCCGATGTCGAGCACGGTGGTGACGTGATCGTTGAGCGTGGCCGCGTGGTAGAGGTCGGCCTGCATCAGGAAGAACGAGCTCGTGATGTCCGGGCGCTGGCCAGGCGAGGCGCCTCGATCGGGGCGGACGTAGATGTAGGCCAGCCGCATGTCGCCGCCGAGGACCATCCACGGGTTGATCTCGGGATCGAACACGACCGGCTCGCGCCGGTCGCCGTCGCCGTCGTCACCGCTGCGGTCGCCATCATCAACGGGTGGCGGCGGCTCGGCGATCCAGTCGCGGGGCGCCGGGCGGCCCGTGCTCGGCAACCAGGTACGTTCGAACACGTTGCGGCCGTAGGCGTTGCGGATCCCGCCACCGGTCGGGTTGATGTGACACTGGATGCACTCCATGCCGTTGCGGGCGGCGAAGCGGGGGATGGCGTCCGCCGACCGGGCGGCGGCCAACGTCGTGACTCCAACGGCGATCAGCAGCAACATCCTCATGGCGTCTCCAGGGGAACCAGGGTGGCGCGGAGCTCGCGCTTGCCGGAATCGGGCGACCAGCTCACCCGCGCCGCGCGATGCCCGTCGAGCTCCAGCGAGATCGACAGCCGGCGGGCGGGCAAGAACGCCGACAGCGGCGTGACCCCCCAGACCGCGCCCTCGACACGCACCGTGGCACCCTCGGGTTCGGAGACGATCTCGACCTCGAGCAGGCTGGGTGGCGCGGCGGGATCGGGCCGTGGATCCGCCACCGCGTCGCCGACGCCAGGCGGGGCGCCGGGATCGCCCGGTCGCGGGCGGGGACGACCGGAGCGATCGCGACCGGGCGCCGTGACGGTCCGGGGGCGCGATTCTCGGGTCGCGGGTGGCGTGGCGATCTCGACGGGCAGCTCGCCCGATCGATCGCCGCCGGGGGCGGTGACGGCCGCGTCAGCAAGCGCGGGCGTGGCGGGCATGGCCTCCGTCGGCGCCGCGGCCAGCGGTGCCGCGACCCCGGCACCGGGTGCGGCGACCCGCGCGGGCTCGGCCGTGCCGGTCGCGGAGGTGCGATCGGCGCCGCCGCTGCCGCCGGATTCCGAGGTGAACAGCAGGGTCACGATGATGCCGGCCTGGAAGGCGGCCAGCGTGGCCAGCAGCAGCGTCCACGGGTTGCGCCAGCTCAGCGGTCGTCCGTGCGTGGCGCGGCGCAGCGGCGGCACGGTGTCCGCTGCCGGGCGAGCGACCTCTCGCGTGGTCGGCGGGCGCTGGGGTTGCTTCGGGGAGGTCACGTCACGGCTCCACGATCACGCGGTAGTTGTTCATCTGCGCGGGGTGGGTGGTGCAGAAGTAGATCGCGGTACGCGGCGCGCAGAACCGGTAGGCCCACCTGGCGCCCGGCGACAGATCTCCACTGTCGAAGCCGCCTTGCGCCGGGGGCTGGATCGCGCCCGGCGCGCCGGCGGTGACGGTGTGGACCATCGAGTCGTTGTTGGTCCAGGTGACCACGTCGCCACGAGTGACCGTGAGCAGCGGGCGATCGACGTTGAGCGTGACCAGCGCGACCTGCGGACCGGTCGTCGACGGATCGGTCGGTCCCTCGACGCAGGCCTCGCCGTCGTCGCTGCCATCGCTGGCGACCGCGTCGGCCGGTTCCGGCGGCGGCACGCGGTAACCGAAATCGATGCAGGCGGCGAACACCACCCCGAGCGTCGCCCGCAGGACAGCAGCGAGGTTGCGGCGGTGACCCGTCATGGACAGCTCCCCCACGGACATGATGATCCAGCGCCGCCGTCGACCCACTGGCGAAGCAGCTCGACCTGCGACGTGGTGAGGCAGGCTCGACACGAACCGCTCGACGTGTCCTGCGGCATGGTGCACGCCTCGGTCTCGTCGAGGAGCTTGCTGCCGGCGGCGTCGCACGGCCGGACCTCGCCGGTGTTGCCGACGGCGTGAGCGTAGGTGTCCCAGCGGATGCCGTTGGGAGCGTTGTTGCCGCTGTGACAGTGGACGCAGCGGGCGCTGAACAGCGGCTGGATGGTGTCGTCGAACGCGAAGCAGGCCCCGCCGGGGGTCGCGCAACGCTGCACGGTGTTGAGGTCGCGGTTGCCCGCGAGATCGCGGGCGCGCACCACGAAGCAGGTCTGGGTCGCCATCGGCGTGGCGATGCGGGCGCAGGTGGCGGCGCCCGACGCCGCGTAGGGTGCGGGACGCGTGTAGCTCTGCCCGCCCGGCGTTCTGGCGTCGAAGATCTCGTAGACGATCGACTCGGTCGGGCTGCCGGCGTCGCTGGCTGCCGCCCAGCACACCTCGGTCTCGGTCGGGGACAGCGGGGTCGCGGTGGTCGCGCCGCCGAAGGTCGGCGCCACGGTGTCGACGCACGGCGACGGTCCGGTGCAGGTTCGGCGGGCGCCGCTGCCGATCCACTCGCGCAGCAGCGATCGTTCCGACCCGGCCAGCCACGGCGGCCCGTCGCCCGGCATGCGGCGGCCGCAGCTCGAACCGCTGGTCTTGGTGTTGAGCAGGCTGCCGGCCCAGTCGCAGGCGTCGACCGCGTCGCGGATCGATCCTCCAGCAAGCGCGCCGCCGTAGGTGCGCAGATCGAGGAAGCGAGGCGCGGCGGCGCCCTGGTGACAGTGGGTACAGCGGGCGCTGAGGATCGGCTGGATCAGGGCATCGTAGTCGACCGCGCACGCCGCCGGGGCGGTGGTCGCGCAGGCCTCGACGTTGGTGGTGGAGCGGTTGCCCGCGAGGTCGCGAGCGCGGACCACGAAGCACAGCGTCGTCGCCGGACCGACGCGGACGTCGGTGCACAGGCCGCCAACCCGCGAATGCTGGGCCGGCTGGGTGAACGTCTGGCCACCGGCACTGGTGGCCTCGTACACGTCGTAGCGCAGCGACGCGGCGGACGTGACGGCGTCGGTGGCCGGCGGCCAGCACACCCGGATCGTGGTCGCATCGACCGGGGTCGCCGACGACACGCCCGCGAAGCTCGGCGCGGCGGTGTCGCCGCAGGCCGACGTCTCGCCGCACGAACGCTGCGCTCCGGCCGAGATCCACTGCTGCACCATCGCGACCTGCTGGATCGTGAGGTACGGCGGACCGTCGTACGGCATCCGCCGACCGAGGCTGGGCGTGGTCGAGATCTTGTCGACCAGCAGGCTCGCGCCCGGGTCGCAGGCGACCACCTCGTTCCGCCGCACGCTGCCGGCGACCACCGCGGCATAGCTGTCGAGGCGTAGCCACTGCGGCGGACGGTCCCCCGCGTGACACCGCGTGCAGTTGTGATCGAGGAGCGGCTGGATCATGGCGTCGTAATCGACACAGCCGGGTGGGACCGCCGGCGTGGTCACGCAGCGCTCGATGGTGTTGGAGTCGCGGTTGCCGGCACCGTCACGGGCGCGCACGACCCAGCAGTGCTGGGTCGCCGGTGACAGCGCATCGACGCGAACGCAGGTCCCGCCCGCGGCGCTGGTCCGTCGCGGCGCCGCCGAGAAGTCCTCGGCCCCCGGGGTCGAGGTGAGGTAGGCGTCGTAGAGCAACTGCGCCGGCGACGTGAGGTTGTCGCTGGCCGCGCTCCAGCACAGCTCGACCGTGGTCGGATCGATCGCGGTGGCGGTGGTCAGCCCGGCGAAGCTCGGCGGCTGGAGATCCGAACACGGATCGGGCGTGGCGCACGATGGGCGGCCACCTTCGCCGATCCACTGCTCGATGGCGCCGATCTGGGCGGTGGTGAGCCAGGGCGGTCCATCCGCCGGCATGCGCGCGCCGACCGGCGGCGTGCTCATGGTGATCTTCTGGTAGAGCAGGCTCGCGTCGGGCTGACACGCGACCACCTCGTTGCCGGTCGCACCCCCGGCGATCACCCCGGCGTAGTTCTCCAGGTGCAGGCCTCGTGGAGCCCCAGGCCCGGCGTGACACTGGACGCACTCGCCGTCGAAGATCGGCTGGATCACCGAGGCGTAGTCGATGCACGGCGCGGCCGGTGGGGTCAGGCAGCGCTCGACGGTGTTGGCGTCACGATTGCCGGCATCGTCGCGCGCGCGCACGACCCAGCAGTAGGGCTGGCCCGGGGTCAGGCCGATGCGATCGAGGCACGTGGCGCCGGCCGGGCTGGTCGTCCGCGGCGGCTGGCTGAAGCTCTGTCCGCCGGGCAGGTCGGCTTCGTACACGTCGTAGCGCAGCGCGCCCGGCGCGGTCACGTCGTCGCTGCCCGCGGTCCAGCACAGGTGCGCGGCCGTCGGCGTGGTCAAGCTGGCCCCGGTCAGGCCGCCGAAGGTCGGTGCGTTGGCGTCGCTGCAGAGGGCGGGATCGGTCGGGCACGATGGGGCCGCGCCGGCGGCGATCCAGCGCTGGATCGTGTCGGTCTGCGTCGCGGTGAGGTAGGGACCGCCGAGCGGCATGCGCTGTCCGACCGGCGGGTTGTCCTGGGAGATCTTGAGGTAGAGCAGGCTGCTCGCCGCCTGGCAGCCGACCACCTCGTTGCCCGTGAGCCCGCCGGTCAAGACTCCGGCGTAGCTGTCGAGGCGGAGGTCGCGCGGTGGGGTGGCGCCGCCGTGGCAACTCACGCAGTTCGCGGTGAGGATCGGGAGCACGTCGGTCGCGAAGTCGACGCAGCTGCCGGCGGCGCGGGGCGTGGCCGATCGCTCGTTGGCGTTGCACTCGATCTGGCCGGCCTGGTCCTGGGCGCGGACCACGAAGTAGTAGGTCGCGTCGGTCGTCAGGCCCGTGACCCGGACCTGGGTCTGGCCGGTCACGGTTGCGACCGGGGTGGCGAGATCCTCCTGACCGGGTGCGGTGGCGACGTAGATCAGGTACCGGATCGCCGCGGGCAGGGTCTCGTCGGCGGCACCGATCCAGCGCACCACCACGGCGTCAGGGCCGTCGCCGCTGGCCTCGGTCACTCCACCGAACAGCGGCGCCGCGTCGAGCGCCGAACCGGTGGTGCAGGTGGCAGACGAACCGTCGCCGTCACCGACTCCACCATCGTCGTCATCGAGGCCGTCGCACCAGCCCATCCGACACAGCGCCTCTTCTTCGCAGCCGATCTCGTCGCCGCCGACCACCGCACATTCGTCGCCCACGTTCGCGCCGAGGCGTTCGGCGACCGCGCGGGGAACGCAGCGGTCGTCGAAGTAGCAGACCTCACCGTTGCCACAATCGCCGTCCCGGCCGCACGCGGCGCGATCGGACACGCACGTGCACCCCGACGGGCCAGCGCTGGCGGCGCCGATCAGTCCGACGACGACGGCGAACGCACGAATCGGTCCGGTTCGGCGTGCGGCGATGGCGTGGGGAGCGTGGGTCACGGCTGGCCTCGACCGGTCAAGGAACGTACTTGCAGTTGCAGAGCGTGCGGATGTGCGCGACCAGGTCCTTGACCTGGGCATCGGTGAGGTGGGCGAACGGGGGCATGAGCGGGCTCTTGCCGAACGCGGCCCCGCCCTTCTTGACGGTGTTGAAGATCGTGTCGTCGGAGATCTTGCTCATGATCTCCTTGCTCGACAGCTTGCGCGGCTTCGGCGTGAGGCTGGCCGCCGCCGGACCGTCGCCATCGCCACGCGGCCCGTGGCAGGCGACGCAGTTCTGGGCGAAGACCTCGGCGCCGCCGGCGGTCGGCACCGGCGCCGTTTCATCGGCCTCGACGGGGTCGGCGGCGAGCGCGCCGAAGGCGAAGGCGCACACTCCGACGAGCGACAGCGCCAGAACAACGCGGGAAGGGCGAACCAGGATCGACATGGGGCTCCTTGCGAACAGGGTCGCGAGACGTGTCCCGGCACCATTGCAACGGCGGGACCAGCCCCGTGCCTGCGACCGACCGCCGCAGCTGCGGGTGGAATGGCCGTTGCACGAGCGGGAGGCATGCTGCGCCCACTCCTGTTCGCGTTCGCCATCGGGACTGTCGGCATCCTCGCGTGCGTCGCCAGGCCGGTGTACGAGCCATGGACGCCGCGCGCGGCGCCGGTCATGGAGGCCGAAGCCGCCGCGCCGGTCGAGGTCGATGACGGCTCGCGGCCGATGGACGTCCCGGCCGGCGACGACTCGCTGCTGTCGATCGTAGGTCGACCGCCGTCCGCCGCCGCCCCGACCACCTCGCCGTCCCGCATCCGCGCGCGCCCGGCGGCGCGCCGGCCCCGGGTAGCGACCGGCGCGCCGCGGCCCTCGGCGCCGGCGCCGGCGCCGACCGCCACGACGATCACGACCAAGGCCCAGCCTGCCCCGACCGAGTCGGCGCCGGCCCCAGCGCCCGACCCGATGCGCGCCGAGGCGAAGGCCTTCTTCGGAGCCCGCTGCGTGCCTTGCCACGGTGATCGCGGACGGGGCGACGGTCCAACCGGCAAGGTGCTCACCCCGACGCCCCGCAACTTCGCCGACAAGGCGTGGCAGCGATCCGTCACCGACGCCCACATCGAGAAGGTGATCCTGGGCGGCGGACCCTCGATAGGTAAGAGCCCGCTCATGCCAGCCCACTCCGATCTCGGCGACCAGCCCGAGCTGCTCGACGCCATGCGCCGACTGGTCCGGGACTTCGGGCGCTGATCGCGACCCTCGCATGGGCGCGAGTTCTGGCGCGGTTCGCCTCGCAGGCCTGCGAGGCAGCGCACACCGTGGAGACTCCACCAGGTTTCGCGGGTGACCGCGTGGCGGACGGGTCGCTGCCCGCGATCGGCCTCGCAACCCTGCGACGACCAGCCTACTCGCCCTCGTGGAGCTTGTACTTGGCGAGGCGGCGGTAGAGGGTCGCGGTATCGACGTCGAGCATGTGCGCCGCGCGTTCGCGGTTGCCCTCGGCCGCGCGCAGGACCCAGGCGATGTGCTTGCGCTCGAAGTCCTCGACCGCCTGGCGCAGCGCGGTCGGCGCCTCCGCGGCGGCGGCCAGCTCGGCCGGCAGGTGCTCGATCTCGATCGTGCCGCCATCGCACAAGATGCAGGCGCGCTCGATCACGTTGGACAGCTCGCGCACGTTGCCGGGCCAGGCGTAGCCCATCAGCAGCCGCATGACCGCATTCGACACCGTGGGAAGGCCGCGAGCGAGACGGCGGGCGTGCACGGCCACGAAGTGACCGACCAGGGCGGGCAGATCGTCGCGACGCTCGCGCAACGGCGGAACCGTGATGCGGAAGACGTTGAGCCGGAAGAACAGATCCTGGCGGAACCGGCCGGCGCGGACCTCGTCGTCGAGCTCGCGGTTGGTGGCCGCAAGCAGGCGGAACTCGGCCCGCTCGGGGCGCTCGGCGCCAACCGGGAGCACCTCACGCGACTCGATCGCACGCAGCAGCTTGGCCTGGGCCGCCATCGGCATCTCGCCGACCTCGTCGAGGAACACGGTTCCGCCACGGACGCCGCGCAGGAGGCCGTCGCGGCGGCGATCCGCGCCCGTGAACGCGCCCTTCTCGTGGCCGAAGAGCTGAGCCTCGATCATGTCGCGCGGCAGCGCCGCCATGTTGAGGGCGAGGAACTCGCGGTCGGCCACCGCCGACTGGGCGTGGAGGGCGCGCGCGACCAGTTCCTTACCGGTGCCGCTCTCGCCGGTGATGAGCACGGTGGCGTCGGTCCCCGCCACTCGCTGGATCAGCTCGAACACCCGGCGAATGCTCGGACTGTCGCCGATGATGCCGGCGAAGCCGAGCCGATCGCGGAGGTCGAGACGCAGCCGGACCACCTCGTCACGCAGCGCGCGGTACGCCAGCAGCTTGTCGACCCGCTGGCGCAGATCCTCGAGCACGATCGGCTTGAGCAGGTAATCGTGCGCGCCGAGGCGAAGCGCGTCGATGGCGGTCTCGACCGACGCGTAGGCGGTCATGATCAGCACCGACGTCTGCGGCCGCGCCGCTACCACTCGCTGCAACAGACCGATGCCGTCGAGCTTCGGCATCCGGAGGTCGGTGATCAGGACGGCGTAGTCGTTGTCCTCGATGCGAGCCAGCGCCGCCAGGCCGTCGGCAACATCGTCGACCTCGTGGCCGGCTTCCTCGAGCGACTCGCGAATGTTGGTGCGCAGGATCGGTTCGTCGTCGGCGACCAGGATACGCGCGGTCATGAGCGACCTCCCTGCGGGGCTGGGGTCGGGACCCGGACCAAGAAGGTGGTGCCGGTCGGCCCGGTCGTCTCGAGGGTGAGCGCGCCGCCGAGGTCTTCGACGATGCGCTTGCTGACGAACAGGCCGAGGCCGGTGCCGCGGCCGCCCGTCTTGGTGGTGTAGAACGCTTCGAACAGTCGCGGCCGGACCTCGGGTGCGATGCCGGTCCCGCTGTCGCTGATGCGGATCTCGACCGACCCGGGCACGGCACGGGTCGACAGCGTCAGCGTCCCGCCGCCGGCCATCGCGTCGAGGGCGTTGAGCCCGAGGTTGAGCAGCACCTGGACCAGGTGATCCTCGACCAGCCGCACGCCTGGCGGGTCGGGGGCGAGATCGCGGATCTGCTCGACGTTTCGGGCTCGCGGATCGTGCTCGAGCAGCCGCAGGACGTCCTCGGCGACCTGGTTGGGTGAAGCCAGGCGGACCTCGTCGCGCTTGCGGCGCGAGAAGTCGACCAGCTCGCGGAGCAACCGCGCCATCCGGCCGACCTCCTTGCGGACGACGCCGACCGTCTCGCGCGCTCGCGCGGGGTCGCCTTCGGCGCGCTGAAGCTGCGAGTCGATCGCCGCCAGCGGGTTGCCCAGCTCGTGCGCAACACCGGCCGCGAGCTGGCCGAACGCCACCATCTTCTCGTGGAACGCCATGCGGGCCTGCACGTGCTTCTCGTGGCTGACCACCCGGCTGATCGCGATCACCGACTCGACGGGCGCCCCGGTGACCTGGACCGGATAGGTCTCGATCGAGACCGGCTCGAGACCGCCAACGGTGTGCTGCGACCGCTCGGCCGTCGCAGGGAGGCCGGTCTCGAAGGTTCGTTGCACCGGACACCCGTCGCACGGTTGGTCGCGGCCTTCGAAGACCTGGTAGCAGATCTGGTCGACCAGCCGGCGCCCGTGCATGCGATCGGCGGCGGCGTTGGACTTGACGATGCGATGTTGCCGGTCGGTGACCACCACGCGCTGGTCGATCGAGTTGAGCAGCAGCTCGAGGAACTCCTCGCTGTCACGCAGCGCTCGGGTCCGGGACGCGATGCGGTCCTCGAGGGTCTGCTGCGAGTCGCGCAAGGCCAGGCTCATGCGGTTGAAGGCCGTGGCCAGCTCGGCGATCTCCCGTGGCCCGGTCGGCGCCACGGTCGCACCGATGGCACCGCCCGCGATGCGCTCGGAGGTGCCGGCCAGCGCGCGCAGCGGCCGGACCATGGTCCGCCAGGCAAGGACCAGCGCCAGCGCGGCCACCGCCATCAGGGCGGCCGAGAGCAGCAGCGCTTGCCATTTCAGCTGCTCGAGGTCGGCCAGCGCGCTGGCGACCGGCACGGCGACCACCACGCCCCAGTCGCGGCCCGGCACCGGCGCGTAGGCCACGATCAGCTCGTCGCCGGCGGGCGATCGCGCCCGCGCGTTCCACGCCACCCGCGCCGGGGGCCTGGGCAGCCACGGCAGCCTGCCCCCGCCGGCCCGGACCGCGCCGCCTTCAACCGAGGCGAGGAGGTGCTGTTGATCGTCGACGAGGAAGAGGTCCGTGCCGCTGCCGCGCGACTGCAGCGACCGCAAGAGACGGCGATAGACCTCGAAGCTCAGGCGAGCGCAGAAGACGCCGATCAACCGGCCGCCGGCGGGCGCGGCCGTCGCGCCGCTCGCAGTCTCCGTCGAGACGATGGGGCGGGCGACCACCAGCGTGGGCTCGACGCCGGCGCCCGGACTGAAGGCGATGACCGCGGTGGCACCACGGCCGCGCTGGTAGCACAGGGCAGCGGTCAGCTCGGCGGCGGCAGGGTCGACCGCGCGCGACGAGGCCAGGAGCACGCCCGCCGGCGAGATCAGCTGGAGCTCGTCGATCTCGAGCGAGCCGGCCGCCGCCGTGCGGAGCACGTCGTGAAGGGTGTGCGGCGCGGCGGTGTCGCCCGCGGCGAGCGTGCCGAGCATGACCGCGATCCGGTCATCGCCGGCTGCCAGCCCGGGCAGCGACGCGGCCACTTCCCGCATGAAGTCCGAGGTCTCGGCCGCCTGCAGCGCCGCAAGGTCACGGGTGTTGCGAAACGCCGAGTCGGTGAGGTACTTGCGGCTCTGCAGGTAACCCCACAGGTTGGAGACCGCGAGCGGACCGATGAACAGCGCCACGACCAGCAGCACCAGCCATTGCCCGACGCTCAGGCGGCGAGCCTGGGGTGCTGCGCTGGAGGCATCGCTCACGTCGCGCGATTGTTCCACGAAAGTGGTCGTTGCAAGAACCAGCCCGAGCGCGCGGTCCGTCGCAGCAAACAGCGTGCCGCCCCCGCGCGATCGGCTCGCCGCGCCCGCGGTGGCGCGCCCTGGCTCGTGATAAGCCGGTGCCACGACCATGCGCCACGTCATCGCCATCGATCAGGGCACCACCGGCACCACCGTGCTCGTCCTCGACGACGAGCTGCGGCTGCGCGGCCGCGGCTACTGCGAGTTTCGCCAGCACTACCCCGAGCCGGGCTGGGTCGAGCACGACCCCGAGGAGATCTGGGCCTCGGTCACCGGCGCGCTCGGTCAGGCCCTGACCCAGGCCCGGTTGTCACCCGGCATGGTCGCCGCCATCGGCATCACCAACCAGCGCGAGACCACCGTGCTGTGGGAGCGCGCCAGCGGCCGCCCGGTGCACAACGCGATCGTGTGGCAGGACCGGCGCACGTCGGAGGTGTGCGCGCAGCTCAAGCAGGCCGGCCACGCCGACCGGGTGCGGGCGCTGTCCGGGCTCACGATCGATCCCTACTTCTCGGCCACCAAGGTGGCGTGGATCCTCGACCACGCTGGGCTGCGCGACCGCGCCGAGCGCGGCGAGCTGGCGTTCGGCACCGTCGACAGCTTCCTCCTTCACCGGCTCACCGGCGGCGCGACCCACGCCACCGACGTCAGCAACGCGTCGCGCACGCTGGTGTTCGACCTGACCAGGCTGGCGTGGTCCGACGAGCTGCTCGGCCTGTTCGGGGTGCCGCGCGCGGTGCTGCCCGAGGTGGCGCCGTCGGCGGGCGTGTTCGGTGTGACCCGCGGACTGCCCGGGGTCGCCGACGGCGTGCCGGTGGCCGGGATCGCCGGCGATCAACAGGCGGCGCTGTTCGGACAGGCGTGCTTCGAGCCTGGCGACGCCAAGTGCACGTTCGGCACCGGCGCCTTCATCCTGATGAACACCGGCGGCGTGCCGGTGGCGTCGAGCAGCGGCCTGCTGACGACCGTGGCGTGGCAGGTGCCGGGCGAGCTGGCGTATGCGCTCGAGGGCTCGGCGTTCATCGCCGGCGCCGCGGTGCAGTGGCTCCGCGACGGGCTCGGCTTCTTCACCACCGCCGCCGAGATCGAGGCGCTGGCGACCTCGGTGCCCGACTCGGGGGGCGTGGTGGTGGTGCCGGCGTTCACCGGGCTGGGCGCCCCGCACTGGCGGCCCGAGGCCCGCGGCCTGATCACCGGGTTGACCCGCGGCACGACGCGGGCCCACCTCGCGCGCGCGACGCTCGAGGGCATCGCGCTGCAGAACGTCGACATCTTGCGGGCGATGGAGCGCGACTCGGGGCGCGCGCTGCGCGTGCTCAAGGTCGACGGCGGCGCCGCCGCCAACGATCTGCTGATGCAGTTCCAGAGCGACGTGCTCGGCGTCGAGATCAGCCGCCCCGAGCTGCTCGAGACCACGGCGCTCGGTGCCGCGTTCCTGGCCGGCCTCGGCGCCGGCGTGTGGACCTCGAAGGATGCGATCCGCGAGGTGTGGCGCGAACAGCGTCGCTTCCGCCCCACCGCCGACCGGGCTGCCATCGACGCCCACCTGGCGCGGTGGGAGGCGGCGGTGGCCAAGGCGTGACCGAGGCCGACGCCGACGCCGGCGGTGGCGACGCCAGCCGCGGCGGCTCGATCGCCCGGGTCGCCGTGATGCTGATCCTCGGCGTCGGCGTTCCGGTCGCCGGCCTGGCCATCGCGTGGCGGAGCTGTAGCCGCGGCGCGACGTCGGGACGGGTCGAGGTCGTCGACTCGACGCTCGGCGCCTGGCGTTCGACGCTCGATCGTTGCACCACCGGCCAGGCCCAGGGTTTCCGCGGCGTCGAGCTCCGTCACCGCGGCGAGTCGCACGCCCTGGTGCGGGTCGAGGTCGATCCGATCGATGGCCCGATCGTCACGCTATGGCCGCCGGCGACCTCGGGCGCGGTCTCGAAGAGCCTCGTCGTCCGCGGCCGCGACTGCCCCGCCCTCACCGTCGACCTGCGCGCCCTCGGCGGCGGCGATGATGGCGACGGCGACGACCGCTTCGACGGCAAGGTCTCCGGCACCTGCCCGCTGCCCGGCGGCGGCAGGGTCAGCCTCGACGCCTGGTGGCGCGGCTGCGCGGGCTGACCTGATCGGGGGTAAAATCGACGGCCTGGCGGACAACGACCCCAACGACCCGACCCCGCTGGCGTCCGACCCGACCCCACTGGCGTCCGAGATCGCGGCCTCGGCCGCGTCCGCGCCGGCGCCCACCCGGCCGATCGCCCGCGGTGTGTCGGTCGGCCGCTACCTCATCCTCGAGACCATCGGCTCGGGTGGCATGGGTGAGATCCTGGCGGCGTTCGACGACGAGCTCGATCGCAAGGTCGCGCTCAAGATCCTCCACCCCGAGAGCGCCAGGCCGGGCGGCAAGGCCCAGCTCCGGCTGGTGCGCGAGGCCCAGGCGATGGCCCGCCTCTCTCACCCCAACGTCGTCGCCGTGTACGACGCCGGGACTCACGACGGCCGCGTGTTCGTGGCCATGGAGCTCGTCGATGGCGTGACGCTGGGCACCTGGCTCACGTCGGCGCCCCGCCGTCCGCGCGAGATCGTCGACGTGTTCCTCGCCGCCGGCCGCGGCCTGGCCGCCGCCCACGCTGCCGGCCTGGTGCACCGCGACTTCAAGCCCGACAACGTCCTGGTCGGCAAGGACGGCCGGGCGCGGGTGACCGACTTCGGGCTGGTCCGCGCCACCGACGTCGATGGTGACCACACCGACGCCGACGTCGAGCCCCGGCCGCCCTTCGACAGCAGCGACAGCCACGTCTCGGCGATCAGCGCGCTCGACACGCCGCTCACGCAGGCCGGGATCAGCATGGGCACGCCGCGCTACATGAGCCCCGAGCAGCACGAGGCGCGCGACACCGACGCGCGGACCGATCAGTTCAGCTTCTGCGTCGCGCTCTACCACGCGCTCTACGGCCAGCGCCCGTTCGCCGGCCGCTCGCGCGACGAGCTCCTCGACGCGATCGCGAGCGGCCGGGTCCGCGAGCCGCCGAAGGCCAGCCACGTCCCCTCGCGCCTGCGCCGCGTGCTCCTGCGCGGCCTGGCCGCCGACCGCGAGCAGCGCTACCCGTCGATGGACGCGCTGCTCGCCGACCTGGCCCGTGACCCGGCGGCGGCGTGGCGCACCCGCGCCGGCTGGATCCTGGGGCTCGCGCTCCTGGTCGCGCTGCCCATCGTCTACCGTCAGGCGTCACGGCGCGAGCCCGCGGTCTGCCTCGGCGCCGAGACGGCGCTCACCGGCGTGTGGGACCCGCCGCGGCGCGCCGCGGTCGAGGCCGCGTTTCGCAACACCAAGCTGACCTACGCCGACGACACTCTCGAACGTGTGGTCCGCGGCCTCGACGAATACACGCGCGGCTGGACCGCGGCCCGGACCGGCGCCTGCCAGGAGACCCGCCAGCGCGGCGAGCACTCCGAGGAGGTGATGTCGCTGCGCCTGGCGTGCCTCGACCGCCAGCTTGGCCAGGCCCGCGCGCTGGTCGACGCGCTGGCGGCCGCCGACGCCAAGGTGGTCGAGAAGGCGGTCGCCGCCGTGGAGTCCCTGGAACGATCCGATCGCTGCGGCCCGGCCATCGTGTTGCGCGATCGCCGCGCCCCGCCGGACGATCGCGACGCCCGGACCAAGCTGCTCGCCGCCCAGCTCGATCTCGCCCAGGCCGACGCCGCGATCGCCACCGGGCACGCCGCCGATGGCGTGGACGCAGCCCGGCGCGCCCTCGCCGTGGCCCTTGCGGTGGGCTACCGACCGCTGCAGGCCCAGGCGCGGAGCCGGCTCGGAACACTCTTGCTCCATCAGGGCGAGTTCGCGCCCGCCGAGCGCGAGCTGCAGCAGGCCCTCCTCGACGCGGTCGCGGTCGGCGACGACGAAGAGGCCGCGCGCGCCGCCATGCGGCTGGTGACCACGGTCGGATCGGAGCTCGCGCGACCCGCGGAGGCCGAACACTTCGCGCGCTACGCCCGGGCCGCCCTCGACCGGGTCGGCGGCTCGGACCTGATCTCGGCGCGCCTGCACGAGGCGACCGGGATCGTCCACTACTCCCAGGGCAAGTACGCCGACGCCAGGACGTCGTTCGAGCAGGCGCATGCGGCGATGAAGGCGACGCTCGGGCCTGACAGCCCCGAGACCATCAACGTGCTCTCGAACCTGGCTGCGGCGCTGACGTTCACCGGTGACGCGACCAGTGGGCTCGAGCTGACCCGCCAGGTCGTGGCGCAGCGCGAGCGGGTGCTCGGCCCTGGTCATCCGCTCACGGCCATGACGATGTCGAACCTGGGTGCCCAGCTGGCGACGCAGGGCCGCGCCGCCGAGGCGCTCGAGCCGTGTCGTCGCGCGCTGGCGACGCTGGAGGCCGCGCGCGGGCCATCGCATCCGCACCTCTACTTCCCCTGCGCGTGCCTGGCCGAGGCGCTCGAGCGCCTGGGGCGATTCGCCGAGGCGCGACCGTTCCGCGAGCGCGCCCTCGAGGTGACCCGCACGGCGCGCGGCGACACCCATCCCGAGGTCGCCTACGCGCTGGTGTCGCTGGGACAGCTCGCGGTCGCGGAGCAGCGGGTCCAGGACGGCATCGCTCACTACCGCGAGGCGCTCGCGATCTTCGAGGCGTCGTTCGGGCCGGCGTCGATCCAGGTCGGTGAAGCGCTGACCGGACTCGGCAACGCCAGCCTGGCCGACGGCCGCGCCGCCGAGGCCGCGTCGCTGCTGGCACGGGCGGTGAAGAACCTGGAATCGGGCGCCGAGCCCGGCGAGCTCGCCGAGGCCCGCTTCGCCCTGGCGCGCGCGCTGTGGGACAGCGGCGGCGACCGGGTGCGTGCCCGCCGCCTGGCCGAGGAGGCGCGGAACGGCTACGTCGCCGTGCACCGCACCGGGGTCGCTGGCCTCGACGAGCTCGAGCGCTGGCTGTCCACGCATCCGACGCCGTGACGATCAGCTCGGCAGGTGACGGCGGCGCTCAGCGGGACGCTGCCTCGATCGCGGTCGCGTAGATCATGACGCGGCGGTTGATGGCGCCCGGCTGCAGGCCGCGACCTCATCGAGCACCGCCCGGCTGCTCGGGCCGAGATCGGCGGAGTCGAAGGCAAAGCCGATCTGGTCTTCGGGCGCGATCACCCGCTCGCCGTCGGACGCCGGCGTCGGCGGCACGGCCACCGCGGTGTCCGGCGCACCGAACTCGGGCGCGGCCGGCACGGTCGCCGCCGGCGTGGGCTTCGAGCAACCCGGGACGATCGAGACCGCGGCGAGCGCGTTGAAGAGGATGGAACCGAGGATGGTGGTGCGCATGACCTGGTGGTGATTGCATCGCGCGTGCCGCGACGCCCCACCCGTCGCGACACCACCGGCGCGCAGGGTCGCCACCCGGCGTGCGACTGCGCCACAGCGGGCTCAGCCGCGCGCCCCCACCTGCCACACCGGCCGCCACAACCTTCGAGGCGCCGAGGCGCTACGCGGTCCGTGGCGGCGCCACCGCGAGCAAGCGCGCGGCGCGCTCGGCGGCGCCGTCGGCGCCCGCGGTGTCACCGAGCGCGCGGCGCGCGGCGGCCAGATCGCGCAGGGTCTCGCCGAGCGCGCGCTCGCGGCCGCTGAGCCGTTCCCAGCCCAGGATGGCGCGCTCGAGAGGCAGGACGGCCTCGGCAGCGCGGGCCTGGGCAACCCGCAGGCGGCCGACCAGGGCCTGGCAGCGCAGCCGGGTCGGCGTGGGCGCCAATCGATCGGGCTGGCACAGGGCCCAGGCGCGCTCGAGCGTGGCGGCGGCGTCGGCCAGGCGACCGGCGGCGATCCACGCCTCGCCCAGGTGCAAGAGCGACACCGCGACGAAGCCGTGGCCGGCACCGTGGGTGATCGAATCGAGCTCGACCGCGCTGGTGAAGCATGCCGCCGCATCCAGCGCGCGGCCACGCGCCAGCAGACAGGTGCCCCAGTTGTTGAGCAGCCGTGACCGCAAGGACGCGTTCTCGCCCACCCGCTCGAGCGCGACCTCGGCGGCGGCGACCACACCCTCGGCCTCGTCGAAGCGCTTGAGCCCGAGGCCGACCACCAGGACCAGGAACGTCCACGCGTTGGCGACCTGCCAGTCGTCGCCCGCCCGGGCCGCCTCGCGCGCCGCCTCGAGCAACGTGGCGCGGGCCGCCAGCGCCTCGCCGGTCCGGTACTGGAGGTTGCCGCGCAGGTACAGCATCGCGGCCCGCAGCGGCCGGTAGCCGAGCTTGTCGACCTCGGGACCGACCTCGGCGACGATCTTGAGCGCCGCCGGCAGCGCGCCGCGCGACTTGTGGGCCCACGCTCGCTCGAGCTGACCGCGCAGCTCCTCGACCTTGCGCGCCACGTACAGGTCGTCGGGGGGCGGGAACGCGGCGAGCATCGGATCCATCGAGGTCGAGCCGTCGAGCGCGGCGCGGCGCTCGACCTCGCGGTCGCGGGTCAGCTCGTCGACGATGACGTGCATGCTCGGCCAGCGATCGCCGGGCCGGACCGCGACCGCGCGCTCGACCAGCGCCCGCAGCCAGCGCGGCGCCACCGAGTTGGCCGGCCACGGCCGCATCTCGCCGTCGGCCACCGCCTTCATCAGGGTCAGCATGTTGTCGCCGAGGAACGGGCGCTGGCCGGCGAGCGCCTCGTAGAGGCAGACACCGAACGCGAACTGGTCGGCGGCCGGGCCGACCGCGACGGCGCGGATCTGCTCGGGCGACATGTAACGCGGCGTGCCGACCGCGGCGCCGGCCGGGGTGATGCTCTGATCGAGCGCCAGCACCGCGGCCTCGCCGGGCACCACCGGCGCGTCGTCACCCTCGGCCCAGCGGACCAGCCCGAAGTCGACCACGCGCACCCGACCGTCGCTGCCGACCAGCACGTTCTCGGGCTTGAAGTCGCGGTGCACGAGGCCGGCGTCGTGCGCGGCGGCCAGCCCGCGCGCCGCCTGCTCGAACACGCCGATCGTCTCGCGCAGCGTGCGCGGCCCGGCCGCCATCCAGTCGCGCAGCCGCGGTCCCTCGATCAGCTCCATGCAGATGAAGACCTGCTGCTGGTGGAGGCCGACGTCGTGGATGGCGACGATGTTGGGGTGCGCGACCTGGGCGATGGCCTGCGCCTCGCGCAGCAGCCGCGTCGACCGCGTCGACGAGCTGCCGCTGTGGACCAGCTTGATCGCGACCTGGCGGCCGAGGTCGGGATCGTGGGCGCGAAACACCACCCCCATCGCGCCGGCGCCCAGCTCCTCGATCACCACGTAACGCGAGATCTCGCGCAGCGGATCGACGAGCGGCCCGAGCTCGTCGTTGAACACCACGTCGAGAGTGCTGTCGGGGCGGCGGGTCACGCGAGCGCAGTCTATCCCAGGGCCCCGATCCGCGCCCGGCGCCGCGTCGCTACAGATTCGCGCTGCCGGAGTTGCCGAAGCCGTCGCCGACGTCGACCCGGGTCACCGTGGACGCCGCGCCGCCGAGATCGACGGTGGCCCGACCCTGCTGATCGGTGGTCACGAGCTGCGCCGAGCCGACCATGGTGCCGCCGTTGAACGCCGTGATGGTCACCATCTGCGCCCGGAGCGGCACCGGCACGTTGGAGTCGAGGGTCTGGTCGAGCAGGCGCCAGCCCCGGGGCGCATGCCAGTTGCTGGCCACGGTGATGGTGTTGCCCGAGCGCGAGGCGCTGGTGGTCAACGTGCCGGCCACGACCTCGAACGGATTCGAGTCCAGCGTCCAGCCGTCGCCGACGACGTGGAAGCGGTACCGTCCCAGCGGCACCGCGCCGCGGCGGTCGAGCGCGTCGAGGCCCAGGGTGGCGCCCACCCACGGTACGGCTTGCCACTCGACCGCCCACAGGTGCGTCTGCGGTCCGCTCTCGCGGATCAGCGGGCTCGGCGCGTAGGTCAGGATCAGGTCGCCATCCATCACCGGCCGACCGCTGCCCCGCGTGACCGTCGCGTAGACGCCGCTGCCCGATGCGGTCTCGCGCTCGATCGTCACCAGCGGTGTCCTGGTCAGCGCGTCGTCGCCCTGCCACACGAACGTCGCCAGGCCCGAGACCCGCGCCACCTGCGCCACGGGCTGCGCGGTCGCGGGACGTCCGGCACGCATCCACAGATCGATCGACACCGTCGCCGGCACGGTGCCGCGCTGCGGCGCCGGGTCATCGTGGGGCAGACTGTCCATGGGCACCGGGATGACGACGCGGGTGGCGCCGCCGGCGGCGGCGTCGGGGCGGGTCGCGTCCATGGCCTGCGTCATCAACGCCGCCAGCTTCTCGGCCACGTACTCGGCCTCGAGCGGGCCGCCGAAGGTGACGCTCGACTCGTAGCCACCGTGCAGCCAGTCCTCGGGCGTCATGCAGTAGCCGACGTGGCCCTGCGAGAGGCCGATCGCGATCGTGTGCAGGGCGTCGACCGGCGACCAGCCGCGGAGCTTGTCGGCGAGCAGCACCGACAGCTCGCCGGGCATGGCGCCGACCACGTAGTCGCCCAGCCGCAGGGCCGAGATCGTCGTGCGCGTGGTCCCGCATGCCGGCTGATCGGTGCTGATGTCGTCGATGGTCAGGCCCAGGATCTGGCCCAGGATCTCGCCGGCGACGTCCATCCGCACACACGAGCCGTAGACCGGGATCCCGTCGGTACCGGGCATGGCCGCCGCCGGGAACAGCGCGGTCTCGGTCTCGCACAGCCCGGCGCCGACCGGGGCGTTGTACTCGTCGATCGGCGAGATGATCTGGTCACCATTCCAGACTTGGCGGTCGGCGTCGCGGGTCAGATCGAACGGTGCGTAGGTGAGGGCGCCATCCCGCAGCCGGTAGGTGTCGTGGTACGGCCCGAGCTCGACCGACTGGGTGACCATCGACAGCGCCAGCTGATCGGTCATCGCGGCGCCGGCCGCGGTCCACGCCGACATGATGGTGTCGGCCGCCGCGCGGCCGTGGCCCTCGCCCTTGAGCCAGCCGAAGCACGGATCGCCCGCCGCCCCGGGCTTGACGTTGCAGTCGAGCCCGCCATGACCGACCGCGGAGCTATCGGCGACCGCCGACTGGATGTGCATGACGACCACTTGCTGCGCGAAGCGCTCCTCGACCAGCCGCTCCATGCCGCCGACGGCGTCGGTCGAGGCCAGCGAGTTGTCAGCGTCGTTGAGCACCGGGTGCATGCCGACGATCGGGATGACGGCGATCGGCGCGCCCGCCGTGGTGTCGATGCGGATCAGGCGGAACTGATCGTCCTTGCGGTTGCCGCCCGGCAGCTCGTCGTTCTCACCTCGCCGCTCGCGGTTGATGGCGTCGGCGGGATCGAAATCGATATCGCTGAAGAACCCGATGCGGGCCGGCTGGAGGGCAGCGATCGCCGCTCGCGCCGCGGCCTCGTTGGCGGCGGTGAAGCGCTGGTGCACGATCTCGCGGTACTCGCCGGAGCCGACCTTGAGCGGCGAGTGCCCGGTGAACTGCGAAAACGAGGAGTGGCTGTGCGAGGTGCTGATCATGATCTTGCCGCGGTACGCGGGGCCCAGCCGGCGCTCGAGATCGAAGATCCACTCCTCGTAGCCGAAGATGGCGTCGATCTTGAGCCACACCACGGTCTCGGCGCCAACCCGCAGCGCCACCGCCTTCACCATCGACCGGGTCTCGACGCCGACCGACGCCTGCCACGCACGCGCGATCGCGACCTCGCGGTTGTCGACCGGGTCGACCTCGCCGAGGAAGTTGGCGCGCGCGGTGTAGCCACCGAGGCCGGTGCCGACCGGAATGTCGAGGGCGACCTCGCCCGCGCCCGCCATCAGCGCGCCGGGGACGACGGCGGTGCCGGCGTTGGCGTTGGGCTGGACCGGCTCGAACGTGCAGTGCGCGGTGTTGACGCCGCCGTCGGCGTCGCCGCCGCCGTCATCGCCGCCGCAGCTGCAGCCCGACGCCAGGCCAGCGGCGAGGCCAACCGTGACCATGGTTCGCCAGACGAACGTGGATTGCTGGCCCGCTCGGGTCTGCCTCATGGAGCGCAACGTACCCCAGCCGGCGCGGCCGCCAAAGACCCGATCTCCGTGGGGCGCCTGATGACAGGCGACGTACCACCATGGCAGGGTCGAGCCATGGACGTCGCCGCTGCCCTGGCTGCCCTGAAAGCCGCAGGGACCGCGCAGAACCGCAAGATCTACACCCGGCACGGCGCCCCGGCGCCGCTGTTCGGCGTGTCCTTCGCCGTGCTGCGCGGGATGGGCAAGCAGCTCGGCATCGATCACGCCCTGGCGCGCGAGCTGTGGGCGTCGGGGAACACCGACGCCCGCTGCCTGGCGACGCTGGTCGGCGACCCGACCCGGCTCGACGCCGACGTCGCCGACGCCTGGGCCACCGCCACGCGCTACCACGTCCTCGCCGACCTGGTCGCCGAGCTGGTCTCGCGCTCACCGCTGGCGATCGATCGCATGTCGCAGTGGGTGGCGTCGACGGATGAGTGGGTCGCGCGCTGCGGCTGGGCGGTGATGAGCCAGCTGGCGACCAAGCAACCCGACGTCCCCGACGCGGCGTTCACGCCCTACCTGACGATCATCGAACGGCGGATCCACGACGCCCCCAACCGGGCCCGGGAGGCGATGAACGGCGCGCTGATCGCGATCGGCAGCCGCTCCGCCGAGCTGGCCGCGCCCGCGCTGGCCGCCGCCCGGCGCATCGGTCCCGTCGAGGTCGATCACGGCGAGACCGGCTGCCAGACGTTCGAGGCGGTGAGCGACATCCAGAAGGCGCGCGCACACGCAGAGGGCAAGGCGAAGCCGGCCGCGAAGGCGAAGCCGGCCGCGAAGGCGAAGCCGGCCGCGAAGGCGAAGGCCAAGGCGACGCCGACGCCGACGCCGACGCCGACCAGGCGCCGCTAGCCGCAATGCCGATCACCTGGTGTCAAGTGATCGAGATGGTCGACGTTTTCCGCTCGTCCTGAGCGAATCGCGAGCGCAAGCGAGCGTGAGTCGAAGGACGTACTCCGTCGAGGCTACGCCCTTCGACTCGGCCTTCGGCCTCGCAAGGGCGAACGGAGCTGGAAGTGATTGGCGCTAACCGCCGAGGCCGCGCCACAGCGCGGTGCGGACGTCGTCGTAGCGTGCGGCCAGCTCGACCGGCGTGTTGCGCCAGCGCGGTTCCGGCACGTCGGCGAGCCGAGCTTCGTGGTAGCCGACCTTGAAGTCGGCGAACTTGAGGCCACTCGCGGTCGAGATCACCACCACCCGATCGCCGCGCCGCACCTCGCCGCGGGCGACCAGCTTCTCGAGCGCGGCCAGCGCGACGCCGGTGTGCGGACACGTGAACAGGCCGAAGCGGTCAGCGCGCGCCGCGGCGTCGGCCAGCTCGGCCTCGCTGGCGGCCTCGACGACGCCGTCGGCGCGCTGGATGGCGCGCACCGCCTTCTTCCAGCTCACCGGGTTGCCGATCTGGATCGCCGACGCCAGCGTGGCGCGCGCCGGGACCGCCTCGAACTCCGTGAAGCCGCGCAGGTAGGCCTGGTGGAGCGGACTGGCGTTGGCCGCCTGCGCGACGCAGATGCGCGGGCTGCGGGTGATCAAGCCGAGGTCGATCAACATCTGGAAGCCGGCGCCGAGGGCGCTGACGTTGCCCAGGTTGCCGCCGGGGATGACGACCCAGTCGGGGATCTCCCAGCCCAGCTGCTGGACGATCTCCATGGCCACGGTCTTCTGGCCTTCGAGGCGCAACGAGTTCATGGAGTTGGCCAGGTACACGCCCTCGCGCTCGGCCAGCTCCTGCACGATCGCCATGCAGCCGTCGAAGTCGGTGTCGAGCGCCAGCACCAGCGCGCCGTTGGCCAGCGGTTGCACCAGCTGCGCCGTCGAGATCTTGCCGCGCGGCAAGATCACCACCGTGCGCACGCCGGCCGCGGCACCGTACGCCGCCAGCGCCGCCGAGGTGTCGCCGGTCGAGGCGCACGCGATGGCGGCGATCGGTCGGCCGTCGGCGATCATCTGCTTCACCGTCGACACCAGCACCGTCATGCCGAGGTCCTTGAACGAACCGGTGTGCGAGACCCCACACTGCTTGACCCACAGATCGGCGACGCCGAGCGCGGCGGCGTAGGCCGGCACCGGCAAGAGCACGCTGGTGCCTTCGCCCGCCGTGACGATGTGCTCGTCGCGGACGTGGGGCGCGACCAGCTCGCGCTTGGCCCACACGCCCGAGACGTCGGGGTGCCTGGTCGCCCGCCAGCGCGCGTCGAACAGCGACCGCCACGCCTCCGGCGACCGCGCCAGCAGCGCGTCGCGGTCGTGGACCACCTCGAGCAGGTCGTTGCAGCGCGGGCAGCGGTAGCGCACCTCGTCCACGGGCCAGCTGCCGTCGCAGCCGGCGATACATCGGAAGCTCGCCGAGAAGCTCATGGCCAACTATCGCACCGCCGTGCCCGCCACGCCCGCCTTGAGCGCGGGTCAGGCGCTTCGCTGTTCGATCGCCGCCAACCGCGGCCTGAGCTCGTCGGCCAGCGCCTTCCAGCCCCGCCCGATCGCGAACCGGTACAGCGCGGCGGCCTGGCGCGGCCGGCGCAGGGTCTCCATGGCCAGCGCGGCAACCGCGATGCGCTCGACCGACTCGTCACGCCAGCCGCGGACGCCGCGCTCGCGGGTGGCGCGCAGCAGCGCCAGCGCCAGCGACGGGCGCACCCGCGCCAGCACGTCCCCGAGCCAGCGCGGCGAGTCGATCATCAGCGACGGTCGGGCGTGACCGGCGACCAGTCGATCGGCGAGCGCGAGGTCGCCGGCGGCGAGCGCGATCCGCGCCGCCTGGATCATGGTCGCGGCCGGGATCGCGGTGGCGGCGAGCAGCGCCGGGCCGAGCGCGACCAGCATCATCGGGTGGCGTTTCATCTCGGGTAGCGCCACCACCAGCGGCAGGGTGACGTCGTCGAGGGCATGGCCGAGCGCCACGGCGAGCCGGGCCGGCAACTCGCCGACCGGGATGGTCGGCATCGCGATCCGGAACGGCGAGTCGGTGGCCAGCGTCGCGAAGCGCTCGACCAGATCGCGGGCGCCATCGTCGTACCAGTCGTCGGCCAGCAGCGTCGAGACCGTGCCGTTGCCGACCACCTCGGTGCCCATCCGCGCCGCCAGCTCGAGCGCCCGATCGCGGACGATGCGCTCGAAGTCGAGCTTGCCGTCGTGGGCGTAGGGCTCGAAGGTGAGGATGCGCCCGCCGTCGGTGAGCGCGAACAGGCAGCGTCCGGCCACCTTGCCATCGGCGCGGTGGGCGTAGAGCACGCGCTTGTTGACGTCGGCGGCGTTGGTCACCACCGAGAAGAAGTTGATGCCGTCGGAGCCCAGGCAGGTGTTGAAGTGCTCGCCCATGACGAAGATGTCGAGCGGATCGGAGGCAAAGCCGACGCTCAGCGACGTGCCATCGGCGGCCGTGACCGGGCGCGCCACGTCGTCGAGCCAGGGCGCCGGATCGATGCCGCGCTGGCGGAGCCCGGCGACGAACGCCAGGTTCCTGGCTTCGTCGCGCAGGTCCCACGGTCGCGGACCGGCGCGGCGGCGGAGCAGCTTCACCGCCAGCTCGCGGGGCCGGGCCGGCAGCTTGACCAGCGCGGCGAGCACGGCGACCAGCTGGCGATCGAGCGGCCACCCCGGCCACGCCGGCAGCCCGCAGCTCTCGGTGATGCTGGCGGTCGCCGCGGCGGTGACCGCGGCGCCGAAACGATCCATCGCGATCTGGGCTGCGACCCGCTCGAGCTTGGCCGCCAGTCGCGCCAGCCGGGCCGGCCCCGGAGCGCGCGAGCCGGCCTCGAGCCGCCGCAGCCGTCCGGCCGCCGAGACGCCAGTCTTCCGACCGCTACGCAGCGCGACCAACTCGCCGGCCGCGTCGTCGGGGTGCGGCAGATCGCGGCGCAAGATGCGGCGCGCCGTGGCCACGGCATCGGGATCGGCGCTGGCGAGGCCGACCAGCGCGCCGCGCAGGGCGACCGGGTAGTCGCCCATCCAGCGCACGCCACGGGTGTCGCCGGTGAGCGCCGGCCAGCGCCCGCGCGGTACCACCGCGGCCACCGCCGCGGCGTCGGCGATCGTCCGGCCGCGCTGGTCGTCGAGCAGCCGGCGCAACACCCAGGCGCCGCCACCGGTACGAGCGTGCTCGACCAGCGCGGCGACCTCGCCGGCGGCGCGGCTGGGCAGCTCGTCGCACAAGGCCGAGATCGTCTCCAGCGACGCCACCAGTTCCTTCACGGCGTCGCCGCCCAGCGCCACCGCGGCGCGGACCTGCGCGGTGTCGAAGTAGCCGCGCAACCGCGCCGCGGCCTCGAGGGTATCGGCCACCACCGCGGGTGCGATGGCGACCGACGCGAACGCCATCGCACGATCGACGACCACGTAGGTGAGATCGCCCTTGCGGGCGCACGCGGCCAGCAGCGCCGCCACCCGGCGGGCGCCGGCGCGCGACTTGATGACACCGCGGATCGGCTGCGCGAAGCAGGTGCCGGTGCCATCGATCGCCGCCCGCCACGGCGCCAGCAGACGCTCCGGCGTCGCGCCAGCCGCGAGCTCGTCGGCGAGCGCGTCCCATAGCCAGGCCTGCGGGGCTTCGCCGTGGACCTCGGCGTCATCGTGAAGCTCGTCGAGGAGGCGGAGGCGGGCCAGCGCGCCCATCCGCACCGGTACCGCGGCGAGCAAGCGAACCAGCGGCGCGAACCGCGCGGCGGCGCCCGACCATGCCGCCAGCTCGACGCTGGCCAGCGCCGCGATCAGATCGAGCGCGATCGGCGCCGCCTTGACCGCCGCCTCGACGCTCTCGAGGTTGGCCCGGACGTAGCCGATGTCGGGCCCCGGACCGGTGGCGAGATCGAGCAACGCGCGGGCCCGTTCGAAGCCGGGCGCGACGCGAAGCCACCAGCGGCGGGCCGCCAGCAGCGGCGTCGCCAGGTCGAGCAGGGCGAGCAGGGCGAGCGCACGCTTGCGCGCGTCGGCGTCGGCAGCGGCGAGCCGCGCCATCCAGTCGATGACGATCGAGGTCGACGTCTTCGGAGCCACCGGTCGCCCGACGCCGCCGCTGCGCAGCGCGGCCGCGATCATGCGGCCCATCGCGATCGCCGGGCCGGGCAGCGGCGCGTCGACGCACACCAGCGCGACCAGCGCGTCGGACGCCGGGCCGCCGACCTCGGCGGCAAAGCCGGCCAGGCGCAGCACCGCGAGCACACCACGCGGCCCGGGCTCGGCGGCCACCAGCCGCATCAACTCGGCGCCACGGGCGTCGATCCAGCGCAGCGCCGCCGCCAGCTGATCGGGATGGGCCAGCATCGCAATCCCTGCGGCGTCGATCACCGGCTCCAGCGTCGGGTACGAAGCGACCAGCGCGCGCAGCCGGCGCCGCACCGGCGCCGCCAGCACGTCGACCGGGTGGACCGGCAGGCCACCGTGGTGCAGCGCGGTCCCGACCGCCACCAGCACGGCGTCGACCGCCGACGCCCAGTGCACGACGTCGCCGACCACGGCCGCCAGCGCGTCGGCGTGATCGGCGACCAGGGTGCGACGCGCCCGTCGGGCTCGCGCCAGCCGTGCGCCGTCGACGGTGAAGGGCGCCGGGCCGTCGAGTCGCCACCAGCGCAGTCCGGCCGGGGTCAACTCGGGGAAGCCTTCGAGCCACGCCAGGTGGGCGTGCACGAACATCCGCGCCCGCCGCTCGCTCTCGGCGGCGCGCGCGCGCCGCGCGTCACGCGGATCGGCTCGGCCCCGCTTCACCATGCCGCCATCTCACGCCGGGCGCGCATCGGCGACCACGCGGTCGACGAGGTCGTCGCGGAAGGTCACGAGCGCGTCGAGCTCGCCGTCCGGCCACCCCAGCACGCGACCGAGCTTCGCGATCGGTAGTCCGCGGACCGCCCATGCGAACGTGAGGGGCGAGAAGCCTGCGTCTTGCCCCGGGCAGTCGGCGAGTGCGCGCCGCAGGTCTTGCCCAGCCTGGAGCAACGCGCGAACGTCGACCAGGTCGGCCCGACTGAGGAGCGCGCACAGCTTGTTCACCAGCAGCTGGTGGGCAGTCTCGACCAGGATCGTGACGTCGCCGACGCTGGTCGGTGATGGCGATTCGGCGATCGGCGTCGGGTCGGCGACCAGATCGACGAGGACCGAATCCGCACCGTCGCGAACGTCGAGCCGACAGAAGGCCGGCGCCGACCGCAGCACCGCAATCTCCAGCCCGGCATGCTCGAGGCGGCGACGGACATCGTCGACCAGCCGGCCGAGGCCGCGCAGCGGACGGAAGAACAGATCGAGGTCACGCGTCTCGCGATGATGGGTATGAAACCCCACCAGCGCACCGCCACCGACCAGCGTCCACGGTGGATCGAACCCGGCAAGCAATTCCAGGACCCTGGCTTGCAACGCGGTCAGTCTACCGAGAGTCATGCGGCATCTCCGCCCAGCGCATCAGCAGCCACGTCCAGAACTCGCGACTGGCGCCCAGGTAGCGCTCCACCGCAGGGAACGCGTCGACAACCTGACCCAGCGTGACGAACGTGAAGACGTCATCCGGCTTGGACAGTATAGCCAGGTCCGCGATCCGCGCGTCGCGATCAGCTGATCGGTTCGTCGATCGGCTCGGGCGGAACCAGGAAGAAGACGTCGCGGGTGTCGAGGGTGGTGACGCCGTCGCCGATGACCTCGACCGTGGCGCGGAACAGCTGCGGCACGTCGGTCGCGGGCACCGTGTTGTTGACCTTGGGGATCAGCTTCCAGCACACCGGCGTGCCGGCGCGGACGTCGACGTAGGCGTCGTCGAAGGTGTCGGCGTTGGTGTCGATGTCGGTCAGGCCGTTGGCGCACAGCGCGGTGCCGAGCTGCAGGGTCTCGAGGTGATCGACGAACGCGGTCACCGCGTTGACCGTGTCACCGGGGTCGTCGTTGGTCACCGCCGACATGTCGAGCGGGATGTTGTTGGCCAGCGTGCGGATGCCGTTCTCGATCGCGGTCGCGGCGGTCGCCCCCGAGCCGTTGAACACCAGCGGCGCGTTGCCGTTCTGGGAGTCCACCGCGCCGGTGTTGGTGGCCATGGTCTGCAGCCCGGTCAGGACCGACGCCGCTCCACCGTCGCCCAGGATCCCGACCAGCTTCGCGCTGCGGGCGGTCATCGCGGGAAGCACGATCGAGGCCCAGTTCGGGCAGATGTTGGTGCCGCTGGCGACCAGCGGCGGCTCGTCGGTCGCGAGCAGGATCACCGGCAGCGCACCGTCGCGGAAGCAGCCGTACCCGAAGGTGCCGAAGCCGGCATTGGCCGCCGGTGAACCGGCGCAGCTGGTCCGCTGCGCGACCCCGCTCAGGCCACAGCCGCTGGTCTGCCCGCTGCCGCCGCCGGTGACCGCCGCGAACACGCTGAAGGTCAGCGGCTCGCTGCAGCAGCCGGCGGGCTCGGTGAGCGCGGAGGCCGGGATCTGGGTCGCGAAGTTCGCGTTGGGCGAGAGGTCGACCAGGTTGCGGAAGGTGTCGGCGCCGCTGCCCGAGTAGCCCACGGTCGCCGCACCCGCCCACAGGTCGGGGATGCAGGTCAGCGGGTTGCCGCTGCCGAGCGGCGGACAGGTCAGGTTGTTCCGGACCGTGGAGAGGTTGTTGCGGATCGCGGTGACCTCGGTCGTCATCGACCCCGAGCGATCGAGGACGACGTACATGTCCACCGCCTGCAGGCGGGTGGCGAAGTCGAGGTCATCGTCCATCGGCGACGGCGGATCCTGGTACGGCACGATGAACACGAAGTCACCGTTGGCCTGCGGGTTGTCAGCCGGGTTGTTGGGGTTGGTTCCCGCCGCTTCCTCGATCAGATCGCTGACGCCGTCGCCGTCGGTGTCGGCGTTGCCGGCGTCGGTCTCGGTGCCGTCGCGCACGCCGTTGCAGTTGGTGTCCTCCATGGCGTCGGCGATGCCGTCGTCGTCGCTGTCGCGATCGACGAAGTCCTGGCGACCGTCGCCGTCGGTGTCGCGGGGCGGCCGCACGCCGCCCGACTCGAGCCCGTCGCCGCGGCAGTCGTTGTCGCTGTCGGTGTCGCGCCAGTTGCCCACGCCATCGAGGTCGAAGTCGGTGAGGCCTTCGTCGAGGTCGAGGATGGTGTCGTTGTCGCTGTCGGTGTCGCGGAAGTCCGGCGTGCCGTCGCCGTCGGTGTCGATCGGGTTGGCCGGGTCGCTGCCGATCTCGAAGACGTCGCCGATGAAGTCGCCATCGTCGTCGAGATCCTGGAAGTCGCCGCGGCCGTCGCCGTCGGCGTCGCCGCTGCCCTCGACCGCGTCGAGGATGCCGTTGGCATCCGAGTCCAGATCCTGGAAATCGGGCGTGCCGTCGCCGTCACTGTCGAGCGGCGGGGTGCCGGGATCGGAGTCGCCGGCCTCGCGGTAGTCGTCGATGCCGTCGCCATCGGAGTCGGTGTCCTGGTAGTCGGGGGTGCCGTCACCGTCGGTGTCGACGCTGGTGGCCGCGCCCTCGTGCTGGTTGGAGATGCCGTCTCCGTCGTCGTCGCCGACCGGCGGGTTGCCACCGTCATCGTCACCGGGTCCACCACATGCGGACGCGAGCGCGGCAAGCGAGACAGAGAGCAGGATCGATCGAAGGCTCATCGAATACCCCTGGGAGTAGGTCCTGTGGCTCTCATTCAAGTATCGTGCGAAAGCTCGACGGTGTCCAACCCATTGAAATACCTACGTGGTGGCCAATGTGTTCCAATCTCGGTGAGGCCAGGTGACCTGAGCCAAGCTGGCACACTCCGCCAACCTGGGATGCAACCAAGCCCACGACCGAGCTAGAGTCCGCGCCGTGGGAAACCTGACCCTGGTGCGCCATGGCCAGGCGTCGTACGGCGCCGCCGACTACGACCAGCTGAGCGCCCGCGGCGTCGAGCAAGCGCGCGCCCTGGGTCGGAGCTGGGCCGCGGCGCGCCTGGCCGTCGACGCGATCTACGCCGGGCCGATGCGGCGCCAGCGCGACACCGCCACGCTGGCGATCGAGGCCGCGGCCGGCGCCGGCCACACCCTGCCAGCACCGGTGATCCTCGACGAGCTGGCCGAGTACCCGGCGTTCGAGCTGCTTGGCAAGTTCATGCCGCAGTTCGCCCAGGCCCATCCCGAGCTGCGCGGTCTGCTCGACGGCACCGCGACCGCGGCCGACCGCCGCGCGCTCATGGACCGCGGCTTCTGGCTGGTGATCGAGTCCTGGTGCAACGATCAGCTCGACACCGGCGACATCGAGACCTTCGGCGGCTTCGTCGCGCGGGTCCGCGCCGGGCTCGCGCGTATGACCGCGGCCCATGGCGGCGGCGGCGCCCGCGTGGTCGCGGTCACCTCCGGCGGCCCGATCGGCGTCAGCCTCAAGCTGGCGCTCGGCCTCGACGCGATGGCGACGGTCAACCACTGGCGCCTGGTCCGCAACGCGTCGGTGACCCAGCTGTTGTGGCGGTCGCGCGCCCCCGCCGAGCTGTCGATGCTCGCCTTCAACCACGTCGATCACTTGCCGGCGGAGCTGCTCACGTTCCGCTAGGCCGCACCCTCGCCGTCCGGAGACGCCATGGACTTCGCCATCCCCGCCCACCTCGCGCCCACCCTCGAGCGCATCGATCGGCTGCTCGCCGACCGCGTCATCCCTGCCGAGCGCGAGGTCCTCGAACGCGGCTGGGTCGCCAGCGCCCCGATCCTCGACGAGCTTCGGGCCGCGGTGAAGGCCGCCGGGCTGTGGGGGCCGCAGATCGCGAAGGAGCTCGGCGGGCTCGGCCTCGGGCTCGTCGACCACGGCCTGGTCAGCGAACGACTCGGACGCTCGCCGCTCGGGCACTTCTCGTTCGGCGCCCAGGCTCCGGACGCCGGCAACCTCGAAGTCCTCCACAAGTGGGGCACGCCGGCCCAGAAGGCGAGGTGGCTCGAGCCGCTCGCCGCCGGTGCCATCCGCTCGTGTTTCTCGATGACCGAGCCCGAGAACCCGGGCTCGAACCCGGTGATGCTGTCGTGCGCGGCGGTCAAGGACGGCGACGACTACGTCATCGACGGCCACAAGTGGTTCACCAGCAGCGCCGACGGCGCCGCGTTCGCGATCGTCATGGCGGTGACCGATCCGGCGGCGGCGCCACACGGCCGGGCCTCGATGATCATCGTGCCGACCGACACCCCGGGCTTCGAGCTGGTCCGCAACATCCCGATCATGGGTGATGCCGGCGCCGGCTGGGCCAGCCACGCCGAGATCCAGTACCGCAGCTGCCGCGTCCCGCAGTCGAACCGGCTCGGGGCCGAGGGCGCCGGCTTCCTGATCGCCCAGGAGCGGCTCGGCCCCGGCCGCATCCATCACTGCATGCGCTGGATCGGCATCTGCGAGCGGGTCTTCGACCTGATGTGCGAACGGGCGACGACCCGCAAGATCGACCCCGACAAGACCCTGGCGTCGCGCCAGATCATCCAGGCCTGGGTCGCCGAGGCGCGCGCCGAGATCGACGCCGCCCGGCTCCTGGTCCTGCGCGCGGCGTGGACCATCGAGCACGACGGATTCCAGGCCGCTCGCGATCAGGTGTCGATCATCAAGTTCTTCGTGTCCGACGTCATGCTGCGGCTGGTCGATCGCGCGATCCAGGTCCACGGCGCGCTGGGCGTCACCAGCGACACCATCCTCGCCCACTACTACGTGCACGAACGCGGCGCGCGCATCTACGACGGCCCCGACGAGGTCCACAAGATGGTGGTGTCGCGCCGCATCCTCGATCGGTATGGAGCCCGGCGGTGAGCAGCGCAGCGGTCGTCGAGCTGCGGCCGCCGCGCGCTGGCGAAGAGCTGCCGACCGGTCCGCTCGGCGCCTGGCTCGACGCCAGCCTCGGCGGCCAGGCGCCGATCGAGGTGCTGCAGTTCCCAGGCGGGCACTCGAACCTCACCTACCTGGTGCGGCGCGGCGGCGACGAGTTCGTGCTGCGCCGGCCGCCGTTCGGCAGCAAGGTGAAGAGCGCCCACGACATGAGCCGCGAGCACACCGTGCTGTCGGCGCTGGCCCCGGTCTACGACAAGGCGCCGCGACCGATCGCGCTGTGCCACGACGAGGCGGTGATGGGCTGCACCTTCTACCTGATGGAGCGCCGCGAGGGCGTGATCCTGCGCAAGGAGGTGCCGGCCGGGCTCGCGCTCGACGTCGCCGCCGCCCGCCGGCTGTGCGAGCTGCTGGCCGATGCCCTCGCCGAGCTACACGCCGTCGACTTCCGCGCCGCCGGGCTCGGCACCATGGGCAAGCCCGATGGCTACGTGCGCCGGCAGATCGACGGCTGGACCGAGCGCTACCACGGCTCGCGCACCGACGACCTCCCGGTGGTGCTCGAGGTCGCGGCGTGGCTGACGGCCCACCGGCCCGCCGAGGGCGCACCGGCGCTGATCCACAACGACTGGAAGTTCGACAACCTGATCTTCGACGACCGGCTCACGCGGGTGGTCGGCGTGCTCGACTGGGAGATGGCGACCGTCGGCGACCCGCTGATGGATTTCGGGACCTCGGTCGGCTACTGGGTCGAGGCCGGCGATGCGCAGCCGATGCACATGCTGCGCTTCGGGCTCACCCACCTGCCCGGCATGATGACCCGCGCCGAGGTCGTCGAGCGCTACGCCGCCGCGGCCGGCCGCACGATCGACGACGCCGTCTACTACTACGCCTATGGCCTGTTCAAGACCGCGGTGGTCGCCCAGCAGATCTACTACCGCTTCGCCACCGGCCTGACCACGGACGCCCGCTTCGCCACCTTCATCCACGGCGTGCGCGCGCTCTGCGATCAGGCCCAGCGCGCCATCGACGCCGGCCGGCTCTGATCGCCGCTGACGCACGGCGTCGCGACGCGATCGAAGCGAGCAGTTCACGCGCCGGTGGGTGCGTGGTACACCGGGAGCAGATGTCGGTTGCGCGGATGTTCTCGCTCACCCCCGGCAAGCGGGTCCTGTATCTGACCAAGGATCCGGACCTCATCCGTCGTCAGCTCGCCGGCGAGCTGACGTTGCGGATGATCGACGTCCGCACCGAGGATCTGCTCGACGACATCAACACCGACGCCATGACCCCGGCGTGGGTGTGCTTCGACTTCGACCCGGCCGAGATCGCGCGCAACGCCTACGCCGGCCTGGTCGTCGACGGCCAGCGCCTGTTCGCGTCCGACGCCCTGGCCGCGGGTGGCTTCGAGGTCATCGTCTCGGGTGCCCAGAAGGGCGTCGGCAGCTCGCGCGAGACCGCCGCGCAGTGCGAGGTGTTCAGCGGCAGCCGCATGGCGGTGGCGTCGTCGTTCGCGCCCATCCACGCCCGCAACAACATCAACATCGGCCAGCTCATGGGCGACCACGCCTTGCTGGCCCGGCTCGAAGCCGGCGAGACCATCGCGCTCGACGAGCTGACCCGCGGCCACGACGCCATCACCGCGCTGGTGATCGAGTCGGGCGGCCTGCTCCGGTTCTGCGCCCGACTGGCGCGCCACGAGATCGCGGTGCCACCCACCGGCACCGGACCGCGGCCGATGACGCTCGCCGAGAAGGTGCTGGCCGGCAAGCTGCTGCCCGATCAGGGCACCCACGTCAAACCCGGCGACGCGGTGCTGGTGCAGGTCGATGCCGGCTACTCGCACGAGTTCACGACCGCGCAGGTCGACTGGTTCCTGGCCCAGGAATACGGCGCCGACTACCAGCTCAAGGACCCGTCCAAGTTCGCGGTCTTCGAGGACCACCTCATCTACGCCACCGGCGTGCCGGCGATGGCCAGGTACGCCGACAAGATCGAACGCCTGCGCCAGTTGCAGCGCGCGTTCGCCGCCCGCACCGGGGCTCGCAACTACTCGGCCGAGGGCGGCGTCTCGCCGGGGATCTGCCACCAGGTCGCCCGCGAGCAGTTCATCGATCCGGGTGACTTCGTGCAGGCCACCGACAGCCACACCTGCATGGGCGGCGCCTCGGGCGCACTGGCGTGGGGCGTCGGCGCGACCGAGTACGCCGCGCTCGCCTACTGGGGCTTCACGCCGATCGCGGTGCCACAATCGATCCGCTTCGAGCTGCGCGGTCGCTTGCAGCGCGACGTCACCGCCAAGGACGTGATGCTCCACATCCTGGCCACCCACGCCAGGCGCGAGGAGACCCTCGATCGGGTGATGGAGTTCGGCGGCGACGGCCTGTTCGCCCTGCCGCCGGACGAGCGCGCCACGCTGGCCAACATGGCCACCGAGTGCTCGGCGCGCGGCGCCATCATGGAGGTCGACGACATCATGCTGGGCTGGATCGCCAGCCGGCGGCCCGCGGTCTCGATCGACGCCCTGCGCGCCAAGGTCGTCACGCCGGATCCCGGCGCCCACTACGACGGCGGCGTCCACATCATCGACCTCGCCACCATCCGGCCGATGCTGGCCACGCCCGGCGATCCCGACCGCGGCATCGCGTCGGATCCCAAGAACGGCGCCCGGGTCCCCGAGGTCGGGCACGTCAAGCTCGATATCGCCTACGGCGGCTCGTGCACCGCCGGCAAGCGCGACGACGTCGACTTCTACGCCCGGGTCATGGCCGATGCCGATCGCAGCGGCCGCAAGGTCGCCGACGGGGTCCGGTTCTTCATCCAGTTCGGCAGCAAGGACGTCGAGGAGTACGCCCGCGCTCGCGGCTACCTCGAGCTGTTCGCACGCACCGGCGTCGAGGTGATCAAGCCCGGCTGCGGCGCCTGTATCGGCTGCGGCCCCGGCGTGTCCGATCGGGGCGATCAGATCACGGTGTCGGCGATCAACCGCAACTACAAAGGCCGCAGCGGGCCCGGCAAGCTGTACCTGGCGTCGCCGCTCACGGTCGCCGCCTCGGCCGTGGCCGGCGTGATCGTCGAGTACGCCGAGGGCATGTTCGAGCCGACCGGCTGACTCCGGACGGTCAACCGGATGTCAGGCCGATCGTCGCGGCGGCGCGATCGCGCACAGCGTCTCGATCAACTGCCGCGAGTCGGCGCCCTTGGCGAACACCGGGCGTCCTTGCACCATGCGCTCGGCGCCGTCGCCGGGCCGCTCGGCCAGGAACACCAGGCGTTCGAGCAGCCACGGCCGGAAGGTCACCACCCAGTTGAAGACGTGGCCGCCGGAGCCATTCGCCATGTTCCAGTCGCACAGGATGACGTCGAAGTCGCTGCGATCGAGCGCCGCCGTGGCCGCGTTGCCGCTCTCGACCGCGGTGACCGCCCAGCCCCGATCGCCGAGTAACTCGGCCATCACGGCGAGCAGCGCCGGATCGTCATCGGCCAGGAGCAGCGTCGGTCGGTCGGCCTCGCTCCATTGCGGGTCCGGATCGGCGGAGCGGGCCCGCAGGCTGCGCCCGGCGGTGGCCTCGGCAACCCGGATGATCTCCGCCGTGTCGCTGCCGCGCACGACCAGGCAACGGCCGGCCACCAGCCGATCGAAGTCAGCCGGCACCTCGTCGCCGACGAAAACAAAACGGTCACGCAGCTCGAAGCGGTGGTCGAGCGCCCAGCGGTAGACCTCGCCGCCGAGGTTGACGCCGGCATCCCATTCCGCCACCACCACGTCGACGTCGCGGTCGGCCAGCAGCGTCCGCGCTTGCATGGACGTCGCCGCCACGCTGACCGTGAAGCCGCGAGCCTCGAACAGGCGCGTCAACAGGTCGAGCAACCGGGCGTCGTGGTGCAGCAGCAGGGCGGTACGGCGCGGCTCCACCAACGGGAGTATACGTCGCCCAGCGCACATGGTGCGCAAGGGTGAGTCGCACCGGTCGCTGATTCGCGTTAGATTGGATGTCATCGGGACCGCGCCTGGATGACCGCTCGCCCTGCACTTCCCATCATCATCGGCATCGACCTCGGCACCTCCAACACCGCCGTGGCGGTGGTCAAGGACGGCAAGGTGAGCGTGCTGGCAGGCGCCGATGGTGCGCGCGCCATCCCATCGGTGGTCTGGTTCCCGCACAAGGGCCCGGCCGTCGTCGGCGCCGAGGCCCGCAAGCGGATCCCGACCGAGCCGTCGCGCACCGTGTCGTCGCCCAAACGCCTGCTTGGCCGTCGCTTCGCCGACCGCGAGGTGCAGAGCTTCGTCGCCCAGGCCGCCTATCGCACCGTCGCCGCCGACGACGGCACCGTGCTGGTCGAGATGGAAGCCGACCGCTACGCGATGCCGCAGCTGTGCGGCTTCATCCTCGCCGCCGCCAAGGCGATGGCCGAGCTCCACCTCGGTGACGTCCGGCTCGCGGTGCTCGCGGTACCGGTGAGCTTCGACGAGGCCCGCTGCCGTGCGGTCGAGGTCGCGGCGCGGCTCGCCGGGCTCGAGGTGGTGGGACTGATCGCCGAGCCCAATGCCGCCGCGCTCGCCAACCGCTACGTGCCGGGCTTCGGCGGCCTGGTCGGCATCTACGACTTCGGTGGCGGCACCTTCGACTTCTCGATCGTCGACGTCTCGCGTTCGCGCTTCCAGGTCGTCGCCTCGGCCGGCGATGCGTGGCTGGGCGGCGACGACATCGACGCCGTGCTCTCCGATGCCGCCGCCAACCAGTTCTGGCGCCAGCACAAGGTCGACCTCCGCAAGCACGCCGCCGAGCTGCAGCGGCTCCGGTTTGCCTGCGAGGAAGCCAAGCGCACGCTGTCGACGGCGGAGACGACGCGGCTCGAGGTCGCCGACGTACTGCGCACCGCCGAGGGCATGGTGAGCCTCAAGCTGTCGCTCGATCGCACCACGCTGTCGCGAGCCGCCGGCGCGATCGTCCGCCGCAGCCTCGAGGTCGCCGATCGCGCCGTGACCCAGGCCGGCATCAAGGGCTCCGACCTGACCGCGGTCTACCTGTGCGGAGGCTCGTCGCAGATGCCGGCCGTCCGCGACGCGGTCCAGAAGCACTTCGGGGTCCCGCTCAAGGCCGGCGTCGCTCCCGAGCAGGCGGTCTGCGTCGGCGCCGCCATCCATGGGTCCCTGATCGCGCAGCGCCGCTCGTCGCCGATCGTGGCCCAGCGCGGGTAACGACCGGCGGGGTTTGACCCGACCGGGGTGGGCACCTACGCTTCCTGTCATGTACCCGATCCGGCGCGCTGCATGTCCCGTTGACCCTGAGCGAGCCGCGAAGCGGCGAGTCGAAGGGCCAGGGGCGGTGCTGCTGGCGACGCTCTTGATCTCCTGCGGCCCCGGCGGCCGCGGCGGCGCGACCGTCAAGCCCGGCCCCGACCTGCCCCCGACCGACAAGCCGATCGAGCTGCCGGCGATCCCATCCCGCATCGAGACCACGCTGGTCGCGCCCCTGACCGGCGACACCTCGGCGGCGCGCTCGCCGGTGCTCGACGTCATGGTCGCCGAGAATCAGCGCTGGATGGCGACCCTGACCAAGCTGCCCGACCCGGCGTACTACCTGGCCTATCAGCTCGTCGAACAGCGTGAGGTCTCGCTCGACGCCGAGGGCGGCGCGCTGGTCGGCGATCGCGACGAGACCGACCGCATTCTCGACGTCGAGATCCGCGTCGGTTCGCCCGAGCTCGACAACACGCGCGCTCTCTCCGACGATGCCAACGGCCTCAACGAGCCGATGCCGCGCCGCGCGGTGGCGCCGTTTGGCAACGACAGCCTCGCGGTCTCCAACCATCTGTGGCTCGAGACCGACCGCCGCTACCGCGAGGCGGTGCAAGCCCTGACGTACGTGCGCCAGGATCAGCGCACGCTGGGCAAGAGGGCCGGCGTGCCCGACTTCGCGGCCGGCAAGCCCGAGATCTACACCGGCACCCCGGCCGTCCTCACGTTCGACAAGGCGGCGTGGGTCGCCCGCGTCAAGCGCTGCTCGGAACGCGCGTTCAAGGGCGTCGCGACCCGCGGCAGCTGCGGGGTCCAGTTCACGCAGAACACCGCCTGGCTGGTCAACAGCGAGGGCACCCAGCTGCAGCTGTCGTGGACCACGGCCCAGCTCTCGGTTTCGGTCGGCGTCAAGGCCGACGATGGCCAGGGGCTCGGGCGCCTCGAGCAGGCGTTCGCACAGACGCCCGCCGCCCTTCCCGACGAAGCCGCGGTCGACAAGTTGATCGCCGCCGTCACCACCGACCTCGATGCCCTCCACGACGCGCCGCTCGCCGAGCCGTACGTCGGCCCCGCGATCCTCGAAGGCCGCGCCGCCGGGGTGTTCTTCCACGAGGTCTTCGGCCACCGCATCGAGGGCCACCGCCAGAAGGACGAGACCAGCGGGAAGACGTTCTCGTCGTACATCGGCAAGGAGATCATGCCGACCTGGCTGTCGGTCTACGACGACGCGACGATCGCCACGCTCAATGGCGTCCAGCTCAACGGCTTTTACCGCTTCGACGACGAGGGGGTGCGCGCCCGCCGCGTCGACCTGGTCAAGGACGGCACGCTGGTCGACTTCCTGATGGGACGCAACCCGATCGCCGCCTCGCCGACCTCGAACGGACACGGACGCAAGCAACCTGGCCTCGATCCGGTGGCGCGCCAGGGCAACCTGGTGGTCGCCGCCGCGCGTTCGGTCGAGCGCGCCGACCTGGAGAAGATGTTGCTCGCCGAGGTCAAGCGCCAGGGCCGGCCTTACGGCATGGTCTTCACCGACATCTCGGGCGGCTTCACCAACACCAGCGCCTTCGCACCCCAGGCGTTCAAGGTCAACCCGGTGATGGCGTACCGCCTGTACCCCGATGGCAAGCGGGAGCTGGTGCGCGGGATCGACATGAGCGGCACGCCGCTGGTGGCGCTGCAGTCGATCCGCGCCGCCAGTCGTGAGGTCGAGACCTTCAACGGCGTGTGTGGCGCCGAGAGCGGCTGGGTCCCGGTGTCGGCGTCGGCGCCCAGCCTGTTGCTCGAGAAGCTCGAGGTCGAGAAGTCGTTCATCCCGGCCGACCGGCCGCCGGTGCTGGGCGCGCCCTCGATCCGGCAAGGAGGCGTGCGATGAAGCGCTCCGTGACCCGCCACGCCCACCTGATCGCCGCCGCCGCCGCGCTGTGCGCCCTGGCTGCTCCGGCCGCCGCCAAGAAGGTGGCGCCGCTCGGCCCGCCGTCGCGCGCGGTCACCGACGACATCATCGACGCGATCGCCGAGGAGATGGACCGCGCGCTGCAGCGGCTCGAGCTGCCCGATGCGCCGAAGCCCTACCACATCGCCTACAAGATCACCGAGGTCGAGGTCAACGACGCGGTCGCCAGCCTCGGCCACGCCACCAACAAGAAGGCGCGCCACTTCGTCAACCTGGAGTGCCGCGTCCGCGTGAAGCACGACGGCATCGACAACGGCAACTTCGTCGTCGCCGGCGGCGACGGGATCGACGGCACCGCCGGCATCAGCCTGGCGCTCGAGGCGACGCCGCGCATCGCCCGCCGCGCCGCCTGGCTGGTCACCGATCAGGCCTACAAGGAGGCGCTGGTCCAGCTCCGCAACAAGCTCGACGCGCGGACCGCCGGCGGCGTCGGTGGCAGCACGGTCCAGTCGTGGACCGCCGAGGCCGCGCTGGTCGGCGACGAGCCGGTCCTGGTCGCCCCGCTCGAGTCGCTCGACGACGTGGTGGCCCGCGCCGAGAAGGTGTCGTCGCTGTTTCGCGGCGTGCCCGCGATCCGCGATTCGCGCGTCGCGGTCACGTCATACCTCGAGCGCCGCTGGTACCTCACCACCGAGGGCACCAGCGTCACCGACACCCGCCGGGCCACCGGCGTGATGATCGTCGCCCACGGCCAGGCCGCCGACGGCCAGGAGCTGGCGCAGTACTTCACGCGCTACGGCCGCACCGCCGCCGACCTGCCCACCGACGTCGAGCTCGAGCGCGAGGCGCGGACGCTGGCCGCGACGATCGGCGCGCTGGCCACGGCGCCGCTGGTCAGTCGCTACGTCGGCCCGGTGCTGTTCGAAGGCGAGGGCGCGGTCGGCGTGGTGCGCTACACGCTGGCGCCGCACCTCGGCGGCACGCCGCTTCCGGCCGGCCTGCGGCCGCAGGAGGCCAAGCTGTTCGGCGGCGCCTTCAACGACAAGATCGGCCTCAAGGTGATGGCGCCCTTCCTGACCATCGCCGACGATCCGACCTCGGGGGTCGCCGCCGGCAAGGCCGTGATCGGTGGCTACAAGATCGACGACGAGGGTGTGGCGGCGCAGCGCATCGAGGTGGTCAAGGCCGGCTTGCTGAGCAACATGCTGACCTCACGCACGCCGGCGAGCGCGACCGCGAAGTCGAACGGCCACGCGCGCCGGACCGCCAAGGGCGGCGCCTTCCATGGCACCGCGACCAACTTGATCGTGACCGCCAAGGGCGGCCTGGCCCCGGCCGCGCTCAAGAAGAAGCTGCTGGCCGAGGTCAAGGCCAGCGGGCTGGCCTACGGACTCATCATCCGTCGCTTCGACGACTCGGCGGTCACGGCGTCGAGCGAGATGAGCCGCCGCGAGCTGTTGCAGATGCTGTCCAACGCCGACCTCGAGCTGCCGCCGCCGGCGCTGCTGGCCTACAAGGTCACGCCCGATGGCAAGGAGCAGCTGGTCCGCGGCGCGCAGCTGGCCACGTTCTCGGTGAAGGCGTGGAAGGACGTCATCGCCGCCGGCAAGACGCCCACGGTCTTCAACTTCCTGGCCTCGACCGACGGCTACCTCGATCACAAGCTGGGCGGCGTCGACGAGGGCTTCGTGCCGTCGTCGGGGATCGAGAGCTCGGTGAGCACGCCTGATCTGCTGTTCAAGGAGCTCGACGTGGTGCCGTCGACGGTCGGGTACCGCGCCCGCCCGGCGCTGCCTCCGCCGTCGGGCCCGTGATCGCCCGCATCCACGCCCGCGAGCCGCGCAGCCGCGCCAACGGGCCGGGCACGCGGTTCGTGATCTGGCTGCAGGGCTGCACGCTGGGCTGCCCCGGGTGCTTCAATCCCGGCACCCACGCCGCCGGCGGCGAGCCGATCGCCGTCGGCGTGTTGCTCGACGAGATCCGCGCCACCCGCGGCATCGATGGCCTCACGCTATCCGGCGGCGAGCCGCTGCAGCAGGCGCCGGCGGCGCTCGAGCTGGTGCTCGGCGCGCGCCGTCTCGGGCTGTCGACGCTGGTGTTCTCCGGCTACACCCACGCCGAGATCGCGGCCCAGGCGCTCGGCCCGGCGCTGCTCGCCCACCTCGACGTGCTGGTCGACGGTCGCTACGTCGCCGGCCAGCGGCTCGGCGCCGGCCTGCGCGGGTCGACCAACCAGCAGCTCCACATGCTCAGCGGGCGTCACAGCCGCGCCGAGGTCGAGGCCACCCCGACCACCGAGATCCGCATCGCCCGCGACGGCTCGGTCGTGCTCACCGGCGTCGAGCCGCTCAAGCGGCTGTGAGGCGCGCCAGCGGTTGCCGCGACGCGCTTCCCTCCCCGCCCGTCAGCGTTCAAGCTCCCACGATGAGCAATGCCGGTGTCGAACGACAGCTACGGATCGATCTGGCCGCGTGCTACCGCCTGGTGGCCCACTTCGGCTGGGATGATCTGGTCTTCACTCACATCTCGGTCCGCATCCCCGGGCCCGCACACCACTTCCTGATCAACCCATACGGCCATCTGTTCGCCGAGATCACCGCGTCGAGCCTGGTCAAGGTCGATCCGCACGGTGCCAAGGTCGACGACAACCCCCACCCGGTGAACCCGGCCGGCTTCGTCATCCACAGCGCCATCCACGCGGCTCGCGAGGACGTCAGTTGCGTGCTGCACACCCACACCCCGGCCGGTGTTGCGGTCTCGACTCAGGCCGACGGTCTGTTGCCGATCTCGCAGCAGGCGACGGTGGCGCTGGCCTCGCTCGGCTACCACGACTACGAGGGGATCGCGCTCCGCGACGACGAGAAGCCGCGCCTGGTCCGCGACCTCGGCCAGCACACCGCGCTCGTGCTCCGCAACCACGGCCTGCTCACCGTCGGCGCCTCGGTGGCCGACGCGTTCCTGGCCATGTTCAACCTCCAGCGCGCCTGCGAGATCCAGGTGCTGGCCCTGGCCGGGGGCCGACCGTTGATCACCGTGCCGGCGACAATCGTCGACGGCGTGAAGGCCAACCTGGTCGCGGTCACCCGCGGGATGGGCGGCAGCCTGGCCTGGCCTGGCCTCTTGCGCCTGCTCGACCGCGAGCACCCCGGCTATCAGGCGTGAGAGGGTGTTTGGTAATTATGTGCTAGAGTCGTCGGCAGATGCCGCGCACCCCGACGCACCGCAAGGCCGGACGACCCAACAAGCTTGGCGCCAAGGAACTCGCGATCGTCCGCGACCTTGCGCTGGGGTCTCCGTCGGCGTCGATCGC
>CANKMW010000038.1 GCA_947483555.1 Myxococcales bacterium
GCAGTCGGAGCCAGGCTCAGGAACGGGCACCATCGCACCATTGAAGGCGGCGGCCTTACTGCCCTCCACGCCGCACCATCATCCACCCGCGTTCGTTCCCCGGCAATCTCGGAACCCCTTCGGTGAGAAGCTCAGGACGAGCGGAAACGTGGCTCGTCTCGATCACTTGACGCTAACTGATCGGCATTGCGGTTAGGGCCCCGGCCATCGGGCACCGGGGACGGTCCGAGCACGCAGGACGTGCGCGCGCCGCAACGACGGGCGCACCCGGTGCGCGATCCGCACGCCGGTCAATGACCGGACTTCGAGGCGTGGACCTGGAGGGTGATCGGTGCCGGTGGCAGGTCGCAGGCGTCACAGAGCTCGCGGCGCACGCTGTCGACCTCGGTGAGCAAGGCGGCGGCGGCGACGGTCGCGTCGTGATAGGCGGCGTCGAGCCGCGCCGGGCGCGATGCCCGCAGCCGCGGCAGCTCGTCCCGCAGCGCGGCGAGCAGCGCACCTTCGGCGCCGGCGTTGTCGTCGAGGTTCTCGTTGACCAGATCAGCGGCGACGGCGCCGATCACGTCGTCGCCGCCGTCGCGGACCCGGCGCTCGCGGCTGATCTGGCGCACCACGCGTTCGAACACGACCTGGGCGTCCGCCGCCGCAGCGACCAGCTCGACCAGCGTCGCGGCGTAGCGCACCAGCCCCGGGCCGACACCACCACCGTGGACGGCGAGCAGGTCGTCGAGGTTGGCGTGGCCGGCCGGACCGAGGTGCGCGGTCGGATCGCGCAGCCACTCGAGTCGCGCCGAGCCGTGTCGCCAGGTCGCATCGCTGCGCTCGAGGTGGACCAGGGCCGCCGTCAGATCCTCCCGGAGCGGCCACAGCGCCGAGTAGAGCCAGCCCTGGACTCGCAGCGAGCTGCGCTCGTAACGCTTCCGGGGCTTTGGTCGTGCGGCAGGCGGCAAGGTAACCTCCTGATCATGGAAGCAGCAAGCGGTGCGCCAGCGCCCGAACGCGACCGATGGCGCGGAGATTGCTGGACCTTGCCGCGGGTGACCCCAAGGAGGTGCCATGGAACCGAGTCAGGCCCGAGCCCTGCTCCTCAGCCAGCACGACCGCCTGCGCCAGCTGTTCAACGAGATCCAGCACGTCGCCGACCGCGTGCTGGCCGGTGAGGGGGTCGCGGCCGAGCTCCAGGAAGTGCTGGCCCGGTTGCGGGTCGCGTTCGCCGAGCACAACACGAGCGAGGAGGCGCTCCTCGAGCCCATCTTGCGGCTCGACTACGCCTGGGGACCACCGCGAATCGAGCGGATGCTCGAGGAACACGCCGCCGAGCACGCGTCGTTCCGCCTGTCGATGGCGGGCCCGGACCTCGAGGTCGCCGCCCGCATGGCCGAGTTGATCGAGGACATCGACGCCCACATGGCGGCCGAGGAGCGGACCTTCCTCAGCCCCGGCGTGCTGCGCGACGATTGTGTCTTGATCGACGATGGCGACTGACGGCGACTGACGGCGACTGACGGCGACCGACGGCGAGCTGGCGTCGTCACGAGCGACCACCCGTCGCCGGCGATTGACGCATCTCGACAACCGGCGCACGATTTGCGCCGCATGAATGTGTCGGCCACGCTCGTCGAGTTTTGCCGAGTCGTCGCCGCGGCGAGGGCTCCAGCCGACGTCATGCAACGCCTGGTCGACGTCGCATCGATCACGCTCGGCGCGCCAGCCGCGACCGTGCTGGCGGTGACGGCCGACGACCGGCTGCAGCTGGCCGCGTCCCGCGGGCTGCCGACCGGCCTGGCGTCGTGGAGCACCGGCGCCGACACCATCGGCGCCCACCTTGGCGACCGCTTGCTGGCTGCGCTGGGAGGGACGTTCACCCACGCCGTCCAGTTCCCGCTGGTCGCCGACGGCGATCTGTACGGTGTCCTGGTCGTGCTCGGCGCGCAGCCGATCGCCGTCGACCCCGAGGCGCGCGCACTGGCCGAGGCGTTGGTCGATCTCGCCGCGATCGCCGCGGGGCGGGCGGCCGCCCACGACGAGCTGGCCCGTTCGTACGCCGAGCTACGCTCGTCGCGCGACGCCCTGGCGCGGACCGAGCGTCTGCGCGTGCTCGGCCAGCTGGCCGCCGGCGTCTCGCACGACGTCAACAACCTGCTCAACCCGATCGGCCTCCAGCTCGAGCTGTTGCGCCGCCGGGTCGAGCGCGGCGATACCGACGCCGTCCGGGAGACGATCGTGCGCCTGCAGCAGATGGTCGGCCACGGCGTCGACGTGGTCGAACGGCTTCGCGACTTCAGTCGCCAGGCCCCCGAGCTCGAGAGCGAGTCGGTCGACCTGGCCGCGACGGTCTCGTCGGCGATCGAGCTCAGCCGGACCCGCGTCGCGTTGCACCCCGAGATCTCGCTGCGAGCCACGCTCGGGCCGGTGCCACGGGTGTGCGCCCGGGCGTCCGAGCTGGTCACCGCGGTCGTCAACCTGATCGCCAACGCGACCGATGCGCTCGGCGAACACGGCACGATCTCGGTGGCCACCGCGACGGCCTCCGACGGCGCGTGGGTCGAGGTCGCGGACGACGGTCCTGGCATGGCCCCCGACGCTGCGCGATGAGGGCGAGCAGCGCACCGGCGTCGATGTCGAGCGCGCCGTAGATCTGCGGGTCGTCGGGGGGGCCCCACATCGCGTTGGCGATGTGGCGCCAGCCCGTGAGCCTGGATCCGATCACGGCGCAAGACAGAGCAACCGGCGGGCCACGTCGACAGCGCAGCCCATCAACTCGGAACGCGCAGCCCGTGCGCTCGGGCCCGATGACCGGCACGGTTTCGCACCATCCGACTGGCATCTCGCTTGCTTCTGCATCCGCCATGGAGGCGATCCGAGCGCTGGTGCAGAGCCGGTTTCCGGGCGCCACGATCGTGTCCTGCACGCGGCTTGGCGACGACGAACGGCCGGGCGATGCAACCACCAAGGGCGGCGGCTACGGCGTGCCGGTGCGGATCGTCCTGCGCGAGCCGGACGGGGTCGAGCGCAGCGTCGTGTTCCACACCGCGCGGCCCGACGACTTCGGTCACGACCGGCGCGCCGACCGCGCCGCGGCGATGCTGCTGGCGTTCGACACCTACGGTCGCTTGCCCCACCACGTGCCGGCTCTCGACGTCGGCGTGATCAACCAGGACGGGACCCTGCGGTCGATCGCCCTGGCCACCGAGGTCTACCTGCTGACCGGCTGGAAGGCTGGCGAGCTGTACGCCCAGGATCTGCGGCGCATCGCCGCCGACGGGAGCGCGCCGCGCGACCTGCGCCGGCTCGATGCGCTCACCGACTACCTGGTGCAACTGCACACCCGCCACCGCGGACGGTTGGCGGTCTACACCCGCGCGGTCCGCGATCTGGTCGGCTCGGGTGAAGGTGTGTTCGGCATGATCGACGGCTTCCGGGACGACGTCCCCGCCGCGCCGCCGGCTCGGCTGCGGCGGATCGAGGCGCGCTGTGTCGAGTGGCGCTGGCGGCTGCGGGGCCGGGAACCACGCATCGCGCGGATCCATGGCGACTTCCATCCCTTCAACATCCTGTTCGCCGGCGACGCCGAGCTCGCCTTGCTCGACGCCAGTCGGGGCGGGATGGGGGAACCGGGGGACGACGTGACCGCGCTCGCGATCAACTTCGTGTTCTTCGCGCTCGACGCACCGGGGGCGTGGCAGCGCGGGCTCGGCGCCCTCTGGCATCGACTGTGGAGCCGCTACGTCAACGCGAGCAGCGATCACGAGCTGCTCGCCGTCATCGCGCCGTGGCTGGCGTGGCGGGCGCTGGTCATCGCGAATCCGCGCTGGTATCCGAACCTGTCCGCCGCCGGCCGTGACCGCCTGCTGTCGTGGATCGAACGAACGCTCGAGGCGGACGGTTTCGATCCCCGCTCCGCGGACGAGGTCGTATCGTGAGCGACGGGGCGGTGGTGTGGTTCACCGGCCTGCCGGCGTCGGGAAAGACGACCCTCGCCGAGCGGCTGGCGGGGCAGTTGCGCGCCGCGCGCGTGCCGGCCGTCGTGCTCGATGGCGACGAGGTGCGCGACGTGCTGGTCCCGCGGCCGGGGCACGATCTGGACGGCCGGGACGCCTTCTACCGGACCCTGGCCGGGCTCGCGTCCCTGCTCGCGCACCGCGGGCTGATCGCGATCGTCGCCGCCACCGCGCACCGTCGCGGCTGGCGGGACGCCGCGCGGGCCCGGGCGCCACGGTTCGTCGAGGTCTACGTGGCGACGGACGTCGACGAGTGCCGGCGCCGCGATCCCAAGGGACTCTACGGGCGCGACGAGACGCTCGCCGCGCTACCCGGCCAGGGCGTCGTGTACGAGGTCCCCGAGCACCCGGACCTGATCGCGCCGCACGGCGACGATCCGCGGATCGTCGACGCGGTGCTGGCGCTGCTGCGCGTCGGTGGCGTCGCCTGACGACGCCGGCGCGGCTCAGTCGTGACCGGCCTGGCAGGTCGCGGCCAGGCCGCGGTACGGCTCGCCGTGCGCGGCGAGGTGCAGCCGCACGACGGTCTCGATGAAGTAGCGTTCGAGCACCGCCACGCCGGCGGCGTCGACGCCCTTCTTGTAGGCGGCGATGACCTGCTTGAACACCGCGCGCAACTCGTCTTCGCCGGCGGCGTCGATCCACAGCAGCGCGTGACGTACGTCGCCACGGTGCAGCGCCGTGGTCGCCGCGGTGGCGACCCGGCCGCGCGCGGTATGGCAGGGCGCCAGGGCCCCGGAGTGGCTGTCGACGCCGCGCACGCGCCCGCTGACCAGCGCCTCGGCACGGGCATAGACGGCGATCGCGGCGGCCGGATCGGCGGCGCGGACCACGACCACCACGCCGGCCTCGGACTCCTCCACCGTGGTCTCGGCTCCGGACACGACCGACGGGCAGTCGGGCATGTAGGTCGGTTCGAAGCCGGTCGCCGCGGCCAGCGCACGATGGCAGGTCAGCGACTGCCGCATCCATGCCGCGGTCAGACCTGGGACCGGCTCGAAGCGGATCCGCGCGCCGAGCAGCCGATCGCCGTCGAGCTCGGCTTCGACCGCGGCGATGTCCTCGCGGTGGGCAAACGCGGTGTGCTCGAGGTCGGTCTCGGGCAGCGCGGCGCACGACTCGCGCGCCGCCCCGAGCAGCTGGCGGGCCAGCGCCCGATGAGCCCGGGCGTCGGTGCGCAGGCGGGTCGCGAGGAGCCGATGGCGCTCGACGTCGTCCGCGGCGTCACTCCAGCACGGCGCGCGGACCGCCAGCGGCTCGCCACCCGAGGTCGCCTGGCCGGCGAGCGCGCGATCACCGCACCCGTAGCGATCACCCGGCGCCGTGCTCTCGGCGGTCGCCGCCAGGTCGTCGTGGCGGGCGGCGTCGGCGTCGTGTCGATCGGCCTCGGCGAGGTGATCGGAGGCGCCGAGCGGGGGCCGCGGCACGCGCGACGGACCCGCGCACGCAGCGGTGACGATCAAGGCCAGGAGCAGGGAACGCATGGCCCCACCAGATGCACTCGCCGCGCCACGAGAATCTCGGTGGGTCGGCGCCGCGCCGGCAGAAATTGCGCTGTCACGGCCTGGCACCTGCCTGCGGCACAGGTGGTGTGCGCACGCGCTCACCGCGCGGGCGCCGGCGCACGATCAGCTTGCGCAGCTCCTCGATCCACAAGACCAGGCTGCCGACGACGGCGAGCGCCACGACCGTCTCGAGGCTGATCGGGACCGTGTGGAAGACCTGACCGAGGGGCGCCCAGAAGACGACCGCGACCTGCAACAGGTTGCCGATGACCAACCCGCCGACCAGCCACGGGTTCCTCAACACGCCCAACGTGAGTGCGGACTTCACCTCGCTGCGACAGTTGAGCACGTTGAACCACTCGCAGATGGCGAGCAGCGTGAACGTCTCGGTACGAACCTGCGCCTCCGGCACCCCGGCCGCGGTCCGCACCAGGAACCAGCCCAGGGTCGACGCCACGATGGCCGGGACCATGAACGCCATCCGCGTGAGCAAGATGCGGCTGAGGAGCGGCTCGTCACGCGACACCGGTCTTCGCTTCATCTCGTCGCCCTCGGGCGGCTCCATGACCAGGTTGACGGTGATGAGGCCCTCGGTGACGAGGTTGTTCCAGAGGATCTGCACGGCTGCGAACGGCGGTGGGTAGCCCAGCAGCATCGCGAGCAGCAAGACCACCACCTCGGCGGCCGAGGTGGAGAACAGCAGCAGCACGGCCTTCTTGATGTTCTGGTAGACGACCCGTCCCTCCTCGACCGCCGCCACGACGGTGGCGAAGTTGTCATCGCCGATGACGATCTTGGCCGACTCCTTGGCGACCTCGGTTCCCGTGATTCCCATCGCCACGCCGACGTCGGCCTTGACGAGCGCCGGGGCATCGTTGACCCCGTCCCCGGTCATCGCGACCACCTCGCCCCGGGCCTGGAGCGCGCCGACGATGCGCAGCTTCTGCGCCGGATGGACGCGCGCGAACACGGCGATGTGGTCGATGCGTGTCGCCAGCTCGAGGTCGGGCATCTGCTCGAGCTCGCGGCCGTCGATCACCTCGTCGCCGTCACGGGAGATGTCCAGCTCTCTGGCGATGGCGTGGGCGGTCGCCTTGTGGTCACCGGTCACCATCATCGGCCGGATGCCAGCCTCGCGGCAGCGCGCGACCGCGTCCTTCACCTCCAGCCGCGGCGGATCGAGCTGCCCGAGCAGCCCGAGCAGGGTGATCCGACCGCGGAGCGCCTCGACGCCGGCGCGTCCGTCGAGCGCGGCGCCGTCGACGACGCCGACCGCCAGCACGCGCAAGGCTCGCTCGGCCATCGCGTCGGCGGCGCCGGCCAGCGCCTGCCGGGCCTCGGCATCGAGCGCGACGTCCTGCCCGGAGCGTCGGGCGGCGCGACAGAACGCCAGCACGACCTCGGGCGCGCCCTTGACGAACACCCGCGCGCCCTCCGGGGTCTCGTGCTGGGTCGCCATCACCTTGGTCGCCGAGTCGAACGGGATCTCGGCGCGCCGCGGCAGGCGGCGCCGCAGCTCGTCGGGCACGACGCCAGCTTTGATCGCGAGCGTCACCAGGGCCACCTCGGTCGGATCGCCGATCGGTTCCCACTCCGACTCGGAACCCACCGCGGCGTGGAGCTGCGCGTCGTTGCACAGCGCGCCGGCTTCGAGCAGCGCGACCAGCTCGGCGGGGATCGGATCGAGGGCGCGGTCGGCCGCGAAGAAACCGCCGATCGGCGCGTAGCCGGCGCCGGTCACGGCCAGCTGGCGGCCGTCGGGCAGGACGATCGTGGTGACCGTCATCTCGTTGCGCGTCAGCGTGCCGGTCTTGTCGCTACAGATGACCGTGATCGAGCCCAGCGTCTCGACGGCGGCCAGGCGGCGGACCACGGCCCGGCGGCGTGCCATCCGCTGCACGCCGACCGCGAGCGCGATCGTCATCGCCACCGGGAGGCCCTCGGGGATCATCCCGACCACCTGGCTGATGCCGACCATGACGATGTCGCCGAGCGGCATTCCGCGCGCCACGCCGACGACGATGATGATGACGAACATCGCCGCCGCGGCAACGATGACGTAGCGACCGAACTGGGCGATGCGCTGCTCGAGCGGCGTCGCCGGCTGCGCCGCGGCCTCGGCGAGCGCGGCGATGCGCCCGATCTCCATCTCGAGGCCGGTCGCGATGACCACGGCGCGACCGCGCCCGGCGCTCACGTGGGTGCCGGCGTAGACCATGTTCACGCGATCGGCGAGCGGCGAGTCGGGCGCCAGCGGGATCGTCTGCTTGGCGACCGGGACCGATTCACCGGTCAGCGCGGCCTCGGCGATCTGGAGCGCAGCGCCGTGCACGAGTCGGGCGTCGGCGGCGACCGCGTCGCCGGCCTCGAGCACCAGGATATCGCCGCGAACCACCTCGCGAGCCTCGACGATCACGTCGCCCCCGCCACGAATCACCCGCGCCTTGTGAGTGGCCAGCTTGCGGAGCGCCGCCAGCGACCGTTCCGCTCGCCCTTCCTGGACGGCGCCGATCACGGCGTTGAGGACGACGACCGCGAGGATGACCGCGGCGTCGTTGACGTGGCCAAGCGCGAGCGCGAGGCCGGCGACCGCGACCAGCAAGTAGATGAGTGGGCTCCTGAACTGCCCGGCGACGATCGACCACGAGGAGCGCCGCGCCCGCTCCCGGAGCTCGTTGGGCCCCGATCGTTCGAGTCGGAGCCGAGCCTCCGCGGTCGACAGCCCGCCAGCCGCGTCCGAATCGACCGCCGCCACGGCGTCGGCCGCGGGCAACGCGTGCCAGCGCTCGGGCAGATCGGCATGCGCACGCGGCCCGGCGCTGGCCGTCTCCCTCAGGCCGAGACTCCGATCCGCCGCCGTGCCGCCGTCAGGCCGAGTTTGGCGAGGAGATCGGGGAGCTGCGGCGTCGACTCGAAGGTCAGATCCAGCGCCACCTCGTGGAGCTCGATGTGGCGCCCGGTCAGACCGATGGTCCAGCGTCGCAGCAGCGCGAGCGTTTGCGGACTGGCGGCGATCACGACGCGCCGCGACGGAAGCTCGGCGAGCAGGTCGACGAGCTGGCGATAGACCTCGCCCGCGAAGCGCTGGTCGAGATCGCGGTGATCGTCCAGACCAAGGCTCGCGCCGGTCGGCCGACGCTCGGGGTTGATCAGATCGAGATGTTCGACGATCGTCGGAGCCCGGTCGGCGGCCTCCGGCGAGCCGGGCTGGTAGGTGTAGAGCCGCGCCCGGACGGCGTCGACGACGGCGATGCAGATGCGCGGCATGGCAGGCTCCACATGCACATGCACATGCACATGCACATGCACACCGTGGACCCGATCAGCGGCCCACCAGCACCGAGCACGGCGCGTGGCGCACCGTCACTTCGGCCACGCTGCCAAGCATGAAGCGTCGGACGCCGCGGCGGCCGTGGCTTCCGACCACGACCAGCTCGGCGTGTTGATCGGTGGCGACCGAGACCAGGCCCTGCGCCGCCGATCCCTGAACCAGGTGGATGTGCAACTCGGGCTCGGGCCGGCCAAGGTCGCGAAGGCCGGCGCGCAACTTGTCGCCGGCATCGCGCAGCGCAGCCTCGAGCTGGGCGCGCAGCTCCTCGTTGGCCACCAGCGGTACGTCCATCGTGCCAGCCCACGGCACCTGCCAGCAATGGACCAGGTCGACCCGCAGCTGCGGCGACAGCACCGCCAGCGCGCGGGCGATCGCCGCGTCGGCCAGCGGGCTGAAGTCGGTACCGATCACGACGCGGCGATAGCCGCCGGGCACGGCGTCGCCGCGCGCCACCAGCACGCTCTGCTCGGCGCGGCGCACCACGCGCTCGGCGACGCTGCCGAGCAGCCAGCGCCGCACGCCGGTCCGGCCGCGGCTGCCGACGACGATCAGGTCGGCGCAGATCTCGGAGCCGACCCGGGGCAGCTCTTCATCGGCGAACCCATCGACGATGACCTGCGACAGGTCAACGCCGCCGCTCCATCGCTCGCGGAGCTCGCCCAGGGTGACCCGATCGGCGGCGAGCCGGCGCTGGAGCTCCTCGGTGTAGCTCGCCGCCACCTCGCGCGACCCGGCCGCCAGGTGGGCGGGAAGCTCGGGGACGCAATCGGCCATCGCGAGGACGACCTTGGCGCCTTCGCGGCGGGCCAGATCGAGCGCGTGGGCGACCGCGTGCTCGGACTCGGGGGACAGGTCGACGCCGACCAGGATCGTCTTCATGGCGCCTCGGACTGTAGCGGACGATGGCTGCGGCCGCGCATCGGCGCGGTCGCGACGTTCCACAGCTCGGTCGCCGCGGTCATGTCGCAGTCGCACAGCCGCGCAACCTGCAGCAGATCGCCGCGTTCATCGCTCTCCAGGTGGGCGGCGATGTGGCGGGCCACCTCGGCCAGGGTCAGGGTCTGGTTCTCGCTACATGCCCAATCCCCGCCCAGGACGAGCTCCATGATCGAGCATGCAGCGAGATGATCGGGTTCCCGGTAGGGCATGGCTCGCTCCAGGTGCAGGGTGTCGGGTCGGTGGTCGCCAGGTGGCTGGCGTGGCGGGGCTGCGATCCGCGTGCCAACGTGAAACGGCGCCGGGCCCGCCGCGGGATCACGTCAACATCGTGGCCATCGCGAAGTAGATCAGCAAGCTCAGGACGTCCTGGATGATGGTCGCGACCGGACCGCTGCCGAGCGCCGGATCGCTGCCGGCGCGCTGCAGCAGCCAGGGCAGGAGCAGGCCGATCGACGTCGCGACTCCGCCGGCCAGGACGATCGACGTGGCGACGGCGGTGGCGAGCTGGACGTCGAAGGCGACCGCGACCGCCGGGAACGCCAGCCCGCCAAGCGCGACACCGAGCAAGAGACCGGTGCCGAGCTCGTCCCGCAGCAGACGGCGCAGCGGCAGGCGGCTGAGCGACAGACCGCGGACGACCACGGCCTCGGTCTGGGTGCCGATGGCGTCCGCGAGGTAGACGATGGTCGGTACGAAGAACGCGATCGCCATCCGGCGCTCGAGCACGTGCTCGAAGCGGGACATGAGCGCGGCGGCGAGCAAGCTGCCGGCCAGGCCGACCAGGAGCCAGGGCAGCCGGTGCCGCGCCTGGCGGGTCGGCGGCTCCTCGAGCGCGCCGCGCGCGTGCGCGTTCTCGCGCTGGATGCCGGCGAGCCGGTGCAGGTCCTCGACGTGCTCGTGGCGCAGGATCTCCAGCAGCGCGCGGGCCGGGATGGCGCCGGAAAAGACGCCCTGGTCGTCGAGGACGGCGACCGAGGTCGCGCGTCGGGTGAGCGCCTCGGCGGCGGCATGCTCCTGGTCGTGGCGCGCAGCGACCCGGGGGTAGTCGCGATCGACGAGGCTGTCGATGGAGCGCGCCGGCGGCGCGGCCAGCAGGTCGACGAGCCGGACCGCGCCCACGAAGCGACCCTGTTCGTCGACGACGTAGATGGCGTCGGCGGCGTCGAGCGGATGGTCGCCGAGGCGGCCGATCACGGTCGCCACCGGATCGCCTGGCTGCGCCACCGGGACCCGGATCGCGAGGTGGTGGCCGGCGCTGTCGGCGTCACGGGACGACAGTGCCATGTCCGGCGCCGTTGCAGGCCACGTGCCGACGGGCGGCGCCGAGGACGGCTGGCCCTGGGTTTGCAAAACCGGGATCCATGGCGCCCTTCCGCAAGATCCTGGTCCCGGTCGACTTCTCTCCTCATTCCGAAGAGGCCACCCGCGTGGCGCTCCAGCTGGCCCGCGCCTTCGACGCTCCGGTCACGCTGGCCACCGTGTTCCAGGTGCCGATCTATCCCTTGCCGGAGGGCGCGTTCATCGCGTTTCCCAACGCGTACGCCGAGGCGACGGTCGCGGCCGGCAAGCGGCTGGAGGAGGTGGCCGCGGCGGCCCGCGCCGCCGGCCCGACCACGATCGACATCAAGGTGCTCGAAGGAGTCGCGTTCCGGGAGATCGTGGCCTTCGCCCGCGAAGGCGGATTCGATCTGATCGTCATGGGCACCCACGGTCGGACCGGGATCAAGCACGCCCTGCTCGGGTCGGTGGCCGAGAAGGTGGTCCGCAAGGCTCCCTGCGCGGTCCTGACGGTTCGCCTGACCGGACACGGCTTCGAACACCCGTGATGAGTGCGCACGGGTTGCGCGACGCCCGGGAATCCGTGCACGACTTGCGCTCTGCGGGCTCGGCGCTGCCCAGTCTCGCTCGGGACCAAGCGGTTCGATCGGTGGCACGCAGCGTGCTCACCGAGGATCCGACATGGCCGCCACGAATCGCGACTCGAGCGGGTTCCTGCTGGTCCTCCACATCCTGATGTGGACGACGTTCTCCCTCGGCCTGATCGCCCTGCTGGTGGTCTTCATGATCACGTGAGGTGCGCATGTACGAGCTCTGCCTCGGCGACGAGTCGCTCACGTCGGTCATCGACCGGATCGCCGCCCGCGCCTGTGGGGTCGCGCCCGGGCTCGAACCGGACGCCTGCCGCCGCCTGCTGGTGTTGATCTTCCGCGTCCGCGTGCGCCGCACCGCGGCCTGCGGCTCGCACCCGGACTGTCGGCCCACGACCTCGGTGTGGCGGGGCGGCGACGTACCGCGGGGGGCCACCGCGCAGTGGCTCGACCTCGATCCGCTGGCGCTGCCGGCGATGTTCGGAGCGGCGGCCGCCGACCTCGTCGATCGCGACGACGACGACCGCGCCGAGCTCGAGGTGCGGCTGGCGGTCGCGTTCCGGTCGGTGATGAAGACGCTGTTGTTCTGCAATCCGCGCTGCGGGCACGCCGAGATCTGCAACGCCGAGGCGGTGTTCGATCAGATCGACGGCGATCCCGATCCGCCCGGACGGGCGTAGCGATCGAACACCGCGCAGACGTTGCGGATCAGGTGATGGCCGAGCGGCGTCGCGATCACGGCGCCGCGCTCGTTGTCGACGGCGGCCAGGGCGTCATGCTGGCCGGCGAGCGCGGCCAGCTCGGGCGCGAACCGCGATGCGAACGACACCCCGTATGCCGCCTCGACCTCGGCGAAGTCGACCCGGCCCGCGCACATGAGGCGCATGATCACGAAGCGGCGAAGCTCGTCGTCGCCGTCGAGCGCGACGCCGCGCGCGACCGGCAGCGTGCCGGCCCGCACCGCATCGGACCAGGTCTCGACGTCGACGTGATTCTGCCAGTAAGCGTGCCCGGAGTCCGAGATGGCGCTGGCGCCCACGCCCAGCAGGCGCTCGGTCCGCTGCACGACGTAGCCCTGGAAGTTGCGACCCAGCTGACCGCTGGCGCTGGCGCGCGCCAGCGGATCGTCCGGGCGCGCGAAGTGATCGAGCCCGACCCGGACGTAGCCGGCGTCGGCGAGACGGTCCATGACCACGCGTAGCAACTCGACGCGGGCCGCGATGCCGGGCACCGGCGCGGCGCGCTCGACCAGCCGCTGGTGCGGGCGCAGGTGCGGCATGTGGGCGTAGCCGAACACGGCGAGGCGATCCGGTGCCAGGCCGATGACCTCGTCGAGCGTGCGGCCGACGCTGGCCGGCGTCTGGCCGGGCAGGCCGTAGACCAGGTCGACGTTGACGCTGTCGAACCCGCGGGCGCGCGCGCGTTCGATCACGGCCCGGGTCTGGGTCGCGGACTGGATGCGATGGATCGCGCGCTGGACGTCCTCGTCGAAGTCCTGGACGCCGACCGAGACCCGGGTGAAGCCGAGTCCCGCCAGGGCGTCGATCTGTTCCGGGCGGGTGTCGCGCGGATCGAGCTCGATGCCGATCGCGGCGCCATCGGCGACCGCGAAGGCAACGCGGATGGCCTCGATCAGGCGCGTCGCGTCGCGGGTCTCGAGAAAGTTGGGCGAGCCGCCGCCGAGCGCGAGCTCGACCAGGCGCGGCCGGGCGCCGATCGCGGCGGTGAGCAGCTCGAGCTCGCGCAGCAGCAGGTCGACGTACGCGGCGCCGCGGCTGCGGTCGCGGGTCGCTTCGACGTTACAGCCGCAGTACCAGCACAGCTGGGTGCAGAACGGGATGTGGGCGTACAGCGAGATCTCGGCGGTGCCGATCGCCGCCAGCTCGCGCGCCGCCGCCACGGCGCCGAAGCCGTCGTGGAACTGGGTCGCCGGCGGGTAGCTGGTGTAGCGAGGGCCGGGCTGAGCATGGGCGGCCAGCACGTCGCCCGGCACGTCGAGGCGGCCCGGAAACACCGGGAGGAATCGCGGAGCAGGCATTCCCCTCGCTCCAGCACGGCCCGTACCAGCCGGGGTAAGGCGAAGCCGCGTGCGCCTGCGCACGCCGTGCGCGTCCGCACGTACCAGGCGCACGGCTTGCGCTCCGACGGTGGCGATTTCGCAAGCCTGCGATGGCACAGGACTTGGAGTGGGGACGGGACATGCGCACGCTCCACGTCAGCCTCGCCGTGATGGTGTTGATGGGCTGCGAAGGCCCCGCCGGACCACCCGGGCCAGCCGGGCCGGGCGGTCCCGACGGTGAGGGGCCGGCGGGTCCCGGCGGGGTGATGGGCGACCCCGGCGCTCCAGGCGACGATGGCACGTCGCCCTGGTTCACCGCGCCCGGCATCGACCTCGAGGTCACCGACCTCACCATGAGCGCGACCGCCGCGATCGTGAGCTTCACGCTCGATGACCGCGACGGCGTCGGCGGCGCCGCGCTCGATCGCGCCGGGCTGTTGACCGCGGGCGCGGTCAGCGTGAGCTTCGTGCTCGGTCAGCTCGCGGTCGATGGCGCCGGCGAGCCCGGCGCCTATACCGCGTACACCACGCGGGTCGTCGGCGGCGCGACCCAGGCGACGACCGAATCGGTTGCCGCCAACTTTCAGACCGTCGCGGTCACCCAGGGCACGTACCGCTACACGTTCGCCGCGCCACTGACCGGCTTCGACGCCGGGCGCTCCCAGACCGTGATCGCGATCGCCAGCCGCACCGTCGACGGTGCCACTGGCTTCGACCGCGACGTGCACTCGGTCCGCCCCGACGGTGGGACGCTGCTCACCCGCACCGTCGCCGACGACGCGCGCTGCGACTCGTGCCACGGCGGCTTCGCCGCGCACGGCGGTCGCTACGACGCGGTCGACCAGTGCGTGGTCTGTCATACCCAGCAGACCAGCGATCCCGACACCGGAAACACCGTCGACTTCGGCATCATGGTCCACAAGATCCACCGCGGCGCCGACCTGCCCAGCGTGGTCGCCGGTGGCAGCTACCAGATCATCGGTTACGGCGGCAGCGTCAACGACTTCTCCACCGTCAGGTTCCCGCAGTCGATCGAGCGCTGCGACGCCTGCCACGGCGGCGCCCAGGGCGACTACTGGCAGCGCAAGCCCAGCCTGGCCGTGTGCACGTCGTGCCACGACGACGTGTCGTTCGACGATCCGACCCCGTCCGGGATGGTCCGCCACAACTACGGCGTGACGGCGACCGCGCCCTGCGACGTCTGCCACCCCGCCACGGCCGGCGTTGCGCCGGTGGTGGCCAGCCACCTCGACAGCTCGTTCGACACCTCGCAGCAGCTCGCCATCACGATCGATCCGATGGCGACGGTGTTGCCCGGGGCCTCGCCGTCGTTCACCTTCCGCGTCACGACCAATGGCCAGCCGCGCAACCTCCTGACCTCGCCGCTGGGCTCGGTGCGCGCGACCCTGAGCGGACCCAACACCGACTTCACGACCTTCTGGACGGTCGGGACCAGCACCGATCCGTGGGCGCAGGCGACGATCGCGGCCAGCGACCTGGTCGCCGTCGACGCCGCCGGCGGCGTCTTCAGCTACACGTTCCCGTCGACGATCGTGGTCCCGGTCGGCGCCACCGGCAGCTTCACGGTCGGCCTCGAGGCGTCCATCAACAGCTCGACGCCGCGCTATGCCACGGTGTCGCCGATGCGCGCCTTCGCGGTGACCGACACCGTCGCCCAGCCGCGGCGCTCGATCATCGACCCCGCCAAGTGCAACGGCTGCCACTACGACCTCACGTTCCACGGCGGGGGGCGGCGCGGCGCCGCGTACTGCGTGATGTGCCACAACCCCGAGAACGCCAACGCCGATCGCATCGCCCGCTTCGAGGGCTCGACGGTGCTGGCCGAGAGCGTCGACTTCCGCGTCATGATCCACAAGATCCACGCTGGCGAGGAGCTGTCGCAGCCGTACTTCCTGGGTGCGTACCCGCCGCCGACCCCGGCCAACCCGGGCGGCACGATGGAGAACTTCGGCGAGGTCCGCTACCCGCGATCGCGGGCCGAGTGCACGGCCTGCCATCAGCCCGGCACGTACAGCCTGCCGGCGGCGGCGGGCCGGGGCCGGAGCATGCTCCAGGAACTGACCTGCACCGAGACGCCGGCCACCGACGCCGACGCGTACTGCACCAGCCCGTTCTGGAACGTGACCCAGACCTTCCGCCTGGCGCCGGAGACCTCGGTCTGCACCAGCTGTCACGATCAGCCCTACGTCGCCGTGCATGCGCTGCTCAACACGGGCTCGAATGGCGGCGAGGCGTGCGCGACCTGCCACGGCCCCGGCCGGACCTACGACGTCGAAGTCGTCCACGCCCGGTGAACTGATGCGAGTCGAGGTCATCGCAGGGCTGAGCGCGGCGGTGGCAGCAGCCTGCGCCACCGAGCGGCCGCGTGACCAGGCATGCCCGACCTGGCAGTCCGAGGTCGCGCCCGCGCTCGCCGCGTGCATCGGCTGCCACGGTGGCGCCGCCCCCGCAGCGCGATACCAGCTGACCAGCTACCTGGGCGCGCTCGGACCGGGCTCGGATCAGGTCAGCAACGCGATCGCCGGCGACCCCGGCTCGGTCTTGCTGGTCGCGGTCGACCCGGCACGGGTCCCGGCGACCGATGTCGACCACGCCGGCCACGGCGCGCTCCACGCCGTGCTGACGCGATGGGCGGTCGAGTGCCAGCTCGCGTACCTCGACTCGTCGATCCACGCCGCCGGCGTGCTCGATCCGGCCAGCGCCGACTTCCACGGCGCCGAGCTGCGCGCGCGCGACTGGGACCTGGCGCTGTGCGCCGGGTGTCACGGCGCCGACTTCGGCGGCGGCGCCGCCGAGGCGGCGTGCACGGCCTGCCATCCGCGCGGCCCCACCGCCTGCGATACCTGCCACGAGGAGGTGCCGACCACCGGCGCGCACGGCGCCCATGTCGGCGTCGGGTCGGCCGGGCTGGCATGCGCGACCTGCCACCGCGTGCCGTCGGCGTGGGACGACGATGGCCACCTGCGGCGCGCCGGGGTCGCCGATCCGCCGCCCGCCGAGGTCGAGCTGGCCGGGCTGGCCACCGTCACCGTCGACGCCGCCGATCGCGCCGGGCCGCCGCGGTTCGACGCCGGGACCTGCCGCAACGTCTACTGCCACGGCGACGTGCTCGGTGCGTCGGGGGGCAGCGCGCGCCAGCCGTCGTGGGCGAGCGATCCGCCCGGACCGGCGCCGTGCGGCAGCTGCCACGGCGCGCCGCCGCCGAGCCACGCCGACGATGGCTGCCCGACCTGCCACCCGTCGGACGGCGTCCACCTCGACGGCACCACGCAGATCGGGCTCGGCCTGCCCGGCTGCAGCGGTTGCCACGGCGGCCCCGACTCGCCGGCGCCGCCGCGCGATCTGGCCGGCAACGTGTTCACGACCGCGATCGGCGTCGGCGCGCACCAGGCTCACCTCCGGGCCCCGAGCGGGTTGTCGGCGCCGATCGCGTGCAGCGCCTGTCACCGCGTGCCCGCCGAGGTCACCGCGGCCGGCCACATCGATAGCGTCGGTCCGGCCGAGGTCGAGGCCACCCTGGGCTGGGACCACGGGCTCGGCACCTGCGCCACCGCCTGGTGTCATGGCAGCGCGCAGCCGCGCTGGACCGTCAGCGGCGAAGCCGCCTGCGGCACCTGTCACGCCGTCCCGCCGGCAACCGCGTCGCACGTCGGGGTGACCACGTTGACGGCGTGCACGACCTGCCATCCGAACACCATGGACCCGATCGGGCGCTTCGTGATCGGCGGCGCCCACCTCGATGGAGATGTCGATGCCCCATGATCCGTTCGCCTGGGCGGCCCTGGCCGGCGCCGCGCTGTCGGCACCGATCGTGATCTGGTACCTGGTGCGGCGACCGCCGCTGGTGCGCGGCACCAAGATCGCGCTCCTGCTCGGCATCGGCGTGTTCCCGATCCTGACCGCCGGCACCGGCAACATCGCCGGCTACGAGGCGACCAAGACCCGCCGCTTCTGCGGCTCGTGCCACGTGATGACGCCGTACGCGCGTGACTCCGAGGACGTCGCCAGTCCGTCGCTGTCGTCGCGCCACTCGCGCAACGCCGCCTTCGGCGCCGAGAACTGCTACGCCTGCCACGCCGACTACGGGATGTTCGGCACCGTCACGACCAAGATCGGCGGGATGCGCCACGTCTACGAGTACCTGACCCACTTCCGCGACCTGTCGGTCGCGGAGGCGCTACCGCGCATCCACCTGATCCGCCCGTTCCCCAACGGCAACTGCACCCGCTGTCACTCGACCGAGGTACCGGGCTGGCAGCAGATCGGCGATCACGCCGGCCTCGTCGACGAGCTGCGCGACAGCGCGGTCAGCTGCGTCGGCGGCGGCTGCCACGGGCCGGCGCACCCGTTCAGCAAGGTCGGGCGCGAGGAGGCGGCACCGTGAGGCGATTGCTCCGCATCTCGGCGGCGTTGACCCTCCTGGCCTTGGCGCTGATGGTGTGGTCGGTCCTGCGGCCGACGCCGCTGCCGGTGATGCTCGCGATGTCGCTCGGCCAGGCGGTCGGCACCTCGGCGTTCGCGATGTTCGGGTTGGCGATCTTGTTCGATCTGCGCCGCTCGCGGCGCATCCGGCGCGAGTCGCTGAGCCTGCCACCGCTGCGCGAGCTGCTGGCGCCGCCCGAGCGCGGGCCACCGGAGGGTCCGCCATGATCGGGCGCGCCGCCCTGATCGTGCTCGCGGTGAGCGCCGCGCCGGCGGCTGCCGAGCCGCTGCGCCTGCGCGCCGACGCGTTGACCGGGACGCCGTCGCCGGTCGGCCTGCTGGTGCTCGACGGCGACGCCGACGCCTCGGAGTGGCTGAGCGCCGAGGGCCTGGTCTGGATCGGCGCCGGCGCCGGCATCGGCGATCGCGCCGACCCCGGCGGCGGCGGCGAGGGTGATGCCCTGGTCATCGCGTTGCGGGCCCGCGGCCTCGCCGGTCGCGCCGAGGCGCGGCTGGGTCGCATCATCGTCGTGACCGGCGCGCTGCGCCCGCTGCACGTCGACGGCACCGCGGCGCGCGTGCGCCTGCCGCGGCGGATCGACGTCGAGCTCTTCGCCGGCATCCCGGTGGCGCCCGGGGTGGCGGCCCGTGGCTGGGACTGGGCGGTCGGTGGGCGCGTGGCGCGCCGCATCGGCGACTGGGGCGGCGCCGGCGTGGCGTTGCTCGAGCGCCGCGACCGCGGCCGACTGGCGGTGCGCGAGGTCGGCCTCGACGGTGGCCTGGCGATCGGCCGCCACGACCTGGCCGCCAAGGTCGCGCTCGATGCGATCGACGGCGGGGCGCCGGCGCCGGCGCTGGCCGAGGCCTCGTTCGCCACCCGGCGCGGCGCGCTGCGCGGCGAGCTCTACGGCGTCTACCGTTCGTCGGCACATCTGGTGCCTGCGACCTCGCTGTTCTCGGTGCTCGGCGATGTGGCGTCGGCGCACGGCGGCGCCCGCGCCAGCTGGCGTGCCGCGCCCCGCCTCGACGTCAGCGGCGACGCGGGAGCCCGGGTCATCGACGGTGCGGCGGCCGAGCAGCTCTCGGCGCGCGCCACGCTGCGGCTCGACGATCGCGGGCGCGGCGCGGTGATCGCCGAGCTGCGCCGCAGCGGCGCCGGCGCGGGTTACGATGCCCGCGCCGGCGCGGGTCAGGGAACCAGCGCGCCCGGCGATGGCGGCTGGAGCGGGGCGCGGATCGCGACGCGGGTGCCGGCGGCCGGCGCCGTGACCGTGTCGGGTGAGCTCGAGCTCGTGATGCCGGACCAGGCCGGCGATCGCGGCGCGGTGTGGCCGTGGGCGATGGCGGCAGCGGCGTGGTCGCGCGGGCTGTGGGACGTGGCGGTGGCGATCGAGGCCTCGGCGTCGCCCGAGGAGCGCGGCCGCGTCGACGTCCTGGGCCGCATCGGCCGCCGCTGGGAGGCGCCATGAGGCGCCGGACATTGCTGCGCCTCGCCGCGCTGGCCGCGGCGGTCGCCATCGCGGCCTGCGCCGGCGTCCTCGGGCTACGCCGCAGCGGGACGCGGGTGTTCCCGCACCGCGCCCACGTCGTGCGCGGCATCTCGTGCGTGACCTGCCACCCCGGCATCAGCGAGGCCGGCGACGAGGGGCCGCTGCACCTGCCCGACCAGGCGGCGTGCGGGCCGACCTGTCACCCGCAGCCGCACGATGCGCGGCCGTGCCTCGACTGCCACAGCGAACCGTTCGCCAGTGCCGGGGCCGCCGACGCCCGGGCTCACCTGCGCTTCGAGCACCGCAGCCACATGGTGGTGGCCGCCGGCAACTGCATGCGCTGCCACAACGCGGTCGCCGAGGGTGACTCGCGCTTGCGACCACAGATGGCGGCGTGTTTTGGCTGCCACGAGCACGATCGGGCCCGCGACGTGCGCCGCTGCGACGGTTGCCACGTCGATCTGGCCGAGGAGGGCACGCCGCCGTCGACGCACCTGGTTCACGAGGGTGACTTCGTCCGCGAGCACGGGATCAAGGCGGCGTCGTCCGCCGACCTGTGCGCGACGTGTCACGGCGAGAGGTTCTGCGCCAGCTGCCACGGCGTCACGGTGGCGCCGGTGCCGAGGCGGCGAACGCTCGGTGATCCGCTGCGCCCCAGCGTCCACCGCGCCGGCTTCCGCGCCCGTCACAGCGACGAGGCCCACGCCGACCCCGGCGCCTGCCTGTCGTGTCATCAGCCCGAGCGCTGCGCCGGCTGCCACGTCGCCGAGGGCGTCGCCGGTGCGGCGGCGGCGAGCCCGCACCCGGCCGGCTGGGTCGGGCTGACCCCCGGCGAGAACCAGCACGGCCGCGCCGCGCGCCGCGATCCAGCGGCGTGTGCCAGCTGCCACGGCGGCGCTGGCGAGGCGCTGTGCGTCGGCTGTCATCGCGAGGGCGGCGTCGGCGGCAACCCGCACCCGCCGGGCTGGTCGTCGCGCCTGCCTCGCGACGCGATGCCCTGTCGGCTGTGCCACGCCCCGGGCGGGCCGTGATCGCGCCGCGGGCGATCGTGCTCGCGGTCGCGGCCGCCGTCGTCGTCGCGGCCGCCGGGCCGGCGCTGGTCGGATGTGGTGGTGCCGGCGATGGCGGCGACGAGACGCCGGGGGTTCCCGACGCCTGGCGCGAGGCCCGCTCGAGCCCCGGCCACGTCGTGCACGTCACCTACGAGGGCGTCCCGTGCCGCGACTGCCACGACGACGGCGGCTTCGCGGCGCCGCCGGCCGACGTGTGCGCGCGCTGCCACGACGACGTCGCCTCGCCGCTGCACGAGGAGCACGGCCGCAATCCCGCCGGCGGCGTCGCGCCCGCATGCCAGGACTGCCACGGCTTCGCCGCCGGGTCGCCGGCGCGACCGTGGGGCTGCATGCGGTGCCACGATCAGCCGCAGGGTGCGTTCGTCGCCGCCGTCGGCGCTCATCAGGGCGAGGCGTGTGGCTCGTGCCATCGTCCGCACCAGTCGCCGTCGCTGGCGCCGCGTGCATGCGCCGACTGCCACTCCGATCAGTTGAAAGGGGACGTTCCCGTCCCCTCTGGCGGGGTACAGGCCCCCGCCATTCACCCCACCGCGCGTCGCGCCGCGCGTGAATTGAGCCGCGGCGGCAAGCACGGCAACCAGACGCTGTCCGCCGCTTCATGCCTCGGCTGCCACCGCACCCACGAGCCGGCGCTGGCCGCCGGCAATGGCTGCGTCAACTGTCACAGCACGCAGCGCCGCCCGGTCGGCGGGCGGGCGCTGTTCGCCGGTCATGATCAATGCACGACCTGTCACCTGCCGCATCGCTTTGCGGCCGCCGAGGTGCGCGCCTGCCGCGACTGCCACGCGGGCGTGCGCGTGATCGCCGCCGCCAGCCACGGCGCCTGCGCGAGTTGCCATCAGCCGCACCAGGCCGCGGCGGCGCGCACGTGTCGGACCTGCCATCGCGAGGCGGTGAAGCACCCGTCGCCGACGCCGGGCGATGCGTGTCTCGGCTGTCATCCCGTGCACCCCGGCGGCGGTGGTGGCAGCGTGGCGGTGGCGTGCACGACCTGTCACCGCAAGCCCGGTCACGGCACCGCCACCTGCCGGGACTGCCACCAGCCGCACGCGGCGGCGCCGAAGGCCGACGGTGCGTTGTGCGGGACCTGCCACGTCGAGCCGGCCCGGCGCGCCGCCGGCACGGGTCACACCGCGTGCGCGAACTGTCACGTCGACGCGGCGCACGGCCCGTCGCGGAGCGCGCCCGCCTGCGCGACCTGTCACGCAGCGCAGGCGACCGCGTCCAGCCACGGCGCCGCCCGCGCGGGCCACGGCTCGTGCACCGCTTGCCACACCGGCGGCCCCCACGCGCCGGCGACCGCGCCCCCGGCGTGCGCGACCTGTCACCCGGTGCCGGCGAAGACCGCGCCCCGCGGTCATCAGCGCTGCACCGATTGCCACCAGTCCCACGCCGGCGATCTCCGCCCCGGCACCACGTGCGCGACCTGCCACCGCGACCAGGCGGCTCGGGGACACGGCACGCGCGGGGCGTGCGACAGCTGCCACCGTCCCCATGGTCCGGGCGGACCGACCAGCCCGCCGACGTGTACGTCGTGCCATCCGGCCGACCGCCGCCCTGGGTTGCACCGCGGACGCGGCCACGATCGGTGCGAGACCTGCCACACCTCGCACGAGCAACGCCCGAAGTCCGACCGCGCCACCTGCGTCACCTGCCACAAGGACCGCGTCGATCACGAGCCGGGGGCGGCGTCCTGCGGCGCCTGCCACCCGTTCGGCGACGGGCGCTGACCCGTCAGGTCGGCCCCGGCTCCGTGGTCGGGGGATCGACCACCTCGTCGATCGGTCGCCGCGGGCTGCGCGCATCGCCGGTCGCGAGGGGACGACCGAGGCGGAACGCGATCTGCGGGGCGCGCAGGTCGCCCTCGATGAGGGTGCGGACCGCCTCGCGCGACGCCGGGATCTGCAACGTCTGGTTCATCGGGTGGAGCGCGAGCCCGCCGGCCTCGGCGAGCAGCCACACCCGCTCGAACGTCTGACCGGCACGCACGCGCTCGAGCGGCGTGTCGCCCGCGGTGACGATCAAGCCGAGGACCGGCGTGTGGGACAGGAGCGCGTGATCGCTGCGCCCGCTGGAGGCGCCGAGGTTGAGGTGCGCGACCGCCAGCCGCGCCATGCGGCTGAGCAACCAGCCGTGGCCGTACACGCCGCGGCCGATCCACTCGCCCAGCTCCTCCCGCCAGGCCGGATCGGCGAACTGCAGCGCGTCGGCGCGAGTCGTGAGCTCGTCGAACCGACGCGCGACCGCGGGGTCAGCGCTGAGCACGACGTGGACGTCGCTGGCGCCGCACGAGGTCAGCGACCCGAGCTGCGACGGCGCCGGCGGCTCGTCGCGGAAGCGCTCGCGGACCGTGCGGCGACGGCTGATCGCCGCGAACAGCGGCCCGCCCCGCGCGTGGTCGCCACCCGCGCCCTCCATCTGCACCCGAGCCGCCAGCGTGGTCGCGTCAGGGTCCGGGAAGTACCCGACCCGGGTGCGCAGGCCGACCTCGTCCGCCGCGATCAGGAGGTTCTCGAGCGCACAACCGATCGAGACGTACAGCTCGCGCTGGTCGGCGTCGGCGACCCGCAACCAGCGGTCCAGCTCGACGTGGACGTCGACGTGGTCGTCGGCGACCACGAAGCGCCAGGGCTGGGCGTTGTGGCTCGACGGTGCCAGGGTCGCGAACGGCAGCAGCGCCCGCAGGCGCGTCGGCAGATCGGCGCGCCACGGAAAGGTCTCGAGCGTCGACTCGCGGGCGGTGGTGGGCGGCATGAGCCGGCGACGGTTGCAGGCTGCGTGCCGGCGAGGAGCCGGCCCATGGGCCGGCGTTCGCGCAAGACCTGCGGGCGGTCCGACGACGGTGCAGCCATTGCGCACGGCGTGGCCCGGGGCCCGGCCACCGTTCAGCCGGCGAACACGCCGCGGCGCTGCTGGTCACGCTCGATCGAGCGGAACAGGGCCCCGAAGTTACCCTCGCCGAACGAGTGGTGATCGTGGCGCTGGATGATCTCGATGAAGATCGGACCGATCAGGTTGCGGGTGAAGATCTGGAGCAGGTAGCCATGGTCGTCGCCGTCGACGAGGACGTTGCGGCGCCGCAACTCGGCGTGGTCTTCGCGCACCCCGGGCACGCGCTCGAACACCGAGGCGTAGTACTCGTCGTCGATGTCGAGGGTCTCGATCGGCGTGCCCTCGAGGGCCCGCAACGAAGCCAGGATGTCGTCGGTGAGGAACGCCAGGTGCTGGATCCCGGGGCCGCCGTACTGGACCAGGTACTCGTCGATCTGGCTCAGGGTCTCGGTGCCCTCGTTGATCGGGATGCAGAACGAGCCGTCGGGTGAGCGCAGCGCGAAGGAGGTCAGCCCGGTGCGCTCGCCGCGGATGTCGAAGTAGCGCACCTCGGTGAAACCGAACACCCCGCGGTAGAAGTCGGCCCAGCGCTGCATCGTGCCGCGCGCGACGTTGTTGGTGAGGTGATCGATGGCCCGAAATCCCTTGGCCGCGACGGCGACCGGCAGGGGGTGGGGGACGAAGCCGAGCCGCGTCCAGCGCTGCGGGTGGCGCCAGCCGTCCATCAGGTAGATCAGGCTACCGCCGATGCCCTCGACGGCCGGCACCAGCTCGCTGCCGCGCGCCAGATCGCCGTCGCCGACCCGGGCGCCCCGCGCCGCGGCGATCTGCGCCGCCGCGTCGGCGTCGGGGACCCGCCAGCCCATGGCCGGGATGCAGGGCCCGTGCTGGGCGGCGAAGCGGGCCGCGAACCCGCCGTCGTCGTGGTGGAGCAGGAACGTGACGTCGCCCTGCTGATAGAGGTCGAGGGCGCGCGTCTCGTGGGTCATCGTCCGGGAGAACCCGAACCCGATCAGCAGGCGATGCAGCCGATCCGGATCCGGACCGGCGAGCTCGACGAAGTCGATGCCCTCGAGGCCGACCGGGTTGGTGGCGCTCGGTTCGTTCACGGCCGCTCCTCCTGCCAGCTGGCCCAGTAGTCGGGGCGCTCGATCGCGGCGACCGCGGCCGCGGGGTGCAGCGGGCGCCGGGTGTCGATCATCACGGCGATCTCGTCGGTCCGGGTGGCGTCGCGGGCGCGCTCGGCGGCGCGCGGCTGCGGGCCGTGATGGATGCCCTGGGGGTGGAACGTCAACATCCCGGGGCTGATGCCGGCGCGGCTGAAGAACTCGCCGCGGTGGTAGAAGAGCACCTCATCGAAGTCGATGTTGGCGTGGTAGAAAGGCACCCGCAGCGCGCGCGGGTCGCCGGTCTCGAGGGCGCGCGGCAGGAACGTGCAGATCACCACGCCGGCCGCGACGAAGGTGGCGTGCGCCGAGGGCGGCAGGTGGTAGCGCTCGCTGATCACCGGGCGGATGTCGGCGACGTTGAGGCGCATCGGCGCCAGCGTGCCCTTCCAGCCCACGACGTCGAACGGGTCGTGGCGATAGAACACGCGGGTGAGCGCGCCCTCGCGCTGGATGACGACCTGCCACTCGCCGCCGGCATCGGGCGCCAGCGAGCCGCGCCCGCTCGGCGTCGGCACCTCGATCACCGCCGGATCGAAGAGCGCGTGCTGACCCAGCAGGCCGCGCTCCGGGACCCGCAGCTCGCCGCTGGTCTCGATGGCCAGGATCCGGGTCGCCGCGGTCGGCACCAGCCGGTGCGCGGCGCCGCGCGGGACCAGCAGGTAGTCGCCGTCGCGGTAGGCGAGCGGGCCGAAATCGGTCTCCAGCCGGCCGGCGCCGGCGTGGACGAACAACAACTCGTCGGCATCGGCGTTGCGGAACAGGTACGGCATCGGCGCGTCGATCGCCGCCACGTGGAGGCGGAGATCGGCGTTCTCGAGCACCGTCGTGCGGGCCAGGTAGTCGGCGGTCGGCGCCAGCTCGCGGGTATCGTAGGCCCGCGGCCGCAGCGGACCCTCGATCCGGGTCCACGCCACCGGCGGGCGGGCGCGATAGAGGTGGGCGTAGCGGCCGGAGAAGCCCTCGCGGGCGTACTCCTCCTCGACCGTGCCGTCGGGGAGTCCGACGTGAGCCTGGGTGGCGACCCGGCCGCGGATGTACGGGATGTCCATGGACCGCACGGTGGCGCAGGTCCGCTGTCGTAGAACAGAACAAAAAATCGCCATATACTGTCAGACCAGTGAACATCACGCTCGACCAGGCTCGGGCCCTCGACGCCCTCGAACGCCACGGCACGCTGGTCCGCGCCGCCGCCGCGCTCGGCAAGGGCCACCCCGCCATCCTGTACGCGCTGCGCCAGCTCGAGGTGCAGGTGGCGCTCGACCTGGTCGATCGGCGCGGCTATCGCCTGCGGCTCACGGCCGCCGGCCGCCGCGTGCTCGAGCACTGCCGCCGCCTGCTCGCCGCCGAGGCCGATCTGATCGCCGCCTGCGCCGAGATGCGCACCGGCTGGGAACCGGCGCTGCGCGTCGTCTACGACGGGGTCTTCCCCGACCAGCCCATCCTGCGCGCGGTGGGTTCGATGGTTGCCGAGGGCGCGCCGACCCGGATCCACGTCTCGGCCGAGTTCCTGGGCGGCGTCGAGGCCGCGTTTGCCCGCGACGACGCCGACCTCATGATCGCGGTCCTGCCGGCGACCGCCGCGGGCGTGGTGGCCACCCGGCTGCCGCCGCTGCGCGCCCTCCTGGTCGGGCACCGCGCCCACCCGCTGGCCCGGCGGCGCGGGCCGCTCGACGACGCGGCGCTCGAGGATCACGTGCTGGTCACCGTGCGCGGTGGCGATCCGCGCCTGGCGCTGCCGACCGCGCGCCTCCAGCGCCGGGTCACCGTCGATCTGAACGACTTCCACGCCAAGCGCGCCGCGATCCTGGCCGGCATCGGCTTCGGCTGGCTGCCGGAGCACCTGTGCCGCGCCGAGCTGCGGCGCGGCACGATGCGCGTCCTGCCCTACGCGCACGGCCACGAGCACCTGTGGGCGCCGCGCCTGTACCACCGCGCCGGCGCCCGCCTCGGGCCCGCGGCCCGGCGGGTTGCCGCGGCGCTGGCGGCCGCGCCGGCGTGACTCTGGCGGTTCGGCCGCGCGCTCGATCAGAGCGCCCGGGGCTGGAGGCCCAGCCGCGCCGCGACGGCGTCCAGATCGCGGCCATGGGCGGGTACCAGCGGCAGGATGCGCCGGTAGTTCGCCGCGATGAAGCCGTCGGCGCCGACCGCCGGCTGGTAGAGGTCACCGACCTGGGCCACGCGCAGCGCCTGGGCCTGGCTCCGCGTGGCGTGGCGGGCCAGCAACTCGCCCCCGCCCTGGCCCCGCGCGACGTCGTCGATCGTGGCGGCGAGGTCGTGCGCCATCCGGATCCCGTGGTTGAGGGATTGCGACGCCAGCGGCAACAACCGATGCGCGGCCTCGCCCACCAGCCAGGTCGGGCCCAGGTGGGTCGGCTCGGCCACGCCCTGCTCGACCCGCTCGACCTGCGACCACAGCAGCTTGCCGACCGGCAGGTCCATCCACCGCAGGTCATGCAACAGCGCCATCATCACGTCCCGGTCGGGCGCGCGTTCGGTGTCGAGGGTGGGCCCGGCGTCCGAGCCGTGAAAGGTCAACCGCAGGCGACCCTCCGGTCCCGGCCACAGGACCGCGCAGTGGTCGCCCACCAGCAGGTGCACCTCGCGGCCGGGATCCCAGCGGCTCTCGAACTCGAACGCCGCCACCGTCGTCGCCGGGCCGATCGCGCGCCAGCCGATCCGCAGCTGGGTTCGCACCACCGACTCACGACCGTCGGCCGCGATCAGGTAGGCGGGCGCGTAGTACTGGATCCGGCTGACGCACTCGTCGATCCCCGAGATCGCGTACCCCGCCGAGTCGCGGTCGAGCACTTCGATGTCGGCCACGACGCTGCTGGTGGTCGCGTCGATCCGCGCCAGCCGCCGGTGCCACTGCACCTTGACGTGGCGGGCCTGCAGCGCCGTCGCGATGGAGTCGCGCACGATGCGCAGCGGCACGACCGCCGCGGTATCGACCTTGGCGGCGACCTCTCCGATGGGCAGGGTGGCGTGGATCCGGCTGCCATCGTGGACGACGATCGTGTCGATCGCGCGAGCCACGTGAGCCAGATCGATGCGGGCGCCGGCGTCGCCGAGTCGCTCTGCGGTGTCGGCGTGGAGGATGACCAGGACGTCGTCATCCGGTGGGTGCCAGCGCTCCTCGATCACGTCGACGTCGATGCCCCGCTGTTGGAGGAAGAGCGCGGCGGCAAGGCCCGCAGGGCCTGCGCCCGCGACGAGCACATGGTGATGGTTCTTGCGCGACATGACGACCCTCCGGGCCCATCTGTGGCTACCGTGGAGTCGAAGCAATCCCCGTTCCGCTCACCAGCCCACCCGTCGCCGGCGTCGCTTGATCGTCCGGCTGCTCCGGCTGCTCGACCGTGTGGCGGCGGTCGCGGACGTGGCGCGGCACGCCCTCGACATCCCACACAAGGTGCGCGGTCTCGAGCAGCTTGAGCACGTAGAAGCTGAGATCGATCTCCCACCAGTAGAAGCCCTGGCGCGCCGAGCGCTGGTAGTAGTGGTGGTTGTTGTGCCAGCCCTCGCCGAGGGTGATCACGGCCAGGAACGGGTTGTTGCGACTGTCATCGGTGGTGGCGTAGCGGCGCGTGCCCCACACGTGCGACAGGGAGTTGATCGTGAACGTGCCGTGCCACAGCACGACCGTCGACACGAAGTAGCCCCAGATCAGCGCGTGCCAGCCACCGATGAGGTAGAGGCCGAGCGCGAACCCGACCGTGAACCAGATGGCGTGCCGATCGACGAAGCGCAGCTCGGGATAACGCGTCAGGTCGCGGACCTTGTCGTGGTCGGCGCGGGCGTTGCGTTCGACCAGGATCCACAACATGTGCGCCCACCAGAAGCCGCGCTGGCGCACCGAGTGCACGTCGCCGGGCTGATCGGAGTGCTTGTGGTGCACGCGGTGGTGCGCGGCCCACCACAGCGGACCCTTCTGCGTCGCGGTGAGCCCGACCACCGCCAGCACCAGCTGGAAGCCACGACTGGTGCGATAGGCGCGATGCGAGAAGTAGCGGTGGTAGCCGGCGGTGATCGCGAACAGGCGGACGCCGTACGACGCCGCCGCGACCGCCAGGCCCGACCATGACCAGCCGAGCCAGGCCACGCCGGCGATGGCGGCCACATGCACGCCCCAGAACGGGATGTTGTCGATCCAGCGCAGGTGGTCGCGGTCGTCGAGCTCGTCGACTGGCCTCGTGGTGGTGGTCATGGCGCCACCATCGCGCCGCGCCGGTCGACCGCGCTGCCACCGTCCGGACACGATTCGAGCAGCTTCGCGCGTCGCCGCGGGCGCGCCGTGACCCGGCCGTGGCACAAGTCCGCAGCAACTGCGCGCCGACCTCGGTTCACTTGGCCGGCGGCAGCAACACGGCGTCGATCACGTGGACGACGCCGTTGGAGGCGCGGATCGAGGCCACGACGTTGGCGTTGTTGACGGTGATCTTGCCGTCAGGGGCGACCTTGATCGCGACCTTGGCGCCGTTGGCCATGCCCAGGGTCATGCCGTCCTTGAGATCCTTGGCCTCGTAGACCGACGTGGTCGCGTGGTACTTGATGATCTCCTTCAGGTCGGCCTGCTTCTCGGGTCGGACCAGCTGCTCGACAGTCCCGGGCGGCAGCTTGTCGAACGCGGCGTTGGTCGGCGCGAACACGGTCAACGGCCCCGGATTGGCCACCGCGGTCACGTAGTCGGCTGCCTTCAGCGCGGCGACCAGCGTGGTGTGGTCCTTCGAGCCGGCGGCGATGCTGACGATGTTGTTGGGATCGAGCGGCGGCGTCGCGGCCGGCGCGACCGCCGTCGGCGCGGTGCTCGGCGCCGCGACCTGCCCCGGGACCTCCTTCTTCTTGCACCCGGAGACCAGGACGATGGCGAACAACGACACGGCGAGGAGCTTGTGCATGCTGGGGCGGCGTGCACGACACGTACCAGCTACGCGTCCGCCGGTCCGCTCTCGAAGCTCAGGATGCCGAGCTCGCCGAACCGCTCGCGCAACCACGGCGTCAGCAGGCCCAGCTTCTTGACGTTGGGTACGATGCGCGAGAACAGCAGCCGTCTGAACTCGGTCATCGCCGGCGAGGCGAGCGTGAGCTCGACGCAGCGCTCGACCGGAAACCCCAGCGTCTCCCACACCTCGCGCTGCAGGAAGCGGTCGCGCATCAGGCGACAGGCCTCGTAGGTGAAGCGGGCCCGCTCGTCGAGCTCGGCCTCCGACAGCTCGGTGCGGTAGTAGTCGCCGAGGGAGAGCACCCCGAACGCCACGTGACGCGCCTCGTCGCGCATGACGTGGTGGGTGATGTCCTTGAGCAGCGGCTCGGTGGTGAACGCGTGCACGAACTGGAACGCGGCCAGGGCCAGGCCCTCGACCAGGATCTGCATGCCGAGGTACTTCACGTCCCAGCGCGAATCGCGCAGGATCTCTTCGAGCAGCGCCTTGAGCTCCGGGTTCACCGGGTAGGTCACCTCGACCTTCTCCCGCAAGTAGCGCTCGTAGACCTCGACGTGGCGAGCCTCGTCCATCACCTGGGTCGCGCCGTAGAGCTTGGCGTCGAGCCACGGCACGGTGTCCACGATCTGCGAGGCGGCGAGCAGCGCGCCCTGCTCGCCGTGCAGGAACTGCGACAGCATCCACGAGGTCGAGTGCTGACGCAGCGTGGCGATCGCGTTGTGGTCGAGCGCGCGCCACAGGTCGGTGCCGTAGATCGGGATCTGCATGTCGGGGAAGTTCTCGCGCTCGGGGTCGACGTCGAGCCGCCAGTCGAGCGTGCTGTTCGACTCCCACTGCTCGCGCTTGGCCTTCTCGTACAGCGCGCGGACCCGCTCATCCTCCGGCGAGTACTCGGTGGTCCACGCCGTCGGACAGCTGGTGGGGATCGACTGGTACGAATGGGGGCGCATCGGGAGCTCCTCGGGTGATCGGCGGCACCGCGCGCAACGCGTGCGCCGGGGCGGGGCGACGGCGCCGGTCGTGCGCGAAAGCACGGCCGGCGCCACCGTCGGTCAGGGCACGCAAGCCGCGCGCCAGCGGAGCGCTGGGCGCAGGTGACGTTGGCATCGTAGGTGCTTACCTCCTGGGTAGGAGGCACCCATGAGCACCCGGGTCGTTGTCGCGTACGACTTCACCAAGCCCGCCGACGTCGCGTTGCAACACGCGGTCGAACTCGCCTGCCAGGACCCCGAGCAAGTCCTGCACTTCGTCATCGTGGTCGACTCACATCAGAGCTACCAGACCGCGGACAAGATCCGGGAGGACTTCCTGGAGCGGCTCAAGCGGACCTTCGCGGTCCGCGAGACGCACGGCGACGTCGACTTCTATGTCCACGCCCGCATCGGCAGCCCGGCGGACGAGATCCTGGCGCTGGCCAGGGAGATCGGGGCCGATCTGATCGTCCTCGGTTGCCATGACCGCAGCGCGCTGGGCCGCATCCTGATCGGCTCCGTATCGTCGGCGGTGTTGCACGGTGCCCGCTGCCCGGTCCTGATCGCCCGCCCCAAGGGCTATCCCGAGGTCGCGTTGCAGAAGGTGGTCGAGGTCGCCCACGTGACGCTCAGGCCGATGCCGCACCGCTACTCCTACAGCAGCAAGATCGCGCAGGTCCGCTCCAACGACTGGCCGATCGGCTGATCGCTCAGCGCACCACCAGCACCAGGGCATCGTCGGTACCGCGGCCGAAGCGGGTCATCACGTGGTGGGCGACGACCAAGGGATGGCGGCGCAACAAGGCCGGCTCATCGCTCAGGTCCAGGCGCGAGACGATGCCGTCGCTCACCACCACCAGCACCTGGGGCGGTGCGAACGGCGCGGTCTCGCAGGGGATCCGGCGCGGTAGTCGCCCGACGCCGAGCGTGCCGGCGGTCGTCAGCAGCGCGCGGCCACCGCCGTCGGACCCGTGGAGACGGCTGATCACGTTACCGACGCCGGCGTGCTCGAGCCGGCCGCCGGTGAGATCGATGCGCGCCACCGAGACCACCGCGCCGCGCGAACCGGACAGGGCCTCATCGCATCGCGCCAGCAGGTCAGGCAGCGCCAACCGAAGCCCGCCGCTCAGCTCGCCGACCGCCCGCTGCGCAGCGTCGCGCGCCAGGGGACCGTGACCGAGACCGTCGACGACGCCGACCAGGACCCGATCGCCGTCGCGGATCGCCTCGGCGTCGTCGCCGCTGACCGGGTCGCCCGGACCGGGACGGCCCAGGATCGCGATCTCGCTGCGTGCCACCGCGGCCGCAAAGACGCGGGCGCGGAAACAGGTCCCCTCGCCACCGCGGATGTCGGCGTCGACCTCGTCGGCCAGCCGCAGCACGGCCGACAGCCCCACCCCCAGGCTGCCGGCGGTCCGCGGCACGCCGGCGAGCGCCGCGGTCGGATCGGCGATGCCCGCCCCACGGTCGGCGGCGACGATCTCGATCCCGGCGACCCCGCCGCGCCGCACCTGGCACACCGCGATCGCACCGCCGGTGGCGTGGCGAAGCTGGTTGCGCGCCAGCTCGCTGACCGTGGCCGCGAGGCGCTCGCACTGGTCGGCGTCCAGGCCAGCGGCCGCGCCGGCGGATCGAACGGCCTCGCGAGCTACCGCCACCGCCGCATCGTCGACGATCGCCAGGCGGTCGCCGCCGCCCAGCCAGCGCTCGGTCAGAAGCGGGCCCACTTGATCACGGTCACCACCGTGCCCTTGCCGGGCGCGGTCTCGATCTCGAACTCGTCGACCAGGCGTCTCGAACCCGACAGGCCGAGCCCGAGCGATCGGGCGGTGCTGTAGCCGCCGGCCAGCGCGCGCGGCAAGTCCGCGATCCCCGGTCCGTCGTCGCGGAACACCATGCGCACGCCGCTGCGTCCGTCGGCCGCGACCGCTTCGACCGACGCCGTCCCGCGGCGGGCGTGAGCGAGGACGTTGCGGGCCAGCTCGGAGGCCGCGGTGGTGATCGCCGCGATGGCGAACGTGCTGAGCCCGCGCCCATGCGCGACCGCCTGGGCCTTGCGCCGGACCGTCACCACATCGTGCTCGGTCTCGACGGCCATCTCGTCACGGTTCAGGACGCGGATCGTCACGGTCAGCGCCTCGAGGGCAACATGGCCAGGCCCTCGTCGACGTTGAGCGCGGTGCGGACGCCCGGCATCGCGTAGCCCATGCGCACCAGCGTCGCCGCCACCTCGGGGCGGATGCCCACGATCACCGTCTCGGTGCCCATGAGGCGCGCCATCTTGGCGGTGTCGGACAGCACGCGCGCCACGTAGCTGTCGACGATGTCGAGGCCGGTGACGTCGATGAGCAGCCCGGCCGCCCCGGTCTTCTCGACGGCCGCCAGCACGTCCTCCTGGAACGCCTCGGCCACCTGGTCGTGGAGCTCGGTCTGGACGGTGACCAGCAGGTTGTCGGCGACCCGCAGGATGGGAATGGTGCCGCGCGACATCAGGCCGGCCTGCTGGTGATGGCGCGGCCGATCAGCCCGAGCGCGAGCTCGATCCCTTCGGCGAGCCGCGAACGGGTGTGCATCGCCGAGATGTCGACGCCGAGGTGGACGATGGTGCGGGCGATCTGGGCGCTGATGCCGGTGAGGATGGTCTCGGCGCCCAGCAGGCGCACCGCCTCGGTGGTCTTGAGCAGGTGATCGGCGACCATGGTGTCGACCAGCGGCACGCCGGCGATGTCGATGATCACGGCGCGCGCCTGCTCGTCGACGACGCGCAGCAGCAGCGTCTCCATGATCTGTTCGGCGCGGTGGCTGTCGACCGTGCCCACCAGCGGCAGCAGCAACACCCGATGGTGGACCCGGATCACCGGCGTCGACAGCTCGCGGATCGCGGCCTGGTGGCGGGCCACGGTGTCGATGTTGGCCGCGATGTAGGTGTCGATCGCCAGCGACATGTCGAACAGCACCAGCTTGGTCACGCTCTGCGCCGCGGCCTTGGCGTCGGCGGCGCTCAGGTCGGCCAGCAGGTGCCCCAGGATGAGCCGCAGGTAGCGACCGTAGGCGCCGATGTACCACTTGGGCGCCAGGCCGATGCGCTCGTGGGCGGCACCGACCCGGAGCCGGTTCTCGACGTAGGCCAGGTCGCAGCGGCCGGCGAACAGGCCCAGGAAGTAGTCATGCTGCAGCTGCTTGACGCGGCGGATGGTCGCCTCGTCGGAGAAGAAGACGCGGCTCTCGCCGTGGCCAAGGATGAGCTGGTACAGGCTGTCGACGATGGCGACGCTGTGTGGCCGAGCCTGAACCTGGCGCCGTACTTCACCTTCGGGCGACTGCGACCGTTACACACCAACGCGGTCATCTTCGCGTTCGCCGGCAACGGCATGTTCGCGGCCATCTACTACTCGTCACAGCGCCTGCTCAAGGCGCGGATGTTCAGCGACCTGCTGTCGAACATCCATTTCTGGGGCTGGCAGCTGATCATCGTGGCGGCGGCGGTGACGCTGCCGCTCGGGTTCACCCAGGGCAAGGAGTACGCCGAACTGGAGTGGCCGATCGATCTCGCGATCACGGTGGTGTGGGTGGTCTTCGCGGTCAACTTCTTCGGCACCCTGGCGCGCCGGCGCGAGCGCCACCTGTACGTCGCGCTGTGGTTCTACATCGCGACCATCATCACCGTCGCGATCCTGCACATCTTCAACAACCTCGTGATCCCGGCCGGACCGTTCAAGAGCTACTCGATCTACGCCGGCGTGCAGGACGCCTTCATGCAGTGGTGGTACGGCCACAACGCGGTCGCCTTCTTCCTGACCACGCCGTTCCTCGGGCTCATGTACTACTTCCTGCCCAAGGCGGCCGATCGCCCGGTGTTCAGCTACCGGCTCTCGATCCTGCACTTCTGGAGCCTGGTCTTCCTCTACATCTGGGCCGGGCCCCACCACCTGCACTACACCGCGTTGCCGGCCTGGGCGTCGACCCTCGGCATGATCTTCTCCGTGATGCTGTGGATGCCGTCGTGGGGCGGGATGATCAACGGGTTGCTCACGCTGCGCGGCGCCTGGGACAAGGTCGCCGAGGATCCGGTCCTCAAGTTCTTCGTGGTCGCGATCACCTTCTACGGCATGTCGACGTTCGAGGGTCCGATGCTGTCGGTGAAGAGCGTCAACGCGCTGTCGCACTACACCAACTGGAACATCGCCCACGTCCACGGCGGCGCGCTGGGCTGGGTCGGGTTCATGGTCTTCGGTATGGTGTACTGGCTGGTGCCGCGGCTGTATCAGGCGCCGCTGTACTCGCTGCGCCTGGCGTCGACCCACTTCTGGATCTCGACCATCGGCATCGTCCTCTACGTGGTCTCGTTGTGGGCGGCCGGCATCACCGAGGGCCTGATGTGGCGCGCGTTCGACGACACCGGCCGCCTGCAGTTTCCCGACTTCGTCGAGACCAGCGTGCGCATCGCGCCGATGTACTGGGTCCGGATGCTGGGCGGCTCGCTCTACATCACCGGCACGCTGATCGGCATCTACAACGTCTACAAGACCTGGGCCGCGCGTCCGGCGGTCTACGCGCTCGCCGAGGTCGAGGTGCCGGTGCCGACCTGGCGCCGTCCACGACCGGCGGCCAGCGACCAGCGCGCGCTGCGCCCCGAGGCCGAGGCGCCGGCCCACTGGCACCGACGCTGGGAGGGCCTGCCCATGGTGTTCTCGGTGCTGGTCGGACTGGCGGTGGTCGTCGCCTCGCTGTTCGAGATCCTGCCGACGTTTCTCATCGGCGACAACGTGCCGCGCATCGCCGCGGTGCGGCCGTACCGCCCGCTCGAGCTCTACGGCCGCGACATCTACATCCGCGAGGGTTGTTACAACTGCCACTCGCAGATGGTGCGGCCCTTCGTCGACGAGACGGTGCGATACGGGGAGTACTCCAAGCCCGGCGAGTTCGTCTACGACCACCCGTTCCAGTGGGGCAGCCGGCGCATCGGCCCCGACATCCACCGCGAGGGTGGCAAGCGCAACCACGTCTGGCACTGGCACCACTTCCGCGATCCACGCGCCACCTCGAAGGGCTCGGTGATGCCGGCCTATCCGCACCTGTTCAGCGACCGCATCGACTGGGGCGAGATCCAGGACCGCGTCGACGCGATGGCGATGCTGGGCACCCCGTACAGCAAGGCTGCCCTCGATGACGCACCCGGGCAGGCCCGCGCCCAGGCCGAGCAGATCGCCGCCGAGCTGGCGGCGCAAGGCGGGCCGACCGGGGTCGCCGATCGGGAGGTCATCGCGTTGATCGCGTACCTGCAACGGCTCGGCACCGACATCACGCAACGGGCGGCGGCCGAGCAGGCCGCGCCGGGAGGCAAGTGACATGCGCCTGTCCGAGCTGGTCTCGGCCATGAGCCCGACCCAACTGACCGAGGTCGCGCTCCTCATCTTCGTCGGCGTGTTCGTCGCCGTCGGCGTGCGCGCCTGGCGCACGGTGCCGAGCGAGCGCGAACGGGCGGCCCGCCTGCCGCTCGACGATGGCGAGCCGACCGGAGGTCGGCGATGAGCACCGCCGAGATCGCCAGCGGCGCCAAGGCGTCCCGCACCGCCTCGGCACCGGATCCAGCCGACGACCGCCTGATGCACCACGACTACGACGGCATCCGCGAGTACGACAACCCGCTGCCGTTCTGGTGGAAGGGCATCTTCGTGGTCTGCATCGCCCACGCCGCCGCCTATCTGTACTGGTTCCATCTCGGCGGTCCCGGGCTGTCGGAGCACGAGCAGTACGCCGCCCGCCACAAGGAGTGGAAGGCGGTGCGGGCCGCCGCGCCGCAGGAGCAGGTGACGATCGACGAAGCGGCGCTGACCGCGCTGACCAAGGACTCGGCCGCGGTCGAGCGCGGCCGCGGCGTGTTCCTCAAGAACTGCGCGAGCTGCCACACCGAGGACGGGCGCGGCCTGGTCGGCCCCAACCTCACCGACCGCTTCCAGGTTCACGGCGCGACCCGCCTCGACCTCTGGCAGACCATCCAGACCGGGGTCCCCGACAAGGGGATGCTGTCGTGGGGGCCCATCCTGCCGCCGGCGGAGCTCGCCGCGGTGGCGGCGTTCGTGGTCACGCTGCGCGGCACCGAGGTCGCTGGTGGCAAGGCCAGCGAAGGCCACAGCGTCGAACCGTTTCGGTAGAGGAGGGGCATGTCGATGTCGTTCGCGCCGCCGCCCGAGCGGGTGCTGTCCACGCTCAACCCGGACGGCAGCCGCTTCACGATCCATCCCCGGGTCTCGCCCGGCCGGTTCCATGCCGCGCGGCGGGTCGTCGGCTATGCGCTGATCGTGCTGTTCGTGGCCCTGCCCTACGTCGACGTCGGCGGCAAGCCCGCCATCCTGCTCGACCTCTATCGCCGCGAGTTCACGTTCGTCGGGGCCACCTTCCGTCCCGCCGACGGCTTCATCCTGATGCTGTTCGGCCTGACCGTCGTCCTCGGGGTGTTCCTGGTCACCGCCATCGCGGGCCGGGTGTGGTGCGGCTGGGGCTGCCCGCAGACCGTGTACCTGGAATGGATCTTCCGCCCCATCGAGCGCCTGCTCGAGGGCGGCCCGAGCCAGTCGCGCCAGCTCGACGAACGCGGCGGCCTGTCGTGGCGACGGACCACGAAGTGGGCGGTCTACGCGGCGCTGTCGTTCGCGCTCGCCCACACGTTCCTGTCCTACTTCGTCGGCGCCTCGACCGTGGCCCAGTGGGTGCGGTCGTCACCGGCGATCCACCCGGTCGGCTTCGGTGTCGTGGTCGCCGTCACCGCGCTCATGTTCTTCGACTTCGCCTACTTCCGCGAGCAGACGTGCGTGCTGGCCTGCCCCTACGGCCGCCTGCAGAGCGTCCTGCTCGACGAGCACTCGCTGATCATCGGCTACGACCAGCGGCGCGGCGAACCGCGGGGCAAGGCGCCGGGAGGGAAGCGCGGCCGCGCCTTCCCGGTGGTCCGCGATGGCGCCGCGCCAGCCGGCGACTGCGTCGACTGCAACGCCTGCGTCAACACCTGTCCGACCGGGATCGATATCCGCCGCGGTCTGCAGATGGAGTGCATCGGTTGCGCCCAGTGCATCGACGCCTGTGACGCGATCATGGACCGGCTCGAGCGCCCCCGCGGCCTCATCCGCTACACCGCCAAGTCCGAGCTCGCCGGCCGGGCCCGCAGGCTGCTGCGACCGCGCGTGCTCGTGTACCCGGTGGCGCTGGCGGTGGTCGTCGCGCTGTTCGTGGTCCAGGTCGAGGCCCGCACCCAGGCCGACGTCTGGGTGCTGCGCCATGATGGCGCGCCGTTCTCGTCGCTCGACGACGGCAGCATCTCGACCCCGGTGCGCATCAAGATCGAGAATCGCTCGCCGGCGACCCGGGTCTACCGGCTCGAGCTGCGCGACGCCCCCGAGGTGCGGGCGATCAGCCCGCGGCCCGACTATCCGCTGGCGCCCGGCGCCACCACGGTCGCACCGCTGTTCGTGATCTCGCCGCGCCGGGCGTTCGTCCATGGCGAGCGCCCGGCCCAGGTCGTGGTGTCCGACGACGCCGGCTGGCACACCACGCTCGACGTCACGATCCTTGGACCGGAGTCGAGCCCATGACCGCGAGCACCCGCTGGATCGTCATCGTCGTCGGCCTGCTGGCCGGCAACGCGCTCGCGGTCGCGATCTTGCTGGCGGCCGCCGGCGGCGATACCGGCCGCCGGGTCTTGCCGGACTACTACCGGCGCGCCGCGGCGTGGGATCTGACCCGCGCCGAGGCCGCCAGCAGCGCGCGCCTGGGCTGGAGCTGCGCGGTGCGGACCAGCGGCCGCGAGCTCGAACTGACCTGCCGCGACCGCAGCGGCGCCCCCCTGGCCGGCGCCGCGGTCGAGGTCCAGGCGACGCCACGCGGTCGCGCCGACGAGCCGATCGCCGTGCGCCTGGCCCCCGGTTCCGGCGGTGTCCATCGCGGCTCGATCGCCGGCCGGCGCCACGGCATCCACGAGCTCGCCATCTCGGTCGAGCGTGCCGACCAGCGCTGGTCGGCGGTCCGGGTCGTCGAGCTCACGGGCGGCGATCGATGAAGGCGCTCCTGCTGTCGGTGCTGGCATCGAGCCTGGTCGGCAGCCTGCACTGCGCGGCGATGTGCGGCCCGTTGCAGGCGCTGTACCTCGATCCGGCCCACCGCGGCACGACGCCCACCGCCGCCGCTCGCTGGCGGCCGCCGATCGCGCACGCGCTCGGTCGCCTCGGCGCCTATACCGTCCTCGGCACCGCCGCCGGGGCGCTCGGCGCCGCGGTCGACCTCGCCGGGTCGCTCGCCGACGTGCAGCGGATCGCGATGGTGGTCGCCGGGGCCATGCTGATCGCCTGGGGCGTCCTGGCGCTGGCGTCGGCGCTGGGCGCCCCGCTGCCATCGTTGCGGCCGCGAACCTGGAACCGCGCCGTGGTGCGCATCCGCCGCCGGCGGCCGGCGGTACGCGCCGCGCTGCTTGGCCTGCTGAGCGCAGCGCTGCCATGCGGCTGGCTGTGGGCGTTCGTCGTCGTCGCCGCCGGCACCGGTTCGTTCGCCGGCGGTGCGCTGGTGATGGCGACCTTCTGGCTCGGCACCACGCCGATGATGCTCGGCCTCGGCGCCGCCGCGGCGCCGCTGGTCCAGCGTGTCGGTGCTCGCATGCCGTTCGTCACCGCCGCCGCGCTGATCGCGGTCGGCGTGATCGCGCTGCGCGCCCGGGTGCCGCTCCTGCACGCTGACGGCGCCCGTGACCACGGCGGCGGCGTGCCCACCGAGCCGGCGTGCCACGGGAGCGAGCCGTGATCGGACCCACGCTGACATCGTCCGTGGGCATGGCCGCGCCTCGCACCGCGCTGGCCGGGCCGGCACCGGTGCCGTGCGCCCATTGCGGCCTGGTCGTGCCCACCGGCCGCGCCCGCCCCGGCGCGCCACGCAGCTTCTGCTGCGCCGGTTGTGAAGCCGTCCACGACGCGCTCGCCGAGCACGGACTCGACGGCTACTACCGGATCGCCAGCGAGGCGCGGGCCCCGGCGCGGACCACCGACAAGAGCTACGCCGAGCTCGACGATCCGGCCTTCCACCGCTTGCACGTCCGCCGCCGCGCCGACGGCCTGGCCGAGACCGCGCTGTTTCTGGAGGAGGTTCGCTGCACGGCCTGCGTCTGGCTGGTCGAGCGGGTACCGGGGTTGTGTGCCGGCGTCGTCGAGATCCGTCTCGACCTCAGCCGCAGCCGCGCCGACGTGGTCTTCGACCCGGGACGCACGTCGCTGTCCGCGCTCGGCCGGATGCTCGATCGCCTCGGCCACCCGGTCCATCCCTATCGCGGCGTCGATCGCGATGCGCTGCACCGCCGCGAGGACCGCGCGCTGCTGATTCGCCTCGGGGTCGCCGGCGCCGCCGCCGGCAACGTCATGCTGCTCGCGATCGCGCTCTATGCCGGCATGTTCGGCGGCATGGGCGGCGCCGACACGGCGCTGTTTCGCTGGGCCTCGATGGTGGTGGCGGTGCCAGCGCTGTCGTTCGCGGCGTCGCCGTTCTTTCGCGGCGCGCTCGGCGCCGTGCGCAGCCGGCGCTTGCACCTCGATCTGCCGATCGCGCTCGGCATCCTGGTCGGGCTGGTGTGGGGCGCGCTCAACACGATCCGCGGCACCGGCGAGATCTACTTCGACTCGCTGGCCATGCTGGTCTTCCTGCTGCTGGTGTCACGCTGGGTCCAGCGCCGCCAGCACCGCCGGGCGTCGAGCGCCGCCGAGTTGCTGTATGCCCTGACCCCGCGGACGGCGCGCCGGGCCGGACCCGACGGCGAGGTCGAGGTCCCGCTCGAGGCGGTGGTCGCCGGCGATCGGATCGCGGTGCGCGCCGGCGACACCATCCCGGTCGACGGCATCGTCACCGCGGGCCAGTCGGCGATCGACGCCGGCCTGCTCACCGGCGAGTCGAATCCGACCGCGGCCGGCATCGGCGACCTGGTCCACGCTGGCACCATCAACGTCGCCGGCCCGCTCACGCTCCGGGCCACCGCCGCCGGCGAGGCGACGCGGATCGGCCAGCTGGTGGCACGCATCGAGGCCGAAGGCCGGCGCCGGGCGCCGATCCAGCGCTTCGTCGACCGGGTCGCCGGCCGCTTCGTCGCCATCGTGATCGCGGTCGCCGCCGTCACCGCCCTGGCCTGGTCGCTGAGCGTCGGGCTGCGCGCCGGGCTCGAGCACGCGATGGCGTTGCTCATCGTCACCTGTCCGTGCGCCCTGGCCCTGGCCACCCCGCTGGCGGTGTCGATCGCGCTCGGTCGCGCCGCCCGCCGCGGCCTGCTGGTCAAGGGCGGCGACGCGCTCGAGCGGCTGGCCAGCCCCGGGCTGGTCCTGCTCGACAAGACCGGCACCATCACCCTGGGCCGCATCCGGCTGACCGACTGGCGCGGCGACGCCAATGCGCGTTCGCTCGCCGCCGCGGTCGAGCGCGGCAGCGCCCATCCGCTGGCGCGCGCGCTCACCGACGCCATCGACGCCGACGGCCAGGTGGCCACCGAGATCCACGAGTCGCTCGGCGGTGGCGTCGAAGGCATCGTGGGCCGCCACCGGGTCGCGGTCGGCGCACCACGGTGGATCGCGGCCCGCGCCACCGTGCCGCGTGGCCTGCGGGTGACCGCCGACGAGCTGGTGCGCGACGGCCGCACGCCGGTCATGATCGCCGTCGATGATCGCGCGGTCGCCGTCGCCGGCTTCGCCGACGCGATCCGCCCCGACGCCGCGCGAGCCGTGGCGTCGCTGCGGGCCGCCGGGTGGAGCGTCGGCATCCTGTCCGGAGATGATCCGCGCATCGTGTGCGCCGTCGGCGCCGCGCTCGGCCTGCCGGCCGCGGTCTGCCGCGGTGGCGTGACTCCGGAAGCCAAGCTCGCCGCGGTGCGCGCGGCTCGCGCCACCGGGCCGGTGATCATGGTCGGCGATGGCGTCAACGACGCGGCGGGGATGGCCGCCGCCACCTGCGGGATCGCCGTCCATGGCGCCGCCGAGGCCGCGACCGACGCCGCCGACGTGTTCGTGCGCCGCCCCGGGCTGGCGCCGCTGGTCGAGCTGTTCGACGGCGCCGCGGCCACGCTGGGCGTCATCCGCCGCAACCTCCGCGTCTCGCTCGCCTACAACCTGATCGGCGGCACGCTCGCCGTCTCCGGCCTCATCCATCCGCTGATCGCGGCCCTGATGATGCCGCTCAGCTCGCTCACCGTGCTGTTCAGCTCGTCGCGGAGCCGCGGCTTCCGCGACCCGGAGGGACCATGATCGCGCTCTACATCGTGCTCCCCCTCGCGCTGCTGATCGCCGGCGGTGCGGTCGCCGCCTTCGCGTGGTCGGTGCGCTCCGGCCAGCTCGACGATCTCGACACCCCGCCGCGCCGCATCCTGGTCGACGACGACTGATCCGCCGCGGCCCGGCCACGGCGGGTCAGCGTGGCAGCTGCACGATGAACTCGGTGCCGCCGTCGCAGCGCACCTGGATCTCCCCGCCGTGCAAGCGAACCAGGCTGTGCACGATCGCCATGCCCATCCCGGTGCCACCCTCCTTGGTGGAGAAGAACGGCTCGTAGATCCGCGACAGCACCTCGGCTGGAATGCCTGGCCCCTCGTCGCGGACCCGGAGCGCGACCCCACCGTCGATCGACTCGATGAACACATCGACGTGGCCACCGGGCGGACTGGCCTCGGCGGCGTTGCGGACCAGGTTCTGCACGATCTGGTGCAGCTTGGGAGCATCGACGTTGGCCTCGATGGGCTGCTCCGGGCCATGGACCGAGAGCACCACACCGCGCACGGCGGCGGCCGGGCGCTCCAGCTCGACGACGTGGCGGGCCAGCCCGATCAGGTCGGTGGGGTTGGCCGACAGATCCGCCGGGCGCGCGAAGGCCAGGAACTCGTCGAGCAGCTTGCTCAACCGGCCGATCTCCTGGCTCACCAGCTCGGCGGCGTCGAGCAGTCGTGGATCGCCGTCGCCGCGCCGCAGCCGCCGCTCGAGCAACTCGAGCTGCAGCTTGGCGGCGTTGAGCGGGTTGCGGACCTCGTGGGCGAGGCCCGCCGACAGGGTCTGGACCGCGGTCAGCTTCTCGGTCTGCGAGCGGCGCTCACGACGCACCAGCCGCTCTTCGGCCTCGAGGTGGTAGTGGCGCAGCATGATCGCCAGCTCCATGTCGAGCAGGCGATCGACGGAGTCGACGGCGGCGACCCGCTCGTCCGGCAGATGCTTCTCGACCAGATGGTGCAAGTCGCGTCGCATCACGTTCATGGCGGTGAACATGTACTGCTGCGGCAGGCCGATCGCGACGTGGCGGCGGCCGATGCGCGTGCGCCGTTCGTAGTAGGCCTCGTCATGGGGGCCGGTGAGCGCCGAGCTCACCCAGTCCACCAGGGTCCGCTTCAGCCGCGCGATCTGGGCCGGCCCCTCGGTCAGCACGGCCCGCGCCGCTTCGTGCTCGACCAGCACCTCGTAGAAATGGTCACTGATCGCCGCCAGCTCGCTGGCCGCCGCGTGGTGGAGTCGTTGCAGGCGCGCGACATCCTGCGAATCAAAGCCGACGTAGCGCTTGAGCTCTTCGAGATAGCCCACGGCCAGGCTACGCTTCGCCCGGCTTCCTGATCACCACATCGACGTCCGAACGAGGCGCGGCGCTGTACTCGTGCAAGCGGTACTGGATGGTGCGGACGCTGATGCCGAGCAGCTCGGCGGCCTTCGAGGTCGAACCGCCGGTGGCCTTGAGCGTCTCGAGGATCGCGTAGCGCTCGACGTCGGCGAGCGTGCTGCCCGGGATGGGCGGCGCACCGCCGTCGCTGCGGGGGCTCGGCTTCACGGCCGCCGGCAGATGACGCGGCTCGATGGTGGTCCCGGAGGTCATGACCACTGCGCGCTCGATCGCGTTCTCCAGCTCGCGCACGTTGCCCGGCCAGTCGTACGCCATGAGCAGCTCGACCGCCTCGGGTGACACCGAGTCGACCGGCTTGCCGTTCTCGCTCGCGTAGCGGTCGACGAAGAACTTGGCCAGGGACGGGATGTCGCTGCGCCGCTCGCGCAGCGGCGGCATCTCCAGGGCCACGACGTTGAGGCGGTAGAACAGGTCCTCGCGGAACCGTCCGCGACCGACCTCCTCGAGCAGGTTCTTGTTGGTCGCCGCGATCACCCGGACGTCGACGCGGATGGTCTGGCCGCTGCCGACCCGCTCGTATTCGTGCTCCTGGAGGAAGCGCAACAACTTGACCTGTACCGCCGGCGAGATCTCGGCGATCTCGTCGAGGAACAGGGTGCCGCCGTCGGCCATCTGGAAGCGGCCGTCGCGCCGCTGCACCGCGCCGGTGAAGGCGCCCCGCTCGTGACCGAACAGCTCGCTCTCGAGCAGGCTCTCGGCGAGGGCGGCGCAGTGCAGCTTGACGAACGGTCCGCTGGCCCGCGTCGAGCGCTGGTGCAGCGCCGACGCGATCAGCTCCTTGCCGGTGCCGCTCTCGCCGCTGATCAGCACCGTGGCCTTCGACGGCGCGACCTGATCGACGATCTCGAACACCCGGTTCATCGGCGGGCTGGCGCCCACGATGTTGCGGGGCGCGACCTTGTCGCGGAGGCGCTGCCGCAGCCGGCGGGTCTCGGACCTCAAGGCCTGGTTCTCGAGCACCCGATCGAGGACCACCAGGAGCTCGTCGAAGTTGAGCGGCTTGGTGAGATACTCGAGCGCGCCGGCGCGCATCGCCTCGACCGCCGAGGACACCGCCCCGAACGCGGTCATCACCACGACCGCGGACGGGTCCTCCATCGAATGGAGCTTCTTGACCAGCTCGATGCCGTCCATGCCGGGCATCTTCAGATCGGTCAAGACGACGTGCGGTGAGAACCCGTCGTACTTGCCCAGCGCCTTGAAGGCGTCGGCAGCGGTCTCGACCTCGAAGCCTTCGTCGCGGAGAAGCTCCGCGAGCGCGGTGCGCGCGTTCACTTCGTCGTCGACGACCAGGATGCGTCCTTGTCGGGCCACCAGGATTCTCCTCTTTGGACGCGACGTTGCGAGGCGCGTGCCACTCCAGCGTACCTCGCACCAACACCTTTCGCGCAATTCATGCGCCGCTGGCCATCCGGCACGCAACCCCGGCGCGATGTCCCTCGCTTTGGCGGCCGAAGTGGCGGCATGAGCCTTGCGTCAGTAGCGGTCGAGAGGAAGGTACTTATGAGGCAAGCCGACGAACCCGAACGCTCGAACCCGTCGAACCCACGCCTGCGCCGCGTGATCGACGATACCGGCGCCGCCCAGGATCACGACATTGGCCCCCTGGTGTGGGCCGATGCCACCGTGGCCCGGATCATGTCGCGAACCACCTACTGTCTGCGGCCCGACGTCGGCGTCCGGACCGCGATCGGGATGCTCCTCGAGGAACGGATGAGCGGCGCGCCGGTGGTCGACGACAACGGTCGAGCGATCGGCATCGTGTCCAAGACCGACCTGCTGCGCCATCTCCACGAGCGCGGCGAGTCGGGCGAGTCCAGCCCCACCACGGCGGCGGACCAGGCCCGGCTGGGCGCCGGGTTCCACTCCACCGAGATCGACGAGACCATGGTGAAGGAGGTGATGATGCCGGTGGTGTTCGCGATCGCCGAGGACGCCCGCATCCCGGCCGCCGCCGCGCTGATGGCCGGCGAGGGCGTCCACCGCCTGCCGGTCCTCGACCAGGGCGGAGCCGTGGTCGGCATCCTGTCGACGCTCGACATCGTGCGCTGGGTCGCCGAGCAGGCCGGCTACAAGGTGTAACCCGCCGCGACCACCCACCCGCCCGAAGCCAGGGTGGCCGCCATCAGGCCCCAGCCGATCTGGCGCAGGCGACGCGGCGATGGCGCCACCGCCGCCAGCACGATCGCGGCGACCGCGAGCGGCACACACGCCGCGAACGGTTCGCCAACCACGACCGCCAGCGCGATCGCGCCGCCGGCGAGGGTCGCGCCGGCGACCCGCGGCGCGCGGCCGTCACGCCGCCCGCCGCGAACCGACACGCCGTGCACCGCGCAGGTGACGGCGGCGAATCCCACCGACCAGGCGAGCCACGTCCACGCCGCGGCCAGCGGTCGCGTACCGCTCGCGAGCGCGACCGGCCCCGCGGCCGCGGCCAGCGCGGCGGCCACGAACACCTCGCCGGCCAGCGTCTTTTCGACGTGGTGGCGCGCGAGCAGGACCACCAGCATGCCGAGCAGCGCGGCGGCGCCCGCCGCCGCCGCCACCGCCGAGCTGTGAGTGGCCCCGAGGGCGCCGATCGCGACCAGGCCGAGGAGCGCCGTCAGGCGACAACGCGCGCGCCGACCGGCGTCGGTCCTCGCGCGCGGTCCCCGACGCCCGGCGAGCACGAGCGCCGGTTCGTGGGCCAGGAACGCCGCCGTCGCGGCGATCGCCAGGCCGAGCGCGGCCGGCCCCGGCTGCCCCGATGCGAGGGCGGCCGCCATCGGCACCAGCAGCTGGCCGTAAGCCCCGTGCTCGCGCGGCCACAGCGATCGGGTCATGACACCGCCGTGGTGGCGGTGGCGGCACGAACGGCGGCACGCCGTCCGGCGATCAGGTGCCAGGCGGTGATGGCGATGACGCCGAGCACGAACACGCCCATGAGCACCGAGCCCAGCTGCGGCCAGCTCGTGGTCTCGAAGTTGGCGACCTTCTTCGAGCCGAAGATCGCCGGCGTGAACGGCTTCAACGTGATGGGGGCGTCGGGATCTAACGTGTGGCCGTAGACGTAGAGCTTGTAGATGAAGCGTCCGAACGCGAATGTCGAGATGTAGCCGGTGACGATGACCAGATCGATCAGCGCCCGCACGTTGCCGATCGCGGCGCAGCGCAAGGTCAGGATCACCAGCAGGCCGAGCGCGAACGGGATCCAGTCGAGGTCCTTCAGCTCGGCGCGATCGATCGTCTTCATGCCGATGTAGTGATTGAGCGTGTTGATCTCCTTGACGTCCTTGCCACCGTGACCGCCCTCGACCTTGTGGGTGTAGATGTCCATCGACAACCCTTTCGGGTACTGCGGCGCCTTCATCGAGATCCGCCACAGCGGCTGCGTGAACACCAGCACCAGCGGGATGACCAGCGCCGCCAGCACCAGGCGGCCGCCGAGGAACAGCGGTCGGTCGAGGAAGTCGTAGAAGCGGGCGAGTGAATCCTTCATGACGGGCTCCGGTCAGACCAGGTCACCGCGCCGAAACGCGACGTAGGCGCAGGTCCACGTCCCGGCGCCGACCACGGCCGGCCACACCACGCCCAGCGCATACAGCGCGTCCGGACCGAGTCGGTGCGCGAGATAGAACCCGACCGGTCCGAGGGTGGCGAGATCGGGCTCGAGGCCGCTGAGCAGCGCCATGCGGGCGTCCTGGACCGGGTTGAGCGCCGCCAGCGTGAACACCGCCTGGGCGTCGAGGCGCCAGCGCAGCAGCACGCCGATGAGACCGAAGTCGAGCAGCGCCACGCCGAGCGCCCAGGCCAGGACGATGTACATCGTCACCCGCCCCGGGTTGCGGACCAGGGTCGAGATCAGGATCCCGATGCCGGAGAACGCGACCAGCAACGCGGCGGCGATCACGAGCGCCCGGACCACGAACGGCCACGGCACCTGCTGCCCGAGGACCATCTCGCCATACAGGGCCAGGCCGACCATCAGCACCACCAGCGGCGTCACCAGCACCAGATAGCGGGTGAGCGAGACGCCGACGAACCAGGCGCTGCGGCGCAGCGGCTGGCTGAACAGCAGCTCGAGCGTGCCGTCGTCGCGGGCGCGGCCGATCACCGGGCCGAACATCGTCAGCGCCAGCAGCGGCAGCAGCAGCAGCAGGGCATGGCACACCGACAGCAGCACGCGCCCCATGCCGGTGAAGCCGAGCACCGTCGACTCGCGCAGCCCGACCAGCACGAAGATGACGGCCAGCAAGAGGTAGGCGCCGCCACAGAACACCAGCCAGCGCGAGCGCAGCACCTCGGCGAGGTCGAGGCGGGCGGCGGCGAGGACCTGACGGGCAAAGCTCATGGCGCGCTCCGGTGGTGGCCGTCGGTGGCGAGGCCGGCGGTGAGTCGACGCCGCGCCAGGCCGAGGTCGATCGCTCCCGGGGTGGCGGCGGGGACCGCGGCCAGGCCGTAGCCCATCGGCGTGCCAGCGGTGGCGGTCATGAAGCCGACCTCGGCGTCGGACAGCCAGCGGTCGCTGGTGCTGTCGTGGAACCAGACCCGGTGGACCTCCGGCGCCCGGTCGTCGAGGTAGTGCAGGAGGCAGCCGGGATCGTCGAAGAAGGCGACGTCACCGTCGCGGGTCACCAGCTGCGCGGCGTACGCGGGATCGCCCACGCTCATGCGGCAATGGGCGCAGGCCTGATGGTTCCACACCACCGCCACCGGGCCGTCGGGGACCGGCCGACCGCGCACGATCAGCGCCCCGATCAGGCCCGCGAGCGCGGCCACGACGGCCAGCGCGGCGATGACTCGCCACGGCACGCTACGCTTGGCCGACACCGGCCACCTCCAGCTCCAGGCGATCGCTGTCGCGGACCACGACGTCGTCGATGGCGGCGCCGAGCGCGGCGAGCGCCGCCGGCAGCAGCTCCAGCTTGTCGGCCTGCGAGACGACCCGGCTCCACCAGCCGCCGGCGCCGCGGGCGAAGCCGTGCGCCGCCAGCCAGCCGCCGTCCTCGCCACGGTGGTGCAGCTCGATCACGGCGGCCTGGCGGGCTGCCAGGTAGGTGGTGGCCGGACCGTCGTAGGCGACCTGGCCGTCGTCGAGCGCGACCACGTGATCGACCAGGGCCCGGAGCTCGTCGAGTCGGTGGGAGCACAGCAGCAACGTGACGCCGCGCTGGTTCGCGACCCGCTCGAGGAAGCGAGCCCGCGCCGCCGCGTCGAGGCTGGCGGTCGGTTCGTCGAGGATCAGCAGCTCGGCCGGCGTGGCCAGGGCCAGCGCGATCAGGAGCTTCTGCCGCATCCCCCCCGACAGGCCGCGCAGCGACCGGCGGCGGACCTGGTCGACGTCGAGCCCGAGCTCGGCGGCGAGCTCGACCACGGTCGACCGCGCCAGCCCGCGCAGGTCCGAGACCGCGCCGAGGACCTCGTCGACCGTGGCGCCGAGCTGGGGCGCGATCTGCGGCACGTAGGCGAGCCGCGACGCGACCGACATGCGCTCGGTCAGCGGGCGGCCGTCGATGCGGATCTCGCCGTCGTAGCGGATCAGGCCCATGATGGCGCGGGTCAGCGTCGTCTTGCCGGAGCCGTTGGGACCGAGCAGGGCGACCTGGGCGCCGCTGCTGATCGTCAGATCGACGTCGGCGAGCGCGCGGCTGCGCCCGAAGCGCTTCGAAACCTGGCGGAGCTCGATGTGCACCTAGATTCCTCCTCTGGTGGCGACCGGCGCCATCCGCGGACGCGGGTCGACCAGGAGCTTGCGGGGCTGGTACAGCGGATCGAGATGGGCGGCGGCGTCGGCCATGGCCAGCGCCGGCGTGCCCTGGAAGAAGCCGAGCTCGGGCCGGCGCGCCATCAGCTGGCCGGAGAACGAGCGCAGCTCGTAGGGCACGTCGCCGACCCCGTCGCCGTCGAGATCGTAGCCGGTGTAGTCGTCGAACCAGTTGCCCTCCCACGCCACCGACAGGGCGTCGCCGCCCCCGTCGACCCGGGTCTGGATCTCGTTGCCGCCGAAGTCGTTGCCGCGCACCACGACGCCATGGCTGGCGGCGTGGAACGCGATCGCGGTGCGGCACAGCCGCAGCTGGTTGCCGCGGATCTCGACCTGTTCGTCGCGCCGCTGCGGCGTGGCGTCGAGGTAGATGCCGACCTCGTCCCGGACCAGCACGTTGTCGATGATGCGGACGCTGCCCGAGTCCTTGAGGCCGATCGCGATGCCGGCGGCACCCGCGGCGTTGGCGATCAGGTTGCTGTTCAGCTCGACGCCGCGCGAGTACATGACGAAGACGCCGACCGTGACGTCGACGTAGCGGTTGCCGAGGACCCGGGCGCCGTGGCCGAACATGAAGTGGGTGCCATACCGGGCCCGCCGCACTTGATTGCGGCGGACGGTGGCGTTGCGCGAGTACCAGACCACCATGTCGCGGCCGTCTTCGAGCAGGTTGTCCTCGACCACCGCGTCGTCGGTCTCCCACAGGCGCACGGTGTCGCCGCGCAGCCCGATCGCCACCTCGGTGCCGCCGCGGACGTGGTTGCCGGCGATCCGGACCCGCCACGCCCGCTCGACCAGGACGCCGTAGACCGCGCCGACCACCGTGATGCCCTCGACCACCGCGTCGTCGGCGGTGACCAGCACCGCGCCATCGAGCTTGTCGAACTTTCCGCCGGTACCATCCACGGTGACGCCGAGCAGGCGCGCGCCCGGCGCCGCCAGGCGCACGACGGTGCCGGCGCCGCCCGAGTCGATGACCGCGTCGCGCGGGCCCCAGATCGTCATCGGCGTCCGCACCGCGATCGGGCCTCGGTGTTGGCCGGCCTCGAGGCACAGCGCGCCGCCGGCGGCGACGCCGTCGACCGCCGCCTGCAGGTCAGCGCCGGCGGCAACCGGCCGGCACCCGTCGGGACGGAGGGTCGTCGCCAGCTGCCACTGCGCGCCGTCGGCGGCGCACGGTGTCGAGCAGGCCGCCAGGGCCAGCCCCAGCACCAGGCCGGCCGACGCGCGCACCACGACGGGTAGGAGGGCCGGCTTCCGCATGTTCAGGGCTCGACGACCAGGTAGCCGGCCATCTCGAGGTGCAGCGCCGAGCAGAACTCGGTGCAGTACATCGGGAAGACGCCGGCCCGGTCGGCCTTGAAGGTGACGTCGCTGTGCTCGCCGGGTTCGAGCGACAGGTTGATGTTGTACGAGTTGATCGCGAAGCCGTGGGTGGCGTCGTAGGCCTGCTCGAGGTTGGTGACGTGCCAGTGGACGGTGTCACCCAGCTTCACCCGCACGATGTCGGGCGTGAAGTGGCTGCGGATCGCCGTCATGTAGACGTGGACCTGATCGCCCTGGCGCTCGACGCGCTCCTTGCCGCCGGTGACGGCGAACGGCGACACCTCGCCTCGGATCGGGTCCTCGCCCGGGGCATAGATCTCGATGGGGGCCAGCTTGTCGGCCTTGATCATCTGGGCGTAGTGCGGCTCGCCCAGCGGCAGCGGCAGATCGTAGAGCACCTGCATCTTGGGGGTGGTCAGGTCGACGAGCTGGAAGTTCTGCGGCAGCAGCGGCCCGACCTTGTTGAAGCGATCGAGCGCCCACTTGTTCATCGCGATGAGGAAGCGTCCGTCGGGACTGACGGTGTCGCCCTCGGCCGCCACCAGGTGACCGATGTTGTAATGGGTCGACACCTTGTCGAGGACCTTGAGATCCTTCAGCGACCACTTGGCGACCACGGTCTCGAGGAACAGCGAGGTGTAGGCGTTGCCCTGGTCGTCGAACTGGGTGTGCAGCGGCCCGAGGCCGAGCTCGACCTGGCCGCGGATGGCATCTTTGAAGGCCAGGATCGGCACCCCGTACGGATCCTTGCCCTCGTACTTCTTCTGCTCGATCAGCGCCTTGATCTTCGAGAAGCTGAACACGGTGCCGTGGGTGTCGAGCTTGCCGCCGACGACGATGTCCTCGCCGTCGGGCGTGACGTCGACGCCGTGCGGGCTCTTGGGCTCGGGCACGAATGTCAGCACGCCCTCTTCGGCCGCGGTCGCCAGCCGGATCACCTTCATCCCGGCGATGGTCTCGAACTTGCCGGCCTTGATCAGCTCCTCGGCCTTGCGCCAGTTCACGACGTGCAGGTAGTCCATGTCGTTCTGCGACATGCCCGACTCCATCGGCGGGTTACCCTCGGCGTTGCCGCCCCAGGCCAGCTCGGTGTTGATCGAGTTGAAGAACGCGTAGCCGTCGGAGACCTTCTTGCCAGCGTCCGCCAGGTCCTGGACGTATGGCGGAAACTCGATCGCGAACGAGGCGTCCTTGTCGATGCGGCCCTTGTCGCGGTCAAACTTCCAGAACACCGCCGCGCCGCGGTACTTGTCCTTGTACTCCTTGAGATCGGCGAACGCGCCGCCCAGCGGGGTCGCGTATTGCGTCGTCTCGACCACGTAGTCGGTGTTGGGGGTCACGAACGCGGCGCCGTGGTCGGAGCCGATCAGCTCGGTCGTGACGATCTGCTTGGTGGCGAAGTCCTTGAGATCGATGACGGCGATCCGCGCGTTGGCCTTGTCGCCGATGAAGAGGTACTTGCCGTCGTAGTCGCCACCGGACTCCGAGAGCGCCGGGTGGTGGGTGTCGGCCCAGGTCAGATCGCGATCGCCGCGCTTGCCGCCCGCCATCACGTCCTTGGTCTGGTTGTCGAAGCCGTAGCCTTGCCACGGCTCGGGCGTGAACACGCCGATGTACTTGAGGATACGCATGCTCGGTACGCCGATGACGATCACCTGACCGGAGTGACCGCCCGACGCGAAGACCATGTACTCGTCGAGCTTGCCCGACGGCGTATAGGTCTTGAGCGCGGCCTGGACGTCGATCTCGGACAGGCCCCGCGCCTTCATGAGATCGGTGAGGGTGGACGACGTGCCGCCGCCGCCGGTCGACGGCGCCTTGCCGCCGCCGCAGGCAAGCCCGGCGACCGCGGTCACGGAGACGCATAGTGAGATCGTGATCGAACGCATGGAAATGTCTCCCGTCGGCTAGTTGTTGAAGCTGCGGATCAACGAGCGCAGCTCGGCGACCACGGTCTGGTCGGTCAGGTCGGGGTTGCCGGGCATCGCCGCGCTCTTGCCAACGGCGGTGCCGCCGTAGCGGATGATCTTCTCGATGTAGGCGTCGTCGATCGACGTGTGCCACGCCGGGTCGTGGAAGTTGCGAGGCGGCGGGGTGAGGCTGGCCGAGGCCGCGCCATCGCCGCGGCCCTGGGCGCCGTGGCACGGCGTGCACCGGCTGGCGAAGATCTCCTTGGCCTTGGCCCCGGCGCCGGCGGTGCTGGGCTGCGTGGTCGTCGCGGCGTTGCCGGCAGTGGTGGTCAGCGGTGGTTCCGACTGGTCGGAGCCAGCCGGCGATGGCTTGCTGCACGCAGCGGTTGCGAGGGAGAGCAGGGCAAGCACGATGGGAAATCGCATGGACAGACCTCGGCGGATGGTTGCTGGCCGTCAGAGCAAGTCACGTGCCCGGCGATCGCCGTCAATGCGCGCAGATCGCGCGTCCCACGCAGTGGGCCACGCAAGCACTGCGCAGCCGTCCCTCGACCAGGCGCGAGAGAACGCAGACGTGGAGGTGCGTCCCGCGGCCAAAAGAGCTGGCCCGCGTCGTGCTGTGCACATCCTGCAGATGAAGACCTCCCGCAAGCTGTTGACGAGCATCGCGATCGTGGCCGCAGTCGCGCTGCTCTGGTACTCGGCGCGCGGCCACGTCAGCCACTACAAGATGGTCGACGAAGTGGTCGTCGCCTACGGCGACTGGCTCGACCGGCCGCTCCGCATCCACGGCTGGGTCGCGGCGGGAAGCATCGACGAGCGCATCGTCGATCAGCAGGTGGTACGCAGCTTCGTGCTCGAAGAGAAGGGGCAGCGCCTCGTGGTCCGTGGCAGCGGTCCCAAACCGGACGCGTTTCGCGACGGCGCCGAGGTCGTCGCCGAGGGTCGCCTGGTCCTCGAGAGCGGCGCGCCGGTCTTCCTGGCCACCGGCCTGAGCGCCAAGTGCCCGTCGAAATACGAGGGCGCCCACCGCGACCGCCTGTTCGACTGAGTGGGGACAGGCTCCTGGGTCGCATCCGTCGGAGATCGATGACGTTTTCGGCGCTACCGCGGCGCGACTCGGCGGACGCGATAGCCGGCGCGCGCGAGCCGCGCCGGCAGACCGGCGTCACCGAGCAGGTGGCCGATGCCGACGGCGACGAAGGCGCCGCGCGCCGCCACGTAGGCCTCGATGCGCGGCAACCAGCGCTCGGTTCGCGGCCGCAGCAGCAGCCCCGACCGATCGAACCCGAACACGCCGAGCATCGCGTCGTGGTCGCCGGCGCCGTAGGCGGCGCGGGTCCGCGCCAGGTCGCAGCGCATCGTGGCGCGGGCGTCGATGGCCTCGATCAGGTCGGGGACGCCGACCGCCGCATCGAGCTGCGGCAACTGTTCCTCCCACGTCTCGAGGTGGTCGACGGCGATGCCGCGCGCTCGTGCCCGGCGCGCCAGCGCGACGTCCATGGTCGGATCCGGTGACGGCGCCAGCGTGCGCGTGAGCAACGACATCGCGTACCACGGCCGCACGCGCTTGAGATCGTCCTCACGGATGGCGCCGCGCAGCGCGTCGCGCAGGGTCCACCAGTCGTCGGTCGGCAGGAGCTGATCGAGCCCCTTGCCGCGCGGCAATCGAATCTCCTCGCGCAGCGCCTCTGGATCGGGCTCGAGATCGCCGAGCTCCGAGACCAACACCGCCGCACCATCGAGAGCGGCCCAGGCCGGCACCGGGACGTCAGCGGCGCCGCCGTTGTGGATGGTGCCGTACAACCACACCACCGGTCCGACACCGGACGCGGCCTGCACGTGCCACAACCACGCCGATGCCGACGCCCCCGCCGGCTGTTCCGGCACCACGCACCGCGCGCCGGCGCCACAGCCGGCGAGTGCGAGTGCGAGCGCGAGCACGGCGGCCGCCGACGCCGACGCCGACGCCGACGCCGGAGCCGGAGCCGAAGCCGAAACCGAAACCGGAACCGGAACCGGAACCGGAACCGGAACCGAAACCGGAACCGGAACCGAGGCCGGCGGTGATGTCGCGACTGACCCGGAACACCCTGCCATCGTCCCGAGTGTACGATGCGCGGCCATGGCGCTGAGGACCGCAGACGACTACCTGGACAGCATCCGCAAGCGCTCGCTGCGCGTCTTCTACCGCGGCGAGCGCATGGACTCGGTCGTCGACCACCCGATCGCGTGGCCGGCCGCCAACTGCGTCGCCGAGGTCTACCGTGCCGCGCTGGCGCCCGAGACCGCGTCCCAGCTCGCGGTCGACTCACCACTGGTCGGCGAACCGGTCAACGTCTCCAACATCCTGTGGCGTTCGCGCGACGATCTCATCGCGCGCATCAAGTGGGAGCGGCTCCTCGGCCGCATGACCGGCCGCGGCGCGCTGCGCTCACCGGGCCTCGACGCCATCAACGCCCTCGCCGTGATCACCCACCGCTGCGATCGCGAGCGCGGCACCGCGTACCACGAGCGCCTGCTCGCGTTCGTGGCCCGCATTCAGCGCGAGGACCTCGCGGTCTCGGGTGCCATGACCGACGTGCGCGGCGATCGTTCGCGCCGTCCAGCAACCCAGGCCGATCCGGACCTGTTCCTGCGCGTGGTGTCCCGCGAGCGCGGCGGCGTGGTCCTGCGCGGCGCCAAGGCGCACCAGACCAGCGCCGTCCACTGCCACGAGCACGTGGTCCTGCCCATGACCTGCGGCCCCGACGAAGGCGCGTGGGCGATCGCCTGTGCCGTGCCCAGCGACGCGCCCGGCATCACCCACGTCTACGCCCGCCAGCCGTCGGACTCGCGGCGCGCCGAGGGCAGCCCGCTCGACGCCGGCCTGCCCGCCTTCGGTGGCTGCGAGAGCCTGATGATCTTCGACGACGTCTTCGTTCCCGACCACCACGTCTTCCTGTGCGGCGAGGCCGAGTACACCCAGGAGCTGGTGCGCCTGTTCGGTTCGTTCCACCGCTTCTGCTACGGCGGCTGCAAGGTCGGCATCGCCGACGTCGTCATCGGCGCCGCCTCGCTCATCGCCACCGCCAACGGGGTCCGCGACCGCAGCGCCGTCGAGGCCAAGCTCACCGAGATGGTGCAGCTCAACGAGACCATGTACGCCTGCGGCCTCGCCGCCGCGCTCGAGAGCGCCCCCACCGAAGCCGGCACCTGGATCCCCGACATCGCGCTGGCCAACGTCACCAAGCTCAACGTCACCCGCTTCCCGTTCGAGATCGCGCGCCTGGCCGCCGATATCGCGGGCGGCGCGATGCTCACCCTGCCCAGCCAGGCCGATCTCGAGCACCCGGAGATCGGACCCGCGGTGCGCAAGTACATGGCTGGCCATCCCGACGTGCCGACCGCCGAGCGCATGGCGCTGTTCCGCCTCCTCGAGTTCCTCACCCACGGCGCCGGCGCGGTGTACTTCCTCCACGAGTCGCTGCACGGAGCCGGCGCCCCGGAGGCCATGCGCATCCTGCTCCGCCGCGAGGTGCCGCTGGCGCCGTTCGAGGCCGCGGCGCGGCACCTGATGGCGCGCTAGCGACAGCCGACTCGCGCCGTCAGAGGTTGCCGTCGGCGTCGCGACAGAACATGTGGCCGTCGCAGCTCTTGCCGTCGGAGCACCGGTTGCCGCAGGCACCGCAGTGGTTGTTGTTCTCCTGGATGTTCACGCATACGCCGCTGCACCGACGCGTCATTCCCGGCCCCGGACAGGGCGCGTCGCTGTCGACGGCACTCTTGCCACCACCGCCACCGCCACCACCGGACCTGGCCGACCGCTTGCGAACCTTGGACGCCGGCAGGCCCTTCGACTTGTCGCCGTCGTCGTAGTTGACGTTGTAGGTGCCGTCGGGAAGCACCGCCGCGATCTTGCCCGGGTACCAGGTGCCGTTGGTCCACTTCGCCATCACCCGATCGCCCACCTTCAGCGCGGTGTCGTCGGCCGGTGGCACCGCCACCGAGCCGGTCGCCGGCGCACCGGACGCGGCCGCAGAGCCCGACGCTGCCGCCGGATCGGGCGCTGCCGCCGGCCCCGACGCCGCCGCCGGATCGGGAGCCGCCGCCGCCGCACCCGACGCCGACGCCGATCCCGACCCCGCCGCCGACCCCGGCGCTGCCGCCGACCCCGACGGTACCGCCGAACCCGACGCCGCCGCCGCACCCGACGCCGCCGCCGAGCCAGCCGCCGTCCCGGCACCAGCGCTCTTCCCCGTGCCGTCCTCCGGCGTCTCCTCGCAAGCGACTGCGACCAGACCGACGATCACCACCACCAGGCACCGCATCGTTCGCTTCATGGCGGCGACGCTATCACGCTGGCTCGGGTACGATGCGTGGATGTCATCGGGGGGCAGGCCCGCGTGAGCGACGATCCGCGCCCGCACGCGGGCGATGACAGCACGCTCGCCGTCGGCGACAGCGACAAGCCAGCGGCCGGAGCGTCGCCGGCGGCCACCACCGCGGGCAAGCTGCTCGCCGATCGCTTCGAGGTCGGCGACGAGCTGGCGCGTGGCGGCCTGGGCCGCATCATGCGGGCCTGGGATCGGCGCCTGGAGCGTCCGGTGGCGGTCAAGGAGTTGCTCGGCGGCGGCACCGACCTCGAGGTGCGCTTCCTGCGCGAGGCCGCGATCACCGCCCGCCTCGAGCACCCGGCCATCATCCCGGTTCACGATGCCGGTCGCGACGACAGCGGCACGCCGTTCTACGCCATGAAGCTGGTCGACGGCCGCTCGCTGGCCGACGCGATCCGCGGCGCCGCCGGGCTGCGCGCGCGGCTGGGCCTGTTGCCGCACGTCATCGCGGTCACCGACGCCATGGCGTACGCGCACAGCCAGGGCGTCATCCACCGCGATCTCAAGCCGCAGAACGTGCTGGTGGGCGCGTTCGGCGAGACCGTGCTCATCGACTGGGGCCTGGCCAAGGACGGGATGATCCAGCCCGAGCAACCGGCAACACCTCGCCCGGAGCCGTCTCCGTCGGCGTCGCGATCGTGGTCGGGCGACGGACTGACCGTCGACGGCTCGGTGCTCGGCACCCCGGCCTACATGCCGCCGGAACAGGCCGACAGCCGCAAGGTCGACGCTCGCGCCGACGTCTACGCGCTGGGCGCCATCCTCTACCACCTGCTGGTCGGGCGGCCGCCGTACCACGGCGGCGCCGGCGACGTGATCACCCAGGTCCTCGACGGTCCCCCGGCACCGATCGGCGCCCTCGAGCCGGACGCGCCGCGCGACCTGGTGGCGATCGCCGACAAGGCGATGCGCCGTGATCCGAGCGCGCGTTATCCGTCGGCGCGCGAGCTCGCCGACGATCTCAAGCGCTTTCAGACCGGCCAGATCGTCGGCGCCTACCAGTACTCGGCCGGCGAGATCGTGGCGCGCTGGCTGCGCCGCCACCGCGCCGCCGTGACCGTCGCCGGCGTGCTGCTCGCCGTGCTCGTGATCGCCGGCGGGCTCGGGCTGCGCGCGATTGTCGCGAGCAAGCGGCGCGCCGAGGTCGAGCGCAGCGCGGCGGTGACCCAGGCCCAGGAGGCGCAGCGCCGCACCGCCGAGGCGCTGGCCGAGGGCGCGCGCGCTGCGTACGGCCGTGGCGATGATCTCGAGGCTCGCGCCAAGGTCCGCGGCTCGCTCGAGGTCGCCGACTCGATCCTGGCCCGCGCCCTGTGGGCGTCGCTCGAGCGCGAGCCGCGAACCTGGAAGCGCGACCTCGGCGCCGCCATCTATCACGTCGCGTTCTCTCCCGACGGCCGCACCATCGCGGCGGCCTGTCAGGATCACTCGCTGTACCTGTTCGACACCGAGACCGCGGCGATGCGGGTCCTGCGCGGCCTCGGCGACCAGGTCACCGGCCTCGCCTACGCACCCGACGGCGCCACCATCGCGACCGGCTCGTGGTCGGGCGACGTCGGCGTGTGGGACGTCGGCGCCGGCACGGTGCGCACGCTCCATGGCCACACCGCGGCGGTGTGGGCGGTGGCGTTCTCGCCCGACGGCCGGACCCTGGTATCGGGCAGCATCGATCGCACGGTGAAGCTGTGGGACGTGACCAGCGGGACGCTGCTCCGCACCCTCACCGGCCACGCCGCCGAGGTGAGTCGGGTCGCGGTCAGCCCCGACGGCACGTTCCTGCTGTCGTCGGGCACCGACAAGACCGTGCGGCTGTGGCATTTCCCGTCGGGCGAGCCGCGCGCCGTGCTCACCGGGCACGAGCTCGGCATCGGCGCCGCCGACCTGTCCGACGACGGCAAGCGGATCGCGACCGGCAGCTGGGATCGCACGGTGCGGATCTGGGACGTGGCCAGCGGCCACACCCTGCACATCCTGCGCGGCCACACCGAGCAGGTCCAGGCGGTGCGCTTCTCGCCCGACGGCACACTGATCGCGTCGGCCGGCTCCGATCGGCGCATCATCCTGTGGGACGCCGCCACCGGCGTCGAGCTGCGCGTCCTGCCCGCCCACGACGACCGGGTCACCGATCTCGACTTCAGCCCCGACGGGCGGCTGCTGGTCAGCGCTGGCAACGACAACAGCGTCCAGCTCTGGAACCTGTCGCGTCGCGGCGGCGAGGTCGAGGCCCACGGCCACTCGCTGCCGGTGGTCGGTGTCGGCTTCAGCCCCGACTCGCGCCGCATCGCGACCGCCAGCTACGACCTGACGGTGCGGATCTGGGATGCGGCGAGCGGGCGGCAGGACCTGGTGCTGCGCGGCCATTCGCAGCGCATCTACGACGTCGCCTTCTCCTCCGATGGGACCAAGCTGGTCTCGGCCAGCGGCGATCAGACGGTGCGGGTGTGGGACGCGGCCACCGGCGCGCCCTTGCGTCACCTCGAGCATGGCGCCGCGGTCTACGACCTGGCGATCAGCCCCGACAGCAAGCGCGTGGTGTCGGTCGGCACCGACCAGCTCGGCAAGGTCTGGGACCTCGACAGCGGCCAGCTGCTCGGCGTGCTGCGCGGCCACGACGATCGCATCTACGACGCCGCGTGGAGCCCCGACGGACGGCTGATCGCGACCGGCAGCTACGACACCACCGTGCGGGTGTGGAACGCGGCGACCTTCGTACCGCGACCGGCGTTGCGCGGCCACACCGACGCGGTCGACGGGCTGGCGTTCACGCCCGACTCCAAGCGCCTGGTGTCGGGAAGCGAGGATCGGACCATCCGGGTCTGGGACCTGGCCAGCGGCGCCGGACGCCTGCTCGGCACCCACCCGGGCCGAGTCTATCGACTGTCGATCAGCCCCGACGGCGCGCGGGTCGGCGCCTCGAGCTCGGACGGGACCGCGCGGCTGTGGAACCTCGAGTACGGCACGTTCGAGGTCCTCGCCGGCCATCGCGGCGAGGTCGACGACGTCGCGTTCAGCCCCGACGGACGGCTGGTGGCCACCGCCAGCGACGACGGCACCGTCCGGCTGTGGAACGCCGATGGCCACGTCGAGTGGCGGGCGCCGGCGCTGCTCGCCGACACGCTCGAGCTCTACACCCACCAGGGCTGGCAGGCGCTCGGCGAGCCGCCGCGTGCGATCGGACCGACGGCGGCGGCACCGGGACCGGCACCCGCGTGGCGGACGGCGATCGAGCACGCCCGCAGCGCGGCCCAGGACGTGACCAGCGGAACCCTGTGCCTGCGCGGTGACGACGACGTGGTCGCGTTGTGGCAGACCGGCACCGACCGCGTGCTGCGGGTCGAACCCAGCGCCGGCGTCTCGGAGCTGCTGGCCATCCCGGGCGCGTGCGTGGCGCTGGTCGGCCGGCAGGCGCGCTTGATCGGCCCCTCGACAACCACCGCGTTGCGCACCGATGCGACCGCGATCGCGTGGGACCACGGCGAGGTGCTGATCGCTGGCGACGGCGAGCTGTTCGCGTTCGCGCCCGACGGCCAGGCCCGGGCCACGTTACCGGGGGCGCTCGAGGTCACGGCGATGCGCCGCCTCGGTGCCGGGTTGGTGCTCGGGTTCACCAACGGCAACCTGCAGCTGATCGCCGGTCCGAGCGCGGGTCCGAGCGCCGGTCCGAGGGCCGCCGCGAGCGCGGCGGCGCACGCCGGCCGCGACATCCCGTTCGTCGACGTCCCCTCGACGCCGGTGGTCCGCCTGCTCGAGGGACCGCCGGGCACGGTGATCGCCGGCTACGCCAACGGCCTGGTCGGCATCTGGGCGCTCGACAACGGCGCCCGCCTGTTCGCGATCCGCCTCCACGGCCCCATCGCCCACCTCCTGATCGACGGCGACCGCCTGGTCGCCGCCAGCGAACTCGGCGACCACACCACGATCGACCTGCGCACGTTCCGCGAGGATCGCTGCCGCCTGCTGTCCGCGGTCTGGCGCGTGGTTCCGGTCGCCTGGGAGAACGGCCGGCCGGTGCGTCGCGGCCCGCCGGCGAACCATCCCTGCCGGCGCCGCTGACCCGTGCCGGTGTACCATCGCGGGATGAGGCGCCTGGCTGTGATCATGATCCTCGCCGCCTGCGGTGGCGGCGACGACGGTGGCGGCCCCGACGACGGTGACGGCCCGCTGGCGGTGGACGCCGGCAACGACGGCATCCCGACGGTCCCCGACGGTCCGCCCACCGGCAGGCCGGGCTCGCTGCGCTTCTTCAACAGCCACACGCCGGGCGCCGACCGGGTCGAGATCCGGATCGACCCCCAGGTCCCCGCCGACGTCGGCGCTGGCAGCTTCACGATCGATCTGTGGTTCCGGCTCGGGCCGGACATCGTACTCCCGGAGACGTGCCAGACCGGCCGCGACGGCTGGCGCAGCGGCCACATCGTGCTCGACCGCGACCGCAACGGGGACGGGCTGCACGGTGAGTTCGGGCTGTCCCTGTACCGCGACGGCGTCGCGTTCGGCATCTCGCAGGGGGCCACCGGGGTCGGCCTGTGCGGCACGGCGGCGATCAGGACCGGCTGGCACCACGTCGCCGTGACCCGCGACGCGACGACGCGGGCGGTGACGCTCTACCTCGACGGCGTGACCAACGGGTCGGCGACCGGGCCACTGGGCGACGTCAGCTACCAGGACGGCGCGACCGGGTCGGCGACCGATCCGTTCCTGGTGATCGGCGTCGAGAAGCCCAACCTTCCGGCATCCAATGGCTTCAATGGCTTCGTGGACGAGCTACGGATCTCGACCGTGGTGCGCTACACGGCCGACTTCACCCCCGAGACCATGGCCTACGCGACGGCCGACGCCGACACCGCGGCGCTCTACCACTTCGACGACGGCGGCGGGCTGCTGCTCGGCGACGAGCGCGGCCTGAGCCCGGGCGACGTGAAGTTCGGCACCGACCTGACCGGCAACCCGGTGCCGCTGTGGGTCACCGGCCAGCCGTTCCTGAACTGAGCCGTGGGCGTCTGAGCAGACGGCGTCAGGTCGCGTCAGGTCGCGTCAGCGCGTCGGTCAGCGCGTCAGCGCGTCACGGCGTCATCTCGTAGCGACCCTTGAGGGCGTGGACGTGGTCGGTCCAGATGTGCTGGTAGCGGCGATCGTCGAACACCGGCTTCTGGATGAGGCGCAGGCAGCACGCCATCTGCGCCGGGGTGCTGCTCGGCTTGGCGTGGAGCTGGGTGGCGAAGCGGGCAAAATCGCGAACCAGGACGTCGAAGATCTGATCGACCAGATCGTCCTCGATGCCGTAGATCGCAGCGTTCTCGGCGACCAGCTGGGCGTAGACCACCAGCGTGAACATCTCGCCGAGGGTCATCAGGAAATCGAGATCCTTGCGCTGCGCCTCGTCGGGCGTCGCGGTGGCGAGCAGCTCCTTCAGGATCGCGATCTGGCCCCGGAACACCGTCACGTTGGGCAGGTCGAAGGCCGCGAACGCGGGGTCGTAGGCGTGGAACTGGACCTTGCCGAGGCCGCTGGTCGAGCCCTGGTCGAACAGGAAGCCGTCGTGGCCGGCGTCGTCGCGGCGGGGCACCGGGGCGTAGGTACCGGGCGCGAAGAAGTAGTTCGGCATGAACTTCACGATCAGCGCGATGTTCACGTGCACGGTACCCTCGAGCTTGGGCAGGGCGCGGATGTCGCGCGCCGCCATCTCGAAGAAGGTGTCCTTCTCGAATCCGCGGGCGGCGATCACGTCCCACAGCAAGTTGATGACCTCCTCGCCCTGGGTGGTGACCTTCATCTTCATCACCGGGTTGTAGAGCAGGTAGCGGCGGTCGTCGGCCGACGCGGACCTCATGTAGTCGGCGGCGCGGAGCGCGAACAGCTTCATCGCCACCAGGCGCGCATAGGCGTCGGTGAACATCTGCTTCACGTGCGGGAAGTCGGTCACGTACATGTCGTAGAGCCGCCGGTTGGCGGCGTGGTTGATCGCCTCGTAGAGGGCGTGGGTGCACATGCCGATCGAGGCCCAGCCGAGGTTGTACTTGCCGATGTTGACGGTGTTGAGGGCGGCGTTCCACGCCGCCTTGCCGCGCGACAGGATGTCGGCCTCGCTGATCGGATAGTCAGCGAGCGCAAACTCGGCGACGTACGACTGGCTGGCGACCACGTTCTTGACCAGCCGGTACTGCGGGTGCTGGGTGTCGACCGCGAAGAACACGTAGTCGTCGGCACGCACGGCGGCGCCGCCGCCCTGCCCCGGGTCGCCGCCAGCCGCGATCTTGCCGAAGGTCGACAGCATCGCCGCCTGGTTGCCGTTGCCGATGTAGTACTTCGATCCGTTGGCGACGTAGCCGCCACCCGGGGCCGGCGTGAGCACCATGTCGGTCGAGTAGATGTCGGCACCGTGAGCACGCTCGGACAGGCCGAAGCCGAAGATGCCGCCGTCGTCGAGGTGGGCGGCGGCCTTGCGCTGCAGCGCCTGGTTGTCACTCATCCAGATCGGACCGAGGCCGAGGATCGAGACCTGCCACGTGTACCAGTAGCAGAGGCCGTAGAAGCCGAGGATCTCGTTGAGCTCGCAGTTGCGCCAGGTGTCCCAGCGGGCGTCGCCGTCACCGAGCCCGGCCGGCGTGAGCAGCGTCGCGAACACCTTCTCGCGCTTCACGAACTCGAGGAAGTCGGCGTACCAGGTGCGGGCGAGGTCGTCGTCCTTGAGCCGCGCCTTGCCCTTGTCCTCGAAGAACTGGATGGTCGCCAGCATGATGTCGCGCGAGCGCGCGTCGGGATACGGACGGGTGTGGTGGTGGGGATCGAGCAGGAACGTCATCGGCAACTCCTTGGCAACGGGACCAGCGCAATCTACTCGCCGGTCTGCAGGCGCCACAACTGGGCGTAGAGGCCATCCTGGGCGACCAGGACGTCGTGCGAGCCGCGCTCGACGATGTGGCCGTCGTCGAGCACCTGGATGGTGTCGGCGTGACGGATGGTCGACAGCCGGTGGGCGACGATGAGCGTGGTGCGATCGCGGGTGATGGTCGCCAGCGATCGCGCGATCGCGGCCTCGGTCTCGTTGTCGACCGCGCTGGTCGCCTCGTCGAGCACCAGGATCGCGGGGGCGCGGACCAGGGCGCGCGCGATCGCCAGCCGCTGGCGCTGGCCGCCCGATAGCTTCTGGCCGCGCTCGCCGACCCGGGTGTCGTAGCCGTCGGGCAGGCGGAGGATGAACTCGTGGGCCTCGGCGGCGATCGCCGCCGCCTCGAGCTGGCCCCGGGTCGCGTCGAGGTTGCCGTAGCGGATGTTCTCGGCGACGGTGTCGTCGATCAGGAAGACGTCCTGGCCGACGTAGCCGATGGCGTCGCGGACCTCGGCGTCGGCGAGCGTGGCCAGCGCCGCGCCGCCGAGCCGGATCTCGCCGCGGCCGGGCTCGTGGAACTTGAGCAGCAGCTTCATCACCGTGCTCTTGCCCGAGCCGGTGCTGCCGACCAGCGCGGTGGTCTGGCCGGCCGGGGCGACGAACGACAGGTCGCGCAGCACCGGCACCGCCGGGTCGTAGCTGAAGCCGACGGCGTCGAACTCGAGATCGCCGCGGGCCAGCGCGCCGACCGGCTCGGTGCCCAGGGTGTGCGCGACCTTGGTATCGAGCAGATCGAGCGCGCGCCGGATCGCCGCGATCGAGCGGTTGTACATGTCGGTCACCTCGGCGAGCCGGGTCAGCGGCCACAACAGACGCTGGGTGAGGAACACGAACACCGAGTAGGCGCCGATCGCCATCTCGCCACGCAGGGTCAGCCGGCCGCCGACCACCAGCGTCGCGATGAACCCGAACATGATCGCCATGCGGATCACCGGCGTGATCGCGCTCGCCAGGCGGATCGCGTCGCCGTTGGCGCGCCGGTAGCCGTCGCTGTGGACCCGGACCCGGGCCGCCTCGTGGGCCTCGCGACCGAAGGCGCGGATCGTGACCAGGCCGCCGAGGTTGTTGCTGAGCATGCCGTTGAGGTCGGCGGCCTGCTCGCGCACCCGCAGGTAGCGGCGCTCGAGCCGGCCCTGGAACCAGAAGGTGCCGGCCAGGATCACCGGGATCGGCAGCAGCGCGAAGATCGCGGTGCCCGGCGCCAGGATGACGAACGCCAGGCCGCACAGGAACGTGCTGGCGATGACCTGGATGATCTGCGAGATGCCGGCGTTGACGAACCGCTCGAGCTGGTTGATGTCGTCGTTCATCACCGACAGGATCGCGCCGCCCTGCTTGTCCTCGAAGTAGCTGGTGTGCAGGGTCTGGACGTGGCCGTAGACGTCCATGCGCAGATCGTGCTGCAGCGACTGCGCCAGATCGCGCCACGCCACCTCGTACAGGTACTCGAAGAAGCTCTCGCTGATCCAGATGACCGCGGTCAGCGCGGCCAGGATGTAGAGCTGATGCTCGACGTCGCGGACGCCGAAGCCCGACAGCCACGAGCCCTCCTTGCGCACCACCACGTCGACCGCGATCCCGATCAGCACCTCGGGCAGCACGTCGAACAGCTTGTTGAAGACGGTGTAGACCACCGCCAACCGGATTCGATTGCGATAGCCGCGCGCGTAGCGCCACAGGCGAACCATCGGGTGCATGCCAGCCGCACGCTGCCCGAGCCCGCGCCACGACACAAGGCGCGCGCCGCCGGGATTGGTCGCGCCGGCGTGAGGTGGCTTCGAACATCCCGGCCGGCGACGATGTGACGTCGGGCGCGGTGGCGGCAATAGCTGCCGGCGCACAACATGCTGGCAGCAGTGCCGGCAGCTCACTCGCGGCTGATCGATCGCGGCGATCTTCCCGGCGTAGTATGAACCTGCTCGGCACCATCGATGACCTTCGCCCTTCTCGGTCTCTCCGGCCCGATCCTGCATGCCATCGCCGACCTCGCGTACGACGCGCCGACGCCCGTCCAGGCCGCCGCGATCCCCGCGATCCTGAGCGGCCGCGACGTGTGGGGATCGGCGCAGACCGGCTCCGGCAAGACGGCCGCGTTCGCCCTGCCCCTGCTCGAGCTGCTGGCGCGGTCCGCGGGGAGCTCCACCGGCGCGTCGCGGCGGCCGGTGCGCGTGCTGGTGGTGGTGCCGACCCGGGAGCTCGCCGCGCAGCTCGCGGAGGCCGTCCGTAGCTACGGCCGGTACCTCGCCGACCCGCCCAGGACCTGCGTGGTGGTCGGGGGCGTCTCGATCAACCCGCAGATGATGGCGCTGCGCGGCGGCGCCGAGATCGTCATCGCGACTCCCGGGCGCCTGCTCGATCTGGTCGCCCACAACGCGCTCCGGCTCGATGACGTCGAGCACCTGGTGCTCGACGAGGCCGATCGGCTGCTGGCGCTCGGCTTCGCCGACCAGCTCGACCGCGTGCTCGCGCTGCTCCCGGCTCGCCGCCAGAACCTCCTGTTCTCGGCGACCTTCCCGCCCAAGGTGCGCGCGCTCGCCGAGCAGCTGCTGCGGACGCCGCTGCGCATCGCCATCGACGCCGGCGCGACCCTCGGCGAGACGCAGGCGCTCATCAACCAGCGGGCGATCGAGGTCGACGCGCCACGGCGCACCATGTTGCTGCGCCAGCTCATCCAGACCCACGGCTGGTCACAGGTCCTGGTGTTCGTCGCCAGTCGCTACACCGCCGACCACGTCGCCGAGAAGCTCCGGCGCGGGCGCGTCGCGGCCGCCGCCCTCCACGGCGATCTGAGCCAGGGGGTCCGCACCCAGGCGCTCGCGGACTTCAAGGTGAAGCGGGTCCAGGTCCTGGTCGCGACCGATGTCGCCGCCCGCGGGCTCGACATCGTGCAACTGCCCGCGGTGGTGAACTACGATCTGCCGCGCTCGGCGGTCGACTACCTGCACCGCATCGGACGTACCGGACGCGCCGGGGAGACCGGCACCGCGCTCAGCTTCATCAGCGCTGACACCGAGGCCCACTTCCGGCTGATCGAGAAGCGCCACCAGCTTCGCCTCGAGCGCGAGCGGGTCGCCGGGTTCGAGCCGGTCGAGCTCGCCGTGCCGGTGCGCGACCCGTACGGCGGCGTGAAGGGCAAGCGCCCGAACAAGAAGGACAAGCTCCGCGCGTTGAAGGCCTGACCGCCGTGTGCTCGAGCCCGCATCGCCGGCCTGGCCCTTAGCGAAGCTAGCCGGGAGGGATCGGCGGCCAGATGGTCACCAACTTGCGGGGAGGTGTACGTAGGGCCGATGCGCCCGGCGGCGTGGACGGCATTGATTCACCGGGCCCGAAGCGCGATCCCAGGGTTCTCGATCGTGGTGAGGTTGGACGAGGTATCGTCGGGCGCGTGAGCCGCCCGCTGACCGAACTCGAGCGTGATCTCCTCGACGTGCTGGCCCACGATCGCGCCGACGTCGCGGCGCGTGCCGGCCTCGCCGAGCTGTGGGCGCGCCACGGCGACCGCGACCACGCCGCGCTGCTGCGCCCGCTGGCCGCCGGGCCGGGCCGTGACCAGACCGCCGCGATCGAGGCCCGGCTACGCGCGCCGCTGGAGCGCGCCGGGTACGCCGCGAGCGACCTGGCGTTCGCCGGCGGACTGCTCGTCGACCCGATCGCGTTCGCCGGCGCCGGACCGCTCGACGGCGACCCCGACATCGCGCGGATCTCGCCGCGTTCCTACCGCGTGGTGCGGCGGCTCGCGTACGGCACCACCGCCATGATCGACGAGGCCGAGGCCGTGACCCCGCGATCGACCGCGCGCGTCGTCCTCAAGGTGCCACACGCCGCGGGGTACGACCGTGTGGTGCTGGCGCGCGAGCGGGCCCGACTGGCGACGCTCACGCATCCGCACCTGTCGCGCGGCCTCGGCGCCGTGCTTCACCCCGACGGGCCGGGCCACGCGCTGGCCCACGCCGGCGTCGACCTGCGCGGGGTGCTCGCGGCGGCGCGAGAGCGGGGCGCGAGCCTGGGCGCCGGGTTCGCGATCGCCGTCGCCGTGCAGGCGTGCGACGCCCTCGCGGCGCTGCACGCCGCCGGCGTCGTGCACGGCGAGATCCGCCCCGAGCACCTGGTGGTGTCTGCCGCCGGCCTGCTGACCGTGGTCGGCCTTGGCCACGACCACAACGCGCAGATCGTCGGCGAGCCCCTGGATCCCGAGGGCCCCGTCGATGACGAGATGACGCGGATGTTCCGCTATCTTGCCCCCGAGCAGATCCGCGGCGAGCGCGTCGACGGCGCCACCGACGTGTGGGCGACGGCGATCGTCGCGTCCGAGCTGTTCACGGGCGATCACCCGATCCCCGCGCCGGTCATCGAGCGCCACGACATCGCGATGGGGGTGCTGGCCGGCGTCGAACCGCCGCCGTCGTTCCCGTCGACGATCCGCGACGCGCTCCGACGCGTGCTCGACCGCGACCCCGGGCGTCGTCCCACCCCGACCGCGCTGCGCACCGCCCTCGTCGAGGCCGCCGCGGCCGCCGGCCTCGAGATCGGCGCCGCGGTCATCGCGCGTGGGCTCGCCGCGCTGGCGCCGCCGGAGCCCGACCGCCACCGCCACGCGCCGCCCGCCCCTGCCGACCCGCCGGCGCCGACCGCCGCCGGTACACCCGGCGGCCGTTGCTGGTGCGTGCACCTCGCCGCCGGGCTGAAGCCCGACGCGCCGACCGACGCGATCGCGGCCTACGTCCGGAACCAGCTGGCGCGCGAGCAGTCGCTGTTCGCGACCACCGAGCACTTCGGCGACGTCGACCTGCGCCGCTGCGACCTGTGCGGCGGCGCGGTCCTGCACCTGCTGATCGAGCACGAAGGCTTCACGGGCTCGATCCACCACTACTACACCCCGCTGACCACCACCGACGAGGACGCGCTCGCCGCCGGCACCTTGAACGGCGCCAGCTACGAGGACTGGGCCGGCGATCGCTGCGGCATCCACGTCACCGGCGGCCGCGCGACCCTGTACCGGCGGGCGCGGATCGGCTATCTCGGCCTCGGCCACCGGCTGCTGGACTGATCTGGCTCACCGTGGCGGCACACCTCTTGCTCTGTGCTCCCCGCATGACCTCGGAACAGCCTCCGTTCGCGACACCGATGTCGCGAACGACGCGATGGTGGGCGATCGCGGCGCTGCTGACGACCCTCGCCGTGCAGGTCGCAGCGCCCTGGCCAGCCCACGCCGATGAGCCACGCCGCGGCCGCGACCAGCCCCTCATGTCGGGTGGGGCCCCGGGCGAGTCGGGCGGAGCCCCGGGTGAGTCCGCGGCCACGCCGCCATCCTCGGCCACGGTGCAACGAGGGCGGCGCTCGTACCGCCGTCCGGTCATGATCGCCGACGGACTTGCCACCGGCGTGGTGGCCGGCGCTGCGGCGGCCGGCACGTGGTTGTTCGCGCCAGACGATTTCCACCTGCCGCTCATGATCGGGAGCCTCGGGTTCACGAGCTACGTGCTCACCGCGCCCATCCTGCACATGGCCAACGGCAACGTGGGCCGCGGTCTCCTCAGCGGCACCCTGCGTGTGTTTGCGCCGGCGATCGTCGGCGCCACGGTGGTCAGCGCCGCCGGACTGGAAGAACGCGACGATGGCTACGGCGCCACGTTCGCCGCCGGGCTGGCGGTGGGCGCGGTGAGCGCCATCGTCATCGACAGCTGGCTGCTGGTTCCCGACCACGCCGTCGCCAGTTCGTCGCCGCCGCCCCTCCGCCCGCTGGCCTCGCTTGCCCGCGGCGGTGGCCTCGTCGGTGTGGCCGGCACCTGGTGACCTCGGCGCCTGATCAACCGGCGGGAGCGGCGTCGGGTCGGCCGCTCTCGACGAGCTGGTCGGCGTCGATCCAGCCGAGCAGACAGGTGTTGCCCGCAGCCCATGGATTGGTGCCGGGCTCGGCCCACTGGACCGTGTACGGGTCGTCCATCGTGACGTAGATGGACTTCCCGGTCGGGATGATGCCGCCGCCGTCGATCGTCGTCCACTTCTCCCAGCTGCCGCCGTCCTTGGCGTCGTGCGGCTCCCGCGACTCGAGCACCGCGATGTGCTTGAACGAGTTCTTGGCCAGGGTGACCTTGGAGCCCTTGAGACCGTAGGGCTGGGCGCTCGCCGCGCCGAGCAAGATCTGCTCGCCGGGCCGGGGCCGAGCACCGCCGGCGAGCGCGGCGGGCTTGATCCAGGCGTCGTTCTTCTCCTCGACGCCTTCGAGCTCCGCGCTGGCCTTGGCCATCTTCGCGTTGAACTTGTCGATCTGCGCCTTGAGGGTGTCCATCTGTCCGTCGAGCGCCTCGATGTACTTCGCCTTGGCGGAGGCGAGCGCCTTGTTCTTGGCGTCGGTGGCCTTGTCGCCGGTGGGCTCCTTGATGGCCTCGATCTCACCCTCGGCCTTGGTCTTCTCCGCCTCCGCCGTGTCGTACGGGGCCTGGAACCGTTCGAGGATCGCCTTGAAGGCATCGATCTGGAGGTGGAGCTCGGTCTCCTTGTTGAACATCAGCATGAACTTGCCGAGCGCCTTGCCGTCGGCGCCCGACGCCTTGCTGCCGTCCTTGAAGGTCTGGCCGGCGAACTCGATGCACGTGGTGAAGTTCTTCATTGGCGTGCCGAGCGGGACCCGGAGATCGACGCCGTCCATGATCTTCAGGCGGACCATGCCCTCGCGCTGGTCGGAGATCTTCGCTTCGGACACGATCTCGGTCTTCTCCACCAGGCGCTGCTTCGCGGCGGCGAGGGTGGCCGTGCGCAACTTGTCACCCTCGGTGTCGTCGGGAGACGGCGCGGTCGCCGGGTCGGTCGCCGGCGCCGGCGCCGGCGCGGCCGGCTGGGACGCAGCGGCGGCGGCGGGCTTTTCCTGACGCTGGATCGCGGGACCGGCGCTGGTCGCGCCACCGGCCCCACCACCTGGGCCCTGATCGAGCACCGCCTCGGCGGAGCGGCCCGCGACGACGGTGTCGGCGACCAGATCGGCGTGGCGCTCGTAGGCGTCGCCGCTCTCGCCGACGCCGCCCTTGAGCGAGACGCCCGCGCGCTGCTGGACGACGTGCGCGGCCTCGTGCGCCGCCAGGTGAAGCGACGGCGGCGATGCGAACCCGACCGCGTTGCCGGTCGCGTAGGCTTCGGCGCCCAGCTGGTCGGCGGCCTGGCCCGCGGCGCCGCCGACGTGCGCCGAGACGCCGCTGACGTCGTGACGTCCGAACGCGCCCTGGATGATGTTCAGGTGCGGCAGCGTCGTGCCGCTGCCCTCGACGCCGCGCTCGGCGGTGGCGTGGGCGGTCGAGCCCTCGAGATGGAGCCCGAACGGATCGTCGTAGGCGGCAGGCGCCGTTGGGGACGGCGGGGCCAGGTCGAACTGGAGCGCGCCCATCCCGACGTACGGCGCCTCGACCGGCGCGCCACGTGCGCCCGCCAGCCGCGCGGTCCGCGACTGCTTGCCGGCCGAGCGCTGGACCGCCCCGCCGGCCTGGCCCGAGGTTCCGCCCGGGGACCGCCCGCTACGATATTCCTGGGTCATGTGATTCCTGCCTCTCCGGCGTAGAGGCAGGTCGCGCCGGGTTGTGAGGGCGGGGGTCCGGGCGGGGACTCCGCGGTTTCCTGGCAGCTACGGTTCGAGTAGCGCGCTCGACCACCGCGCCACCTGGGCCAGGATGGCCTGCGGCCGGCCGATGATGGGTTCGCCGGGTCACCACCGAAGCCGAGCCGGTCACGATGCAAGCGGCCGTGACGCGGTATAGATGCGAAATGGATCTTGAACGCAACAAGGCGGTGGTGCGCGAGCTCGATGCGCTCACCAACGGCGAAGGCGATCTCGCCCGCCTCGACGAGCTGTGCACGCCCGACATCATGAACCACGCGCTCGGCCCCAACGGACGGCGCGGCATCGAAGCCACGCGCGAGTTCTTGAAGAAGCCGCGGCGTGGATGGTGGGTCAACTCGCACGTGATTGCCGAGGGCGATTGGGTCATCCAGTTCGGATCGCGTGAGTTCGAGTGGGGCGGCGGGCCGTTCCGCGGCTTCGAGGCCCCCGCCGGCACCTGCGCTCGCGATGTCGCGTTCGCCTATCGGCTCGTCGACGGGCGCGTCGCCGAGCGATGGGCCGTGCGCGACGATCTGACGATGCTGCTGCAGCTGGGCGCGCTCAAGCGCTGACGCCGGCACCGCTGCCGTGGAGACGGTGCTCGGCGAGAACACCGCCTCGATCCCGACGCCCGCTCCCTTCGGTCGGAGATCGGCGGGCTTGCCGTGTACGGTGCATTACCGTACACTTGCTTCATGCCGCCAACCGCCAGGCGAACCGCAGCTGCCCGCGAGCGCAAGAGCGCCCGCCTCGAGCTCCGAGTCACGCCGTCGATCCGTAAGCTGATCGAGCGTGCGACGGCGGTCTCGGGCCTCGCCGCCGGTGACCTCGCCTATGAGGGCGCACGTCGCGTGCTCGAAGACCACGATCGGATGGTGCTGCGCGGCGCCGATCGCGATGCCTTCCTGGAAGCGGTTGCGAACCCGCCAGCGCCGACGGCTCGGCTGATCGCGGCGTTTCGCAAGCATCGCAAGCTCGGCGGCTAGGCGCGTGGATCTGCGCTTCGAGCTACTTCACCGCCGCGATGATCCCGGCGCCTTCACCTGCGGCGTGCCGGCGCTCGACGCCTGGTTTCGCACCCGGGCCAGCCAGGATCAGCGACGTCGCGTCGCCCAGGTCTTCGTCGCACTCGATGAAGGAGGGATCGCGGGATTCTACAGCCTGAGCATGTTCACGCTCGCGCTCGACAGCATCCCGGCCGAGCTGGCGCACAAGCTACCTCGCTACGAAGCGGTCCCCGCCGCGCTGATCGGGCGGCTGGCGCGCCACACTCGTGTCGCCGGTACAGGAATCGGCGACCTGCTGGTCGTCGACGCGCTCAGGCGAGTCCTGTCAGCAGCTGAATCGGTGGCCGCGTACGCGATCGTCGTCGATGCAAAAGCCGATCGCGGGCGACGATTCTACGAAGCGCATGGCTTCATCTCCTTGCCCTCGCGCCCGCTCCGCCTGTTTCTGCCCACAGATACGGCCGCTGCAGCACTCGCCGCTGGTTCGAAGCTATGAAACGATTCCCGTTCTCGATCGGCTTCCAGGTGCGCGGCGACACCGTTCGGGTCGTGACGGTCGCGCATGCCATCCGGCTCGCTGGATACTGGTCTGGCCGCGACCGATTCCAGGAGCGCTGTCTCGTGCCCGGGGACGGAGTTGAACCGCCGACACGCGGATTTTCAGTCCCCGTTCCGGAAGGGCTCAAGCTGGCGCGACCGCAGGTGAAGTTGCGGCTCGTCAGGTAGGGGTCGCACGCCGGTGTAACAGGTCCTGTGACCGGCGCCGGCCCCCCCCGAGGACAGCGGCGACTGCGCGCAGGACGGTCGAGCGCGGCCTCCCACTCTGGGATGGCGGCCACGTTCTCGATGTACGCTGGAGCCGATGGCGCCCTCACCCGAGCCGCCTCAACTCCGCCGTCCCGCTTGGCGATGGATCGCTGCGGGCAAGGCCGAGGCGTTCGCTCAGGCCGTGCTGGCGCCAGGCCGCACGAGACCGATCGTGGCGGTCACGACCAGCTCGCGGACCGGAGATCTGCCGCTCGACGCCGACCGCCTCGCCCGCAGGCTCGCGGGGCTTGCCGACGTGGTGGCGTTCGAGACAGGCGCCGCGACGTCGGCACTAAGCAACGCGCTGCCCGCTCGTCTCGACGTGTACGGCGGCGCCGCGCGAATCTGGTGGCCGGGGGTCGCGCGCACGTCCGCGCCCCACGACCACCCGCTCATCCTCGTAGTGCCGGGTCAAGCCAAGGCGATCGAGCAGCGGA
>CANKMW010000039.1 GCA_947483555.1 Myxococcales bacterium
CAGCTACCTCATGTTCGACGTGCTGGCGAACGCGCTCATCGGCCGGGCGCCGACGACGCTGGTGTGGGGCGTGGGCGATCCGATCGACTGCCCGTGATTCAGTTGTTGAAGCCGCGCACGACGAGGATGCGGTTGCCGCCACCGTAGGTGTCGTAGGTCGCGACCTTGCCCGCCGAGTACTCCGACACCAGCACGCCCGGCACCGGAAACAGGGGCGAGCCGAGGGGCACGTACACGATGCCCTCGGGACCACCGGCGAGGGTCAAGCGCAGGACCGCGCCGGTGACGTCGTACGTGCCGGTGGCGTCGGGGACGAGCGTGAGCTCGTACCACTGGCCGCCCGACCACGACACCAGCTTCCAGCTGCCCGCGCCAGGGTGCCCGGCCGGCACCAGGGCCAGCCCGCCGACCGAGGACGCCACGCCCGCCGTCGTTGTACTGGCCTTCGCGCGCGAGGGTGGCCGGCCCGACGATGCCGACGATGTGTCCATCGGGGTCGCGCTGGAGACCGAGGCGGTAGATGGCGCCGCCGACGTTGTTGGCGCTACCGCCGATGAGCAGCGTGGAGGGGTCACCGGGCGCGACGATGAGGCCGCCGTAGTTGGTGGGCAGCCCCGGCGCGGTGCCGAGATCACGGACGTCGTAGTTGGGATCGAAGACCGGGCTCAGCGTGAACGGGCAGTCGCTGTCGGTGGTCGAGTCGCAGCCCGGCGAGCTTCCTGGCAGTCTTCTTCATTGGCGGGTCCTTCCGGTTTTCGCCTCGAGAATCCTCCTTCCACCCGCTGCCGCCGCCGACCGATTCTCTTATCCGCAAGACCGTCTACACGTACTGAGCCGCCGCGTCACTCTGGTAGCATCCGCGTGTGCAGCTCGACGAGCTCCGGGCTGACCTGGCTCACTCCACGGCCCTGACGATCCAGGAGCAGGCGCGCCAGAACGAGCTGCGCATCGCGTGGGTCCGAGTCGTAGCGCTGGGCGCGATCAGCGTCCTCGACTACGTCGCCTATCGCATCCCCGGCCAGCTCGGCGAGGACGCGTTCTCGGTCTGGAACGCGCTGACCGCTGCGTCCTGGTTTGCGGTCTCGCTGTGGCTGGTCTGGGGCCTGCGTCGAGGCTGGTACCGACCGTGGCTCAGCAGCCTCGCGCCTCTGCTCGATGGCGCCATCCTCTCGAGCCTGTTCGCCTTGAACGTGCTCACCACTGATCGCGTCCACGTCCGCACCGAGGGCGCGCTATCGACGATGGCGGCGGTCTGCTGTCTGCTCGCCGTCTCCGGCGGCCTGCGGTTGCGGCGCGTCGCGGTCATCGGCAGCGCGAGCACGGCGATCGGCGTGTACATCGTGGCGAGCGCGCTGGCGGGTTCACGCCCGCTGCAGATCGCCATCCTCTGCGGCGTGATCGCCGCGTCGGGGATCCTGGCCCTGTGGATGACGCTCATCGTCGGGCGCGTGACCCAGGCCGAGGTGGCGCGATCGGTGTTGGGCCGCTTCCTGCCGCGCACGGTCCTGGAGGCGGCGCACAGCGACGAGCTGGCGCCGCTGGTCGAGCCTCGAAGGGTCGAGGCGACGATCGTGTTCTCCGACATCCGCGGCTTCACCACCATCGCCGAAGGCCTGGCTCCCGAGGCCGTCCTGCGCTTTCTCAACGACGTCCAGGGGCGCCTGGCGGAGGCCGTGCGTGCGCACGGCGGCACCGTCGACAAGTTCCTGGGCGACGGCATGCTCGCGGTCTTCGGCGCACCCGAGCCGCTGGCCGACCACGCCGAGCGCGCGATGGCCGCGGCGATGGCCATGAGCCAGGCCATCGAGGCGGTTCGCGCCCCTGGCGGGGACAACGTGGACATCGGGGTCGGGATCCATTCCGGACCGGTCGTGGTCGGTTGCCTCGGCAGCGGCGCGCGGCTCGAGTTCACAGTGCTCGGCGACACGGTCAACACCGCGAGTCGCCTGCAGTCGATGACCAAGGAGCTGGGCTGCCGCGTGCTGGTGAGCGAAGACACCCTCGAGGGCGCCGGCGCTCACCGAGCGCTCGCGACCTTCGTGGGCGAGGTCCCGATTCGCGGACGGAAGGAACCGTTGCGCGTACACTCGCTGCGGATCCACACATGAGAGCCCTGCGCCGCGTCGCCCTCGCGTCGGCCCTCGCGCATGGAGCCGCGCTCGTCCTGGCCGCCATCGTGCTGGCCCCGAGGTCGGCCTGCCCTGGGTAACAGGTCCCGGGGCCACCAAACCGCGGTGGTGGTGCGGGCACGGAGGCGTGGTGGGGCCGCCCGCCCGAGCGGCGGCCCAGGTGGGACGGCGCGACGTCCGCAGCTCCACGGGACGGCAGCCCGGGTGGATCGATCCGCGAGCTCCGCGGTGGCAGTGCTCGACGCGGTCTTCCCAAGCGAGGACCCGGCGCGCAGTCCCACCTGGGTCGTCGCGATGGGCAGGCCCCACCGCGCCGGCGGCGCACGGCACGGCGGGTTGGGAGCATCACCAGATCCCCGCACGGTCGGCGGCGATCTGTGATCGTCCACGTCCACGCGTGCCCTTGCCCTGATCGCGAATAGCGCAACAAGTCAGAAACGATAGGCCGCTCAGTCGGCTCCCGGTGACGCAGGAAAATCTTCTGCCGCCAGTCAGGTCGCGCCCTTCAGCGCGCAACGCGGGTGCGGCAGGCTGAAAAACCTGCGCGAAAACGCGAACGGAATTCGGCGTCGACCGCGAGATCACGAGCGCTCCCGCGCGGCACGCGAGTTGCTGCGTGAGGTAGCCGGAGGTTCCCCATGCGCGAGGCCGTTGCCACGCTGCGCCAGGAGCTCGAAGGCCGCGGCATCTCGCGCCGCGACTTCGTCGGGTTCTGCTCCGGGGTCGCGGCCCTGCTCGGGCTGCCGCGATCGGTGTCGGCGCAGATCGCCCAGGCCCTCGAGACCAAGCCCAAGCCGGTGCTGGTCTGGCTCGAGTTCCAGGATTGTGCCGGCAACAGCGAGTCGTTCCTCCGCGCCAGCAAGCCGACCGCGGCCGACATCATCCTCGACCTGCTCTCGGTCGACTACCACGAGACGATCATGGCGGCGGCCGGGCACCAGGCCGAGGCCGCGCTGGCGGGCACGATCAAGGCCAACCAGGGCAGCTACATCGTCGTCGTCGAGGGCTCGATCCCGACCGGCGCCGGCGGCGCGTACTGCACCATCGGCGGCAAGTCGGCGCTGCAGATCGCGCGCGAGGTGTGCGGCGGCGCGCTGGCCGTGATCAGCGTCGGCACGTGCGCGGCGTTCGGCGGCCTGCCAGCGGCGTCGCCCAACCCGACCGGCGCGCTCGGCGTGGGCGAGGCCGTGCCCGGCATCCGCACGCTCATCAACCTGCCGGCGTGCCCGGTCAACGCCGAGAACCTGACCGCGGTCATCGCGTACTTCATCACGTTCGGGAAGTGGCCGGCCACCGACCGCCTGAACCGCCCGCTGTTCGCCTACGGCAAGACCATCCACGACGCCTGCACCCGCCGCGCCCACTTCGACGCCGGCCAGTACGTCGAGCAGTTCGGCGACGCCGGCCACCGCGTCGGCTACTGCCTCTACAAGGTGGGCTGCAAGGGGCCGGTCACCTACCAGAACTGCCCCAACGTGCAGTGGAACGAGGGCACCAACTGGCCGATCGGCTGCGGCCATCCGTGCATCGGCTGCGCCGAGCCCTACTTCTGGGACCGGATGACGCCGTTCTACGCCCACCTCACGGGCATCCCCGGCTTCGACGCCGCGGCGGACATCGACAAGATCGGCCTGTACGCCACGGCGGCGGTGGCCGCGACCTTCACCGCCCACGGCCTGGTTCAGCTCGGCCGGCGCACCTACGACCGTCGGAAGCAGGCGGGCGCCACGGCGCCGCCGGACCCACCGTCCGGACCGCCGGCCGAGCCACCCGACACCACGCCCGCGGCGGACGCGGCGCAGAAGGGAGCGGCGTCGTGACCCACATCGTCGTCGATCCGGTCACGCGCATCGAGGGCCACCTGCGCATCGAGGCCGAGGTCGAGAACGGCCTGGTCTCGAGCGCGTGGTCGTCGTCCACCATGTTCCGCGGCATCGAGATCATCCTGCAGGGCCGCGATCCGCGCGACGCCTGGGCCTTCACCCAGCGCATCTGCGGGGTGTGCACCACGGTCCACGCCATCGCGTCGATCCGCGCGGTCGAGGACGCCATCGGCGCGGTGCCGCCGCCCAACGCCCGCGTGCTGCGCAACCTGATCATGGCCGCGCAGTGCGTCCAGGATCACGTCGTCCACTTCTACCACCTGCACGCGCTCGACTGGGTCGACGTGGTCTCGGCGCTGTCCGCCGATCCGGCGGCGACCGCGACCCTGGCCCAGTCGATCTCCGACTGGCCGGAGTCGAGCCCGACCTACTTCGCGGGCATCAAGGCCCGGATCAAGGCGTTCGTCGACCGCGGCCAGCTCGGCCCGTTCGGCAACGCCTACTGGGGCCATCCCGCTTACAAGCTGCCGCCCGAGGCCAACCTGCTCGCGGTCGCGCACTACCTGGCCGCGCTCGAGTGGCAGCGCGAGTTCATCAAGCTGCACGCGGTGCTCGGCGGCAAGAACCCGCACCTGCAGAGCTTCCTGGTCGGCGGCATGGCGACGCCGGTCGATCCCAGCTCGCAGGCCGCGCTCAACATCCACACCATCACGATGCTGCGCAAGCTGATCGAAGGCGCGCGCGCATTCGTCAGCAGGGTCTACATCCCCGACCTGCTCGCGATCGCGTCGTTCTACAAGGACTGGGCCGGCCACGGCGCCGGCGTCGGCAACTACCTGGTCTACGGCGAGTACCCGATGACCGAGGGCGCCAACGCCCCGCGCTACCTGCCGAGCGGCGTGATCCGCAACCGCGACCTGTCGAAGCTCGAGCCGTTCGACCCCGGCAAGATCACCGAGCAGATCACGCACTCCTGGTACAAGTACGCAGGCGGCGACGACACCGCGCTGCACCCGTCGGTGGGCGAGACCCACCCGACCTACACCGGGCCCAAGCCGCCCTACGATCGGCTCGACACCGCGGCCAAGTACTCGTGGCTCAAGTCGCCGCGCTACGACGGCCAGCCGATGGAGGTCGGGCCGCTGGCCCGCATGCTGGTCGCGTACGTCTCGGGCCACGCCCAGGTCAAGACGCTGGTCGACGGCGCGCTGGGCAAGCTCGGCGTCGGCCCCGAGGCGCTGTTCTCGACGCTGGGGCGGGTCGCGGCCCGTGGCCTCGAGACCCAGCTGCTCGTCGACAAGATCGGCGACTGGGTCGAGGAGCTGGCCGGCAACATGGACAAGGGCGATCTGCGCATCCACGACACCGACCGCTGGGATCCGTCGAGCTGGCCCAAGGACGCGATGGGCGCCGGCTTCCACGAGGCGCCGCGCGGCGCGCTCGGCCACTGGGTGCACATCAAGGACGGCAAGATCGCCGGCTACCAGTGCGTGGTGCCCAGCACCTGGAACGCCGGGCCGCGCGACAGCCGCGGCCAGAGCGGCCCGTACGAGGCGGCGCTGCTCGGCACGCCGGTCGCCGACCCCGAGCAGCCGCTCGAGATCCTGCGCACCGTGCACTCCTTCGACCCGTGCATGGCGTGCGGCGTCCACGTCGTGGACGCGAAGGGGCGCGAGCTCGCTCGCGTGCAGGTGCGGTGATGGCGGCCGAGGCGCACGGCGCCCACGAGGGACCGCTGGTGCCGGTCTACGTCTGGGACCTGGTCGTGCGGCTCACCCACTGGGCCATCGTGCTGTCGATGCTCGTGCTCACCGTCACCGGCATCGACATCGCGCGGCCGTTCCTGCACGGCGCCAGCGGCACCGCCGGCTTCATCACCGGCTACGTGCGCATCGTCCACTTCTACGCCGCGATGGTGTTCTCGCTGGCGGTGTTCGCCCGGGTGGTCTGGATGTTCCTCGGGCCGCGCCGCAGCGGCTGGCGCCAGTTCGTGCCGGTCACCCGCCGCCGGCAGCGCGACCTCATCGGCACGTTCCTGTTCTACATCATGCTGCGGCCGGCCCCGCCGCCGGCGGTCGGCCACAACCCGCTGGCCGGGCTCACCTACGTCGCGGTGTTCGGCCTGTACGCCGTGATGATCCTGACCGGCTTCGCCCTGTACTCGGTGAGCGCGTACACGTCGTACATGAGCATGTGGCAGGTGCTCCTGCCCGTGTTCCACGGTCCGCAGGGCGCGCGCTGGCTGCACCACGTCGTGATGTGGCTCCTGCTCGGCTTCGGCGTCCATCACTTCGCCAGCGCGCTGCTCACCGCGCGCGTCGAGAAGAACGGCACGTTCGACTCGATCTTCAGCGGCTACAAGTTCCTGCCGCGCGACCGGAAGCCCGACGATGCGTGAGCCGACCCGGAGCGAGCCCGCGAACGACCGGATCCCGCTCCTGGTCCTCGGCCTCGGCAACGTGCTGTGCACCGACGACGGCGCCGGGGTGGTCGCGTTGCACCGGCTGCGCCGGGCCTGGGCCATGGCCGAGGGCGTGGTCACCGTCGACGGCGGCACGCTGGGCCTGGCGCTCCTGCCGATGGTCGAGCGCGCCGAGCGTGTGCTCATGATCGACGCGGTGCGCGGCGACGGCCCGCCGGGCACGCCGGTGCGCATCACCGGCGACGACGTCGCGCCCGCCGTCTACGAGCGCCTGTCGCCGCACCAGATCGGCGTCGCCGATCTGCTGGGCGGCGCGGCGATGCTCGGCCGCTATCCGTCCGCAGTGGTGATCGTCGGCGTGGTGCCGGCGTCGGTCGACCTCGGCTTCGAGCGCACGCCCGCGGTCGAGGCCAGCCTGCCCGGCCTGGTGACGCGGGTGGTCGCGGAGCTGACGGCGATGGGCTTCCCGCCGACGCCGCTCGTGGCGGGCGCCTTGCAAGAGAGGAACCTCGACGATGCCGCGCGCGCCCTCGGCTTCTGAGCACGGCGACCACGCCGGCCTGCGCATCGAGGTGCGCGGCACGGTGCAAGGCGTCGGCTTCCGACCGTGGGTGTACCGCGTCGCCCACGAGATCGGCGTCGGTGGCCGGGTCCGCAACCACGCCCGCGGCGTGACCGTCGAGGCCTTCGGCGGCGCGGGCGCGCTCGCCGACCTGGTGGCGCGGCTGCGCGAGGCGCCGCCGCCGGCCCGAGTGCGCGAGCTGACCACCGCCGTGATCCCCGACGAGGACGTCGCCGACTTCGTGATCGAGGCCAGCGCCGCCGGCGGCGCGCGCGCGCTGTCGATCCCGCCCGACCTGGCGACCTGCCCCGACTGCGCGCGGGAGATCGCCGACCCGGCCAACCGCCGCCATGGCTACGCGTTCACCAACTGCACCGCGTGCGGCCCCCGCTTCACGATCGCCACCGGCGTGCCCTACGACCGCGCCGCGACCACGATGGCGCCGTTCGCGATGTGCCCGGCGTGCCGCCGCGAGTACGACGACGTCACCGATCGTCGCTTCCACGCCCAGCCCAACGCCTGTCCGGTGTGCGGACCACGGCTCGCGCTGTGGGCGCCCGATGGCCGCGTGCTCGCGGTCGCCGACCCGCTGGCGGCGGCGGCGGCGCGGCTGCGCGCCGGCGAGATCGTCGCGGTGAAGGGCCTGGGCGGCTTCCACCTGGCCTGCGACGCCACCGCCGACGGCGCCGTGGCGCGGCTGCGCGCGCGCAAGCACCGCGACCACAAGCCGTTCGCGGTGATGGTGGCCGATCTCGCCGCCGCGCGCGCGCTCGCCGTGGTCGGCAGCGCGGAGGCGTTGCTCCTCACCGCGCCCGAACGCCCGATCGTGCTGGTGCGACGGCGGCCGGCGGCCCGCGACGCCCGCGGGGCCCGCCTCACCGCCGCGGTGGCACCCGACACCGAGCTGCTCGGGCTGCTCTTGCCGTACACGCCGCTCCACCACCTGCTGCTGGCGGCGGTGGGCGGCCCGCTGGTCATGACCTCGGCCAACCTCGCCGAGCAGCCGATCTGCGCCGACGAGGCCGAGGCGGTGGCGCGGCTCGGCGACATCGCCGACGCGCTCCTGGTCCACGACCGCGCCATCGCCACCCGCTGCGACGACTCGGTGGCCCGGGTCATCGCCGGCCGCGCCACGCTGTTGCGGCGGTCGCGCGGCTGGGTGCCGCGCGGCGTGGCCCTGGCTCGGCCCGTGGCCCGCCCGGTGCTCGCCGTCGGCGGCCAGCTCAAGAACACCTTCTGCCTCGCGGTCGGCGACACCGCGTACCTCGGGCCGCACGTCGGCGACCTCGACAGCGTGGCCGCCCTCGACTTCCTGGGTGAGGCCGTCGCGCGCATGCAGACGCTCTTGCGGGTGCGCCCCGAGGTGATCGCGTACGACGCACGCCCCGACGGACCGGCGGCGCGCTGGGCCGAGGCCCAGCCCATCGCCACCCGCGTCGCCATCCAGCACCACCACGCCCACGTCGCCAGCGCGATGGCCGAGCACGGCCTGCTCGAGCCGGTGATCGGCGTGGCCTTCGACGGCACCGGCTGGGGCCCCGACGGCACGGCGTGGGGCGGCGAGCTCTTGTTCGCCGATCTGGCGCGGTGCACGCGGCTGGCGACGTTCCGGCCGATCGCCCTGGCCGGCGGCGACGCCGCGATCCGCGAGCCGTGGCGCATCGCCCTGGCGCTGTGCGAGGACGCCTTCGGCGGCGCGCTGCCCCCGACGGTGCAGCGCCGCTTCGCGCGGGTGCCGCCCGGCGACGTCGGCGTGGTCCGGCGCATGCTCGCGACCGACCTCAACGCGCCGCGCGCGCGCGGCGTCGGCCGCTACTTCGACGGCGTGGCCGCGCTGGTGCTGGGCCGGCTGCGGGCGCACCACGAGGCCGAGCTGGCGATGGCGTGGAACACCCTCGCCGATCCCGACGAGCACGGGACCTACCCGTGGGCGATCGATCGCGGCGCGGCGGTGCCCGAGCTCGACCTGCGCCCGCTGGTGCGCGCGGTGGTCGCCGACCTCGACCGCCGCGTGCCGGCGTCGACCATCGCGGCGCGCTTCCACGAGACGTTGATCGGCGCCACCGCGGCGCTGGTCGCCGAGGCCGCGGCCCGGCTCGGCGGCCCGCCGGTGGTGCTCACCGGCGGCGTGTTCGCCAACCCGCGCCTCGCCGAGGGGCTGATGGCGGCGCTGGCCGGCCTCGACGTGCGGCTGCACGGCGAGGTGCCGCCCGGCGATGGCGGGCTCGCGCTCGGTCAGGCCGTGGTCGCCGACGCGATCACGCGCCACGGAGGTGCCCCATGTGCCTAGGCGTTCCCGGACGGGTGGTGTCGGTCGACGACGGCGTGGCGATCGTCGACTTCTGGGGCGTGAAGAAGGTGGTGCGCCTCGACGTCGTCGACGTGCCGGTGGCGCCCGGCGACTACGTGCTCAACCACGTCGGCTTCGCGATCCGCCGCATCCCGGCCGAGGAGATCGGCGACACCCTCGCGCTCTACGACGAGCTCTTGCGCTCCGCCGACGGCGACCTGCTGGGCGGCGACGTCCGCGGCGAGCTCGAGGGCACCGCGGCCCACCCGCCCCAGGCGCGGCCCGAGGACCTGCCATGAACGACCTCGACGCCCTCCGCTTTCGCGATCCGGTGCGCGCTCGCGCCCTGGCCGACGCGCTCGCCCACCACGTGCGCCGCGCCCGCCGCGCCGCCGACCGGCCGGTGGCGGTGATGCACGTCTGCGGCAGCCACGAGCAGGCCATCGCGCGCTTCGGCCTGCGCGCCACGTTCCCCGAGGGCCTCGAGGTGATCATGGGCCCGGGCTGCCCGGTGTGCGTCACCGACGTGCCCGAGGTGGACGAGGCGGTGGCGCTGGCCCGCCAGGGGGTGCGCATCGCCACCTACGGCGACATGCTGCGCGTCCCCGGCACCGCGCAGTCGCTGGCCGACGCCCGCGCCGCCGGCGCCAGGGTCGACGTCGTCTACAGCATCAGCCAGGCCGTCGAGCTGGCGCGCAGCCTCGACGAGGAGCTGGTGTTCTTCGCCTCGGGCTTCGAGACCACCGCGGTGGCCACCGCCGCGGTGGTGCTGGCCGGGCCGCCCGCCAACTTCTCGATCCTGTCGGCGCACAAGTACATCCCGCCGGTGATGGAGATCGTCGCCGAGATGCCGGGCACGCGCATCGAGGGCTTCCTCGCCGCCGGCCACGCCGCGACGATCACCGGCTGGGGCGTGTTCGAGCCGTTCGTGGCCCGCCACGGGGTGCCGGTGGTGGTCGCCGGCTTCGAGCCCCTCGACGTGCTCGCCGGGCTGGTGCGGCTGGTCGAGCTGATCGCGGACGGCGTGGCCCGCGTCGACAACGCCTACCCGCGCTGCGTCGACCAGCACGGCAACCGCGCGGCGCAGGCCGTGCTGTGGAAGGTGTTCGCGCCGATCGGCGGGCGCTGGCGCGGCATCGCCCACGTGCCCAACGGCAACCTGCGCCTGCTCGACACGTACGCGCGCTGGGACGCGCGGCGGCGGTTCACGATCGACCTGGCGGCGCTGTGGGATCACGCGCCGCCGGCGCTGGTCCAGCACTGCCAGTGCGGCGACATCATGGCCGGCATCGCGTCGCCCCACGACTGCACGCTGTTCGGCAAGGCCTGCACCCCCGACGCGCCGGTGGGCGCGTGCATGGTCTCGACCGAGGGCACGTGCCGGATCTGGCACCAGTACGGCGGCCAACCCGACCTGCGCAGCATCCGGCGAGGAGCACGCTCATGAGGGACCTGCGCTTCCTGCGGCCCGTCGACGAACGGATCACGCTCAAGTACGGCGCCGGCGGCCGCGCCATGCGCGCGCTGATCGAGCAGATCTTCGCCGACGGGCTGGGCGAGGTCGACGATGGCGGCGTCGGCCTGGCGGCGATGGACGACGGCGCGGTGCTGCGCATCGGCGATCGCTGGCTGGTGATCACCACCGACTCGCACGTGGTCCAGCCCCGCTTCTTCCCCGGCGGCGACATCGGCCGGCTGGCGGTGGCCGGCACCGTCAACGACCTGGCGATGATGGGCGCGACGGAGCCGCTGGCCCTGACCTGCGCCACGATCGTCGAGGAGGGCTTCGCCCGCGAGGAGCTCGAGCGCATCTGGGCCTCGATCCGCCAGGCCTGCCTCGAGGCCGGCACCACCGTCGTGACCGGCGACACCAAGGTCATGGGTCGCGGCGAGCTCGACGGCCTGGTCATCAACACCACCGGGGTCGCGATCACCGACCGCTTCGTGCGCGACAACGGGCTGCGCCCCGGCGACCGCCTGCTGGTCACCGGCACCGTCGGCGATCACGGCCTGGCGGTGATGGCGACGCGCAACGAGCTCGCGCTCGAGGTCGAGCTGGCCTCCGACGTGGCGCCGATCAACGGCCTGGTGCGCGCGGCGCTCGCCGCCGGCGGCGACGGCATCGTGGCGATGAAGGATCCGACCCGTGGCGGCCTGGCCAGCGCGCTGGCCGAGATGGCGGGCAAGAGCCGGGTCGGCCTGGTGATCGACGAGCGCGCCGTGCCGGTGAAGGACGCGGTGCGCGCCGCCGGCGAGCTGCTCGGCATCGACCCGCTGCTGGTGGCCAACGAGGGCAAGGCGGTGATGGGCGTGCGCGCCGCGGTCGCCGACGCCGTGCTCGAGGCGCTACGCCGCCATCCGCTGGGGCGCGACGCCGCCCTGATCGGGGTGTGCATCGACGAGCGGCCCGGGGCCGTCGTGCTCGAGACCGGCTTCGGCCGGCGCCTGCTCGGCGAAGCCGAGGGCGAGCTGCAGCCGCGGATCTGTTGACCGATCGGAGACCTGCCGAGGAGGAGACGCCATGGAAGGAAGCCCGCACATCCGCATCGAGCGCCACGGGGGCGTCGGCGTCCTCACCATCGCCCGCCGCGAGCGCTTCAACTCGCTCGACGTCGCCACCGCCCGCGATCTGCGCAAGGCCGGGCTCCAGCTGGCCCGCGACCGCGCGGTGCGCGCGGTGATCCTGCGCGGCGACGGCGGCGTGTTCTGCAGCGGCGCGGATCTCAAGTACATCGCGGCGGGCGGGGACCGGGGCGAGCTCGACTACCTGCGGCCGCCGGGCGGCGGCAACGGTGACGGCAACGGCACGCCGGGCTACGGCGCGATCTTCAAGCAGATCCTCGAGTACATCCACTCGACGATCTCCGAGATCCGGCGCTCGCCCAAGCCGTGGCTGGCGGTGGTCGACGGCCCGGCGGCGGCCGGCGGTCTCGGCCTGGCCATGTCGTGCGACCTGGTGATCGCGTCGGAGCGGGCGTGGTTCGAGTGGGCCTACCTCAAGACCGGGCTGACCGGCGCCGAGAGCTCGACGTTCTTCCTGCCCCGCCTGGTCGGCTTCCGCAAGGCGATGGAGCTGGTGCTGCTCAGCCCGCGGCTGACCGCGCGCGAGGCCCTCGCCGCCGGCCTGATCAACGCCGTCCATCCCGACGGCACCCTCGACGACGCGGCGCAGGCCCTGGCCGAGCGCCTGGCGGCGACGCCGACCGAGGCCGTGGGCATCGCCAAGGACCTGCTCAACCGCGCCGCCGGCATGGATCGGCTCGACGTCCACCTCGACGCCGAGCTCGGCGAGCTGGCCCGCATCGCCGACGGCAAGAACTTCGCCGAGGGCATCGCGGCGTTCTTCGCGCGGCGCGAGCCGCAGTTCGGGAGCGCGTGATGCACGAGTACTCGATCGTGGCGTCGCTGATCGAGCGGGTCGCCCGCGAGGCCACGCCGCGCCGGGCGCGCGTCCACCGCCTGCACGTCGCGATCGGCGAGCTGGCCGGCGTCGACGTCGCGCTCCTGCGCACCGCCTACGACACCTTCCGCGAGCGCACGGTGTGCGCCGACGCCGCGCTCGACGTCCGCGCGGTGGCGGCGGCGTGGCGCTGTCCGCGCTGCGACGAAGCGCTGGCGCCCGGCGCGCCGCTGCAATGTCCGACCTGCGGACGACCGGCCCGGCTGTGCGCCGGCGACGAGATCGTGCTCGAGCGGATCGAGCTGGAGGTGCCCGATGTGTAGCGACTGTGGCTGTGGCGATCCCGAGCTGGTCCCGGTCGAGGTCCACGAGCGCATCCTCGCCGGCAACGACGCGGTCGCGGCGCACAACCGCGCCCACTTCGCGGCCCGCGGCGTCCTGGCCATCAACCTGATGGGCTCGCCGGGCTCGGGCAAGACCGCGGTGCTCGAGGCCACGGCGCGCGCTCTCGGTGGGCGGCTGCGCCTGGGCGCGGTCAGCGGTGACCTGGCCACCGACCGCGACGCGGTGCGGCTGATCGCGGCCGGCGTGCCGTCCCTGCCGATCACCACCGGCTCGGCGTGCCACCTCGACGCCCGGCTGGTGCACGACGCGCTGCACGCCCCGCCGTGGGGCGACCTCGACGTGTTCTTCATCGAGAACGTCGGCAACCTGGTGTGCCCCGCGATCTACGACCTCGGGCAGGCCGCGAACGTGGTGGCGCTGGCGGTGACCGAAGGCGAGGACAAGCCGATCAAGTACCCGGTGATGTTCAACAAGGCCGACCTGGTGCTGCTCACCAAGGTCGACCTCTTGCCGCACCTCGACGTCGACGTGGCGGCGATCGAGGACGGGCTGGCGCACGTGATGCCGGTGCCGCGGATGATCCGGTTGTCGGCGAAGACCGGCGAGGGCGTGGCCGACTGGGTGGCGTGGCTGGACGCGCGGCGGGCGGAGGTCGCCGCGCCCGACCACGGCCACAGCCACGGCCACGGCCACGGCCACGGCCACAGCCACGGCCACGGCCACGGCTACGGCTACGGCAACGGCCACGGCCACGGGCCGGGCATGGGCCACGACCACGGCCTGTCGTTCCTGACGCTGGACGAGGAGGCGCGTCGTGGCCGCTGAGCTGGCCGTGCCGCTGGCGCTCGCCGCGGTCAGCGTCGGATCGCTGCATGCGCTGGCGCCGGATCACTGGCTGCCGATCGCCGCCGTCGGCCGCGCGCGCGGCTGGTCGACGGCGCGCACCGCGCGCGTCGCGCTCCTGTGCGGCGCCGGTCACGTGACCGTGTCGGTGCTGCTGGGGCTCCTCGGCCTCTTGACCGGGCGCCGGGTCGCCCTCGCGCTCGGCGGCCACATCGCGGCGGTGTCGGGCCTGGTGCTGGTGGCGTTCGGGATCGGCTACGCGCTGTGGGGGATGCGCCACGCGGTCGCGCACCTCCACGGCCACAGCCACCACCACTACGACCACGTCCACGATCCGTCACGCGCCGGGGTGTGGACGCTGTTCGCGATCTACTGCGCCGACCCCTGCGTCGCGGTCATCCCCATCCTCTTCGCGGCCGCCTCGCTGTCGGCGACCGCGACCGTGGCCATCGTCCTGGTCTACGAGGCGGCGACCATCGCGACCATGGTGCTGCTGGTGGCGCTGGCGCGGGCCAGCGCGGGCCTCCTGCGTGGGCGCTGGACCGAGCACTGGGCCGACAGCGCCGCCGGCGCGTCGATCGCCGCCACCGGGATCGCGGTCGCGCTCCTCGGCTGGTGAGACGCGCCGCCGCCGCCGCGATGCGCCGCGCCGCGCAACCGGCGTGACAACCGAGGACGGCGCGCGCAACGGGTGCGCGGGGCGCGGGCCACGCCACCGAGTTTCGCGGCACCTCGCTGGCACGCGCGGTGCAGCCTTTGCGGGGCGCATGGCGACGCCCGCGCTCACGACCGGCGTCCCGACGCCGGACCCGGACCTCGAAGCGCTGCTCGCGACCGAGCAGGCGCTGGAGGCGGCGCTCGCCCGGGCGCGCGCCGCGGCCGAGGCCGTGCGCGCGGCCGCCGACGCCGCGATCGCTGCGGACGACGCCGCGGCCGCGGTCGAGGTCGCCGCTGCGCGCCAGGCCCTCGAGGCGACGCTGGCCGCCGCGACCGAGACCCAGCGCGCCGCGCTCGACGCCGACGCCCGGGCCGAGGTCGCCGGCTGGAACGCGCTCGACGGCGCCGCGCTCGACGAGGCCGCCACCCGGCTCCGCCGCCGCCTGGTGGCCCTGATCGCGGAGGTCGGGTGATCATCCCGATGAGCCGCGTCCGCCTCATCGGCCGGCGGCCCGACCTGCCGCGCGCCCTCGGCGTGCTCCAGGATGCCGGCACGCTGCACCTGTCGCCGCCCGCCGTCACCGTGGCGCGCCACGCCGCCACCGCCGGCGAGCGGCGCCGTCATCACCAACTCGCCCGCGCCCTCGGCGACGTCGAGGCGGCGCTGACCGGCCTGGCCGCGCTCGGCGCCACCGTCGACGAACCCGGCAGCGCGCCGCCGCTGACCGCGGGCCGGGCCGCGTGGCGCGCCGCCCGGGTGCGCGCCCGCACCGCGGCGCTCGCCGCCGCGCGCCGCGCCCTCGCCGACGAGCGCGATGCGCTGGCCGCGTACGCGCCGATGTTCGCCGAGCTCGAGGCCCTGCTCGGCGGCGGCCACGCCCAGCGTCGCTTCACGGTCCACCTGCTGCGCCTGCACAGCGACGGCGCGACGGTGCGCCGCCTGCGCGAGGTCCTCGACCGCGTGCTCGGCGAGCACGACCTGCGCAGCCGCACGCTGCCCGGCGGCGAGGTCGCGCTGCTCTTGCTCGCGCCGACCGGGCGCACCGCCGACGTCGAGCGCCTGCTCGCCGAGGCCCACGTCGAGACCGCGCCGGTGCCGCTGGCGCTGGGCGGCGGCACGCTGCTCGAGGCGCTGCCCCGGTTGCGGCCGCGCCTGGCCGAGGTCGAGCGCGCCTTGATCGCGATCACCGACGAGGCGGTCGCGCTCGCCACCGCCGATGGCCCGCTCTTGACCGCGGCCCGCCGCGCCTTCCACGACGCGCTCGCCGAGCTCGACGCCCGCACCCTGGCCGGCGAGACCCCGCGCGCCTTCGTCCTCGAAGGCTGGGCCCCGGCGCGCACCCTGCCGACGCTGACGGCGCGCCTGCGCCAGACCCTGCCCGAGGTCGCGGTGGCCGAGGTCGACCGCGACGCCTGGCATGGCCGCGAAGCACCGGTGGTCCTCACCAACCCGCCGATCTTCGAGCCGTTCGAGCGCCTGACCGCGATGCTGCCGCTGCCGCGCTATGGCTCGGTCGATCCGACGCCGTTCGTCGCGGTGTTCTTCCCGATGCTGTTCGGCCTGATCGTCGGCGACGTCGGCTACGGCGCGCTGCTGGCGCTGATCGCCGTGATCCTGTGGCGGCGCGGCCGCGGCGCAGCCCACGGCCTGAGCCACGATCTGGCGCGCATCGCCGCCGCGGTCGCGTCGTACACCGTGATCTTCGGCTTCCTGTTCGGCGAGCTGTTCGGCGATCTGGGCCGGCGCGCCTTCGGCCTGCGCCCGCTGTGGCTCGACCGCCACGAGGCCATCCTGCCGTTCCTCGGCCTCGCGGTCGCGATCGGCCTGGTCCACCTGGTGCTCGGCCTGATCACCGCGGCGGTCGCGCGCCGCCGCCACCCGCGCGAGGCCGCCGGCCGCGGCCTGGCCGCGCTGATGCTGGTGCTGATCGGCGTGACCCTGGCGGCGATGCTCGAGCTCCTGCCCGGCGCGCTGTTCACGCCGACCTTGCTCGTGCTCTTGCTCGCGTTGCCGGTGCTGGTCGTGCTCGAGGGCGCCACCGCCTTGCTCGAGCTGATCACCACGCTCGGCCACGTGCTGTCCTACGCCCGCGTCATGGCCCTGGGCACCGCGTCGGTGATGCTGGCCATCGTCGCCAACCGCATGGTCGGCGCGTTCGGCGGCGCCGCCATCGGCGTCCTGTTCGCGCTGGTGTTCCACCTGGTGAACTTCGCCATCGCGATGTTCAGCCCGACCATCCACGTGCTGCGCCTCCACTACGTGGAGTTCTTCGGCACGTTCTTCGACCCGGGCGGCGACCAGTACCGGCCGTTCGCGCACTGGTCTCCCGATCCGGCCGCTCGGCCACAGGAGGTGTAGCCATGGACGTTCTCTGGATCAGCCTCGGCGCTGCGCTCGCCATCACCGGCAGCGCCTTCGCGACGGCGTGGGCCCAGTCCCGCATCGGCGCGGCGGTCGCGGCCGCACTCGCCGAGAAACCCGAGCTCCGCACGACCGCCGTGCTCCTGGTCGCCATCCCCGAGACGATGGTGATCCTGGGCTTCGTGATCGCGGTGCTCATCGTGCTGCAGCGCGGCTGAGGCGCGCCATGGCGATCGGCGACCTGCTGGGTGCGCTCGAGCGCGAGGCCGCGGCCGAGGTGGCCGCGCTCGGCGCCGCTGCGCGCGCCGACGCCGCCCGGCGCACGACCGAGGCGGCCGCCCGCCGCGCCAGCCACTGCGAGGTCGCGCTCGACCGCTGCCGGGCCGCGGCCCAGGCCGCCACCGACGCCGCGCTCGCCGACGCCGCCCGCCGCGGTCGCCGCGAGGTCCTGACCGCGCGCGCCGCGGCGCTCGACCGGCTGCGCGCCGCGGTGGCCGCCACCTTGCCCGCGCTGCTCGCCGGCCCGGATCGCGAGCCGCTGCTCGACCAGCTCACCGCGGCCCTGCTCGCCGCCACCGGCGCCACCGCGGCGGTGCGCTGCGCGCCGGCGCTGGTCGACGGGGTCGCGGCCCGGCTCGCCGCGCACCCCGGCCTGCGGGTCGCCCCCGACGCCACCATCACCACCGGCATGGTCGCCGAGCGCGACGGCGGCCGGGTCGTGATCGACGCGACCTTGACCTCGCTGCTCCACCGCCTGTGGCCACGGCTGCGCCTCGAGGCGCGGCCGGCCGAGCGCGCGCCATGACCACCTGGGTCGATCTGGTGGCGCGGGCCCGCGGCCTCGCCACCCACCTCCTCGCCGAGGACGCGCTGGTCGAGCTGGGACCGCCCGAGCTGGTCGAGCGCGCCGCCCGCGACCGCGCCGCCGCCGAGCTCGCGATCCTCGAGCGCTGGGCCGCCGACCGCACCGACGCCCTCACCGCGATCGTCGACGACGAGGACCGGCGCAGCCTGCGCGGGCTGGTGCGCGGCCTCGCCGCCGCCACGCCGCTCGGCGCGCGCTTGGGCGGTGCGGTGCCGACGTCGCGCCTGCCCGCCGCGACGCTGCGCGACCTCGCCGCCCAGCCGACCGCCGCGGCGCTGGCCGCGCGGCTCGCCCACCACGCCCATCCGGCCGCGACGGCGCTGGCCGCGCCGCTGGCGCACACCCCGCTCGACCTGCTCGCGGTCGAGCAGGCCCTCGCCGGCTGGTTCGCGACCCGCGCCCGCCGCGGCGCCCGGGCCGATCGCGCGCTGGCCCTCCACGTCGCGCAGGTGATCGACGTCGAGAACGCGGGCGCCGCGCGCCTGCTCGCGGCGCGCGGCCGCGCGCTCGACGCCGCCGCCCACTTCCTGCCCGGCGGCGCGCGCCTGTCGCGGACCGCGTTCCTCGCCGCCGCGACCGCCGCGCCGCCGATCGCCGCGACCGCGGTGCTGGTCCGCGCCTTCGCCGGCACGCCGCTGGCCACCGCGCTCGACGACACCGCCGTCGACGCGGTCGAGCGCGCCGCGCTGGCCTGGCACCTCGCCACCCAGCGCCAGCAGTGTCGCCTCGAGCCGCTCGGCCTGGCGCCCGTGCTCGCGCTGGTGCTGCGCCGGCGCGCCGAGACCCGCCGCCTCCGCCACGCCGCGTGGCGCGTGGCCCTGGGAGGCGCGCCGTGAACACGCCGATCCGCGTGGTGTGCCGTCGCCCGGCGGCGCTCGGCCTCGGGCTAGCCGGCCTGGCCTGCACCGAGGTCACCGACGGTGCCGCGGCCGCCGCGGCGATCGCCGCGCTGGAGCGCGGCGCCGGCGGCGCGCTGATCCTGATCGAACGCGACCTCTACGACGCGTTGCCCGCGGGCCTGCGCCGCCAGGTCGAGCGCGACGGAACGCCGCTCCTGATGCCGTTCCCGGGCCCGGCGCTGGGCGGCACCGGCGCCGCCCCCGAGGAGGAGCTGCTCGAGCTCTTGCGCCGCTCGGTCGGCTACCGCCTGAGGTTGCGATGAGCGCGCCGCCGACCACCGGCACGCCGACCATCACCCGCGTCACCGGCACGCTGGCCGAGGCGCGGCCGCTGCGCGACGCCGGGCTCTACGACCTGGTGCGCGTCGGCGAGCGCGGCCTGCTCGGGGAGATCATCCGCTTCAAGGACGACGTCGCGACGCTGCAGGTCTACGAGGACACCACCGGCCTGGCGGTCGGCGCGCCGGTGGTGGCGACCGGCGCGCCGCTCACCGTCGAGCTCGGCCCGGGCCTGCTCGGCGCCATCCTCGACGGTGTCGGCCGCCCCCTGGCCCGCCTGGCCGCGGCCAGCGGCGACTTCATCGCGCCCGGCGCCACCGCGCCCACGCTCGATCCGGCGCGGCGCTGGCGCTTCACGGCCACGGCGCGGCCGGGCACGCACCTCGTCGCCGGCGACGTGCTCGGCACCCTCGAGGAGCAGCCCGGGTTCGTGCACCGCGTGCTGGTCCCGCCCGGGGTCGCCGGCGCGCTGCGCACGCTCGCCGACGGCGCGTACGCCGTCGCCGACGCGATCGGCCACCTCGGCGACGGCACGCCGCTGCACCTGGCGCAGCGCTGGCCCCTGCGCACGCCGCGCCCGGTGGCGGAGCGCCTGCCCGCCGACCGTCCGCTGGTCACCGGCCAGCGGGTCTTCGATCTGCTGTTCCCGCTCGCCGAGGGCGGCGCGGTCGCGGTGCCCGGCGGTTTCGGCACCGGCAAGACCGTGATCGAGCACGGCCTCGCCCGCCACGCCGCCGCCGACGTCGTGGTCTTCGTCGGCTGCGGCGAGCGCGGCAACGAGATCGCCGAGGTGGTGCAGGAGTTCCCGCGCCTCGTCGATCCGCGCACCGGCCGCCCGGTCATGGAGCGCACCGTGCTCGTCGTCAACACCTCGAACATGCCGGTGGTGGCGCGCGAGGCCTCGGTCTACCTGGGCATCTCGATCGCCGAGTACTACCGCGACATGGGCTACCGGGTCGCGGTGATGGTCGACAGCCTGTCGCGCTGGGCCGAGGCGCTGCGCGACATCGCGGCGCGCCTGCAGGAGATGCCCGGCGAGGAAGGCTACCCCACCCACCTCGCCAGCCGCCTCGGTCAGCTCTACGAGCGGGCGGGGCGCGCCCGCGCGTGCGGCACGCCGGACCGCACCGGCGCGGTCAGCCTGGTGTGCGCGGTGTCGCCGCCGGGCGGCGACTTCGCCGAGCCGGTGACCCAGGCCTCGCTGCGCGTCGCCGGCGGGCTGTGGGCGCTGGACCCGGCGCTGGCCCGCAAGCGCCAGTTCCCGGCGGTCGACTGGGCGACGAGCTACTCGCTGCACGTCGAGACCACCGCGGCGTGGTTCGCCGCCGAGGCCGGCGTCGACTGGGTGGCGCTGCGCGCCCGCGTGCTGCAGCTCCTGCAACGCGACGCCGAGCTGCGGGAGATCGCCGGCCTGCTCGGCCACGAGGCGCTCCAGGATCGCGACCGCGCGGTCATCGAGATCGCGCGCCTGGTCCACGAGCACCTGCTGGGCCAGAGCGCCTACGATCCGATCGACGCGGCGTGCCCGGTGGCCAAGACCGGGCGCATGGCGGCGCTGGTGGTGGCGGCGCTCGACGCCGCCGAGGCCGCGATCGAGCGCGGCGCGACGATCGACGATCTGGATCTGGCCGGCCTGCGCCGCGCCTACGCCGGGCTGCGCGCCGCGCCGATGGCGCTGCTCGCCGAGCGCGCCGCCGCCGTCGCGCGGGTCATCGCGTCGCTCGGCGACGCCCGCGGCGCCGCAGCGGAGGTGCGCGCATGATCGCCGCCCGCACCCACCACGGCGCCCGCGCGCTGGTCGGCGCGCTGCTCTACGTCGACGACGCGCGCGGCGCCGCCATGGGCGAGGTCGTCGAGATCCGCCAGCCCGGCCAGCCGCCGCGGCGCGGCCAGGTCATCGACGCCGGCGACGCGCTCACCGTGGTCCAGATCCTCGAGGAGCCGCTCGGGCTGGCGCCGGCGCGGGTCGCGATCACGCTGACCGGCGCCACCGCGGAAGCCCCGGTCGGCCGCGAGCTGCTGGGCCGCACCCTCAGCGGCGTCGCCGCGCCGCTCGACGACCTGCCGCCGCCGATCGGCGAGGCGCTGCGCCCGGTGTGGGGCGCGCCGATGAACCCGTCGCGACGGCTGCCCCCCGGCGACTTCATCGAGACCGGCATCTCGGCGATCGACGGCCTCAACACGCTGGTGCGCGGCCAGAAGCTGCCGGTGTTCTCGGGCGCCGGCCTGCCCGCGCTCGAGCTGGCGGCGCAGATCGTCGAGCACGCCCGCGCCGGCGGCGGCGAGCCGTTCGCGGTGGTGTTCGCGGCGATCGGCATCACCGCCCGCGAGACCCGCCTGTTCGTCGAGCGCCTGCGCGACAGCCCGGCCCGCGCCCGCACCGTCTTCTACCTCAACGAGGCCCGCGACCCGACGATCGAGCAGCTGCTCACGCCGCGCTTCGCGCTGGCCCAGGCCGAGTTCCTGGCCTTCGAGGCCGGCATGCACGTGCTGGTGGTGATGGCCGACGTCGCGCACTACTGCGAGACCCTGCGCCAGGTCGCGGCCGCGCGCGACGAGGTGCCCGGCCGCCGCGGCTACCCCGGCTACATGTACACCGACCTGGCGACGCTGTTCGAGCGCGCCGGCGTGCTGCACGACCGCCCCGGCTCGCTGACCCAGCTGCCGATCCTGACCATGCCTGACGACGACATCACCCACCCCATCCCGGATCTCACCGGCTACATCACCGAGGGCCAGGTGGTGCTGTCGCGCGAGCTGCACGGCCAGGGCGTGTTCCCGCCCATCGACGTCTTGCCGTCCTTGTCGCGGTTGATGAACGCCGGCCTCGGCGCCGGCAAGACCGTGGTCGAGCACCGGCGCTGGGCCGATCAGCTCTACGCCAGCTACGCCCGTGGCCGCGAGGCGCGCCTGATGGCGACGATCGTCGGCGAGGCCGGGCTCAGCGATCCGGACCGGCGGGCCCTGGCGTTCGCGGCGCGCTTCGAGCGCGAGCTGATCGGCCAGGGCCGCACCCGCCGCACCATCACCGAGACCATCGCGGTGGGCTGGCGCCTCCTCGCCGAGCTGCCCCGCGACGATCTCGAGCGCATCGACGACGCGACCTGGGCGCGCCGCCCCGGAGCCACGCCGTGAGGACCCGCGCCGCCCCGACCCGCGCCGAGCTCCTGCGCAGCCGGCGCCTCCTGGCCCGGGTCGAGAAGGGCGCGGCGCTGCTGGCGCGCAAGCGCGAGGCCCTGGTACGCGAGCTGTTCCCGCTGGCTCGCCCCGCCGCCGAAGCGCGACGCGCGATCGGCCTGGCCGCGACCGCGGCCTATCGCGCCGAGCTCGCCGCCCTGGCCGCGCACGGCGAGGCCGGCGTCGCCGCCACCGCGTGGCCGGCACGCGAGCTCGCCGTCGAGGTTTCGGTGCAGCGGGTGTGGGGCCTCGCGGTGCCGCGGCTCGGCGCGCTGCCGACCTGGGACCGCGATCTCGCCGCGCGCGGCACCGCCCCCGGCCCCACCGGCCCCGCGCTGTTCGAGGCCGCCAACCGCTTCGAGCGCCTCGCCGCCGAGCTGCTCGACGCCGCCGCCCGCGAGCTGCACGTGCGCGCCCTCGGCCAGGCCCTGGCCCGCACCACGCGCCAGCTGCACACGCTCGAGCAGCGGGTCGCGCCCGAGCTGCGCGCGCGCATCGCCGCCATCGCCCGCGCCCTCGACGAGCGCGAGCGCGAAGAACACACCCGCCTCCGCCAGCTCCGCCACCACCGCGGCCCGGCCTGAGCGGCGATTGGACCTGGCGTACGCCCGTGCGTCACGCCCACAGCCGCGCCGCGACCGCGGCCAGATCGGCGAGGCTGTGGACGTCGCGGGTGGCGTCGGGGATCACGGCGTGGGCCACGCCCGGCGGCAGCGCCGCCAGGAAGGTCTCGACCGGCGCGACCTCGGCGGCGGCCTCGGCCTCGGCGTCGCGCCACGCCGCGTCGGCCCAGGCCACGGCCGGATCGCCGGCGCCATCGGCGGCGGCCGTCGCCGCGAGCTCGGCGAGCACCGCCGCGGCCTCGGCCGCGGTGCACCCCGGCGCGGGGTGCGCGCGGTTGAGCACCACGCCCGTCAGCTCGGCGTCGACGGCGCGCATGCGCTCGACGAAGGCGCCGGTCTCGTCGAGCACGAGCTGGCGCGGGCCGGTCACCAGCACGAAGCCGGCGTTGCCGCCGCGCAACAGCTCGCGGGCCTTGCGCGTCCGCGCCACCGCGTCGTCGAGCAGCGTGTCGAGGGCGAGCAGGAACGCCGACACGTCGGCCATCGCGACGTGCCCCGCGGCCTGCTCGAGCCAGCGCAGCACCACCTTCGCGAACGCGCCGGCCAGCGCGGTGGGCCGGGCCAGGAGCGCGGTCACGCGATGATCGAGCAGCGGGTCGAGGCGTTCGGGCGCGCGCAGGAAATCGAGGGCGTGCGCCGCCGGCGGCGTATCGAGCACGACCAGGTCGTAGCGGCCGGACTCGGCGAGGCGACAGGTCTCCTCGATCGCCATGTACTCGGTCGCGCCGGCGAACGACGTCGACAGCTCCTGGTAGAAGCGGTTGTCGAGGATGGTGCGGGCCGCCGCCGCGCTCGGGGCGTGGCGGTTCACGAACGCGTCCCACGCGTGCTTCTGATCGAGCATGCCCGCGGCGAGGCTACCGGCCGGGCGCAGGCCGACCGCGGGGAGCGCGGCGAGCGACACCGGCTCGCCGCCGGGCGCCAGCGCGGCCAGGCCCAGCGCGCGGGCCAGCGCCCGCGCCGGATCGATCGTCAAGACCATCGCCCGCCGCCCGCGCAGCGCCGCGCCCAGCGCCAGCGCCGCCGCCATCGTGGTCTTGCCGACCCCGCCGGTCCCGACCACGACCACCAGGCGATGCCCGTCGACCATCGCGCCGATCGACCGCGCGCTCATCCGGTCGCCTCCACGACCAGCGGCGCCAGCGCCACCGCGCGCGCCAGCCCGTCGCCCTGCCACAGCCGCGGCAGGCGCACCGCGGCCATGGCCAGCTCGGCCTCGAGCGCCGCGACGCCGCGCTCCTGGATGCGCTCCCAGCGCCGCGCCCGCCGCACCGCGGTCGCCACCTCGTCGCGCGCCGCCTCGAGCGCCGGCGCCACCGCCAGGTCACCGAGCCGCACCGCGAGCGCGTCGATCCCCAGCGGCGCCGCCGGTCGACACTGGTTGACGAAGAGCGCGCCGCCGCCGAGGCCCAGCGCGCGCAGCGCCACCACCACCTGCGCCGCCTCGGCCAGCGGCAGCTCCTCGGGCAGCGCCACGACGTGGACCGCGCAGGTCGCGCGGTCGCCGAGCAGCGCCGCGTTGCGCGCGGCCTCGCGATGCACGAGCCCCGACGGGAAGCTGCGCGCCGCCGCCGCCGGCATGCGGAGGTGGCCGAGGGCGTGCCCCGAGGCGCCGGCGTCGACGACGATCAGATCCCAGCGCGGCCGCGCCCCGACCTGCTGCAGCACCAGCTCGTCGCGGACCTTGCCGATCACCATCAACTCGCGCAGGCCGGGGGCCGCGGTCGCGAACGCCTGGTACAGCGGATGGGCGATCAGCGCGCGGCCGAGGCGTCCCAGGCGCAGCCGCCGCACCAGGTACTCGCCGAGCGCCGCGGCGCCCTCGAACCAGGCCACCGCCACGCCGGGCGCGGCGCGCGCCGGCGTGATGGTCCCGGCGGCGTCCGCCGCCACGCCGAGCAGGCGCCGCAGCCCACCCGGCTGGCCGAGCTCGATGGCCAGCACGCGCTCGCCGCGCGCCGCCGCGGCCAGCGCCAGCGCCGCGCACACCGTGGACTTGCCGACGCCGCCCTTGCCGGTGACGTAGTGCAACGTGCGATGACGACCGGCCATGCGCGGCACGAGGACTGCAATTCCTCGGCCCGTGCGCCAGGTGCTCGCCAGCTCACCGCTGTTCGCGCCGCGTCGCGCAAGAACCGCGGGGGTGCGCGCGGGATGCGCAAGCCCTTCGCGGCCAGGGCCCGCCGCGCCGCGGAGGACGCCATGAGCGCGGTGCCCGTTCCCACCATGCGCGCGCAGGGACGGCACGCACACTACGACGCGATCGTCATCGGCAGCGGCGTCGGCGGCTCGGTCACCGCCGGCCTCCTGGCGCGCGCCGGCGACAAGCTCCTGGTCCTCGAGAAGAACGCCGCGCTCGGCGGCATCCTGGCGTCGTACCGGCGCGGCGGCTTCAAGCTCGACGCCGGCAGTCACCTGATCTCGCGCGGCGCCCGCGGCGCCCTGGGGGTGGCGCTGCGGCGCGCGGGGCTCAGCCACCCTCGCTTCCTCACCCACGCCATCCCGGTGCGCTCGCGCGGCATGTTCGAGATCGCGGCGCCGTCCCATCGCCGCGGCCTGCCCGCGGTGGCGCTCGAGGCGGCGCGCGCGCTGCGCCTGCCGTGGCGCGATCGCCTGCGCCTGGTGCGCATGATGGAGCAGGTGTTCACGCTCACCGAGTGGGAGCTGCGCGCCTGGGATCGCCGCACGCTCGACGAGTTCGTCCGCCAGCACACCGAGCACCCCGGCGCGTACTTCCTGTTCAGCTTCCTCGCCAGCATCTTCTTCGTGCTGCCGCCGTGGCAGGTCTCGGCCGGCGAGGCCATCCGCTGCCTGCGCTGGGTGCTGAAGGCCTACAGCCTGTCGTACGTCGAGGGCGGCATGGACAGCCTCAGCCACGCGCTGCTCGGGCTGGTCGAGCCCGCGGGCGGTGACGTCGTCACCGGCGCGCGGGTGGTGGCGGTCCACCCGCACGGCGTCGATCTCGCCGTGGTCACCGCCGACGGCGCCGAGTACTGCGCGCCGGTGGTCGCGTGCAACATGGCCGCCGACGACGCCCTCGCCCTCGTCGACGGCATCGCCATCCCGCACGCCTACCGCCACCGCGTCGCCGGCCTGCGCGGCTCGGGCAACGCCCACCAGGTCAAGCTGGCGCTGCGCCGGCCGCTGGTCGACGCCGGCTGCCTGATCGGCGGGGTCTCGCTCGACGGGCGCACGCTGCAGGACCTGAGCCTCGAGCTGATGCGCTCGACGGTCGCGGCCATCGACGTCGGGTGTGTCTCGGATCCGCTCGCGATCTACGCGCCGGTGCCGACCAACTACGATCCGTCGCTCGGTCCGGAAGGCGGACAGCTCATCGTCGCCAGCGTCTACGGCCCGGTGCGCAGCGACCCGGTCGATCCGCCCGAGGTCTGGCAGGCGCGGGCGATGGCGGCGTTGGCCCAGATCATCCCCGGCATGCACGACGAGCTGATCTTCGCCGAGTTCACGCCCATCCCCGCGGTCGCGAGCTGGATGGGCAAGGGCAACCGCGGCGCGATCTGCAACGGCCAGTTCCCGGGGCAGGTCGGCCGCGATCGGCTGCCGGTGACGACGCCGGTGCCGGGCCTCTACCTGTGCGGCGACGGCGCGGGCGGCCGCGGCATCGGCACCGAGCTGGCGGCCGCCTCGGCGATGGAGGTCGTCGACGCCGTCCTCGCCCGGCGGAGGGCCGCGGCGTGAGCGACCTCGAGCTCACCGCGCTGTGGATGGCGATCCTCGCCGTCGGGCTCGGCGCGTGCGTCACGGTGCGCGCGCTCGGCCTGGCCACGACCTACGTGCGCGACCTGCTCCACGTCGGCGCGGGCGTGTGGATCCTCGGCTGGACATCGTGGGACCACGCGCTGGCGCCGGCCGCGATCACCACCGCCGCGATGCTCGCCGTGATCGCCGTGCCCGTGGTGGCGCCGCACCTCGGCCCGGCCGCGCGCCTGCGCGACGCGGTCAGCGACGGCGACGAGCTGTGGGACGGCCTGATCGTCTACGCCGCCGCCTACGCCGCCCTCACCGGGCTGGGCCTCACCGGCGCGCGCTTCCCCGCCGCCGCCGGCCTGCTCGCGCTGTCGCTCGGCGACGGCCTCGGCGGCGCGGTCGGCCGCCGCTTCGGCCGGCATCGCTACCAGGCGCCGTGGGGCAAGAGCAAGAGCCTCGAGGGCTCAGCCGCGGTCGCGGTCGCCGCGGGCGCCGGCGTGGTGCTGGCCGCCCACCTGTTCGATCACCCGATCGGCGCGGCGCTGGTCGTCGCGCTGGGCGCGCTCGCCGCCGTCGTCGAGGCGGTGGCCCCGCGCAGCACCGACAACCTGCTGGTGCCCGCCGCCGTGTGGGCCGGCGCCAGCCTGCTCGCGTGAGCCCACACGTTCCGGAGGACCCATGACCACCCACACCCTCCCCGCCCCGCCCGCCGCCCTCGGCGCGACGCCGCACGCGCCGCACGCGCCGCACGCCCCGCCCGCGCTGCGACCGTCGATCGGCGCCGGGGTGTGGCGGGTCGCCGATCCCAAGATCACGCTGGCCTCGGTCGCGTCGATGATCGTCGGCGCCACCGCCGCCGCCCACGACGGCCCGGTGGCCTGGGGCTGGCTGGCGCTGACCGTGCTCGGCATCTTCGCGGTCGAGGCGGCCAAGAACGCGTCGGGCGAGATCTTCGACTGGGACTCCGGCGCCGACCAGGGCGTGACCGACGAGGAGCGCTCGCCGTTCTCCGGCGGCAAGCGCGTGATCGTCGACGGGCTGCTCACCCGTCGCCAGACGGCGCTGGTCGCCGCCGGGTTCTACGTGATCGCGATCGCCGCCGGCCTGGCCATCGTGCTGCTCCGCGAGCCGGCGGTGTTGTGGCTCGGCATGGCCGGCGTCGGGCTGGCGTTCTTCTATCACGCACCGCCGTTCCAGCTCGCGTACCGCGGCTTCGGCGAGCTCGCAGTCGCGCTCAGCTACGGTCCGATCATCGCCGCCGGCACGTACCTGGTGCAGCGCCACGACGTCTCCGCCGGCGTGCTGTGGGCGTCACTGCCGCTCGGCCTCGCGGTCGGCGCCTTCCTGTGGATCAACGAGTTCCCCGACGCCCGCGCCGACGCCGCCGCCGGCAAGCGCACGCTGGTGGTCCGCCTCGGCCGGCCGCGCGCCGCCTGGGCTTTCGCGGTGCTGTGCGCCGTCGCCTTCGCCGCCGTGGCCGCGCTGCCGGCGACCGGGCTGCCGCCGGCGGTGTGGCTGGGCGGGCTCGGCCTGCCCCACGCCGTCGCCGCGGCGGGCCGCGTCGTCCGCTTTCCGGACACGCCGCGCGAGCTGATCCCGGCGCAGGCGTGGACGCTCCTCGCCTTCGTCCTCATGGCCGTCGGCCTCGGCGCCGGCCTCGTGCTCGACGCCACCCTCGGTTGAACCGTCCCGGAGGAACCATGTCCGCCCCACCGCTGACCGACCGCGTGCTCGCCTACCTCGACGGGCACACCACCCTGAACCTCGCCACCGACGGACCGGCCGGCCTGTGGGCCGCCGCCGTGCTCTACGTCCGCGACGGCGCGCGCCTGTACTTCACGTCGGTCGCCGTCACGCGCCACGGCCAGAACCTGGTCGAGACCCACCGCGCCGCCGCCACCATCAACGACGACTGCACCTCCTGGATCGCCATGAAGGGCATCCAGCTCGAGGGCACCGTCGATCCCGTCACCGATCCCGCCGAGCTCCTCCACATCGTCACCCGCTACCTCGTGCGCTTCCCCTTCGCCGTCGGCCTCTGGCACGGCGAGTCCGACCCCACCGTCATCGCCGCCAACCTCGGCACCCACGGCTTCTTCCGCATCACCCCCACCCGCCTCTACTTCATGGACAACGAGCACCACCCCGCCGGCCGCGAAGAGTGGGGACAGGTCCCAGGGGGATCGTGAAGTTCCGAAAGGTCGAGCGAATTCAGCAGGCATCGCAACCTCACTGCCGTGACCCCGGCAGCGTAACCGCGCGAGCCGCGGGCCGATCGGCGGCGGTGTCACCTGGCCGGTGGCGTGACTGTCACGACCCCCGGCCCGCCGAAGGCTCGCCAGGTGTTCCCTGGGGGACGACACCGTTGCCGGCGATGTTGGCTACCGAGCGACATGTCGTGGCCGCGCCATTCCTCGAACCGCGGCGAGACCGGCGTACCAGCGCAGAACACGGTCGGCACGGATTCATGCGTTCGGCACGCATCGTGAAAAGCGGCATCGGATCATGCGACCACTCATGCTTACCGCCGCGGCGGCCACCGCGATCACCTTCTCACCACCGGCTGCTCAGGCCTGGGACCAGTACCTCACCGAAGACATCGGAGCGCCACCAGGCACCTCGGTCATCCCACTCGGCGTTGCTGCAGCCTCGTGGGACAAGCCATTGAAGTACAGCCACCTCGGCGAGGAATACGATCCCGGCCCGCTGTTCGTATTCGTGCAGGGACAGGACAATCAGCTGTGGACCAGGCAGCACGACGGCGGCTGGTGGTCATGGGTTCCACTCGGCGGCATCATTCAGTCGCGACCGGCGGCCGTGGCCACTGGGCCGAACCAGCTCGCGGTCTTCGTGCGCGGGCTGCATAACGAGATCTGGTTCCGTCGCTACGAAGGTGGATTCGGTGACTGGGAGACGATCGACGGCCGGACCCTCGATGCGCCAGCCGTCGCCAGCGCCGGTGACGGTTCGCTCGACTTGTTCGTCACCGGGCTCGACCACAGGCTCTGGTACCGCCACCACGACGGCGCGAACTGGGCGCCCGAGTGGACGCGGGTTGGCGGCTATCTCACCAGCGCGCCAACCGCTGTCACCCACGAGGACGGGACCATCGATGTCTTCGCCCGCGGTGGCGACAACCACCTGTGGCAGATCGCGTTGCAGCGCCGCGGCAGCGACGAAGGGATGTTCGGGTTCACGTGGCTGCAGTGGTCCAGATGGAATGATCTCGGCGGCGTGCTGAGCTCGGGGCCCGCGGTCGCGACCGCGAGTGACGGCGCCATGGTTGTCGACGTGCGCGGTACCGACGACCGCACCTGGCGCGCGTCGTGGCGGCCCGAGCGCTCGACCGACGGCACCACGCTGACCGGTTGGTCATGGGACTTCCTCATCGACGGCAAGATCAAGGGCGACCCGGCGGTGGTGTCGACGCAGGCCGACACGGTGGATCCCTGCCAGTTCCACATCCTCCACGTCGACGACGACACCGGTCACGTCGAGCGCCAGTACTGTGTCGAGAACGCTCCGGTCGTCAACATCTATCGGCAACACGCCGGGCGAACCGGCGCTGGGTACGGTCGGCGCCACCACGATGAGCTGCTGTCGCGTACCGCGGGCGAAGGTCCGAGCCCGCGCTGGTCGTCGCCCGAGGTCGCCTTCGGCTGCTTCGCGGGGCCCGCGCCCAAGACCGTGCCGTTCTATCGCTACTACTACCCGGATGGGCTCGGTGACCGCCACGAATACTCGACCAGCCCGGCCACCCGCGCCGCCGCGCTGGCGGCCGGCGCCCGCGACGAAGGCATCCTGTGCTGGATCTACCCGACCGACAACCGCCATGAGGAATACTGGCGCGATGCCTGCGCGCTGTACCACGTCGTCCAGGATGGCCCGCCGCACGAGCACAGCTACGTGATGGGCCTCGGCATCGCGGCCTGGATGGTCCACGAGGTCGCGACCAACACGTACTACGATCACTACAAGACTCCCACCTGGGGCCGCGAGGGCTACGTGTTCTCGAAGAACGGCACCTGCAGCACCGGCGACGAAGACCGCACCAGCATTCCCGGTTCGAGTCCTCCGCCGTCACCCGCGCCAGCTCCCGTGCCGGACCCCGTGACGCCGGCGGGTACCGAGACGGTTCCGGGCGAGCTGAAGTACCGGGCCACGTTCGACGGGGACGACGACACCTGGCTGGCCTGGGAGTACTTCATGGCCGTCGGCGAGAGCTCGAAGGTCGTCACCAAGATCGCCGTCCCGGCCAGCCCCTACGGTGGTGCCGAATACACGATCGGCTTCGTGAAGGATGGCAAAGATACCAACGACTGCGGTGACTCCGCCGCGGTCGTCTGGGTCGAGCAGGGCAAAGAGCTTCCAGCCTCGACGTTTGCCTCGATCTTCGGCGCCGACCGGCCGCCCTACAAGGGCCTCCACTTCGCGGCCTGCGCCGTCCGCTACATCGGCTCCTGGCCGATGCCGCCGCCGTCGCTGTGGGTGACGCTCACGCTCGCCAACCCGTGACGTCGGCTCGCCGCCGGTCGCGGGCGGCGTCGCCACGCGGTCGAGCGCCAGGTGCCGGCCGCGGCTCGCGGTCGCGCTCGCTCGGGTCCCGGCGCGGCGATGGATGCGGGCCTCGGCCGCCACCGTCATCCACCAGCGCGGCGCCAGCCGCTTTGTAGAACGCCGAGCTGAGCAGGACGTTCTTCCACTTGACGGCGCCGTGCGCGAGCCCGGCCGGCAGCGCGCGCCGCAGGCGGCGCGACACCCGAACGACCGCCGGCAGCGACACGATGTAGGTCGGCGACCGCTGCAGCATGGTCACGTGGGCGGCGCGAGTGGCGAGCGCGGGCACCAGCGTCACCGCGGTCGCGCCGCTGCCGATGAAGCCCAGGGTGCACATGTGCTCCTTGGTATCGTCACCAACGGGAAACGCTTCCTCTACGACCCACAATCCTCTCGGGGTCGGTTGGACCGCCACTTCAATTTCAACAGGCGTCGGGACGACGCCGCGCACGCCGGGGCGCGTATGGTGCGGCGATGGCAACGAAGAAGGCCGTGAAGAAGCCGGTGAAGCAAGCGACGAAGGCGAGCAGCAAGACCGAAGTCGGCGCTGGGCCGCTCGCCTTCGGCACCGAGGCGCATGCGGCGCGTCACGTGCGCGACGGTCTTGCGTTCTCGCCAGAGCAGGACCTCGCCTTCGCGCTCGGCTGGCCTTTCATGACCGTGCTCGTCGACGGGCATCCCGACGACGTCGAGGCCGAGAAGAACGCGCTCGCGACGATGATGAACCCCACCGAGGCCACGATGCCGCGCGAGGTCGCGCATCGTCGCGCGCGCTTCTTCGCGGCCGGCGGCGAGGGAGTGCACGAGGGACGTGGCGTGCCGCCCGCAGCCGGAAAGGCCGCTTCCAAAGCAGGACCGCTGACGAACGACCAGGCGCGCAAGGTCGTCACCACCGAGACCTCGTATCTGGGTGCTCGCTGGTGGCTCTTCGTCTTGATCGAGGCGATCCACGGCCCCGAGGTCGTGGTCGAGGGGGTGCTCGACGGCATCGAGAAGTGGCCGGTCGAGAAGTGGGCGACGGATCACCGCGCAGTCGGATGGCTGCACTACCTCGGGTTCCCGCTGCTGCGCGTGCGAGAAGATGCCCACCGTCGGGCGCGCGAGAGGCTCACCAAGATCTTCGAGAGGTGCGTGAAGAAACATTTCGGCGGCACCTTGCCCGCCCTCGCGAGGGCGCAGGAGGTCAGCACCAACATCCGCGCGCTCGACCTCATCCTGCACGGTGCCGAAGGTGCGCGGCGAAGCGGCTCGCGCCTCGAGCGCAGCGACGGCAAGGCCCGCATCCAGACCTTCGACGTGTTGTTCGTCCACGACGACCCGGCGCTGGTGCGGCAAGTGATCGCCGACGTGGAGCTCGACGACGACAGCCCGTTCCTCTCCGCCCGCCACGTCTTCCTCGGCGGGCCCGAGGTGCTCGATCTCTTTGCGCAGCGCTGGCAGCACTACGGCGCCAAAGAGCAGCTCGAGTTCGCCGCCGAGATCGCCACCATCGCCGACGAGCGTGCGTATGCAATCTTGCTCACGATGTCGGCCACCTCGAAGGCGAAGAAGCCTGCGCTCGCGGCGCTCGTCGAACACGCGAACAAGACGCGCCCATTCCTCGAACGCGCGGCGAAGGGGCGGGGTGACAGCGCCGAGTTCGCGCGTGCAGTCCTCGCCAAGATGCGCTGACCGTCGCTACTTCTTCCACCCTCGGAATCGCGATCACGGAGACCGACACGGATTGGCACGTCCTCGAACGTTCCGAAGGCGTCCGTGCTCGTGAACCGGCCGCACAACAACTCCGCGATCGGCCCGAGCACGGCACGCCACTTCTGCCTCGTCCGGATCCACCAGACGAATGACCAGCCGCCAAACACCACACCGGCAGTCACCGCTGTCGCCGGGTCCATGCGCTACAAAGCTACGACACCTGCAGCGAGATCTCCGTCGAAGATTCGCGAGAAATCGAGAGAAATCCCTTGACGCAGTCCCGACGCATCGCAAGCCAGCGACCGACAACGGCGTGCTGATCGGCATCCAGCGCGCACTGGGCCAGCGCTCGTGATCGAGGAGAAACCGATTCGCAGCCAGTGCTGGAAGCCCTCGAAGCCGGCGCCGGCCTCGCCCTCGACGCTTCCACACCCTGATCCCCGACGGCGTGTGGCAGGAGCATCCCGACGGCACCGTCACCTTCCACCCGCTGCCGCCGCCGACCGACGACGACGTCGAGGCGATCACCTCTACGAGGCCGGGGTGTGGTGCGCCGGCGCCGGCGACAACTACCAGGTCAAGCGGTCCGGCGACGCCGTGACGATCCTCAACCGGTGGAACGGCGAGGGGGACATCGAGGGCTCCAAGTGGACACCGACCTTCACCTTGCAGCTCCCCCAGACGCGAAGGTGAAGGCGAAGTAGCCACCCCCAGGCGTCACGACGACCAACGCATCCACACGCATGGTTCAGCGGCGCCGTCTACGCCTCGCCTTCGAGCGCGCCGACGGGCGGCGCGCCGAGGGCAAGGTGACGTTCGATATCTAGAGCTCGAGGGACACGCGGGCGATCGCGGCGTGCCGCTGATGAAAAGAGGTGAGTGCGTCGAGATAGACGTTCCTCGCGGGTGCGCGCGCGACCATGAACGGAGTCACCCCCGCGGTGCACTCGGCTTCGTCGTACGAGATCTCCGGGAGGTCGGCGAACGCTTCGTTTCCCATGCCGTCGCTGAGTGTGCCGCAGAGGTTCCCGGCGGCACCCAAATGGAACTCGAGTCGGCCCTGTAACGTCGCGTCGAAGGTACCCGCGGCGAGCTCGATGCGCAGTGACATCCGGTTGCTGTGCAGCTCCTCCTCCTTCAACACGAAGGGAGTTGGGGCCGGCCGGCCCGGATAGTGATCGTTGCGAAGCCAGCTCGAGGCGACCTCAGCACCGCACGCCCGGCGCGCGGCCGATCAGCGAGATGCGCTCGAACTGTTCCGAGCTCTCGAACGACAGGAAAGCCTTGTACGCGAGCCGTGCCATGAGCTCCGCGGACACGCAGCGGACCCGCACTCGCCACCGACTTCGGCGCGAAGCGGCGCGCGGAGGTCGCTCGAGGATCTCGTGTGCTCCGTCGCGAGGCTCGAAGCTGGTGCCGCATCCGAGTCCCGCCTCGATCAAGGCCAGGTCGATCGGGAAGATGCCCTGGTGGGTCGCTGCCTTCGGCGGCCTCGGCAGGTCGACCTCGATGAGGACCTCCTGCCACTCGGGCGAGGCGCCATAGTCGAACTGCAACGAGGTGAGGAAGCGTTCGAGTCTCGTCAACACTGTCCCGGTCTCTCCGCTTCGGCGGCTTCGCGAGGTCCGAAGGCGTCCCAAGGGCCCGAGCATGGCCGGGTCTGTCGATGATCGGCGTGGAGCCGCCCCGATGGCAAGGCGCCGGGTGGAAACCGAGGCGCAACGACGCCAGCGGGGAGGATCGGCTAACGCGAGCGCTTCGGCGGCTTCGCAAAGGAGCCGCGCAGCGCCTGGGGCCAGCGGGGATCGGCGTGGAGCGGCGCGAGCGCGGGCTCGCGCCCGAGCGCGCGCACCAGCTCGGGATCGGGCGGCGCCACGCGCCGGACCGCGCGCGCGACGCACGCGAGCGCCAGCTCGGGCTCGCCGAGGGCGACGTGGAGCTCGGCGGTGTTGGCGTAGAGGCGCGGCTCCTCGTCGAAGGCTCCGCCACCACGCCGCGTCGGATCGTAGCCGGCGGCACGCAGCGCCGCGAGCAGCCGCGCCGATCGCCGTCGATCGCGCGCGACCGTGGCGGCCCAGGTCGCGTTGAGCGCGAGGCCGCCGGTCCACCGCTGATGCCCCCGCGCGACGGCGTCGAGGGCGAGGTCGACCGCCTCGGCGGCGGCGCCGTGCTCGCCGAACAGGAGCAGCACGTTGACCAGCGGATCCTCGATCCGCGCCAGCAGCGGCTGCGCCGCGACCGCTCCCCGGACCCGGGCGAGCACCGCCTGGTTCGCGGCGCCGCCGGGCATCGCCTGCCGCGCGATCACCGCGTAGTTCTGGAGGACGGCGCCGGTCATCGGGTGCCCCGCGTCGAGCCACGCCTCGAGCACCGTGCGCGCACCGGCGGCATCGCCGCCGCTGAAGCGGGAGGCGCTCTCGGCGAGGAGCGCGTGCTCGCCGGTCGTCCCGATCGCGGGCGGCTCGAGGTCGTCTTCGTCGGGTTCGTCGCCGTGGACCTCGGCAGCGAGGCGATCGGCGATCGTCAGCGGCTCGTCGAGCCGCTCGTGGGTCCAGGCGCCGCGGCGGATGCGGTGCAGCCAGCCAGCCGACTCGGGAGCGGTGCCGTCGCTGACCACGCGGAGGAGCGCCTCACCGCCCGCGACCCGGATCGCCTCGAGGAACGCAGCCAGCATCGCGCCGTTGCCGAGCTGCGATCTGTCGAGCAGCACCGCGAGGCGGATCGCCACCGGGTCGGTCCTGGTCCCTACGCGGTGCACGCTCTCGCGCACGAAGACCGGCCGCGCGAGCACCTTCGCGAACGGCTCGGCCAGGCCGCGCGATGGTGGACGCTCGACCGCCTTCGCCACCGCGTTGGTCCGGAAGCGCGACCAGCCCGCGCCGGGCGCGTGATCCTTCGGCGCCTGCTTGCTGACCTCGTTCCACACGGCCCGGGGCAGCGAGGCCTCGAGCTCGAACCAGTAGCCCCAGCTCATTGCCCGACCACGACTGCGCGCTCTCGAGCTGCAGGCACCGCTGCTCGAGGGCGGCCAGAGACGCGTCGCAGCACAAGGCCGGATCGGCGATCGGCGCGCAGGCCGGCACCGCGTCGCCCTCGGCGACGGCTCTCCACAGGTCCGTCGTCGCCGGTGGCGGCGGCAAACCGAGCGCATCCGGCCGCGAGGGTCACGACGAGCAACGCAGCGAGCTGGACGGCCGACAACATGGCCCAAGCTACACCAGGGACGCGATCGGTTGATCGACGAGATCGGACGCCGCCGTCGGCGAGGTGAGAGCGCGGCTTGCGGAAACAGCGCCGTGCTACGCTCGTTGGGGGTGCAGCCCGGTGACGTGATCGGCGCGCGGTTCCGCGTCACGCGCCTGGCCGGTGCGGGCTCGATGGGCGCGGTGTACGAGACCTTCGACTCGGAGACCGGGCTGCCGGCGGCGGTCAAGGTGATCCGCGCCGGCGGTCTTCGAGACGGCGCCGCTCACCACCGCGCTCGAGCAGCGGCTGGTGGTGTGGCTGGCGCGGCGGCGCGGTCTCCCCGGCACAGCCGACGGTGTGCTGACGTCCGGCGGATCGCTCGGCAACCTCCGATCATCGGCCCGGCTCCGGCCCGCCCGCCACGCGCTCGGCGTCTCGCCGGTGACGCGGCGGAAGAGCGCGGTGAAGTGGTGGCTTCCCACCCTCTGCCAGGCGCGCGGGTGCCGTCACCGCGCCTGTCACGGCAGCCGGTACCGGTCACGGGTGTCACCCTCGAGTCGGGTCGGGCACTTGCGGGCGTTCGGGGGTGGCCACCGGCTTGCTGAAGCACCCGCCGACGCCATGCACGAGCTCCTCGGCCAGACGGTGGGCAGCTACCAGATCACCGGCAAGATCGCCGAGGGCGGGATGGGTGTGGTCTACCGCGCCGAGCACCGCCTGCTCGGCCGCGCGGCGGCGATCAAGGTGCTCCTGCCCGAGCTGTCGTCGAACGCCGAGGTGGTGACCCGCTTCTTCAACGAGGCCCGCGCCGCGACCGCGATCCGGCACCCCGGCATCGTCGAGATCTTCGACTTCGGCTACCTGCCCAGCGGCATGGCGTTCATCGTCATGGAGCTGCTCGACGGCGAGCCGCTGTCGCGCCGCCTGACCCAGCGCGGCCCCATGGAGGAGCGGACGGCGCTGATGCTGATCCGCCACCTGGCCAGCGCGCTGGCCGCGGCCCATGCCCGCGGGATCATCCATCGCGATCTCAAGCCCGACAACATCTTCCTCTGCCCCGACGCCGACCTGCCGGGCGGGGTGCGGCCCAAGCTCCTCGACTTCGGCATCGCCAAGCTGACCGACCACGGCCGCCCCGACGCGTCGCGCACCCGCACCGGCGTGATGATGGGAACGCCGACGTACATGGCGCCCGAGCAGTGCCGCGGGGCCGGCGAGATCGATCACCGCGCCGACCTCTACGCGATCGGCTGCGTGCTCTACGAGATGCTCACCGGCCGGCCGCCGTTCGTGGCCGAGGGCGTGGGCGAGTTGCTGGCGGCGCACATGATGGCGGCGCCCGAGCCGCCCTCGTCGCTGGTGCCGGCGCTGTCGGCGCGGGTCGACGCGCTGGTGATGCAGCTCCTCGCCAAGCGGCCCGACGACCGCGTGCCGTCGGCGTCGGCGCTGGCGCGGCTCCTGGGGCAAGGCTCGGCGCCGCCGATCCCGGCGGATGTGGCCGTGCCCGGCACGGTGAGCATGCCGACCAGCCCGAGGATGCCGACCGGATCGCGCGCGGTGATCTCGCCGACGCCGACCACGCTCGGCGGCGCGGCGGCGGAGCACACGGTGCCGGCGGCGCGCCGCGGACGCGGCGTGTGGATCGCGCTGGCGAGCGTCGCGCTGGTGGTCGTGGGCGTCACCTGCGTGATCGCGGGGAGCTCGACGACGCCGGCGAGGCCGAGCGCGAGCGCGAGTCCGACGCCGACCCTGATTCAGAACCCGAACCCGGCTCCGAGCCCGAGCCCGAGCCCGAGCCCGAGCCCGAGCCCGACTCCGATCCCGAACCCGATCCCGAACCCGATCCCGAACCCGGATCCGGACCCGATCGCGGTCGTGAGCCCGATCGACGCCGGCGTCGACGCACCACCCGCTCCCTCGCCCGCGCCCCCGGCGCGGCGCAAGCCCACTCAACGAACGGAACCCCACGATGTCGATCCAAGTCCCAAGCGTCCGCCCAGCGAGCCCCCGGTCCCTGCGGGGCCGGTCGATCGCGGCGACTAGCGCGCTCGTGCTCGCCGCCCTCGCCGCATTCCCGCGCCTGGCCGCGGCCCAGAACGCCGACGCCGAGACGCTGTTCAGCGAGGCCGATCGGCTCGAGAGCAGGGGCCAGCTCGCCGAGGCCTGCGACGCCTTCGAGGCCTCCAACCGCATCGAGGCTCGCGCCGGCACCATGATCCGCATCGGCCAGTGTCGCGAGCGACAGGGGCGGCTGGCCTCGGCGTGGTCGGCGTTCAAGGACGCGCTCACCCGGGCCAAGGATCCGGCCAAGCGCAAGCTGGCCGAGGCCGCGGTGGCGTCGCTCGAGCCGCGGCTCTCCTACCTCACCGTGCTGGTGCCCGACGCCAACCGCGTCGACGGTCTGGTGCTCATGCGCAACGGCAGCCCGCTCGATCCGGCGCTGTGGAACCGCGCCGCGCCGGTCGACGGCGGCGTCTACACCATCGGTGGCAAGGCGCCCGGCCACGAGGTCTGGACCGCCACCGTCGAGGTCGCCGTCGAGAGCGATCGCGCCTCGGTCGAGGTCCCGCGCTTCAAGGAGCTGCGCGCGCTGGTCGAGCCCGACGGCGGCACCGGTGGCGGCGTGCTCGATACCGGCGACGATGACGAGGGCGGCGAGGACGGTCGCGCGTCGTCGCGCTGGACCGGCCGCCGCAAGGTCGCACTCGGTCTCGCGGCGGGCGCGCTGATCGGCGCCGGTGGCGGCGTGGCGCTGGGCGTCCAGGCCAACGGCCTCGAAGCGGACGCGCGCCGGCTCTGTCCGAGCGGGCCGAGTTGCGGTCGCGGCGACGAGGCCAACGCGCTCGTGGCCAGCGCCACCACGCGGGCCACGCTGGCCAACGTGTCCTTCGGCGTCGCCGCGGCCGCCGCGCTCGGTGCCACGGTCCTCTGGTTCACCGGCGCGCCCGAACACGGCGCGTCGCGGTTGTCCGTCGCGCCGCGCCTCGACCGCGGCTCCCCTGGTCTCGATCTCCTGGTGAGGTTCTGATGCGCACCGTTCATCGTTCGCTGGCGTCGTTCTCGCTCCTTCTCGCCGTGGTCGCCGCGTGTACGGTCGATCCGCTCACCTTCGACCAGCTCGATGACGGTGGCGTCGACGGCGGCGAGGTCGACACCGGTGTCGACGCTCCCCCCGGTCAGCTCGTGGTGTCGGAGAGTGCGCTGACCGTCACCGAGGGTGCGACGCGCACCGTCACGGTCTCGCTCTCCGCCCCACCGCTCGGGCCGGTCCTGGTGAACCTGGCCAGCGACGACGAGGTACGGGTCGGCCTGGCGCCGACCGCGCTCCTGTTTGGCACCGGCGACTGGATGGTCGCGCAGACCGTGACCATCTCCGGCAAGCAGGACGCCGACGTCACCGACGACCAGGTCGATGTCAGCCTGATCTCGGCGGTGGCCGGGACCGCGACCGTGGCGGTCATCGTCGACGACGATGACGGGCTGGCCCTGCAGGTGGCTCCGAGCCCGGTCGATCTCGGCGAGGGCGCGACCGCCATGCTGTCGGTGCGACTCACCCATCAACCCGCGTCGCCGGTCGACGTCACCGTCACGTCGAGCGATCCGGCGCGGGTCACAACCGGCCCGGGGACGCTGAGGTTCACCGAGACCACCTGGGACGTGCCCCAGGCCGTCACCCTCACCGGTCTCGACGACGCCGATCTCGCGCCCGACCAGGCGACGGTCACGTTGTCGGCCCCGACGGCGACGCCGGCGATCACGGCGGTGTCGGTCACGATCAACATCGCCGACCGCGACGTGCTGGGCATCGATCCCTCGACCACCACGCTGTCCGCGACCGAGGGTGGAACCGCCACGTTCGGCATCATGCTCACCCAGCAGCCGCTGGCCAGCGTGACCGTGACCCTGACCTCGTCGGACCTGGGCGCCGCGACCGCCAGCCCAGGCTCGCTCGTGTTCACCACCACCAACTGGAACACGCCCCGCACCGTGATGGTCACCGCCGTCCAGGACCTCGACGCCGACCCCGAGACGCCGACGCTCACCCTGTCGGCGCCATCGCCGGTGATGTCCCGCACCGTCTCCATCTCGGTCGCCGATGACGACACCCAGGCCATCGTGGCGGCGCCGCTCGCGGTCTCGCCGGCCGAGGGCGGCACCGCCGTGGTCAACGTCCACCTGGCCTACCGGCCCTCGTCCGACGTCACGGTCACGGCCAGCAGCCTCAGCCCGGCGGTGGCCACCGTGCCCGCGGCGCAGCTGGTGTTCACGCCGTCGAACTACGCCGCCGACCAGCCGGTCACCATCACCGCGCTCCACGACCCCGACGCCGTCGACGGCGCTGCCACGATCCGCTTCGAGGCGCTCGCCCTCGGCCTGGTCCGCGACGTGAGCGTCGCGGTCGACGACGATGATCAGCTCACCATCGAGGTCGACACGCCCACCGTCAACGTCGTCGAGGGCGCCAACGGCGGCTTCCAGGTCCGGCTGGGCGCGCAGCCGGCGACGCCGTTGATCGTCGCCGTCACCTCGGCCGACGGCGCGGCCGCCGGCGCCAGCCCGGCGATGCTCACCTTCATGCCCGCGGCGTGGGACGTGTCCCAGGCGGTCACGGTGAGCGGTGTCGCGGACGTCGACGTCGCCAACGAGAACGTCGCGATCACACTCGCCAGCGCCGGCCTCCCGCTCCGGATGGTGACCGCCAATGTCACCGACGACGATGTCCAGGCCATCCAGTTGGCCCCCAGCGCGCTGACGGTGAACGAGGGCGCGACCGCGACCGTGGGTGTGCGCCTGGCCTTCGCGCCCGCCGCCGACGTGAACGTCACCGTCACCTCGGGAACGCCGGCGGTGGCCACGGCCGGGCCGACGACGCTCACCTTCACGCCGGACAACTACGCCACCGAGCAGCAGGTGACCGTGGTCGGTGTGCAGGACGTGGACATCGCCAGCGGTTCGTCGGTGCTCACCTTCGCCTCGTCGCCGCTGCCGTCGGTGACCGCGACCGTGAACGTCACCGATGAGGACCTGCTGCTGATCACGAGCAGCGCCCCCTCCCTCAGCATCGGCGAGGCCGGCAGCGGCACGGTGAACTACCGCCTGAGCCATCAGCCGGCCGCGACCGTCACGGTGACCATCGCCTCCAGCGACATGGGCGCGGCCATGGTGGCCCCGACCACGCTCACCTTCGCGCCGGCCGACTACGCCACGTTGCGGCAGGTGACCATCAGCGGCGTCGCCGACGCCGACGCCTCCAACGAGTCGGTCACCGTGACCGCGTCGGCCGCCGGGATCGCTTCGAACATGGTGAGCGTCATGGTGCTCGACGCCCAGGTGCTCGGCATCCTGACCGACGTGTCGTCTCTGACGGTGACCGAGGGACAGACCGCCGGCTTCGGCGTGCGTCTGAACGCGGTGCCGACGGGCAGCGTCACCGTCGCGATCGTGTCGAGCGACATCGGCGCGGCCTCGGCCTCGCCAGCGACGCTGACCTTCACGGCGGCCAACTGGGACACCCTCCTGCCGGTGGCCGTGACCGGGACCAGCGATCTCGACCTGGCGGGGGAGGTCGTGACCTTCGCGCTGACCGGGTCGGGCGTGTCGTCGACGTCGGTGAGCGCCACCGTCAACGACGATGACGTCCAGCGGATCGACGCCACCCCCGGATCGCTGTCCTTGACCGAAGGGCAGAGCACCAGCGTCGGCATCAGCCTGGGCTACATCCCCTCCGGCAACGTCGTGGTCACCGTGGTCTCGAGCAACGGCGCGCTGGTGTCGGCGTCGCCGGGCGCGCTGACCTTCACGACGGCCAACCACGCCATCGCCCAGGGCGTCACCGTGACCGCGCTCCAGGACGTCGACGTCGCCGGCGGCACGTCGACCTTGACGCTGACCACTCCGGGCGCCGCCAACGGCGTGATCCCCGTCGGCGTCACCGACGACGACCAGCAGGTGCTGGTGGTCACCCCGACCAGCCTGACCATCGGCGAGGCCGGTAGCAGCAACTTCACGGTGCGGCTCGCGTATCAGCCGTCGTCGTCGACGACGGTGTCGGTGTCCTCGGCCGACGGCGCCGCCGTGGCGGTCGCGCCGCCGACCAGCTTCACGTTCGACAGCGCGAACTGGGCCACGGCCCGGTCGGTCACCGTGAGCGGTGTCAACGACGCCGACGCCGCCAGCGAGCTGGTGGTGGTCTCGGTGACCAGCCCGCCGATCCCGGCCCAGAGCGTGAGCGTCACCGTCACCGACGACGACCCGCTCGGCATCGCCACCGAGGTGGCCAGCGTCTCCGCGACCGAGGGCGGCACCGCGTCGTTCCGGGTTCGCCTGACCGCGGCGCCGGCGGGCACCACCACCGTGGCCATCGCGACCAGTGACATGGGCGCGGCCTTGCCGTCGCCGGCGTCGCTCACCTTCGACGCCGCCAACTGGAGCGTGTACCGGGACGTCACCGTGAACGGGGTGCAGGACGTCGACCTCGCCGACGAGACGGTGACGCTGTCGCTGTCGGCCAGCGGGCTCACCGGGGCCACGGTCGCGGCGGCCATCGACGACGACGACGTCCAGGAAGTGCTGGCGTCGCCAGCCTCGCTCGACCTCACCGAGGGTGGCAGCGCCAACGTCAACGTGAGCCTGCGCTGGCAGCCCGCCACGTCGGTGACCGTGGCGGTGTCGTCCAACAACCCCGGCGTGGCGGTCAATCCGATGGTCCTGACCTTCACCCCGGCCAACTACGCCACGACGCAGCCGGTGGCGGTGTCGGCACTCCAGGACGCCGACGCGGCGCCGGGCAGCGCGGCGCTCACCTTGTCGACGAACGGGGCGTCGAGCGCGACGGTCAACGTCAGCGTCACCGACGACGACCCGCTCCTCATCCAGACCGGCGCCACGGTCGTGGCCCTGGGCGAGGGCAGCTCGGCACTGCTCGGCGTGCGCCTCAGCGCGCAGCCGCTGGCCACCACGACGGTGTCGGTCTCGACCAGCGACGCCGGGGCCGCCGTGGCCGCGCCGGCCACGCTCACCTTCACGACCATGGACTGGGCCATCTCCAAGACGGTGACGGTCTCCGGGGTCGCCGACGCGGACGTGGCCAACGAGACCGTGACCATCACGGTGTCCTCGCCCGGTCTCGCCTCGGTGCCGGTGACCGCGTACGTCACCGACACGACCGTGCAGGGCATCGTCACCAGCCTGCCGTCGTTGTCGATCGCCGAGGGCGGCAGCGGCACCTTCCAGGTGCGGCTCCTGGCCGAGCCCAGCGGCTCGGTCACCGTCGCTCTGACGTCGCAGGATACGGGCGCGGTCACGGCGTCGCCGGCGTCGCTGACCTTCACCGCCGCCAACTGGAACACCGACCGGGACGTCATCGCCACCGGCGTCGCCGATCAGGATCTGGCCGACGAGAACACGTCGATCATCGCCAGCACCGCTGGCGCTCCTGACGTGCCGGTCGGAGTCGCGGTCGACGACGACGACGTGCAGCAGTGGGTGCGCTCGGCCACCGCCTCGCTGTGGGAGGGCGGCAGCGCCACGGTCGGACTGTCGCTATTGTACATCCCCGGTGGCAACGTCGCGGTGACGCTGACCTCGAGCGACACCGCGACCGTCGGGGTGTCACCGGCGACGATGGCGTTCACGCCGGGCGACTACAACGTCCCGAAGAACGTCACGTTCAGCAACGCCACCGTCAACACCACCACCACCGCCACGGTCACGTACACGTCGCCCGACGTGCCTTCGGCGGGGTCGACGGCGGTGACGGTGGTCGATACCACCGCGCTCATCTCCGTGACCCCGAACTTGCAGAACTCGTGCGAGGGCCAGGCCGCATACCTGTCGGTCGTGCTGCTGGCGGCGCCACCGTCGACGGTCAGCCTGTCGGTGACGTGCACCAACCCGACGGCGGTGACGTGCTGGTCGTCGCCGCTGGTGTTCACGCCGACGAACTGGTCGACGCCGCAGACCTTCCACGTCGACGGCATCGTCGACGCCGACACGGCGACCGATTCGACCCTGCTGACGATCGGTGGCGCACCGCTGCAGGGCGTGCCGGCGAGCGTCAGCTTCCGGGAGATCGGGACCAGCGGCTGCTGATGCCGTGTCAGACGGCGGTGCTACGCGCGACGCATGCACGGTCCGGAGGCGGCTGCGCCGGCGACGGAGGCGGCGACCGAAACGGCGACGGCGCTGGCGTCGGGCGGCGGCGGCTACGGCGAGCTGATGCTGACGTCGTTGCTGGTGCTGGTGTGCGGCGCGGCCTGGCTGGCGTTGCGGCTGGTCGGGCGCTGGTTCGAGGGCCGGCGGGTCGGTGGCGGTGTGAGCGTGGTGGCGCGGGTGCCGCTCGAGCCGCGGCGGGCGCTGTACGTCGTCGAGGCCGGTGGACGGCGGCTGCTCATCGGATCGAGCGAGGGCGGCGTGAACCTGTTGACCGAGCTGCCCGCCGAGCCGGTCGCCAGCGTCGACGACGCCGATCCGCGGCACGATCGCCAACATCACCGGCTCGCTGCTCGTCTTGCGCGACCTCGACGTCGTGGACGCACCGTTCCCCGGCGGGGTCGTGGTGGTGTCGCCGGCCGCCGAGACGCGCCTGCTGCGGGTGCGCATCACCGGCGCGACCGGCTACGGCGTGCGGCAGACCGCGGGCTCGCTGCACGCCCGCGACGTCACCGTCGAAGGCACTCGCCTGGTCCGTGGCGCCACGCTGCCGTGCGGACCCACGTACGATCTGTGGCCGGTGCCCTTCGAGGTGTACTCGCGCGGGGATGCGAGCGCGATCCTGCACAGCTTCGTCGACGCCGGCCCGCGTGGCGAGGCGGTGCTCGCCGCCGGCGCCGTGCTGTGCGCGCCGATCGTCCGCGATGCGTTCGACCAGATCAGCGTCGCGACGCTGTTCGGTCACGATGACCTGCCGTTCTCGGGGCTGGCACCCTTGCTGCCGATCCTGCCCATCCTGGCCGACGCCGGCACCGGCGTGTACGTGAGCGGCGCCGCGACCGAGGGCCACGTCTTCATCGGCCTCCGGGTCCAGTACGCCGAGCGCGCCGGCGTGATCGTCTCGGGCCCGATGACCAGCGCGACGTTCCTGGATCTCGGCATCGCCTTCACCCAGCACGACCCGGCGCTGGGCAGCATCACCGTCCAGCAGGCCGCCAAGGGCGGCAGCAGTTTCGGAGGACTGGAGGCACGCTTCGGGGCCGAGGTCGGGATCGTGGACGCCCTGGTCGTCGCGAACGACGTCGCCGGCATCCACGTCCACTCCGGGGCCAACGCCCTGACCCTGGACGGCATCAAGATCCTGGCGACCCATGAGGTCGCGTTCGCGGACGGGCCGGGTTTCGGTGACGGGCTGCTGGTGATCGAAGCCAGCGTGGGCCTGCTGAAGAGCAGCACGATCAAATCCAACCAGCGGGCCGGCGTGCTCGTGAACAGCAGCAGCGCCTTCGCCGCCAGCATCGAGTTCAAGAACTCGTTCTCGAGCAACAACAAGTTCGGCCTGGTGACCCAGGGTCCGCACACCGTGCTGACACCGTCGGCGTGGCAGACCGAGCTGCACACCGAGGGCAACCCAGGCGGCAACCTCAGCGACGGAGCGCTCGCGGTTCCCGATCCGGTCGCGAAACCGCCGCCGCCGTGAGGCGCGGTCGGATCGCACTCGGCGCGTCACGACCGACGCGAGGCCCACGCTACCCGGGGGACAACCGACCCGGAGTTACAACGTGTCCCGCTCGACCGCTGCTCGCGTCACCGCCCCCGACCCTGCCGAACCCGAGGCCGCCGCCACCGGTGCCACCGGGCCGGCCCTCCGAGCCGCCCGCGGCTTCCTGATGCTCGAGATCCTCGACGGCGACGGTCGCGTCATCGAACGGGTCGGCGTCGGCGAGATCATTTCGGCCGAGCAGTCCGAGTAGACCAGTCGGCTCAATCGGGAAACGGGATGGGCTCGTCGCTGTCGCCCGGGATGATCGGGAACGAGCCGGCCTTCCATTGGTCGCGCGCGAGGAGCAGGCGCTCCTTCGTACTGGCAACGAAGTTCCACAGGAGGTGGCGGGGCGCGTCGAGGGGCGGCCCGCCGAAGATCGCGATGTGGGCGGGATAGGCAGCCGCCACGGTGATCTCGCCCTCGCCGAGGACCAGCATGTGGTGCGGGTCGTAGGTCTCGTTATCGACGATGCACTCGCCGCTGATCACGTAGATGGCGCGCTCGGCGTGCGTCGCCGGAATGGTCAGCCGCGAGCCGGGGGCCAGGATGGCGATAGCGTAGAGCAGCGGCGAGAGCGTCTTCACCGGCGACTGGACGCCGAACGCCGCACCCGCGATCACGCTCACGTGCACGCCGGCCAGATTCACCGCCGGGATGTCGGCGGCGCCGTGGTGCACGAACGCCGGCTCGGTGTCCTCGGCCTCGAGCGGCAGCGCGACCCACAGCTGAAGCCCGTGGACGCGTCCGCCGGCGGCGCGAACCGCATCGCCGGTGCGCTCGGAGTGCACGATGCCGCGGCCGGCGGTCATCCAGTTGACCTCGCCGGGACGGATGACCTGGATGAAGCCGAGGCTGTCGCGGTGCGTGACCTCGCCGTCGAAGAGCCAGGTCACCGTGGCCAGCCCGGTGTGGGGATGGGGGCCCACGTCCAGGCCCTTGCCGGGCGCGAACTCGACGGGGCCGAAGTGATCGACGAACACGAACGACCCGATGCTGCGGCGTTCGACGTGCGGCAACACGCGCGCGACGTGCATGCCGGGGCCGAGCTCCTTCTTGTGGGGGGAGATGACCTGGACGACCTGACTCAATGGCTTTGCTGGTTGGTCCCATCTTCGACATCGTATCCGCCTCTCCTGGCGTCAGTTGCCGCTGAAGCCGCGGACCACGATGATGCGGCTGCCGCCGCCGAACGTGGAGAACAGGAAGTCCCCCGAGACCGGATCGATGGCGGCGCCCTCGGCGCCGGTGAGGTTGGTGATCAGGCTGCGCCGGGTGGCGAGCACCGGATCGCCGGCGCTGTCGACCTCGTAGGTCCCGACCCGTCCTGCCGAGTACTCGGAGACCAGCACGCTCGGGTTGGTGAACAGCGGCGAGCCGAGCGGGACGTAGACGATGCCCTCGGGTCCGCCGGCGATCGTCTGGCGCAACACCGCGGCGGTGACGTCGTAGGTGCCGGTGCCATCCGCGACCAGCGTCAGCTCGTACCACTGGCCGCCCGACCACGAGACCAGCTTCCAGGCCCCGGCGCCGGGATGACCGGCCGGCACGTGCGCCAGCCCGCCGACCGATGCGGCCACGCCGAGCCCGGCGAGCGCCACGGTCTTGTCGGTGGTGGTGCTGGCCGCGCGCTGGAAGCCGAGCTCGTTGACCGGGTAGCGGGCGAGCACCAGCACGCCGTCGGGCGCGAACACGACGCCGCCGTCGTTGTACTGGCCCTCGCGAGCGACCGTTGCCGGCCCGACGATGCCGACGATGTGGCCGGCCGGGTCACGCTGCAAGCCCAGGGCGTAGATCGCCCCCGTGAGGTTGTTGGCGAGACCGCCGATGAGCAGCAGGTTCGGATCGGCGGGCGAGACCGTGAGGCCGCCGTAATTGGCGGGCACGCCCGGCGCGGTGCCGAGATCGCGGACGTCGTAGGAAGGATCGTAGAAGGGGTCGATCGTGAACGCGCAGTCGGAGTCGGTCGTGGAGTCGCAGCCCGGCGAGCAGCAAGCGTCTCCGGCGGCGCAGCCGGTGCCAGCGTGTTGACAGGCGACGTCGCAGGTGCCCGGCGTGCCGACCAGCGTGTCGGTGGTGCAGGTCAGCACATCGGCGCAGGTGGTCGGGCAGTTGCCGTCGCAGGTCTCGCCCGGATCGACCAGCGCGTTGCCGCACAGCGAGGCGTCGAGAGCAACCGTGGCGTCGACGGTGGCGTCGGCCGCGGCGTCGAGGCTCGCGGCGTCGACGACCGACTCGGCATCGGTCGACGATCCATCGGCCGCGGCATCGACGAACGCCGGCGATGAGCCGCCGCAGGCAGCCATCATCACGAACGCCACTCCCAGCGCACGCTCGAGCATGATCGATGCTAGCAGCTCTCCCCGGCCAGGAACCAGCAGCTCGTCACCGGCGAGGTCTTGAAGAACCCGAGCAACATCCCACCGACCTTGGTCACGCCGGTCGCGCTCGGGTGGGTGCCGTCGGCCGCCAGGTCGGCGCGTTCGTAGCTGAGGCCGTCGCCCCGCGCGGTGGTGCCGTTGGCCCACAGGTCGGGGCCCCAGCCGATCCACGGCGTGGTGGCGAGCGCGAGATCGCCGGCCCGCGGATCGATCGCGCCGCTGCGCTCCTGCTCGATCTGCGCCGCCACCAACCACTTGAGCGCGAAGCCGGTCTCGTACGCGTGCGGCTCGGGATTGAGCGGGGTGGTCGCGTAGCCGGCATAGATGCGGTTGGAGACGAACACCATCTGCACGTTGGGATAACGCTGGCGCGCGATGCGGATGATGCTGGCCATGCCGGTCTCGACGCCGTAGGCGTGCGAGCCCTCGGCGGGCAACGCCATCGTCGGCTGCGGGTTTGCGCACTTGAGCCAGATGACCTGGACCTGGCCCTGACCGTAGCCCTGGGCCTCGAGCAGCGTGCGCACTCGCTCCCAGTTGGTGTCGCTGGCGTCGTCCCACGCCGAGCAGGTCTGCGAGCCAAGCGCGCCGTTGACGAACGCCAGCTCGCCGCGCTCGACGGCGCTGTCGGCGAGGGCCTGGCCGGTGAACGAGTTGGGGGTGCACGGCGGCGAGCCGTCGCCCACGCACCATTCCTGGGTCGCGTTCGACATCCCGATCGACATCATCACGTAGCGCCCGCTCGGTGACGGCGCGCCACTGGTGTCGCGGGGCTGGATCAGCGCCGCCCGGACCTGACCGGCGGCCAGGTGGGCGGCGGGGATGCTGTTGCCTCCCGGGTACAGGCCGCCGGCGTAGCCCTTGTAGGTATCGAGCAAGAGCTCGCTCACCGGCACCGTCGGTGTCGTGTAGTCGATCGGCGCCCGGCCGTCGATCACGTCGGCCGCATCGGCGGTGGCCTCGGCGTCGCGATCGACCGCACCGTCGTCACCGCCGTTACACGCGGCCAGGATCGACAGGCCGGCGATGAGATGCTTCATGGCGATCCGTCGCCTGGCGTCACGCACTGCACCTCGACCACGGTCCCGAGCGGCGGCGTGGCGCCACCGCGGTTGACCTCGATGGCGTGGCTCAGCGGGTTATCCCCGTCCGCGGGGCATGCCGCCGCGTCGGGGTGGAGGCACCAGCACGGCGTGGCGGCGCCGCCCGGATCGCACGTCGCGCCGGTCTGGATCGCCACCGCACACTGCGCGATCACCACTTCGGTGCGGCTGGGGGCGTCGGGATTCAGCACGTCGACCACCGTGCACTCGGGCTGCAGGCCCTCGATCCCAAGGTCGCGATCGGCGAGCACCTCGTCGATGCACGGGTTGCCGATGGCGGTCTTCACCAGGGTCGCGATCTGCACCAGCGCGTCGCCCAGGTTCGAGTTGCAGATGGTCGCGAACGTGTTCCGCTCCGGGAAGGACGACAGGAACCCCTGCAGGCGCACCGGCGGGTTGGCCCCGTCGTCGGGATCGTTGACGTCGAACGTGGTGCACGAGCGCGACACCTCGGGCAGGTTGGGATCGTTGGTGCGGCGGTCCGGCCCCACCGTCAGGTTGCCGGTGGCAGCGTCGAAGTCGCCGATAATGCCGGCGACGACGACCAGCTTCGGATCGCCCTTCAGGTTGCGCAGGAAGTCGGCGTAGCGCTGGACCTCGAACTCGTACATGGACGCCGGGTCGGGCACGCAGCCGCTCTTGGGGCCGAGCGTCCGCGGGGTGGCGTCGCCAGCGCAGCGGACGCCGAACTCGTGGCACCGGAACGAGGTGCGCGGACCGAGCTGCGACGCGAGGCCGGCGTTGGGATCGCCGAACAAGGCGCCCATCTCGGTCGAGCAGTCGTCTTCATCGGCGATGACGATGACCGCGAGGTGCGCGCCGCCGCGGTAGAAGCCCGGATTCTTCCCCGGCTGCAGCGCGCGGTACATCGACTCGAGGTGCATCTCGAAGCCGCAGCCGGTGTTGCCGAGCTGGGACATGCAGGCAAACAACCCCGCCAGGTTGCCGGTGTGGTTCCGCACGCGGGTGCCGTTCGACTGCGCGATGTCCGAGACGAACGAGCCCTGCAGCCCGTAGGTCGTCGCGCAGCTGTTACCCGGCGGACCGGTCAACAGATTCCCGTCGTCGCCGGACGCCACGCAACCCGGCACCGATTGGGCTCCGGCGGCGCCGACGTTCGACGACACCACGCCGAGGTGGAGGTTGGGCAGCCCACCCTCGAGGGTCTGCAGCACGTTGAGGAAGACCGGGAAGTTCTGGGCCAGCTGGCTCTGCTCGGCGAGCATCGACCCCGAGTTGTCGACCACGAACAGGAGGTCGAGATCGCGATTGATGTAGACCGGGATGCTGCGCTCGAACATCGGGTCCTGGACCGGACCGCCCTTGGGGGCGCCATAGCAACCGGCGATCGACCCGACGGCGACGATGACGACGATGGCGACGAGCGTGATCCGCGACATGAGCCCCCCGGTGCGGCCTGGCACGGTGGCGATGATATCAGCGTCCAGCGCTTCACGTTCATCTCACGTTCGTCCGCTGGAGGAGTCACGCGGACCGGGTTCAGGGTCGCCTCATGACGAACCAGATGAACCGCCTGTTCCTGTTCGCCGTCATGGCCGGGGCTGTTGGCTGTGGCGACGACGAAACCCTCAACCCGACCCCGGACGCGGCGCCGCCGGAGGCCGACGCAGCGGCCGATGCCGCGACCGATGCCGCGCCGGCCTGCGCTGGCCAGTCCTTGCGCACCGATCTGCCGTGGCGCGCCGGTGTCCGCGAGCAGCTGCAGACGTGGATCGACAGCACCGGATGCCGCAGCACGGGCTACGACGGTACGCGCAAGCCGGTCGCCCTGTTCGACTGGGACAACACCGTCATCAAGAACGACATCGGCGACGCGATCACCTTCTACCTGATCGAACACGACAAGGTGTTGCAGCCGCCGGGACAGGACTGGGGCCGGACCAGCCCGTACATGACGGCGGCGGCTCAGGCCGCGCTGACCGCGGCCTGCGGCACCGACGTCGCCGCCGGTCAGCCGCTGCCGACCGCGACCGACACCGATTGCGCGGACGAGATCCTCAGCATCTACATCGATGGCGTCACCCGCGGCGCCGCCGCGGCGTTCGCGGGCTGGAACTACCGCCGCATGGAACCGACCTACGCCTGGACCGCCCAGCTGATGGCGGGCTACACGCCGGCGGAGATCAAGGGCTTCGTCGAGGCGACGGTCACCGCTCACCTCGCCGCGCCGGTGGCCGGGACCAAGGTCGTCGGGACGCGCACGGTCAACGCGTACATCCGCATCTACGATCAGGTCGCGGATCTGATCGCGACCATGCAGGTCAACGGGTTCGACGTGTGGGCGATCAGCGCCTCGCCGCAACCCGTGGTCGAGGTGTTCGCGGCTCGGGTCGCGGTCCCGGTCGATCACGTGATCGGCATCCGCCACATGCTCGACGGCAACGGGCGCTACACCTACCACTTCCAGGGTTGCGGCACGGTCGCCGACGCCGAGGACTCGATGATCTCGTATATCGAAGGCAAGCGGTGCTGGGTCAACAAGGTGATCTACGGGTCCAGCGGCCCGACGGCGATGGAGCGGCGACCGCTCGGCCAGCGCCAGGTGTTTGGCGCCGGCGACTCGGACACCGATATCGAGTTCCTGCGCGACGCGACCTACAAGCTGGCGCTCAACCGCAACAAGCGTGAGCTGATGTGCTTCGCCTACCACAACGAGGGCGGCAGCTGGGTCGTCAACCCGATGTTCATCGCGCCGCGCGCACAGCAGTCGTCGCCGTACCCGTGCGACACCACGGGGTGCAAGTCGTCGACCGGCGTCGGCAGCCCCTGTCGCGACGAGGCCGGCAACGTGATCCCGCCACAGGCCGACGTCGCGTTCTGACCCGGTCGCGAGACGACGCGCATGTCCGGAACGCGGACCGCCGCCTCGGTGGCGGCGGTCGCGTGACGTTGCGGTCGACGCTTCAGGGGCGCTCGGGCAGGTCGGCTGCGCACGAGGTCTCGGCCCAGCGACCGACGAAGCCGCCGCCGACCTCGGGGCCGGGCAGGCTCTCGCGGTAGTGACCACCGGCGCGGCCATGCTCGCCGGCGCGGGTCAGCCAGCGGCCCGCGAAGGCGCCGTCGCGGTAGTGGCCGGTGAAGATGCCGCGGAACTGACCATCGCGGTCGATGTACTTGGCGAAGAACACCTGCTCGCCATTGCGGCGGGTGCCGTAGATGCCGCGCAGGTGACCGATCGGGTCACCGTCGGCGTTGCTGACCACGCCCATGAAGGCGCCGAAGCCGAGGCGCATCGCGTGCCAGCGGCCACGCATGAAGCCGTGGTCGCAGTCGTCACGGTCGCGGCGCAGCGCGGTGACCACGATGCGGTTGCCATCGGCGTCGCGGTCGGTCGAGACCGGGCCGGCGACCAGGTCGGCGAGGCTGAGGTCGAGGCGGTCACCGACGTTGGGGATGTAGGACAGCGTGATGCCGGCGAGGTCGCCATCGGCGAGCACCTCGAGCACCAGGCCATCGGCGAACGGCCGGGTCACCGACTGGAACTCCACCGAGCGGCGGTCGGTGCGCGGGTTGATGCGGTCGGTGGCCTCCTCGAAGCCGATGCGGTGGCGCACCACCAGCGCGCCGCGGCTGACCTCGATGCGGCCGCTCCAGTCGCGGGCCTGGTCGCGGGTCCGATCGGGCGGCAACTGGCCCCACGCCGCGGCAATGCGCAGGCGGGCGACGTCGCCGCGGGTCCGCAGCGCGGCGATCTCGGTGTCGCCGTCCATGGGGTCGACGTAGGCGGAGTCGCTCTCGATGGCGGCGGCGGCGAAGCTGTCGACGGCGTCGAACAGCGGCGCCTCGTCCTCGGTATCGAGGCCGCCGTTCTCGAGCTCGATCGACGAGACGATCTGATCGGCGTCGTCCTGCGGGCTGTCGGTGCAGGCGCCGGCGGCGGCGACCAGGGAGCAGGCAAACAAGGCTGGGAAGCGAAGAGTGCGCATCGGGTTGGTTCCTCCTGTGGAGACGTAGAGCAAGCGGTCGGCCAGGTGCAGTCCCGAGGCGCGGCGCACCCTTGGCGGCGGTCATCCGACCGGCGGCGATCCGGAGGTACCGGCGAGCGCGCCCGTGCCGGTACCTCGAGGTCCCGGTGACCGAGGCCGAGACCGAGGCCGAGACCGAGGCCCAGGCCGTCGCCGAATCCGAAACCGTCGCCGAATCCGAAACCGACACCGTCGCCGGCGCAGTATCAACGCCGCCATGAGCACCCCGTCCGTCACCCTCGGCTACGTCCTCGTCTACGTCCCCGACGTCGCGCGCGCGACCGCCTTCTGGCAACGCGCCTTCGGGCTCCCGCTGCGCTTCGCCCACGACAGCGGCACGTACGCCGAGCTCGAGACCGGCGCCACGGCGCTCGGCTTCGTTGCCGAGGCAACCGCCGAAGCCAACGGTGGCAGGTTCCGCCCCAACCGCGCCGACGGCGAGCCAGCCGGGATCGAGATCGCGCTGTGCACCACGGACGTCCCGGCGGCGTGGCAGCGCGCCCTCGACGCCGGCGCGACCGCGGTCAAGGCGCCGGCCACCAAGCCGTGGGGCCAGACCGTGGCCTACGTCCGCGATCCGGACGGCGTGCTCGTCGAGCTGTGCACACCGATGGGCTGACCGTTCAAGCGGCGCATGCTGGCGCGCTGCGCCACCATGCCGACCAGCTTCGCGGCCGCGGGAGCATCGGCGGTGGCCTCGACGCGCGCACGCGAAGCAGCGAAGATGCGAGGCATGACGATCCTCAGGTCCGCCGTCGTGGCTCTGGTCGGTCTCGCTGCCGCGTGCGGCGGTGCTACTCCGCCGCCCGTGCAGCCGAGCAGTACCCCACCCACCACCGCCGCCGTCCCCGCCCAGCGCCCGACGGTGGTTGGCAAATGGCTCGAGTTCTGGGGCAAGCCCGGCGAGACCGACGTCGCCTACCACGACCAATATCAGGTCGGATACGACGGAGACAAGCCGTTCGTCCGGCCCCTCGACCAGGCGCACGCCGACGTGATCAACTCCGTCACCATCGACGGCGACAACGTCGACCTCATCATCCGCACCTCATTCGAGGTCCACTACCAGCTCCATCTCGATCCGGGCGGTGACAGCATGACCGGCACCGCCACCACGCCGGACAGGACTCTGCCGATCCGCTGGGAGCGCATCAGGGACTGATGGTGCGACCGCTAGTCCGGCCGCGAACAGACGGCCATGGCGAGGATATGCAGGTAGCGGGTGCGCGCCGACGAGCAGTGCGTCGACTGCCCGAGGATGGTGAAGGAGCGGGTCACTCTGCGCGACGACCGGAGCATGGACGACCCCTTTCCGGGACGTTCATGTCTTCAGCAAGCCTCGGGCCAGCCCTCCGTGTGTGCTCGGTCGCGGGGTTGCGCACGACGTGCCGAGGGAACACTCGACATGACCAGTGCATTCGCCAGCGCTGGCGCCGCAGGGCGGCACCCGGGTGCAACGACTGTAGCTGCTCGTGCGTCGAGTGGTTGTCGCGAACAACGCAGGCCCGCGCTCGTGGCCGCCGAAGCGGGCGCGCAGAACGCCGACGCCGCCCACGTGGGCAGGGATCCGTGAGGCGCGCACCGTGACCTCCACCGACGACAACCGCGATCCGCCTACACCCAGCAGGCCAGGCGCCGCGGACACTTGCGGCCGTTGAAACCTGGGCCGGGAGTCGCTGTCTGTTGTGCCATGCCCGCACCGCTTGCTCCTGTCTTCCTCGCCGCCGAGCCGCCCTCGTATCTGCCCACCGCCACCGCCCTCGCCCCCATCTCTCGTCCGGTCCGGCTCACCGGCGAGCGCGTCATCATCTACGACGTCATGCTCGTCGCGCTCGTCGTGGTGAGCTTGCTCGGCGCGATCGCCAGCGTCAGCGACGGCTACCTGCTGGTCACCAACAGCGGCCACGAGCTGGTGTCGGCGCGGCCTGCGGGCAGCGGCGGCAGCGTCTTCTGGATGGTGGTCGTGGCGGCGCTCGCCATGCTCGGGCTGGTCAGCCCGACCCGCCGCAGCGCGCGCATCATGGGCTGGAGCATGGTCGCGATGATCTTCATCGGCGCGTTCGTCGCGCTCGCCACCGCCGACCTCTTCAACCTCGATGGCCTGAGCTGGTCGAAGCACATCGAGGAGACCGGCGCCGTCGCGATGCTGCAGTTTGCGCTCCTCACCGCCGTGCTCGCGGGCCCGGTGATGCTGTTCACGCAGTGGCGGCTCTTCCGCGCCGAGCAGCGCCTGGCGCGCTGAACGTTTCACGAGATCTCGACACGACTTCTGTGCCCGATCCCGGTCGATATGGGCTCTCGCTCCAGCATTCGGTCTCGCTCCGACTCGCGTTCCAGTTCGGCGACAAGACCGACTTCTATGGTGAGCCGGCGACTTCGACGCCGCCTTGACACCGGCGCGCGCGGCACCGAGCTGCGCTGCTCCTCATGTCGGCGCCGACGAGCAGTCCCGGTTTCGGTTCAGCGGCGCATGGTGGCCCGCTGCGCCAGCATGCCGGCCACCATCGCGGCGACGAACGCCACCGCGGTGCCCGAGCCCGATGCGGCGGCGACCAGCCCCGGTCCCGGGCACAGGCCGCCGAGCCCCCAGCCGACGCCGAAGATCGCGGCGCCGGCCAGCAGGCGAACGTCGAGGTCGCGGCGGGTCGGCAGGTGGAACGCGGTGCCGAACCACGGCTCGCGGCGGCGCCGCCGCACCACGCGATTGGCGAGCGCGTAGACCGCGACCGCGCCGCCCATCACGAACCCGAGGCTCGGATCCCAGCCGCGGCTCGGATCGAGAAAGCCGATCACCTTCGCGGGCCGCGTCATCCCGCTCACCCACAGCCCGACGCCGAACAGCGCACCGGCGGTGGCGGCGACCACGATCGACATCGCGCGGCAGCGCCGACCGCACGCCGCGACCGCGGCGCTCACGATCCACCGCCCACGAGCCACGCCGTGATCGCCCCGGTCGCCATGAACGTCACCACCGCTGCCAGCGACCGCACCGAGCCACGCGACAGCCCGCACACGCCATGCCCGCTGGTGCAGCCATTGCCCAGGTTGGTCCCGAAGCCAACCAGCAGACCAGCGACGACCACCGCCAGCGGCGATCGCACCGGCGCCCCGAGCGCCGCCGGCGCGACCAGCGCGGCGATCGCGCCCGCCGCCAGCAGGCCGGCGATGAAGGCGACCCGCCACCCGCGATCGGTTGCGGCCGGCGGTAGCAGCCCGCCCACGACGCCGCTGATGCCGGCGATCCGACCATGGGTCAACAACAGGAGCGCTGCCGCGGCGCCGATCAGCGCGCCGCCACCGAGAGCGATCGTCCACGTCAAGAGCATGAGCCTGCGCACTGCAGGGCCAGTGCCATCGTCGTTCGTCGCGGCCTGCCACGTGCGGCGCGCCCTGCGTCCCGACCCTGGACCGCTTCGCAACAAGCGGCGATCGGCGGCGCGTTTCGCGATGTTTCATCCGTGGTCCGCCGCCGCGTGATCACGCACGCCGGCGCTGGCACTGCGCTTGAAGTACCCGACGTCATGCTCGTCCAGGTCCTCTTGCTCTCGGTCCTCATCGGCGTCGCGCTCGGCCTGCTGGGCGGCGGCGGCTCGATCCTGACCTTGCCGATCCTCACCTACGTGGTCGGCATGGAGACCAAGACCGCGATCGCGGCTTCGCTGTTCGTGGTCGCGGTCACCAGCGCGACCGGCGTCGTCGCCCACGCCCGCGCCGGCCGGGTGCGCTGGCGGACCGGGCTCACCTTCGGCGCCGCGGGCATGGTCGGCGCCTATGGTGGCGGCCGCCTGGCGGCCTACGTCCCCGGCACCATCTTGATGCTGCTGTTCGCGCTGATGATGGTCGCCACCGCGCTGGCGATGCTGCGCGACCGGCGCGCGCCGACCTCGACCGCGCCGCGCGAGCTGCCCGTGCGCAAGGTCATCGCCGAAGGCATCGTCGTCGGCGTGGTCACCGGCCTGGTCGGCGCCGGCGGCGGCTTCCTGGTGGTCCCGGCGCTGGTCCTGCTCGGTGGTCTCGGCATGGAGTTCGCGGTGGGCACATCGCTCGTGGTCATCTCGATGAAGTCGTTGGCCGGCTTCTACGGCCACCTCGACCACGTCCACGACCTCGACTGGACCATCACGCTCGCCGTCACCGCCGCCGCCGTGGTCGGATCGCTGGTCGGCGGTCGGCTCGCCGGTCGCATCCCGCCGGCCGTGCTGCGCAAGGGGTTCGGCGTGTTCGTGCTGGTGATGGCGGCGTTCGTCCTGACGCAGGAGCTGGCCGGCTAGCCAGGCAGCGTAAAGTACGGAGATGGTCCGTCGCGCCCCGCGCATCGATCCCGCCGACCTCGACCGCGCGCTGTACGCCGCGGCGCTCGACGACCTGGTGGGCGCCGCCATCGTCCTCGACGCCAACCTCCGCATCCGCGTCGCGACGCCGGCCGCCGCCGAGCTGCTCGGCGCCGAGGTTCCGATCGGCGCCTCGGCAGCGACCTTGCTGTGCGGCGATCGCCCGAAGCGACCCTTCGCCGAAGCGCTGGCCGCCGGCCTGTCGTTTCAGGCCCTGATCCCACATCCCGCCGGCAACGCCGACGACCGCGACCAGGTCCGCGTCCGCTCGGTGCCGATCACGGTGCCCGACCGCGACCCGCCCGCCGGCTGGGTGGTGTACCTGGCGATGGTCGGCAGCGGCGACGGTGAGCCGGTGCGGTTCCACGGCATGTGGACCCGCGACGCGCGCATGAAGGAGACCTTCCGGATCATCGAGAAGGTGGCCGGCGAGGATGTCACCGTGCTGGTTCGTGGCGAGACCGGCTCCGGCAAGGAGCTGGTCGCCCACGCGCTGCACGCCCTGTCGCCGCGAAGCGGCGGTCCGTTCCGGGCCATCAACTGCGCCGCCCTGCCCGCCAACCTGCTCGAGAGCGAGCTGTTCGGCCACATCAAGGGCGCCTTCACCGGCGCCGTCAAGGACACCCCTGGCCACGTCCAGCTCGCCGACGGCGGGACCCTGTTCCTCGACGAGGTCGCCGAGCTGCCGCTGGAGTTGCAGGCCAAGCTGCTGCGCATGCTCGAGACCCGCGCGGTGCTGCCGGTCGGTGGCCGCGAGGCCATCCCGGTCGACGTCCGGATCGTCTCGGCGACCCACCGCGCGCTGCGCGCCGAGGTCGAGGCCGGGCGCTTCCGCGCCGACCTGATGTACCGGCTTCGCGTGATCCCGGTGCGGCTCCCGCCGTTGCGCGAGCGTCCCACCGATGTCCTGTTGCTGACCGACAAGCTGATCGAGGAGCTCAACGCCCGCGGCCGCCGTCAGATCACGAGCGTGGCGCCGGCGGCCGCGGCCGCGCTCGAGCGCCACGAGTGGCCGGGAAACGTCCGCGAGTTGCGCAACGTGCTCGCCTACGCGTTCGCGATCGGCGATGGACCGGTGCTCGAGCGACACGACCTGCCGGCCGAGGTCGCAGAGCTGGCGCCCGCCGCTGCCGAGGTGGTGGTGTCGGCACCGGCGATGGCAGCGGACGACGACATCTCTCCCGAGCTGCGCCGCATCCGTGACGCGCTGGTCCGCACCAGCGGCAACCGCGAGCGGGCCGCCAAGCTGCTCGGCTGGAGCCGCGTGACGCTGTGGCGCCGGATGCGGACGCTTGGCCTCGAGTAGCGGCGCGAGCGAGCCGGAGCGGCGGCTTCGTTTCACCGCGTTTCAGGCGCACGGTTTGCGCGGGCGACCGATGGCGGGGCGGCCACTTGGCGGCGCGCGCGCTGGCACCGGCGATGCAAGGAGCCCAGCCATGATGCTCCGCCAGCTCGTCGACGCCGAGACCTCGACCTACACCTACCTGATCGCCGACCTCGACGCCGGTGTCGCGGCGCTCATCGACCCGGTCCGCGAGCAACTCGAGCGAGATCTGCAGCTGGTCCTCGAGCTCGGGCTCACGCTCAGCCACGTCCTCGAGACCCACGTCCACGCCGACCACGTGACCGCAGCCAGCGCGCTCCGCGAGCGCACCGGCGCCACCACCTGCGCCAGCGCCGCGGGTGCGCCGTGCGTGGACGTCCACCTCCGCCACGGCGACGTGGTGCGAGTCGGGGCGATCGCGATCACCGCGCTGGCGACGCCTGGCCACACCGATGACAGCCTGTCGTATCTCGTGCCCGGCGCGGTCTTCACCGGCGATTCGCTGTTGATCCGGGGCTGCGGACGCGCCGACTTCCAGAACGGCAACCCGGGCGAGCTCCACGACTCGATCACCCAGGTCCTGTTCGCCCTGCCCGACGACACCGCCGTCTATCCCGGCCACGACTACCGCGGCCGCCTGGCGTCGTCGATCGGCGAAGAGCGGCGCTGGAATCCGCGGCTGGCCGGCAAGAGCCGCGCCGAGTTCATCGCGCTCATGGACCAGCTAGATCTGCCGCCGCCGAAACAGCTCGCGACCGCGGTGCCGGCCAACCGCGCCTGCGGCGCGACCGCGACGCCCTGACCGCCCCAGGAGATGCCATGCCCGCCACCCGTCCCGACCACCGCGTCATCACCACTCGCGCCGCCTACCGCGACGTGGCGCCCGCCGCCGCGTACGCCGCCCGCCACGGCGCCCGCGTCGTCGACGTGCGCGAACCGCACGAGTACCGTGGCGAGCTCGGCCACATCCCGGGCGCCGAGCTGGTCCCGATGGCTACCGTCGGTGCGCGGGCCGAAGCCTGGGATCACGACGACGAGATCGTCGTGGTGTGCCGGTCCGGAGGACGCTCCAGCACCATCGCCGCGACCCTGGTCGCCGCCGGCTTCCGCCGGGTGATGAACCTGGCCGGCGGCATGCTCGCGTACCAGGCGGCCGGCCTGCCGGTCGAGCGGAGCTGATCGCCATGCCGCGCCTGCTCATCGCGCACACCACCGACCTCGGCGGCGACGACGGGTCGGCGTTCATCCACGCCGGGGCGCTGGCGGCGGCGAGCGGCGCTCGCCTGGTCACCGTTCATGGCAACGCGCCCGCGGAGATGGCGACCCGACTGCCCGATGCCCGCACCCTGGCCGCGCGCTGGGGGCGGCAGATCGATCACGAGCGCCACTGCCACGAGTGCTGCGATGACGTCACCGACACGGTGCTCGATGCCCTGCGCCGGCTGGGACCGAGCCTGGTGATCGCCGGCAGCCACGGCCGCCACGGCCTGAGCGCGCTGCTCCACGGCAGCGTCAGCGAGGCCCTGGCCCGCAACCTGGACGTCCCGGTGCTGGTGGTGCCCAACCGCAGCCGCGGGTTCGTCGCCGAGGCGACCGGCGCGATCGATCTGCGTCGGGTGCTGGTGCCGGCGGCCGACGCGGCGACCGCAGAGATCGGGCTGGCGGCAGCGCGCGCGCTGTGCGCGCTGGCCGGCGCGCGCGGCACCGAGCTGCTGCTCCTGCATGTCGGCGACGCCGAGCTGGTGCCGCCGGCCGCCGGGGGACTCGCGGTGCGCTCGCTGCGCGGCCACGGCCGCCTCGAGGACGCCATCGTCGCCGCCGCGCACGCCGAGCACGCGTGCGCGGTCGTGATGCCGACCCGCGGTCACGATGGGATCCGAGACACCCTGTTCGGCTCGCACACCGAGCACGTGATCCACGACGCCGGCTGCCCGGTCCTGACCACGCCGATCGGACGACGCTAGAACACCGAACGGTCTGGAACCGAGCATGCCCCGGTTGCCGGCGGCGTGTTCGTCCCCGACGGGGCCGGCGGCGCGCGATTCGTAGCGCTGCCGCCTCCGGCCGACGGCGACGGGGCCGCGATGCGTCCGATCGTGACGGCCTCGAGCGGTTGGCCCGCTACGGCGCTCGCCCGCCCTTCGCCCACCAGCGCCTGCGCCTGACCGCGTCGGGCCAGGTCACTCAGGGCCCGCGAATGGGGAAGTCGACCGGTCAACGCAGCTCCTTGCGCCGTATGAAAGGCTTCTACGGTCTCTGAGCCGGTCACCGGGACATGCCGTTCAATCGGCCTCGAAGCAGGTCAGCGTGATCGCGATGCCGAGCCGAGCCAAGGCCTCGACGAATGCGGGGCCCAGCTCCAGGTTGCACTGGTCGACATAGGCCACGTCGATGTGCAGGCGCAGCGAGTCGGCGCCCGCGGCCACGCACGCCGGTGCCAGGCACTCGACGGCTGCGAACGTCGCAGCATGGGGCACCTCGAGGTCCGCCTCGGCGGGACCCTCGAGCTCGGCGCTGCCATAGGGCCGCGGCTGGCCCAGGTAGTTGCCCTTCGTCCCGAGGTCGCCGGGTTCATTCGATCGCGTGAACGCGACACCGGTCGCACGCGCCGCGGCGGTCGGCGAGAACGCATCGCCCTGAGCAAGAAACACGTACGTCGCTTTCACCATGCGATCGGCGAAGCTACTCTACGCGCCTGCCGCTCGCCCGCTCGGGCGGCGCAGTTCGGACCTGCGGCGGGGCGCGGGGCAGCGCGTCATCGTCGGGCGGTCCGTGGTCTACTCGGTGGCCGATGATCGGGTTTCCGCGCCCCTACCTCACCGCGCTCCACGAGGCCGCATCGCAGGTGCTCGAGCGACGCGGGGCCAACACCGCTCCCGCCACGCTCGCGCGCGACCTGCTCGCCGGGTTCTTCGACGTCTCCGTGCGCGCGGGCCAGGATGGCGTGCTGGTCGAGCTCGCGCAGGCGTTTGCGCCGCTCGACATCACGGACCGCTGGGGCCTCGCCGATGAGCCGCGGCTCAAGAGCGGGCTCACGGCGATGCTGAGCGACCGCGCCACGTTCAACCCTGGGGGCCCGCTCGGCGCGATGCCGGCCCAGCTCGCGAGCTGCCTGCTCGCGACCCTCACGCTCGAGCTGCGCGACCCTCCGGATCGATCCCTCACACTGAGCGACGAAGCACGGCGAGAGCTCACGGCGGCGCTGGCCACCGTCGTCGACGTCGAGCTCGTCGCCACCCTGCTCCGGCCCGCGATCATCGCGGCCGCCCGCGCGCGCTGCGAGCAGCGGCACCTCAAGGCGTTCGATAAGATGGCGGCGCAGCTGGACGAGCGGGGCACGCGCCTCCCGGCGCAGCCCAAGGTCGCCCTCGACGTGGTCCAGGCGGTGCAACAGGCGCTGTTCGAGGCGCGGACCACGATCATCGCGCGGGTCGCGCACGCCGCGCTCGATCACGCGAAGCCCGTACTGGAGCGGTTCGGCACCGAGCCCGCGGCGCGGCTCGAGCGGCCGATCACCCACCAGCTGACGCCGCGCGACATCGCGGTCCGGCGCGCCACCGAGGTGGCGACCCCGGCCGCGGAAGCGATCGTCCGCTCCCTGTTCACGAGCCTGTCGGAGCTGCTGGAGCTGGCGTGGATCGCGCCGCCGGCGACCGTCCGGGCCTACGGCGTGAGCCAGACGTTCACGGTCGGCGAGCTGATCGCTCATCCGAAGTTCGGTCACGGGACCGTCAAGGTCGCGGCGGCGACGAACATCGAGGTCGAGTTCGCCGACGGCGCGCACACGCTGGTGCATGGCCGCGCGCCCGTGGCTCGATAGCCGCGCGCCGACCGTCAAGCCGAGCGAGCCCGACAACACCGCTCCCACGCACGTGACTACGGCGCAGGGGCGGTCGGCGGCGCCGGAACCGCGGGCGTCCCGGCGGCTCCAACGGGCGGCGCGGCGGCCGCGGCAGCCTCGGCGGCCAGGCGCGCCTCCTTGAGGCGTTTCTCGCGCTTCCGGATCTTCACGCGCTCCTTGGCCTCCTTCTCGTAATCGAAGACCGGCGGCTCGGGTGTCTTGGCGTCGTACACACGCACGATCATCGATCCCTCCAGTGGCACCTCGAGCTCGCTCCACCCGGCCGGCATGACGGGCTCGGTCCAGTCGTAGACCCATCTCGCGTCGCGCGACGACAGGTTCACACAGCCGTGGCTGTTCACATGGCCGAAGCGGTCGTGCCAATAGGCGGCGTGGAAGTAGAGGCCCGATCGGAAGCGCGTCGCCCACGGGACCTCGGACACCTCGTAGTGGGAGGTCTCGCGCTCCTCGGCCGACATCTTGGTGAGCGACGACTTGGACCGGATCCGGTAGATCGCGGGCGGCGTGTCCTTCTTGCGTCGGCCCGACGAGAAGAGCGTCACGAACACCGGCGTCTCGCCGTCGTACGCGATCATCACCTGCTCGTCGCGATCGAGGTCGATCCACTTGGCGTGCGCGCCGGCGATCTCGGGCCGCGGCCGGACGCGGACGACGCGGAGGCTCTTGCGATCGATCCACTGGGCGTCGGCGACGCGGACGAACCCGCCGACTTCCTCGAGCACCGGCACGATCGCACGGTGGTCGAACGTCCCGGCCGACGGCGCCTTCTTGTCCGCCGCCGCGCGCGCGGTCACGGTCTTGCGGTCGTCCGCGTACACCCACGCGAACGGCCATGCCGGCGGTGGCGTCGCGACGACGTCGATGCCCGCGAACGCCGCCGGACGGAACTTCGTCAGCTCGGTCGACGCCACCAGCCCGACGCTGGTCTTCACGTAGTCGACGCCGTCGATGTCGACGGTGCTCTTGTCATCCTTCCTGACCATGTAGGTCGACTGGGTCTTGGGCTCGGGCAGCGCGGTCCCGGCGCGCACGGCGTCCTCGCTCGCGTAGCGCGGAGCCCCCTTGTCGACGCTGTAGTAGTCCTGCGGAACGAGCCGGCCGTCGGGGACGATCGGCAGGGCGACGGCCAGCGGCGGCTTGGTGCTCGGCTTGGCGTCACGCGCGCACAGCCAACCGCGCGGCGCGGCGGCGAGCCAGACCTTGCAACGCTTGTCGCCGTCGACCGCTTCGCCCACCGGTAGCCTCGTGCCCTCGGTGATCTTGCCCAGCGGCTCCGACTTCGGATCCGGTTGTGCGTATGCGGCGGCGTCGCGGCGCAGGGCGAACGACGTCGTCGTCGCCGGCCATTCGAGCTTCCCCAGCGTCGCGGCATTCGGTGGGGGCGGACCTGCTTCGGTGGCGACCGCCCGGGGACCGGCGGGTGCGGCCGGGGGAGGCGCGGCGGACGCGGCCGGCGTCGCCGGCACCGTTTCGGTGGGCGGCATCGACGTCGCGACCTCGGGTCGGGGGACATCGTCGACGTCGAGGTCAGGAGCGGCCGGCGCGCGCTCGCGGCCACTTCGACCACATGCCAGGAGCGCCAGTGCCAGGCACAGTCCCAGGCGAGTCATTCGGCCAGTCTCCCACATGTTGCCAGCCCCGTTTCGAACTTCCCGGCCGATGCCCCCGCAGCGCAGCAGCCCCGGACCGGCCCCGCATCCAGGCGCTCGCCACACCGCGTTCATCGGTCTCATGCTCTCAAGAAGGTCGGCGACGATCTGCGCGTCAGGTAGGAAGAACGAGATCGATCGAGGGTGCCGGTCTGCGGCCGCGCCCGGTCAGTATGTCGCGACGGTCTTCATCGTGAGCGTGCCCGAGACCTTGGCGCCCATGACGCCCTCGACCGGACCGGTGCCCTCGATCTCGAGCAGGTGCCCGCTGGCCGTGTCGGCGCGGGCCGTCCCGGACACCGCCATCGACATCGATCCCTTCGGGTTCTTGATGGCCATCCCCATCGTCATGTTGAACCGCGCCACCCCACCCTCGACCGCGATCAGCGTCAGCTCCATCTTCTCGAGCGACTTCTTCTCCTCGGACTTGGGGTTCTGGCGGGCGTTGACCTTGGCCAGCTCGTCGGGCGTGAACGCGACCTTCTCGTTGACCTTCCAGACCTTGCTGGCGATGATCTCGTCTATCGAGTTCGGGGTGCCGAGCTCCTCTTCCTTGTCGACGACCTCGGCGAGCTCCTCGGCGGGCGGCGCCGACCCGTCCGCCAGCGTGGCCTTCACGTCGTCGCCCTCGCGCCACACCACGTAGGTCTTGCCCGCGATCGGCGACGGCTTGTCGCGCGACTTGCCACCCGTCGTCTGGTTCTCGGTCACGGTGGTGTAGGTGATCTTGATCTTGTTCTTGGTCCCGCCGTCGACGCCGAGCACCTCGGACGTCTCCTCGCTGTGCTTCGCCATCTGCATCTCGACGGTCTTGCCGGGGCCGGCCTCGATCGTGAGCGTCATCCTCATGTCCTCGGCCTTGGTCTCCTTGTCGCCGACCTTCGGCAGCCCGCGGGGGAGCTTGAGCCCGTCCGCGGGCACCTCGGCCGGCGCGGCGGACCCCGATGCGACCGCGGCGCCCGAGGCGACGGCGGCGCCGGCGCCCGATGCGGCGGTGGAGCCGGCACCCGACGCGACGGCGGAGCCGGCACCCGACGCGACGGCGGAGCCGGCACCCGATGCGGTCGCCGGGCCCGAGGCCGGCGCCGATCCAGCGCCGGCCGGGTCGTCCTTCTTCTTGCAGCCGGTGACCACCAGGGTGAGCGAGAGCGCGAGCGCGTGGGCGAGCTTCATGGCGCGGTGATACCAAACCGGCGCCGGCTGCGGCCGCCTACCACCGGGGATCTTCGCACCAGCGCGGCTGGATCTGGCGGCGATACCGTTCGGGGATGTCGGCCCGGTCGGCCGGGTTGGAGCTCGCGATCTCGTACGCCATCCGGTACTCCTGCAAGGTCCGCGCGGTGTGCCCGTCGTGCCGCGGCCGGCGGATGACGGACGCGCCCCGACCACCGCGCCATCACCACTCGCGCCGCCTATCGCGACCTGGCCCCCGCCGCCGCTTACGCCGCCCGGCACGTCGCCCGCGTCTTCCACGTACACCGCACGTTGGTGACCCGTCCGTGCACCTGCGGTCACGAGCAGCACGACGTCGAGTTACACGGCGACGAGCTGCGAGTCGGCGGCGACGAGGGCCTGCGCCGGGTACGCTGACCGCGCGATCACGGCGCCGTGACGGTGACGCTCTTGCCGGGCCCGACGTCGATCACCTGCCGCTTGACGACCGCACCGCCGACCGGGCTCGTGAACACCACCTCGTGGCGGCCGGCGGCGATCTTCTTCTTGAAGAACGGCGTCGAGCCGTGGTCCTCGCCGTCGACCGACACCAGCGCGTAGGGATCGGCGGTGCAGGTCAGGAAGCCGGTGCCGGTCGGCGCGGGCGCGGCGTCGAGCGCCGCCGATGGTGCGGCGTCGACCGGGCGCGCCGCGGCGGCCGCGTCGGCCGACGGGCCGGCATCGCGGCGGTGCGGTGGACGGCCGCCGTCGTGCGGATCGGGACGCGCGGCGTCGGCGGGCGCGGCGTCGGCGGGGATGGCGACCACCGCGTCAACGGCGATGGCGTCGACCGCGACCGGCGCCGCATCGCCGCCGCCCACGCCGCGATCGCATCCCCGTCCGACCAGCAACGCCGCGGCCAGGGCCCCGCTCAGCAGCAGCGCGACCACCAGCACCAGCCCGCCGGTGCGCCGGCGTGGCACCACGCTGGTCGTGGCCACGACCCCGCCGGTCGCGCGCGCGGCGCCCCGGCCGGAGCTCGGCGGTTGCACCATGGTGACCCGCTCGGCCGCCGCGATCGGCGCCGCGACCTCGAGCACCCGCGCCGCCCGCCGCTGGCCATCGTCGTCGACCGTCGGCTGCGAGCCGAGTTGCTCGCGGCCGGCGTCGTGGTCGTGGGTCTGGGCGCCGGTCACCAGCGGCCCGTCGCCCATCGCCGTCACCGTTCCGGTCGGCCGACCGGCGGCCTTCATCGGTCCCGACGAGGCCAGGATGCGCGCCAGCCAGGTCCGGTGCTGCTCGCGGTCGGCGGCCAGCTCGCGTTCGGTCCACGCCTCGAGGCTCTCGGTGGCGCTGCCGGCGGCGATGCGCTCGAGCACCTCGGCCAGCGCCGCCGCGGTCGCCAGCCGGCGGTCGCGGTCACGCTCGAGGCTGGCCATGACCACGTCGTCGAGATCGGGCGGCAACGGTCCGCACCACCGCGACGGCGGCTCGATCACCTGGTGCTCGACGGCGCGGGCGATGGCGTAGATCGAGTCGCCGTCGAACAGCGGGCGGCCGGCCAGCAGCTCCCACAGCACGACGCCGGCGCTGAACACGTCGGAGCGCCGGTCGAGCGCCTGGTTCTTGACCTGCTCGGGCGACATGTACGGCGGCTTGCCCTTGAGCACGCCGAACTCGGTCACCGGGGCCTGCCGGCCCTTGACCAGCGCGATGCCGAAGTCGAGCACCTTCACGCGGGCGTCGAAGCCGAGCATCAGGTTGTCGGGACTGATGTCGCGGTGGACGACGCCGAGCAGGTGGCCGTCACCGAGATCGCGCAGCTCGTGCGCGGCGTGCAGGCCGCGGCACGCCGCCGCCATCGCCGCGCACACCACGGCCGGCGGCGGCCGGCGCTCGCCGAAGCGACGAAAATGCTGCCCGGCCACGTACTCCATCACCATGTACAGCGCGCCGTCGTGGTCGCCGAAGTCGAGGATCTGCGCGATCGCCGGGTGGGTCAGCCGGGCCAGCAAGCGCGCCTCGTCGAGGAACATGGTGCGCGCCAGCGGCGCCGCCGCCAGCTCGCCACGGATGGTCTTGACCGCACACAGCTGCTCGAAGCCGCTCTTGCCGCGCCGCCGCGCCAGCAGCACGTCGCCCATGCCGCCCGACTTGAGCGCGTGCAGGATCTCGGAGTCGCCGAGCAACGTCCGCGGCGCGATCACGAGTCTTCGTCGGTGTCCACGGGCCGCTCGAGCAGGCCGTGCTTGTAGAGCAGCTCGCGAAAGTGCCGGCGGTTGATGCCGGCGTGCTCGGCCGCGCGCGTGATGTTGCCGCCCTGGGTCGCGAACACCGACGCCAGGTAGCGGCGCTCGAAGTGATCGTTCCAGCGCTCCTTGGCGTCCTTGAACGGCAGCGCGGTGTCGACCACCTCGCCCATCGTCGGCGCCGCCTGGACCTCGACCCACAGCTTCAGATCGCGGAACGGCACCAGGCCGCCCGACAACGCCCAGGCCCGCTCGAGCACGTTGCGGACCTCGCGCACGTTGCCCGGCCAGGCGTGACGGCGCAGCCGCTCGAGGTTGTCACCATCGACGGGTCCGGGCGCGGCACCGCGCGCGGTGTAGAACGCGCCGATCAGCGCCGCCAGATCCTCGAGCCGCTCGCGCACCGGCGGGATGGCGACGTGCACCACCGCCAGCCGGTAGAACAGGTCGAAGCGGAACTCCTTGATCGCGACCAGGCGCGCCAGATCGCGGTGGGTGGCGGCGACCACGCGGGTGTCGACCGAGACCGGGCGATCGGCGCCCACCGGTTGCACGGTCTGGGCCTCGAGCGCCCGCAGGAGCCGGGCCTGGGCCGGCAGCGGCAGCTCGCCGAGCTCGTCGAGGAACAGGGTGCCGCCCGAGGCCTCGACGAAGGCGCCCTTGCGATCGCGCTCGGCGCCAGTGAAGGCGCCGCGCACGTGCCCGAACAGGTGCGAGTCGATCAGGTTCTCGGGGATGGCCGAACAATCGACGACCACGAACGGGCCGCGCGCCCGCGCCGAGTGATCGTGGATGGCGCGCGCCGCCAGCTCCTTGCCGGTGCCCGACTCGCCCTCGATCAGCACCGTGGCGTCCGACGGTGCGGCCAGCTCGAGCACCGCGAACAGCTCGCGCATCGCGATGCTGCGCCCGGTCATGGCGCCGAAGCGATCGCGCTCGCTGGGCGGCACCAGCAGCACGTCGGCGGCGCTGATGCGGACCTGCGCCCCGCCGACCTCGATCGTCGCACCGCCCGGCACGATCACCTCGGTGATCCGCGATCCCTGCCAGAACGTGCCGTTGGTCGAACCCAGGTCCTTGACCCGGACCCCGCCCTCGACGGCCGACAGCTCGACGTGGCGGCGCGACACCTTGGCCTCGTCGACGACCAGATCGCAGGACGCGTGGGCGCCGAGCACCACCGGCCGGGCGCCGAGCGCGACCTGACCGCCGCTGTGGACCAGCCGCGCGATCCAGCTCCGCGGCGCGGTTCGGCCGCGGGTCGCGCTGGTGGCCAGCCCGCTCTGCAAGAGTGTGGTGCGGTCGATCACGTCCGTCACCGCGCGAGGATACCAAATCTCGCGCTACGATGTCGGAGATGCGCGCGTTCGCTGCGATCACTCGGGGCGCGCTGGTCGCGCTGGTGGCGTGCGCCGACCCCCGGTTCGACGTCGAGGTCTCGTACGAACAGCTCGGCGTCGCCGCCGCCAGCGAGCTGGCGGCGCAGGTCTCGACGTTGACGGTCTCGGTGGTCGACGCGGTCGCCGCCGGCCCGGCCGCCGGGCTCGGCCGCGATGCGACCTGCGACGACGTCGCGTTCGGACGGATCAGCGCCGCGGTGCTCGAAGGCGCGCGCCGGGCCTCGGTGTCGGCGCTCGACAGCCCGCGGCTCAGCGGCGTGCCGCGGCTGGGTGCCAAGCTGGTCATCGCCGAGGCCCGCAGCGGCGGCGGAACCCGGATCGGCGGCGGCTGCACGCCGTGGGGCGACGTGGAATCCGACGCCGTCGCCGCGGTGCGGGTCGAGGTCGCGCCGCGGGTCCGCATCTTCACGCGCGACGAGGCCTCGAGCGAGCCGATGCCGGTGCAACTGGTCATGACCGCGCCGTGGGACGACCTCTTGCCGTTGGCCGGGCGCCAGGTGGTGGCCGAATTGCACGCCTCCGCCGGGGTGGTGGAGATGGCGGTCGAGCCGACCAACCTCGCCGGGCTGACGCGCACGCCCGACTTCTCGCTCGACGAGCCGGGTCCGGCCCAGACCCTGGTCCGGGTCCGGTGGGCCGACGAGCCGCTGCGGGTGCCGGCGTTCGTGCTGTGGCCGGCGATGGCAACCACGAGTGGCAACCGGATCACGCTGGTGTCCAACGACCTGTCGCGCATCGAACGGTCGTGGGTCTCGGGCCCGGCGATCATCGGCGGTCAGACGACGTGGGCCGCCGCGGCGATCCAGCAGCGCAGTCCGGGCGCCGAGGAGATCGTGGTCGCGTACTTCAACCCGTCGACACGCAAGCTGGCGGCGGTGGCCATCCCCGCGCCCGGCGTGCGCGCGCTCGCGCTGTGGGACCGGTCGCTGTACACGATCGTCGACGATGGCTGGCACGCGATCCAGGCCACCGGCCTCGGCCCTCCGATCGCCGGCACCGCCGACGGCAGCGGCGCGGCCACCGAGCTGCACGTCTTCGATGGTTGCGGAACCGCGCCCGGTGCCGGCCTGCTGGTCCGGCGCCTGATCGGCACCGTCGAGACCTACCGCGCCTACACCGCGCCCGGCATGCCGGCGCCGTCGTCGCACCCGCTGGCGGTGATCGCCCCGGCGCTGGATGCCGGCCAGGAGGTAGTGCAAGGCCAGCTGTGCGCGACGCTCGACGATGCCGAGGTCCGCATCGCGCTATCGCGCGGCAGCGCCATCGGGCTCATCGCGTGGCTGTCGAGCGGCCAGCGCATCGTCCTGCCCGGCGTGCAGGGCGCCACCGACTTCCAGCGCAACGGCAAGTCGCTGGTCGCCGGCGTCGAGGCCACGATCAGCGGACCGCGGGTGACGTCGTACAAGCTCACCACCCTCGCGATCGGCGGCGTGACCCTCACCGGCTTCGTCGCCGTCAGTGGCGTCGAGACCGAGCTGGCGACGATCCCCTCCTCGCTGGCGGTGGTCGACCTCGATCAGGACGACCTGTTCGACGTGGTTGCGTCGCTGCCCGGCATCACCGGGGTGCGGGTCCAGGTCAACCTGGGCCGCGAGGTCGCCGGCCAGCAGCTGGCCAGCATCTCGCCGATCCTGGCCGATGCCCGCAGCGGCGCCCCGGCCATCATCCAGATCGAACAGGTGGACGGTGGCGGCCACAGCGAGATGGTGGTCATGAGCAACGACGGCCTCGACGTGTTGTGCTTCGACGTCAAGCCCGGCGGCGCAGGGATGGAATGCGCGTCGGCGCCCTGAGCGTGGTGGCGCTGGCGACGCTGGCGAGCTGCGGCGGTGGCCGCTCGGCCGCGACCGTGCCGCCGCCCGCGGCCGCGGCTGCCGCCGACGCCGGCACGAGCGTGGATCGCGAGCTGCTGCGCGACATCGCCAGCGGCCTCCAGGAGGTGCTGGCCACGATGGCGGTGATCACCGAGGGGGCCCCGGATTGCACGGCGATGGCGACCCAGCTCGGCACGCTGTTCGACGACAGCGCCGCGCTGTTCGAGCTGGCGCACACGCAGGGCAACGACCCGCAGGCCGGCCCGGCGCTGGCCGCCGAGCTCGACGCCCGCAGCGCCGCGGTCCAGCCGGTCGTCGATCGGATCTCGCGCGGGCTCGGTCGCTGCCAGCTCGACGCCGCGGTCGCCAACGTCATGGAGAGGATGCCGACCTTATGACCATCCACGCCCTGGTGGTGATCGCCGCCGCTGCGCTGGCTGGCTGCGCGAGGTCCGATGAGGCACCGGGCGCTGGATCGGGCGTGGCCACCGCCACCGCCACCGCCACGGCTACCGCTACGGCTACCGCTACCGACGCGGCCACGGCCACGGCCGCCGGTGCAGCGACGCTGTCCGCCGCCGACCTCGACAGCCTCCTGAACCGCGCCATCACCATGGCCGAGGCGATCGGCCTCGCCGCCAGCACGCACGCCGACGACTGCGGGGCGCTCGCCGGGGCGCTCGAGACGCTGGTGGTCGGCAACCAGGCGCTGTTCGCCGACCTCGAGCGATCTGGCCGCGACCCCGACGTCGAGCGCCGGACCCAGGCCTGGATGGCGGCCAACACGCCGCGCCTCGACGCCGCGATGGCGAAGGCGCGGCCAGCGCTCGAGCGCTGCCGCGGCGACGTGCGGATCAAGGCGGTGTTCGATCGCATCGCGCGGATGCGCTAGAACACCGATCAGTTAGAAACCACTGCAAGTCCGATCGCTTGCGCTGCCCCTACCGGTCGTCCTGAGCCGGACCGAGCGCAAGCGAGGTCCGTGTCGAAGGACGGACTTCGTCGAGATGAGCCCTTCGACTCGGCCGCTCCGC
>CANKMW010000040.1 GCA_947483555.1 Myxococcales bacterium
GACCTGACACCTCCTCGCGCCCCACCGCTCCGGGCTCCGTTCAACACGACACTTCCCAGGCGGACCTGGCGACGCCGTGCCTGATCTTCAGGCGTTGAGCATCGGGTCGCCGGGGAAGTGCTCAGAGTTCGCCGGGGAAGTGCTCAGAGTTAAACGCTCTCGGTTCCTCTCTCCCCGCTGGCCAGAAGAGAGAGCGCGAACGCCGTCCAGAACGCCCTCGTCACGCGCTCCTTCACGCCCGCGGCGCTCTCTGCGCGAACGCTGTCCACGCGCTCGCCGATCACGACGAGCGGCGAAGGTCGCGGAAACGTGGGGGAGAAAAGGCAGCGGCCCCGAGGATCGCTCTCCGAGGCCGCTGTTAAAAAGTGCGGGGTCGCGTTTCCGCGACCCCGCGTGAATGGCTCCGGAGGAGGGGTTCGAACCCCCGACCAGGCGGTTAACAGCCGCCTGCTCTACCACTGAGCTACTCCGGAAAGAGCTGGAGCACAGATCTGCATCAAGGCGCGGCGGGCGTCAAGGGGCCCCACGCCGGTTTCCGGCGAGAATTCATGACGTTGCCGCGAGCGGGCGTCAGTCCGCGAGCGGGGCGAAGGGCCCGCCACCGTCGAACGTCGCGCCGTCGACGCACCCGACCAGCTCGGCGCCGTTGAAGTCGGCGTCGGACACGCCCGCGGACGCCACGAAGGACACCTCGGTGAGGCGAGCGCCGCGAAAGCTGGTCCGGGTCAGCGTGGCGTAGTCGAGCAGCGTGCCCTTCATCGTCGCGCCTGCAAACGACGCGTCGGTCGCGTCGGCGCGGGCCCAGTTGCCGCCATCGATCTGGGCGTTCGCGAACGAGGCGCCGGTGAGGTCGACGTCCTCGAGGTTGACGTTCTCGAGCACGGCGCCATCGAGCCGGGCGCCTGGGAGCTTGGCCGCGATCAGGTTGGCGAACCGGATCGAGGCGCCTTCGAGGACGACGCCACGCAGGCTGGCGCCTTCGAGCGCGACCCCCCTTGAGCGTGGCGCGGCTCAGCTCGGCGCCGTCGAGCCGCGCGCGTCGGTCGCCCGCGAGCTGCGCACGGCTGAGGTCGGCGCCACCCAGGATCGGGTACGGGTGCGCGCTGCGGTACGCGTTCCAGTCCTCGGCCCCACGCCACAGCGCCGCGAGGTGCTCGAGGACGACCCGCCAGCGACCTGGACGTTGAACGCCGCCACGTCCGATCGCAGCAGCGCGGCGAGGGAATCGTGGCTCATCGGCGGCCAGCCGTCATATTCCAACGGATCTCGTGCGGTAGCCGGCCACCACCAATGTTCCCGTTGCAACGGTTGCCCGCGGTAGGATCGCGCGGTGAGCGTCGTGAATCGGCTCCTGGCAGTTGGCGGCGAGACCACCGAGGCGTCGCCGCTCGCCGAGTCATACGACCCGTCCGCGAAGCGGTGGCGGTGGATCGCCCCGATGCGTGGACGGCGGGTTGCGGCCGCAGGCGCGGTCCTGGACGGTGCCGTGTACGTGAGCGGCGGCCGCAACGCACAGGAGGAGACCGAGCGCACGTGCGAGGTCTGGGACCCGGTGCGCGATGCCTGGACCAGCGTCAAGGGCATGGACCAGCATCGACATGAGCACGCCCTGGTCGCCTGGGACGGCCACCTCTACGCGATCGGCGGCTCCCATCGCGGCCGGCTCGCCACCGTCGAGCGATATGAACGGCGCGAAGATCGCTGGGACCAGGTGACCCCGTTGCCGGTGGCGATGTCATCGGTGGTCGGGCACGTGGTGGACGGTCACCTGTGGGCGATCGGAGCTACCGAATATGGAGCCGCCCAGGTCGTGTACCAGGTCTGGCAACTCGACGCCCGCGCCGAACGCTGGGCTCGGCTCGATCAGCTCACGACCCGCCGCCGCTGGCCCGCGGTCGCCGCACACGGCACGTCGATCTACGTGATCGGAGGACAGGCCGGGGATCAGATCACTGCCGAGGTTCAGCGCTTCGAGGTGGGCGGTGGTGAAGCACCCCCGCCACCGCCCATACCGACGGCCCGCTGCGCCGCGGCCACGGCGGTCTTCGACGACAGACTGTACGTGATCGGCGGCGCGCTCCATGACCGCACGCCGACCGGTGCGGTCGAGGGGCTCGACCTGACCGGCGGCGGCTGGCACCAGGCGCCCTCGCTGGGCTACCCACGCGCCGGCCTGTGCGCCGTCGTCCTCCCGCTCTGACCAGCGCGCTAGCCGAGGACGCGCTCGTACCAGCGAGCGAACGCCTGCTGAAATTCCGGCTTGGCGCCGTGACTCGCCTGGACCGCGGCCCGTGCGGTGGTCGCCGCGGCCTCGGCGCTGCCGCCGGTCTTCGAGTGCGTCATCTCGCCATAGCTGCTGCGGAAGATGTACGAGAGATCGTTGCCGGGGCCGGGGTTGGCGGCGCTGTGGATGCCCTGGGACGCGACCAGCACCTCGTCGTAGGAGTGGTGCTCCTTGACGCCGGTCAGACTGGCGATCATCACGAGTCGGGCTTGCTCGAGGTTGGGCTTCGGAGCGCCGATCTGCGCCTCGACCGGCTTGCCGGCGAGCTCGTCCTGATCGTAGGCATCGCGGTACAGGTTCAGGTAGCCAAGGGTGTGCCCGCTCGGCCCGGCGTAGATCGGCTTCTTGGCCAGGCGCGCCTGCACGTACCAGTCGCGGACCTTGCTCTCCGAGTCCTCGACGATGGCATCGATCTTCTCGGCCTTGTTGTCGTCGCTCACCCCGCCGACGAAGTCGCCGTACAGCTTCTGGAGTTGTTCCGCAGACAACCGCTCGAGCGACTGCTGGAACTTGAACGACGCCGACTCCGGCGTCAGCAGGATGTTGGCCTTGCGCCCGACGACGTGAGAGCGGGTATCGCTGAGCCCGAGCATGTCTTGCGGCGTGCGGCCGGACTCCTGTGCCTGCTCCTGAACCCGTGGATCCTTGATGTCCGCGGGGGCGAGACCGTCACGGTCGGGCTGGCCGAAGAACGGGTTCTCGTTGTGGGCGTAGCCGTGTTCCTTGTCGGAATCGTAGTCGGTGGTCGACCACGAGAGTTGCAGGAGGTCGGTGTACAACGTCTTGCGCTTGTTCTCGTCGAGGACCGCGATGACCTCGGTGAGCGTCCATCGACCGTGAGGCGCTGGACCACCACACAGCGCGTCGAGCTGGGCGCGCTTGGTATCGTTGTCCTGGAAGGTCGCCAGCGTCCGTTCGATCTGGTCGCGATCCTTCTTCGGCATGCTGTCGGCGGTCTCGAACTCGGCGTGCCCGACCGACATGCTGAACTGGTTGTTCCAGGGCAGCAGTGATCGCTGGTGGGCCAGACCGCGCGACTCGTCGGTTCGGTAGGCCTCCATCGGCTTCGGCGCCGCCTCGGTCATCTGCGCCTCAGGGCCGCGCGTCTTCGTCGACAAAAGGTAGACCCAGTACTCGAGATCGTGCTCGAGACCGGCCTTGAACTCCAAGGATCCGCCGAAGTATCCCATCTGCGACTGAAGCATCTCGTCGAGCTTCGCGGTGTAGAAGATCTTGCGATAGAGCAGCTTCGCCTGCTCGGCGGCTGCCGGGTCAACCGCGACCGCGGCGTCGGCGGTCTCCGGGAGCCCGTCGATCTTGCTCTTGTAGCGCTTGAGGAACGCCACCTTGGCGCGGGCGACATCGAGGGACGCCGCGGGTCCGTCGACGTAGCCGCCGCCGCGGACGTCGGGAAACAGCCGGGCCAGCGCGGCGATCAGATCGGATTCGCTGCCGAGCGCGACATGGGCCTTGTCGACGTCGCGCTCCTTGGAGGCGAGGTTGCTGGCGATGTACTGGTTGGCGCCCTCGAAGCTCTGATATCCGCCGACGGTCTGCGACATGGCCTTGGCGATGGGGGTCGCGCCGTGTTCGAGGTTCTTCTGGAGCTGGATCTCGAACGCCTCGTTGAGCTCGAGCGTCCGCTGGTCCTTCTCGTCGGCATACCCGAGCTCGAGCGCCTCGCCGGTCCCGTCGGCGGCGCGCAAGCCCCGTGCCTCGCGCTGTTCGACGGTACCAAGCGTTCCGGGGTTGAGGACCCGAGCGGTGGTACCCAGCGCGACGTCGGCGCGGTGATCCTCGACGGTGGCGCCTTTGCGCTGCACGGCGCGACTCGCGCCGCCGCCACCCGCCATCTGATCGAGCAGCGCCTCGGCCGACTCGCCGCGCACCACCTGGTCGGCGACCGCGTCGGCGTGGCGCTCGTACGGATCGCCGGCCTGACCGACGCCACCCTTGAGCGAGACACCGCTGCGCTGCTGCACCACGTGCGCGGCCTCGTGCGCCGCGGTGTGCAGCGTCGGCGTGCCGCCGAAGGCGACCTGATCGCCGACCGCGTAGGCCTCGGCGCCCATCGCCTGGGCGCCGGCCGACGCCGCGCTGTCGGTGTGCGCCCGCACCCCGGCGACGTCGTGCTTGCCGAACGAGCTCTGGATCTGATCGATGAACGGCAGCTGACCGCTGGCACCGCTGGTGCCCTGGGCGGCGGCCATCCACGGCGTCGGCCGCTGGTCGGGGAACAGCGACGAGCTGGCGGCCCCGGTCTCGCCGCCGTAGGCCTGGACGAAGCCGAAGCTCTCGACCGCCGGCGCCGGCCTGGCGTCGGTGCGCGCCTTGCGCTGCACCGGCAGGTGCTGGGTCAGCGTCACGGCGCCAGGCTTCACGCCGGTCTGATAGACCTCGCCCTGCTCCTCGAGCGCGTCGCGGCGCCGCTGGTCACGCATGTCCATCATTGTACGGACACCGCGACCCGAGCCTTCCCGCTGGCGGTCCGTTGTCCTGATGACTCGAAAGTTGTAATGGTGCAATCGTATTTGTAATATTGCATAAACCAACGTTCGAGGATCATTTCATTTCAAGCAGTTCCACATGTGGGCGCGTGTGGCCCACCGGTTGCTCATGCAGAGGACCATGTCGAACCGCATCGTCTCCATCCTCTCCGCGCTCCTGCTGACGTCTGCTGCGGCCGCCTGCGCCAGCGAGGACGATCTGGTCGACACCACCTCGATCGAGGAGAACTCGTGGGGCGACCTGTCGTCGCGGCCGTCGTTCGAGCTGTGGAAGAGCACCGATGGGCAGTTCCGGTTCCATCTCGCCCTCGCCAGCCAGGAGATCCTGGTCACCTCGCAGGGCTACAACAGCCGCACCGCGGCGCTCACCGGCCTGCTGTCGGTGCTCGAGAACGGCAAGAACCCGGCGTCGTACGAGCTGCTCACCGCCACCAGCGGCGGCACCTACTTCAATCTCAAGGCCGCCAACAAGGCGACCATCGCGACCAGCCAGGTCTACGCCGACGCCGGCGCCGCCAAGGCCGACGTGACGGCGACGGTCACCGCGACCGCGACCTATACCAAGGCGTGGGACACCGCGACCGGCGCCCGCTTCGCGGTCAAGCAGGACGTCGGCGGCCAGTTCTACTTCAACCTGCACGCCCGCAACGGCGGCATCATGCTCCGCTCCGAGCGCTACAACACCAAGGCCGCGGCGCTCAACGGCGCCTTCTCGGTCGCCGACAACGGCCTGACCAGCGCCCGCTATCAGGTGGTGGCCGCGGCGAGCGGCGGCTACTACCTGAACCTGACCGCGACCAACGGCCAGGTCATCGCGACCAGCGAGGTCTACGCGTCGAAGCCGAGCGCCGAGCGCGCCCGCACCGCGGTCATCGCCCTCCTGCCCGTGGTCGCGCTCCTGTGATCCTCTCACTCATCGTCCGCGTGGGCGGTACGACGAAGCGATACACCGCGGCGGCGCAGCAAGCGGTACATCGTGACCGGATCGATGCCCGCCGCCGTGGCCGCGGCTCGGACGTTGCCGCGGTGCTCGGCGAGCAGGTCGACGAGATACCGACGCTCCAGGGGAGCGAGCCATTGCTCGCGGAGCGTCCGTAGGGTCGGGCGGGCGGCGAGGCGCGGGGGGCGCCTCGCCGCATTGTCCTTCGACTCGGCCCCCAGCGGGCCTCGCTCAGGACGAACGGTCGTTTTCAAGAAGGTCTTGGGCAGCTCGTCGGGCGACAGCTCGTCACCGCCGCACAGGATGACGGCGTGCTCGATGGCGTTACGGAGCTCGCGGACGTTGCCGGGGTAGTCGTAGGCGGACAGGCGGGCCATGAGGGCGGGTGACAGGCGCGGCGCCGGCTTGCCGTGGCGAGCCGCGACCTGCTCGACGAACACCGAGGCCATGACCTCGAGCTGTTCCTTGTAGCGGCGCAGCGGCGGCAGCTCCAGGGTCATGACGCCAAGGCGGTAGTAGAGGTCGTCGCGAAACCGGCCGTCGGCGACCATGGCCTCGAGATCGCGATTGGTGGCGCACACCAGGCGGACGTCGACCCGCTGCGGCGCGGCGTTGGAGCCCAGCGGCTGCACCTCGCCCTGCTCGACGGCGCGCAGCACCTTGGCCTGCAACGCCACCGGCAGCTCGCCGACCTCATCGAGGAAGAGGGTGCCGCCATCGGCCTTCTGGAACTCGCCGACCTTCTCGAAGCTGGCGCCGGTGAAGGCGCCGCGCACGTGCCCGAACAGGATGCTCTCGAGCAGGGTCTCGGGGATGGCGGCGCAGTTGACGGTGACGTAGGGCCGATCGGAGCGGCGGCTGGCGCCGTGGATGGCGCGCGCCACCAGGTCCTTGCCGGTGCCGCTCTCGCCGCGGACCAGGATCGGCGCCGTGGTCGGCGACGCCAGCTCGATCCGGCGCTCGACCTCGCGCCACTCCGGCGACAGGCCGCCGATCAGGAACGGGCGGCCGGTCTCCTCGCGGCTCTGGCGGTCGGCCTGGCCGCGGCGCACGAACGGCGCCGCCGCGGTGGCCAGCTCGCCGAGGCGCCGCACGGTCTCCTTGCTGAACTGATCGGCGGCCCGCGTCGAGACCGTGATCACCCCGATCGGTTTCTTCTGCCACCGGATCGGCGCGGCGGCGATCGAGCGCACGTCGAGGAGGTAGCGGGTGTAGTGCGGATCCCCGGCGCTGTCGCGGCACAGGTAGACCTCGTCGTGCTCGAACGTCCACAGCGCGATGCCGGCGCGCCCACCCGGTCCGCCGTCGCGGGCCTTGAGCACCTGATCGGGCAGCGTCACCGTCAGCCCCTCGACGACGTGGTGGGTCAGGGCCAGGCCGCCGGCCTTCTTGTCCCACAGGAACAGGGCGCCGTGGGTGGCGCCGGTCGCCGCCAGCGCGCGCGCCATCAGCTCGCGCTCGACGGCCTCGGGCCGCGCCTCGGAGAGCGCACGCTCGAGCTCGGCGACCGCCACGCCGGCGACGGTAACACGAACCCCTTCGAGCCGAGCAGCGAGCCGAGCGAGGGACGCTCAGGGTGAGCGGGGATCGAGATGTGGTACGAGACGGCATGAGCCGCATCTACCGCTCGCTGCCGCCGCACGGGACGCGCCTGGCGATCGCCTACTCGGGAGGGCTCGACACCCGCTGCGCGGTGGCGTGGTTGACCGAACAGGGCATGGACGTCCACGCCTACACCGCCGACCTCGCCCAGCCCGACGAGGCCAGCGCCGCCGACATCCCGCCCGGCGCGCTCGAGCACGGCGCCCGCGCCGCCCGGCTGATCGACTGTCGCGACGCCCTGGTCCGCGAGGGCCTGGTCGCGATCCAGTGCGGCGCCTTCCACCTCGCGGTGGGCGGCAAGAAGTACTTCAACACCACGCCGCTCGGGCGCGCGGTGACCACCACCGCGATCGTGCGGGCCATGGTCGACGACGATGTCCACGTCTTCGGCGACGGTTCGACCCACAAGGGCAACGACATCCAGCGCTTCTACCGCTACGGGATCCTGGTCGACCCCACGCTGCGCATCTACAAGCCGTGGCTCGACAGCGCCTTCGTGCGCGCCTTCGGCGGCCGCACCGAGATGGCGCAGTACCTCGAGCGCATCGGCAAGCCGTACAAGACCGGCGTCGAGAAGGCGTACTCGACCGACGCCAACCTGCTCGGCGCCACCCACGAGGCCAAGGACCTCGAGCGGCTCGACTCCGGCATGCGGATCGTCGAGCCGATCATGGGCGTGGCGTTCTGGAAGCCCGAGGTGGCGATCGCGGCCGAGGAGATCACGGTCGGCTTCGAGCAGGGTCGACCGACGACGCTCGACGGCCGCCGCTTCGAGTCGCCGCTGGCGCTGTTCGTCGAGGCCAACCGCATCGGCGGCCGCCACGGCCTGGGCATGAGCGATCAGATCGAGAACCGCGTCATCGACGCCAAGAGCCGCGGCATCTACGAGGCGCCGGCCATGGCGCTCTTGCATCTGGCCTACGAGCGCTTGCTGTCGGCGATCCACAACGAGAACACGCTCGACCTGTACGCCACGCTGGGTCGCAAGCTGGGTCGTTTGCTCTACGAGGGCAAGTGGTACGACCCCGAGGCCTGCCTGCTCAAGGACGGCCTCACCCGCTGGGTCGCGCCCAGCGTCACCGGCGAGGTCACGCTCGAGCTGCGCCGCGGCGACGATTACACGATCGTCGCCACCCGCGCCCAGCACATGGCCTACGGCCCCGACAAGCTGTCGATGGAGCGGGTCGCCGAGCCGGCGTTCACGCCCGAGGATCGGATCGGCGCGCTCGAGCTGCAGAACCTGTCGGTCGGCGACAACCGCGAGCTGCTGTTGCACCACCTGGCCAGCCTGCGCCAGCTCGCGCCCGGCGGCGGCGATCCGCTGCCGCGGCTGCTCGGCGCCGACGACGACACCTGATCGGCGCGGTCAGAAATCGGTCTGCACGCCCAGGCCACCGCCGAAGCGCCCGGCGCCGTCGCGCGATCCGTACGACACCGCGCCGCGGACCGTGAACCAGCCCTGCATCTTGTAGGCGAGGTCGTACTTGACGTAGACGCCCTGCGCTGAGATCTGGGCGTCGGGCAGGTCGGTGCGCACGATCGACGCCGCCATGAGCAGCGGCGGTGCGGTGTCCCACTGCAGGCGGACGTAGGCCGTCGGACCGAGGTCGTCGAGCATCTCGGCACCGGCCGAGATGTTCGAGCGCCACGGCTTGCCGAACGTGACCGCGCCGCCCACGCCGCGCAGGAAGCCCTCGTCGGAGACGCCGAGCGCCAGCCGGCCATCGACGAACACCGACGGGTGGACGCGCAGCCGGACCTCGGAGATGCCGTAGCGTCCGAGCGCGACCTGCTGCACCGCGGCGAGGCCATCCTGATCGGGTGTGTGGCCCCAGATCGAACCGAAGCCGAAGCCGATCGAGTGCAGGGTGCGCGACACCCGATGGGTCCAGCGCAGCTCGGCGCGCAGGAAGGCGTCGGTGTTGCCGTAGCGGTTGCCGAAGTCGTGGCCGTCGACGTCGAGCGACACCGACTCCTTGCGATCGCCGAGCCGCACGTCGTCGAGCCGCTCGAGGCGATCGACCAGCGTCGGCTCGATGAGGATCGGCTGCGGTGCCGAGGCCGACGCGAAGTGCACGACCTCGCCGCCAGCGCCGGCGCCGACGATGTAGTACTCGGCGCCCGGCGACGCGATCGCCTCGGCCGGGATGGTGGCGAACCAGCCGCCGGCCGACGACTGCTCGAAGCGGGCCTCGTGCCAGGCGCCACCGCCGCTGCGGTAGCGAGCCAGGAGCGTCGGCTCGGCCCACGCGCCGTCGATGACCGCGACGATCTGCACCGGCTCGCCGGGCACCGCCTCGGCCACTGGCACGTGCAGGACGGTGGCCCGCGCCGGTCCGGCGACCTCGGCGGCGGGCGACGGCGGCGGCACGGCGACCCCGGGCTTGCTGCCGGGGGCGGCGTAGGGATCGACGACCTGCGCCGCGGCGGGCGCGGCGAGCCCGCTCGACGCGGCGAGGCCAACGAGCGTGGTGAGCGTGGTGAGCGTGGTGGTGCGCATGGGGTTCCTCACCAGTCGAAGTTGAGGCCGAGGCCGCCGGAGAAGCCGGCGTGGTCGATGTCGCGGGCCTGGTACGACAACCGCAGCGACGGATAGACCCAGGACATGCCGCGCCAGCCGACGTCGGTGACCAGGCGAACACCGAAGTCCTCGATCACCGGCAGGTCGCTGACCTGCACCGCGAGGTGCACCGGCAGCTCCGGTTTCGGCGCCCAGTTGTAGGCCGCCTCGAACAGCGTCCCGACCTCGCTCGTGATGCCGAGCCCGATCTCGAGGTTGGTGGCGCGCTCGTCGCCGAACCGGACCCGGCCGCGGAAACCGACCCGGGTCAGGAACTCGCACTCGGCGAGGTCGGTGGCGTCGCGGCATCGACCCGGCGAGCCGGCGACGGCGTCGCGGTTGGTGGTGAGCAGGCCGATCTGCGGTCGCAGCATGATGGCGATCTGCTTCTTGGGCTGCAGCTCGACCTCGGTGTAGACGTAGTTGAAGTCGACCGCCCGGCAGCGGTACGAGCCGCTCTGGTCGCGGCATTGGTTGCTCTGATCCTCGTCGATGACGTCCTTGGGCCCGCCCTTGCCCGACAGGGTGCCGAAGCCGATCCGCATGGCGTGGACCGGGGTGAGGAAGCGGTACGTGAAGTCGATCTCGGCCTGGTAGTACTGATCGAAGCCCTTCGACAGCCCGCCGTCGAAGTCGACGTAGTCGACCGAGGTCGCGATCGTGGTGCGGTTGGCCGCCGGCGGCGGCTCGACGATGTTGCGATCGACCGTGATCACCCGCGGCGCCTCGCGGCTGCCGAGGCCGCCGGCGCCCTCGCCGATCTCGACGAACCACTCGACCCGCTCGCCGCCCACCAGCTCACCAGGGATCGTCGCCCGCAGGTAGGCGTCGCCGTCGGCGGTGAGGGCGACGCGGCGGAACGCACCGCTATCGCCACGCACGTACAGCCACATCGCGCCCGGCAACGACTCGCGAACCGCGAACGTCATCACGATCGGCTGGCCGTGGACGACATGCGACGGCGCTCCGACCCACAGCGGGCCGCCGCTGCCATCGCGCCGCAGCTCGGCCAGCGCCTCGGCCAGCGCCCGCCGGCGATCGTGCACCGGCTCGGGCGTGGCGGCGGCCTCGGCGGCGCGGGCCAGGGTCTCGGCCTGCGCCTCCAGGCTGGCGATCTCGGTGCGGATCGCCGCCGCGTACGGCGAGGCCGCACGGGCCATGACGAACGTCCGCCACGCCGCCGCGCGCTCGCCGGGCGGCTTGCCCAGGGTCCGCTCCCACACGCCCCGGGCGGCCACCGCCTCCTCGACCGCGCGCGCCGCGGCGAGGCGATCGGCGCCCGGGCCGGCGATGATCGGCAGCGGTGCCGGACGCCGCTGCTTGCTCTCGGCGACCCGCATCGCCCACGGATCGACGAAGCGACGCTGCTCGGAGGCCAGCCGGATCTCGTCGCCGACCTTGACTCGCCCGGCGAGCTCGGCCGATGGCTGGGCCTGGCACACCTGCTCGCCGGCCTTGACCACCACCAGCGAGCCGAGCGCGAACTTGTCGCGCAGCACCACCTTGGTCACTGGATCGGTGGCCACCACCTCGCGCACCAGCTCGAGCTCGGAGCCGGCGCCGACGCCGCCGCGGCTGCCGAGGTCGATGTAGACCAGGCCCTTGTCGATCGAGAGCACGACCGCCTCGGCGGCGGCGGTGGAGGTCAGCGCCGCCAGGGCGGCGGCGGCGAACACGATGTTGGTGACGGCCTTCATGATCGACCTCATGGCAATGGGTCAGAAATCGACGGTGGCCGACAGGCCGGCGGTGGCACCGCCGATGGCCTGATCGCGCGCCGCGTAACCGAGACGCAGGCCGGCGCGCACGCCGTTGGGGAAGGGATGGAACAGGTCGTAGAGCAGCCGCACCCCGGTGGCTCGCGTCGAGGCCGGGAAGTCGGTGACCTCGACGGTGGCGGCCATCGGCACCTCGGGCACCGTGTCCCAGCCCAGGCGGAAGAAGCCGGCGCCGCCGACGTCGGAGATGTACTCGAAGCCGAGCGCGATGTGGTTGCCATCGATCGCGCCGGTGCGCAGCTCGGCGCGCGCGCCGGGCGCCGCGCTGACCTGGTTGGCGACCACGATGCCGCGCAGATCGAGGCGGACGCCCTCGGCGAGCCCGAAGCCGAGCTCGAACCAGCCGCCGACCTTGAAGCCGGCCTTGATCCGGCAGCCTCCGCTGCCATCGCTGTCGGGCATGGTGTCGCAGATCCGCGGCGGCTCGCGTGGCGACTGCGGCACGAAGCCCTCCAGGCGGGTGTAGCCGAAGCGGATCTCCTCGAGCGGGTAGGCGAGCAGCCGGTAGCTGAAGTCGGCGTCGACCCGGTAGTAGTGATCCGCGATGTCGTTCATGGCCGCGGCGCGGGTGCCGTAGCTGACGTACTCGCCGGCGACGTGGGCCCGCGATCGCTTGAGCCCGGTGCGGGCCAGATCGCGAGCTCGGCGCAGCTCCTTCTCGTTGGCGTAGATGCCGATCTCGTGCGGCGCCTCCGCCGAGGCGAACTCGGCGGTGTCGGCGCCGTCCTGCGCCGAGGCGATGAAGTACTCCACGCCCGGTGCGGCGACCTCGATGGCGGGCACGGTCGCGATCCACACCTGGTCGCCGCGCGCGAACTCGACCTGCGACCAGGTGGTGGCCCCGACCGGGCGGTAGCGGAGCAAGAGCGTGCGCTCGCTGGCCCGGGTGACCTCGGCGCTGATCTGCAGCGCCTGGTTGGCGATGGCCTCGGCCGGCGGCAGGTGACGGACGCCGTCGGCGCCGGCGGGGGCGACCGCCACGACCAGCGCGGCGAGCGCGAACGAAGCGGTGATGGTGGTGCGCATGGTTGGCCTCATGGTGGTCACCAGTCGAAGACCAGGCCGAGGCCGGCGCCGACACCGGAGTGCACGGCGGTGCGGCCCTGCCAGGACAGGCGGAGGGTGGGTTGCAGCCACGACAGCGCGCGCCAGCCGACGTCGGCGGCCAGCCGCGCGCCGAGGTCGCCGTTGCCGGGCTGATCGGTGACGCCGACGGAGATGCCGACCGGGAGCCGGCGATCGGGGCGGGTCTCGAGCCGCAGGTCGGAGTAGAACCCGAGCGTATCCACCCCCGAGATCCCGACCGACAGGTTGGCGGCATCGGGATCGCCGATGCGCAGCCGGCCGGCGAGGCCGAGGGCCAGGCCGTCGTTGCCGACCCCGGCGTAGAGGCGGCCGGCGGCGCCGAGCGGTGGCCCCTTCTTCACCGGCGCCCGCAGCTCCATCTCGGCGTAGCCGTACTGGAAGCCGACCACCGGCGCCGGATCGGCCGCCGTCCACGGCCGGTTGGCGAACCCGCCCTTGCCGCCGTACGAGCCGAAGCCGGCCCGCACGCCGTAGATGGCACCGTCGAGGCGGTAGAGGACGTCGATCTCGCCCAGGTAGAACGCATCGCTGCGGTCGCCGGCACGATCGTCGAGGTTGCCGAAGTCGAGGTAGCTCGCCATCAGCGCCAGCCGGGTACGGTTGTGCGTGCCGGCGAACTTCTGCAGCACGGTCGGCGGCGGCGCGACCTCGATGCGGGCCGGCGACGCCGGGGTGCGGAAGGCGGCGCCCGAGTCGCCGCGCGGAGCCGCGACCTCGACGAAGTACTCGACGCCGGGCGCCGCCACCGCAGTGGCCGGGATGGCGCCGCGCAGGTAGATGTCGCCCTCGCGGCGGAGCAGGATGCGATCGTAGGTGGTGTCACCCGCGGTGCGGTAGTGGAGTGACGCGCTGACCACCGACGCCGGGTCGTCGATGACGAACACCAGCGGCAGGGCGCGGCCGGCCTCGCTGCGGCTCGGACCCAGGTGGGCGAGCTCGATCGATGCGACGCCGGGCGTCGGACGTCGGGGCGAAGCGGCCTCGCGCTGTCCGCGCAGGGTCTCGAGGTCGGCGCGGATCGCGGCCGCGTACGGTGACTTCGGATGCGCCGACAGCCAGCCCTCCCAGGTGCCGATGCGGCGGTCGAGGTTGTGGCCGGCCTGGGCGTGCCACACCGCGAGCAACTCGGCGGTGTCGGCGTCGAGCTGCGGCACCGGGCCGGTCTCGGTCGACGGCGCCGGCGGCGCCACGATGACGGGCGCGGTGTCCTCGTCGCGCTCGACGTAGATCTCGGCGACGTCGCCGACCGCGACCTGGACGCGGAGATCGTCCTCGAGCACGGCCATGGCCAGCTTGTCGCCGGCGCTGGTGACGGTCGCCGATCCGATCGGGAGCCAGTCCTTCACGGCGGCGCGGGTGATCGGGTGGCGCAGCAGCAACGGGCGCTTGAGGCGTAGCGCGGCGCCATCGACGACGCCCTTGCCGCCGCCGAGGTTGAGGTAGATCTCGCGGCTGTCGACCTTGACGACCACGCCGACCGCGATCACGTCCGCGGTGGCGTCGCCGGGCACGGCCAGGGCGAAGCCGAACGCGGCGAGCACGAGGGCGAGGCCGAGGTAACGCAGGCGATTCATCGCGGCACCTCTTTCCAGAAATCGCTCCAGGCATCGGCGTCGACCTCGGCGCTGGACGGGTCGTCAGTGCCGTCACCCGCCGGGGCTGGCGGCGGCACCGAGGTGGGCGTCGGCGGCCGGGGCGGTGCCACGGTTCGCGTCGGCACCGCCGGCGCGACCGCGACCGGCGGCCTCACTGTCGCCAGCGGCGTGTCTTCGTCGGCGTCGGCGAACGGCAAGCCACCGATCCCGGCGCTCGCCGCTTGCGACTCAGCGTCCCGGCGTTCGAGCATCACGACGTAGTCGTCGTTGGCGGCCCGGCACTTGTTGGCCGACGAGCTGCCAGCGCTGGCCGAGATCCCGTAGGCGAGCGCGCCGAGCCCGAAGATGGCGGCACCGCTGCCTTCGCCGTTGGCAGCGAACGCGATGGTTCCGAGGCCGAGTGCCGTGGCCATCAAGCCATCGACCACCACGCCGCCCTTGCCGTCGTTGCATTCGGGGGGTTGATCGACCGGGCGGTCGGGATCGGGCGCCTTGGCAGCGAGCGCTGCGCAGCCCGCCGACGAGAGGGCGACGATCAGCGCGGACGCGAGCGCGAGGGTTCGCATGGGGAGAGCTCCTGCATTGTCGTTTGCGGTCCGGAGCAAGGGCCGGACCATCACGATGGCGACTCTATCCCCGCGACAGGTAACGACGCACCTGACAGGACCGTCACGATCACGCCCGCCGACCTGTCGAAGGTTCGCCAGGTCAGCCCGGCCCGGCCGCGAGCGCGCGCTGGAAATGCGCACTGTGACGGGCGAGCTCGTCGACGTAGCCACGGACGTCGTCGCGCGCTGCGGCCGCGAGGCGGTGAAAAGGCACCACATCGCGATCTGGCACGAAGCGGAACGTCAGGTTCACGCGGCGGGTGCGGAAGCCGTCGATCGCCGGCGGCAGCTCGATGGCGCCCCGATCGTCGACGCGCTGGACGCGGTGGAGCAGCTCGTCCTTCCACCGCGGGCCGCCGAACGCCTGCAGCGAACCATCGTCGAGCCACTGGGCGCGCACCGGGGCGCGGCCAGGCTCGCGGCCGCGGGCCACGAACTGGAACAGCGCCCGTTCGCCGATCGAGATCGACGCCACCGGCCCGGGTTCGAAGTCGCGGTGCTCGCCGACGCGCGCGACGTCGACCCAGCGCTCGCCCTCGCGCCGGCTGCCGTAGAAGTTGACCAGGCAGGTATTGAGGCGCCAGCCCGCTGGGATGTCGGCGGCCACGAAGTCGCGGCGAATCCGCGCCTCGACATCGGCGATCATGGTGGCCAGCACTGGCGGGAACGGCTCGGCGGCGACGCAGCGGTCGCGCACCCACTGCGGCGGCTCGTAGTAGCCGAGACACGCGAACTGCCAGTTGCCCAGCCAGTAGACCGGGCGCAGCAGCGGCCGCTGGGTCTTGCCGGACGGCGGCGGCCGGCGCGTCGAGTAGCGCTGCTCCCACAGCGGGTGCAGCGTCGCCAGCCAGGCGAGGAGCTGGCGTCGCTCCGCCACCCCGACGTAGTCGCGGACGTACAGGTAGCCTCGATCGACTCCCCGGCCCGCGGCTCGCCGAGGACGCCCGTGTTGAGCAGGTGCTGCCACGCGCCGTATTCTGCCAACACCTGACGCCGGTGTCAGAGGCTCGACGGTGAACCGACCGACGGTGCCGCCCTGCCCTCGGCGGGCGCGGCGCCGTTCACGCTGACCATCATGGCCAACGCGCTGCGCATCGCCGACGCCATCGCCGGCGCCTGACTCAGCGGATCCCGAACCAGTAGGCCGCGAAGCCGATGCCGCCCAGGACGACGAACGCGATCAGGATGCGATCCAAGCGGAGCTTCTTGTCAGGGGCAGTGGCCATGAGCGTCCTCCTCCGACGTTGGTACCACAGCCGTGTGCCCGGTGAGTTCGGCTCGGGACCACTAGGTTTCTGTCGAGCCCGAGCCCGAGCCCGAGCCCGAGCCCGACTCCGACGAGCTGTCGCGCCAAGCCGCTAGTTCTCGCCGTCGTCGTCGGTGGGCGGCGGGTTGCCCTCGTACTCGATCGTGATCGCGCCGTCCGTGATGTCGACCCGGACCACGCCGCCGTGGACCAGCTTGCCGAACAAGATCTCGTTGGCGAGCGGCTTCTTGAGGGCGTCGGCGACCACCCGGCCCATCGGGCGCGCGCCCATGGCGCGGTCGTAGCCCTTGTCGGCAAACCACGCCAGCGCCGCCGGCGAGACCTCGAGCTGCACCTTCTTCTCGGCGAGCTGGCCGTCGAGCTCGTCGATGAACTTCTGGGCCACCCGCTTGATGACCTCGACCGGCAGGCCGTCGAAGAAGACGGTGGCGTCGAGGCGGTTGCGGAACTCGGGGGTGAACATGCGCTCGAGCGCGCCCTTGCCGGCCTTGCTGTCGCCGCCCTCGCCGCCGCCGAAGCCGACCTTGCTCTGCGCCATCTCGCGGCTGCCGGCGTTGGTGGTCATGATGACGATCACGCTGCGGAAGTCGGCCTTGCGACCGTTGTTGTCGGTGAGGCTGGCGTGGTCCATCACCTGGAGCAGGATGTTGAACAGGTCGGGGTGCGCCTTCTCGATCTCGTCGAGCAGCAGCACGCAGTGGGGGTGCTTGTTGATGGCGTCGGTGAGCAGGCCACCCTGATCGAAGCCGACGTAGCCGGGCGGCGCGCCGATCAGCCGCGACACCGTGTGCTTCTCCATGTACTCGGACATGTCGAACCGCACGAACTCGATCCCCATCTTCTTGGCCAGCTGCTTGGCCAGCTCGGTCTTGCCGACGCCGGTGGGGCCCGCGAACAGGAAGTTGCCGGTCGGCTTCTCGGGACTGCCGAGGCCGGCGCGCGACAGCTTGATCGCGGTGACGATCTGGTCGATGGGACCGTCCTGGCCGAAGATCACGCGCTTGAGATCGACGTCGAGCGCCTGCAGCTTGTCGCGGTCACTCGACGACACGCTCTTGGGCGGGATGCGGGCCATCTTGGCCACCACGTCCTCGATCAGCGGCGGCCGGATCTGGTCGGGGCGCTCGGCGTCGGGCATGAGGCGGGCCCGCGCCCCGGCCTCGTCCATCACGTCGATGGCCTTGTCGGGCAGGTGCGAGCCATTGATGTGGCGCGCCGACAGCTCGGCGGCCGCCGCCAGCGCGGCGTCGGTGTACTTGACCTGGTGGTGCTCCTCGTAGCGCGAGCGCAGCCCTTTCAGGATCTCGATGGCCTCGGCCACCGTCGGCTCACCGACATCGATCCGCTGGAAGCGCCGCGACAGCGCGCGGTCGCGCTCGAAGGCGGTGCGGTAGTCCTTGAAGGTGGTCGACCCGATGCAGCGCAGCTCGCCGTTCGACAGCGCCGGCTTGAGGATGTTGGCGGCGTCCATCGTGCCGCCCGAGGTGGCGCCGGCGCCGACGATGGTGTGGATCTCGTCGATGAACAGGATCGCCTTGGGATCGGCGGTCAGGACCTCGACGATGGCCTTGAGCCGCTCCTCGAAGTCGCCGCGGAACCGGGTGCCGGCCAGCACCGCGGTCATGTCGAGCGAGTAGACCCGGTTGTCGAGCAACGGCGCCGGCACCAGCTTGTCGTGGATGCGCAAGGCCAGGCCCTCGGCGAGCGCGGTCTTGCCGACCCCGGGCTCGCCGATGAGCAACGGGTTGTTCTTGCGCCGCCGGCACAGCACCTGGACCATGCGCTCGAGCTCGGCGACCCGGCCGATCAGCGGATCGATCTTGCCGGCGGCGGCGCGCGCCGACAGGTCGATGCAGAAGCTGTCGAGCGGATTCTTGAGCTTCTGTTCGTCGGCGGCAGCCTCACCGTCGGCATCGACGCCGCGCGGCCGCGGCACCACGCCGGCGCCGGGGTCGACCTTCGACACCCCGTGGCTGATGTAGTTGATGACGTCGAAGCGCGACACGCCCTGCTTCTCGAGCAGGTAGACCGCGAAGCTGTCGCGCTCGCGGAACATCGCGACCAGGAGATTTCCGGTCGTCATGTGGGCGCGACCGGCGCCCTGGACGTGCATCGCCGCGCGCTGGAAGACGCGCTGGAAGGCCAGGGTCTGATCGGGTCCGGACTCCTCGCCCTCGGGCAGCGCCTCGACGCTCTCGGACAGGAAGGTCTCGAGCTCGGCGCGCAGGGCGTCCATGTCGCCGCCGCACTTCTTGACGATGTCGATGGCGGTCGCGTCTTCGACCATCGCCAGCAACAGGTGCTCCAGCGTGAGGTACTCGTGGCGCCGGGTCCGGGTGTCGGAGACGGCGCGCTGGAGCGTGGCAGAGAGCTCGGGTGACAGCACGGCGGACCTCCTTATTCCGAGGGCTCGATGGAGAGTTGCAACGGATACTCGTGCGAGCGGGCGAGCTGGACGGTCTTGGTGACCTTGGTCTCGGCGATCTCGAACGTGTATACCCCGGCGATCCCGACGCCGTTGCTGTGCACGTGGCTCATGATCGACACCGCGTCGCCCTCGCTGCGCTGGAAGATGCTCTGCAACACGAACACCACGAACTCCTTGGTGGTGTAGTCGTCGTTGTGGAGCAGCACCTTGTACATCGGCGGCTTGCGGGTGCGCGTGCGCTCCTCGAGCGCGACCCCGGTCTCGCCTCGGGTGGCGGGGCGATCGGGTTTCTTCTCGTCGGACATCCGGATGACCATGACCCCACCATTCTGGCGCAGAATATGACCGCTGGCACCGTGCATACCACCCGACATTTCAGGCAGGTAGCCGATCCGGAGCCGGCCGCCGTGCGGTACGAATCGGCATCATGACTCTCGACGCCGCCAGCGCCCGGGCCCAGGTCGACGAGACCTTTGCGGCCTCGATCGTCCCGACCCTCACCGAATACATCCGGATCCCCAACAAGTCGCCGATGTTCGATCCCCAGTGGCGCGCGCATGGCCACATGGACCAGGCGGTCGACCTGCTGGCGGGCTGGGCTCGCGCCCACCTCCCCGACGGCGCCACCCTGGAGATCGTCCGCCTCGGCGAGCGGACGCCGGTCATCTTCATCGACGTCCCGGCCTCTGCTCCCGGGGTCCGCGACGGCGACACCGTGCTGCTCTACGGTCACCTCGACAAGCAGCCGGAGATGACCGGCTGGAGCGAGGGCCTGGGGCCGTGGACGCCGGTGATGCGCGGCGAGCGCCTCTACGGCCGCGGCGGCGCCGACGACGGCTACGCCATCTTCGCCAGCTTGCTGGCGCTGCGCGTGCTGCGCGCGCAGGGCCGGCCGCACGCCCGCTGCGCCATCCTCATCGAGGCCTGCGAGGAGTCGGGCAGCTTCGACCTGCCGGCGTACATCGAACACCTGGCGCCGCGCATCGGCACCCCGAGCCTGGTGGTGTGCCTCGACTCGGGCTGCGGCAACTACGACCAGCTGTGGTGCACGACCTCGTTGCGCGGCCTGGTGATCGGCACGCTCGAGGTGAGCCTGTTGCGCGAGGGCGTGCACTCGGGCGACGGCTCGGGCGTCGTGGCGTCGAGCTTCCGGGTCGCCCGCGCGCTGCTCGACCGGCTGGAGGACGCGACCACCGGCGCCATCAAGCCCAACGACCTGTACGTCGAGATCCCGCGCCAGCGCATCATGCAGGCGGCGCGGGTCGCCGAGGTGCTGGGCACCGAGGTCTGGGACAAGTTCCCGCTCCATCCCGGCGTCGCGCCGGTGACCGCCGACATCTCGGAGCTGGCCCTCAACCGCACCTGGCGCCCGGCGCTCGCCATCACCGGCGCCGACGGCATCCCGGCGTCGGCCGACGGTGGCAACGTGATGCGTCCGCGGACGGTGCTCAAGCTGTCGCTGCGCGTGCCGCCAACCCTCGACGCCCCGGCCGCCGCCGAGCGGGTCAAGGCGTTGCTCGAGAAGGACCCGCCGTACGGCGCGCAGGTGACGTTCAGCTCCGCCGGCGCCAACGCGGGCTGGAACGCGCCCGCCCTGGCGCCGTGGCTGGAGGCCGCGCTCGAGGCGGCGTCGGCGGCCCACTTCGGCAAGCCGCCGGTGTTCATGGGCGAAGGCGGCTCGATCCCGTTCATGCACATGCTCGGGCTGCGTTATCCCGATGCGCAGTTCTTCATCACCGGCGTCCTCGGTCCCGGCTCCAACGCCCACGGGCCCAACGAGTTCCTCGATCTGCCGACCGCGAAGCGCCTGACCTTGTGCGTCGCCGACGTGGTCGCCCGCCACGCCGAGCGGTAGCGGTCAGATCGCGCGACAACTCCGATCGCGTGCGCTGCTCAGTTGAGCGAGCCGTGCTGGCGCTGGCCGGTCCTCTGGCCCGTGGCGGTATCGGTAGGCGAGACGACGCCGCCGTTGACGAGTCGCAAGCTGTCGGGGCCGAGCGGGTGGGCGGTGTCGCGGAGTGGTCGGTCGTGGGGTGCCATGGGCTTCTTCATGCTGCTACCGACGAGCAAGGGGCGTGCCGCTCGAGATATTCGCTACCTCGGCGCGTTCGACCGACGCCTCGGGCGTATTGATCAGGCGTCGTGGCTATTCAAGCGCCGCCGATGATGGCCCCGCTTGGCAGGCCCAATCGCCAGACCCGCACCGGGCACCGTGTCGTCGCGCAGTTGGCCACGCGACCCATGACATTCCTGCCCCGGTCGGCCAGGTTAGACTCGCCACCGTGTTCGATGCGCTCGGGTTCGTGAAGCAGCACGGCGTGGTGCTGGCGTCGGCCCGCGGCCCGGTGCCGAGCCTCGCCGAAGCCGTCGCCGGCGGGCCGATCAAGGGCAGCTGGTGGGGGCACGCCCGAGGCCAGGCCATCTTCGAAGCCCTCGACCAGGTTGGCGAGTCCCCGGACGTTCGCTGCTTCAAGCTGGTCGATGGCAAGGTGACGTTCGTGCACCGCCGCCTGTGGCCGGCCCTGGTCCGGCTCGCCGACGAGCTCGGCGTCGCGCGGCTGGCCGAGATCCGGCAGGTGCACACGCCGTCGGGCAAGCACGAGAACACGATCACGCCGTTCCCCCGCTGGGTGCCAGCCGCCATCACGCGGGCAGCGGCGAAGCTTTCGATCGACGAGGCGCGGACCGCGCTCGGTCCCGCCGTCGCGCCGGTCAGGTCGGTCGCGACCCGCGGTCGCGGGCCCACGCGGCGAGGCGGCCGCCGCGCTCGAAGGCTTCGAGACGGCGGCGGGGCACGTCGTAGGAGCGCCGGTTGGTGATCGCGTCCTGGAGCTCGGCGGGCAAGGTGCGGCGGGCGAGGCGAAGCCAGGCCGGGATCATGGCGCGCGGCATCCCATCGAGCAGACGGTCGGCGGCGGTCCGGAACACCGGGGCCATGAGGAGGTAGTCGGCGCGGAAGCGAGCGTAGTCGCAGCGGGTCGCGAAGTGATCGAGCCAGACCTCGGCGAGCGCACGCGGCAGGTCTTCTTCGATGTGAGCCCGGACGCCGAGCAGCAGACCGCCGACCAGCTTCTGCGCCGCGGGCCGCGGCCCGGCGGACTCGGCGAAGCCGAACGCCTCGGCCCACGACGTCTCGGCGTGGCCGGGCGCGCGGCCCCGCCAGCGCGCCAGGTTGTCGGCGTAGTAGGCGTGGAAGCGCGGGATCAAGCGCAGCGCCCACTCGCGGTGGGTGACGCCGCCGCCGTCGATCAGCGCCAGCTGCCCCTCGGTCACGTACTGGTAGACGCGTGCGAACCAGGCCTTGGGATCGGCGGCGGCGAACAGCTCGTCGGCGAGCCCGCGCTGGATGTCGATGAACGACCGTGCCGCGACGTGGAGCGGCGCGAGGTCGCCGTCGTGCCACGGCCGCAGCGGCGGCAGTGGCACCACCGCGGCACCGGCCGCGACCCGGGTCAGCGCCTCCAGGCTGGCCTCGAGCTGGCCGCGGAGCTCGCCGCGGGTCAAAGCGCCCACGCCGGGGATCGCGAAGTCGAAGCGCACCTGCCAGCGCAACTCGGTGGCACCGCCGTCGTCGCGCAGGGTCAGCTCGCCGCGGTGCGAGCGGAGCAGCTCGGGGCCGCGGACCACGCGATAGACCAGGCGCGCCGGTGGCTCGCTGTGCTCGATCACCTCGAACAGGCGGACCGGCCCGGTGCGGGCGCGGACATCGACCCGGCGATACGCGCCCACGCCATCGGCGGCGTCGCCGTCGCCGGCGGCGAGCAGCTTGATCGGCGCCAGCGACCACTCGTTCATCCGGACCGGATCGGTCACGTAGCGCCACACCGCGGTCGGCGGTGCCGCGATCCGGGCCTCGAGCTGGAGCTCCACGGCGACAGCGTAACTCACCGACCTCTCGGGCGGCCGCCGCGGCGCGCGTGGTGCGTCGATCGAGGTGCGATCGCTCGCCTCGCGGGCGACCTGATGTTACCAGTTGTCCTGTGAGCTCCCTCCGCCTCGCTTCGATCTCCCTCCTGGCGGCTCTCGCCTGCGCCGACGCCGCTTGTGGTGGCGCCCCGCCGGCGGCCCTGCCCACCACCGCCATCGTGCCGCCGGCGACCCCGCCGACCGCCACCCCCGACGCCGCCGTCGCGGCGCCGGTCGCCGCCGGCCCGACCGCCGAGGCGACGCTGGCGTGGGTGATCGCGACCGTCGAGGGCGGCGGCAAGCTGACCGCCGCCGACGTGGAGGCCCGCTTCGATCCGACGTTCCTCGCCCAGGTGCCGACCGCCCAGGTGATCGCGATCTTCGGCCAGCTCAGCGGCCAGCTGCCGCCGATCAAGGTCCTGGAGCAGAAGGGCGAGCCGCCGCTCCGCGTGACCGCCCTGCTCGACACCGCCGAGGGCGGGGTTCGCGTGACGGTCGGGATGACCAAGACCGCCCCGCGCCAGATCGAGACCCTGCTGTTCCAGGCCGCGACCGCCGAGGCGCCGCCCAAGACCTACGGCGACGCGGTCGCCCAGCTGACCCGGGCCGGCGCCAGGAGCCAGCTGTTCATCGCCGAGCTCGAGCGCGGCCGCTGCGTCCCACGGCAGAACCACAACACCACCGACACCCTCGCCATCGGCTCCACGTTCAAGCTGTGGGTGCTGCTCGCCGTCGACGAGAAGCTGCGCCGCGGCAAGGGCACTGGCTGGGACACCTCGTTGCCGATCCGCGACGTCGCCAAGAGCTTGCCGTCGGGCGAGATGCAGGATCTGGCTGCGGGCACCGAGCGCACGCTGCGCCAGTACGCCGAGAAGATGATCTCGATCAGCGACAACACCGCGACCGATCATCTGATCGACCACGTCGGACGCGCGGCGGTGGAGAAGGCGCTCAAGCTGGCCCGGCACGGCAAGCCAGCCGCCAACGTGCCGTTCCTGCGCACCCGCGAGATGTTTGGCCTCAAGCTCGCCGCCAGCGCCGACGAGATCGCGGCCTACAAGAAGGCGCCGGTGGCCAGGAAGCGCAAGCTGCTCGACGAGCTGCGCACCCGGCCGATCTCGGTGGAGACGGCCGTCGCCGAGTGGAAGACGCCGCGCCACCTCGACCTCGAGTGGTTCGCGGACGGCCGCGACCTCTGCAACGTGATGGCCGAGCTGGGCAAGCGCGGCAAGCTCGACCCCGGCTCCGAGCTGCTCACGATCCTCGGCAAGAACCCGGGCGTCCCGATCGACGCCGCGCAGTGGACCTACGTCGGTTTCAAGGGCGGCTCCGAGCCCGGGGTCATGAACCTCACCTGGCTGCTCCGCCGCGCCGATGGCACGTGGTTCGTCGTCGTGGTCGCCGTCAACGACGACGGCAAGGCGATCGACGAGGGCCTGGTCGTCAACGCCGCCGCCGGCACGCTGTCGATCCTGGGCGCCGAGGCTGCGGCGCCGCCGCGCTGACGTCAGTTGGCAGGCTTGGTCATCGTGATCTGGCTCTCCTTCCAGAGCGAGGTCACCAGGATCTTCTCGTCCGCGGTCGAGCCGGTCACTGACGCCAGCTCCAGGTTGGCGAAGGTGAGGCTGATGTCGATCCGGTCGAACGACATCGCCGGATCGGTGGTGTCGAGGGCGTCGTAGATCGCCTGCGGCATGGTCCAGTTCGTCGCCGTCGGGGCCACCCGACAGAAGGCGAGCGTCGGGCCTCCGGTCGCGCCGTTGCGCGGGTCGAAGACCCGCACCAGGATGTCGCTGGCCGGGCCCGACGGCGCGTCGCCCCACGTCATCGTCGGCAACGCCGAACCGGGGGGGAACCGGCCGAGGTCCCAGCTGCCGGGCGTCGGCGACCCTGCGACCAGCGAGCTGACGGGCGGCGGCACCTTGATCAGCCCGGGGCCGTTGACGCCGCCGAAGCCGGTCTGCGGCGCCACCAGCAGATCGTAGCTGGCGCCGGCCTCGACCGCGGACTGCAGGAAGCCCATGGTCGAGAACGTCAGCGGCGTGCCGCCGCCGGTCCGCGGCATGACCGGCCCGGTCGCGTAGACGATGCGCTGCGCGTTCGGCGAGTCGAGCCGCGGCGCGCTGATGCACTCGCCGACGGCGGAGCTGCGGAGTCCGGCCAGGGCCTGCGAGCGCAGCTTGTCGCGCTCGACCGCCGGAGTCGCGGCCTCGACGACCTGGATGGCACCCAGCGACGACGGCGTGCCGGTGCCCTGGCGGTCGATCCGGACCTCGACGTAGCCGACCACGTTGGCGGTCGTGACCGGGTCGGGGGGCTCGACAGTGCATCGTTCCTCGGCGGCGCACTCCGAGCAGTCGCAGCTCTCGTTGGTTGCGCAGACCTGGTCGCCGCAGACGGCGCCGGCGTCGAGTACGCCGCCGCTGCTGCCGCCGTCCGGACAGCCGACCAGCAAGAGGACGCTCGTGACGAGCAAGAAGGGATGGATGAGATGGATACGCATTCGCTGACCTCCGCCCGGGTAGTGGGGCGAGGTCGCGGATCGATCACTCCGAACTTGGGGTCTGGTTCAGCCGGGTTGCGCGCCAGCGTGGACCGCCTGGGCCAGCGAACGGGCCCAGGTCTCGAGCCCCTCCTGGGTCGACGACAGCAGGTGCTGGTCGTCGGCGAGCGCGACCAGCCGGGCCTCGAGCTGCTCGCGGGCCCGGCGCAACCGGCTGCGCACGGTGCCCTCGGGGATCTCGAGCACGATCGCGAGCTCGGGTCCCGAAAGGTCCTCCCAGAAGTGGAGCTCGAGGATGATCTGGAGATCGAGCGGGATCGCGCGCAGGGCGCGGACCAGGAGCCGGTGCTCGGCGGCCCGGGCGATGATGCCGGTCGGCGAGGTCGACATCGCCTCGATCGACAGCTCGCCGATCTCGATCTCACTCTGGCGCCGGGCGCGGCGCTCCCAGTGCGCGAACAGGAGCTTGCGCGCGATCGCGAACAGGTAGGTGCGCAAGCTGGCGTCGCCGCGGAAGGCGTCCTTGTTGCGCACGCAGACCAGGAAGGTCTCCTGGACCAGGTCATCGATGCCGTCGTCGGCCTTGCTGCGCAGGAAGCGATAGAGCGAATCGAAGTGGCGATTGAACAGGGCGTGACCGGCGGCGGCGTCGCCCTCGCGCCACCTGGCGAGCAGGCTCAGATCCGCCGGATCCTGGTCGTCCCGCTCGGCCACCCGGGCAGCGTATCATTGGCCTCGACGCGGCAGTGATCGATCCGGGCCGTGCCGTCACTACCGTCATGGAACCCGTGCCTCCGATGTTCGATCTCGTGGTGGGTGATCCCATCGATGCGGCGCTGGTGCGCGCGCGCGCGCAGAAGCGGCTGTTCGGGGTCGACGAGATCGTGACCATCGGGCGGCTGGTCCTGCAGCACCGCCTCGGTAGCGGCGCCGCCGGCGTGGTCTACCAGGCGCTCGATCCCGACCTGGGGCGTACCGTGGCGGTGAAGCTCCTGCAGGTCCAGGACGACGAGGCCCGGCTCCTGCGCGAGGCGCGGGCGCTGGCCCAGCTCCGTCACGACAACGTGGTCGCGGTCTACGACGTCGGCACCTGGCAGGGCCGGGTGTTCGTGACCATGGAGCACGTCGCCGGCGGGACGCTGCGGACCTGGCTCGCCGCCGAGCGCCGCGACCGGCGGCAGACCGTCGGCGTGCTGGCCCGGGCCGGCCGCGGCGTCGCGGCCGCGCACCGCGCCGGGCTGATCCACCGCGACATCAAGCCGGACAACGTGCTTGTCGGCGACGACGGCGAGGTCCGGGTCGCCGACTTCGGGTTGGCCCACGATGGCGAGGAGGTCGCGCCACCCCACGACGGCGCGGGTTTCCGTCCGGTGGGCACCCCGGCCTACCTCGCGCCCGAGGTGATCGCCGGCGGTCGCGCCGACGCGGCCAGCGATCAGTACGGCTTCTGCGTGATGGCGTTCGAGGCGCTGCACGGCGTGCGCCCGACGACCTCCAGCCTGGCGCGCACCGACCACGGTGTCCCGGTTCATCTGCGCCGGGCCCTCGCCCGCGGGCTGTCGATCGAGCCGGCGGGTCGGCACGCGACCATGGACGACCTCGTCGCCGCACTCGAGCGCGATCCAACGCGAGGCCGCGGCCTGGCGCTGCTGGTGGTCGGAGCGGCGCTCGGCGCCGGCGCGGTCGTGTGGGCCGTGTCTGGCGGCAGCGGCGGTCGCGGCGGTGTGTGTGCCGCCAGCGGCACGCTCGACGACGTCTGGGGCGACGCCCGGCGAGTGCAGGTCGACCGTGCGCTCCGGGCGTCGGCGGATCCGTCGGCGCCGGCGATCGCGACGAGCGCCGCGACCGCGCTCGACGGCTACGCGCAGGCGTGGTCGCGGGCCAGCCGCGCCGCGTGCGAGGACACCCACGTGCGGCGCGTCCAGTCGCAGGCGCTGCTCGACCTCCGCACCCGCTGCCTGACTCGCCGTCGGGCCGCGCTGGCCGCCGCCATCGATCTGCTCGCCGCCGGCGGCCCCGACGGCGTCGCCACCGCGCTGCCGCTCGTCGAGGCGCTGCCGCCGATCGCCGACTGCGACGACACCGAGGCGCTGTCAGCGCCGGTGGCGCCGCCAGCCGACCCGGCGACGGCCGCGCAGCTCACCGCGCTGCAGGTGCGGCTCGGCGCGCAGGAGGTGATGGCCAACACCGCGCGCCTCGACGAGGCGCTGGGCCAGGGGCAGGCGCTGGTCGCCGACGCCCGGACGCTCGGATACCGACCGTTCGTGGCCGAGGCGCTGCTGGCGCTGGCCACGATCCGCCGGACCCGCGGCGACAAGGCCGAGGCCGCGGCCCTCCTCCGCGACACCCTGGCCGAGGCTCAGGCCAGCCGCCACGACGCGATCGTCGCGGTCGCCGCCATCAAGCTCGCGAGCCACCACGCCGACGGCGAGCTCGACCGCGCCGAGGAGCTGATGCGCCTGGCCGCCGCCACCATCGAGCGGCTGGGCGCGTCGCGCGTGCTCCAGGCCGACTACGAGTCTGCCTACGGCAAGCTGATGTTCCGCGCCGGTCGTTACGCCGACGCGGTCGCGCATCTCGAGCGCGCCGCCGCCCTCGACGTCGAGGCCGAGCGGACCGGCACGCTGGCCCACGCTCAGTTGCTCAACAACCTGGGCGGCGGCCTGGTCGCCGTCGGCCGCGAGGTGGACGCGGTCGCGCAGCTCGAACGCTCGCTGGCGTTGCGCGAGCGGCTGCTCGGCGACGGACACCCCGACGTCGCCGAGACCCTCAACACGCTGGGTGCCGTCGAGATCCGGCTCGGGCGCGGCGACGCCGCGCTGGCCCATCTCGATCGCGCCCACGGCATCGTCGAGCGCCGTGACGGTCCCCAGGAGCTGTGGTCGATGATCCTCGACAATCGCGCCGGCGCGCTGCTCCAGGCCGGACGGACTGAACCGGCGCTCGCCGACATGCGTCGTTCGGTCGCGATCGTCGAGCAGCTCTTGCCCGCGGGCGACACCCGGCTCGCCGAGGCCTATCTCAACCTCGGCGCCACGCTGCAGGAGGTGCCGGAGCTGCGCGACGACGCCATCGTCCAGCTCGACCGCGCGCTCGCGATCTACGCCGCCGCTGGCCAGGGCGAGCACCCCAACGTGGCGATCGCGCTCTTCACACGGGGGATCGTGCGCCATGCCCAGCAACGTTTCGGCGAGGCCGTCGCCGATTGCGAGCGGGCCGCGGCGATCGGCACCCGCGCGCTCGGCGCCGACCATCCGTTCTTGCAGCAGGTCGCGCGCTGCCGCAGCGAGGCGAACGAGGCCTTGAAGTCGCGCGCCCGCGATCCCCGCCGCCCGCCACCGCTCTAGCTGTGATCGTCACGGAGCGGTGAGCGTGTCGGCGCGCCACTCGAGGGGTGACTTGCCGGCGGCGGTGCAGGTGCAGGCCAGAAACCCCGCCTTCCCGGTGCCCGGCTGCTGCGCCGCCGAAGGACCGATCGTGCCGCGCTGGTAGCCGGCGGCCAGGCATTGCGTGCGGCAGCGCTCGGCGCGAGCCCGATCCTTGAGCGAGATGCCGACGACCAGCAGGACGACCGAAACACCGAGTGCGATCAGTGCGCCCGTGGCCGCGCGCTTGCGCCGGCGACCATGCTTGCCGCTCATGACCTCGCCGATGACCCGGAACTGGCGGCTCTTGCTCCAGCCGCCGCTGCCGAAGGTCACGGCCATGAAGGTGAGCATGCCGCCGAAGAACAGCGCTGCCCCGGCGATCATCGGACCGTTCACGCCTCGAGTGTATGCCAGCGGCGGTGGACCAGTCTGGTCGCCGACCCGGTGACGTGCTCCTTCAGGTAGACCTCGAGCGGCAGCGGGCTCGACGGGCAGCCTATCGATCACCACCGGATTTGACGCCGGACTGTCGAGAGCTCGACACCCGGCCACGCGTTCGCGCCAGGTTGCGCGATGGCGCCGCCATTGCAGTTCGCCACGGCATGGTCCGTCACCGCCTTCACACGTTCCTCTCCCTGCCACTCCTTGCCATCCCGGCGGTCGCCGTCGCCGACGAGCCGGTGATGCCGCCGGTCGGGGCCTCGCGCGCCGTGTTCCCGACCATGGGGCCCGACGGCAGCGCGTCGCAGATCGGCGCGCAGCTCCTGATCATGAACGGCGACGGCGGTGGCGACGCGCTCAAGCGCCTCGACGTGAACGGCCAGTTCGTGTCGGCATCCGGAGCCGGCGGCTACATCACCGTCGGCGCGTCGGCCTTGGATGACGAGGTCTCGCTCGGTTCGCTCGAGGTCGGAGCCCTCTTCCGGCGTGCCACGGGTACGAGCGACGTCGCCATGCGCGCCGGCATCGTGCTGCCAACAGGCACCAGCAACGACACCGGGTTCCCGATGCACCTCATCAGCACCGCGTACTCGCGCCCGAGCGACTATCTCACCGGCCTCCCCGACTCGACCAGCCTGCGCGTCGCGGTGACCCCGTCGCTGCATCGCGGCAGCCTGGTCGCGCGCGCCGACATTGGCCTCGACATGGTGGTGGCCGGCGATGGAACGGAGTTCTTCGACTCGCCGTTCCTGCACGTCGATCTCGGCGCTGGCGTCAGCAACGCGAAGGGCGCCGCGCTCGTCGAGCTCACCACCATGTCGTACCTCGAGGAGCCCGACGAGCTCATCCACATCATCGCCTTCACCGGCGAGCTCGTCGCCGGCAAGACGACACCCTACGTCACCATCTCGCGCCCGTTCACCAGCGGCACGGAGGACATCGAGCTCACCAACTTCGCGATCGGCCTGCGCGGCCAGCTCTGAACTGCCGGTCACTGCCGACCACGGCCGGAGTGCCGCACGCGATCGCTCGTGCCGCCTCGGCCTCCTCGGGCTCGGGCGAGTAGCAAGGGAAGTCCGGCTCGGGCTTGCAGCCCCGGGTCAGCCTTCTCGCCAGCTCCTGGCAGGCCATCGGGCTGCCGATCTGACAGGCGGCCTCCAGGTACTCCGCGGACCGCATCGGCGGCGAGGCTGCGTGCGCGCTCGCGTTCGCTTTCGCCGCCCGTCGCCCACAGGGCCTGGGCCAGGTAGAACGACGCCGTGCCGTGGCGGCCTGCGCCGTGGCTCGCCGCCCTCTCCGCCACCTCGGTCGGGTTCGTGATCGCGCTCGTCCGCCGCCGCCCGCCGCGCGAATCATCGTCTAGAATCTGCCGATGACGGGAGCGCGGTGAGCGCGGCGTTCGACGCGAGCACCTGGTCGCCGCTGCCCGCGCGGGAGCCCGTCACCGTCGACGCCGAGCGCGCGCTCGCCGAGCTGCTCGCGTGGGCCGCCGACGGCGGCGCCGCGTTCGATCCGGTCGAGATCCGCACCAGCCCAGGCGGATACCGCCGTGGCTACGCGCGCCGCGCCATTGCGGCCGGCGAGCTGATCGTGGTGGTGCCGCGCCGGTTGCTGATCACCGACGTCGACGCGCTGCAGGCCGAGCGCGTCGAGCCGCTCGGCTCGTTCGGCGGCTTCCTGTCGTCGCGGCACAGCCGGCTCGCGGTGTGGCTCGCGCTCGAGATCGGCGATCGCACCTCGTCGTGGCGTCCGTACCTCGCGGCGCTGCCTCCCGCGTTTCCGCAGCTCCCCGCGTACCGCTCGGGTCGAGAGCTCGCGGCGCTGACCGGCACGCGCGCGCTGTCCGCCGTGATCGCGCAGGTGGCCGGCGTGCGCGACGACCTCGAGCTCATCCACGGCGAGGTCGCGGACCTCGCCGACCTGTCGCTGGCCGAGTTCGCGTGGGGGCGCAGCGTGCTCGCGAGCCGGTGCTTCGGCATGGACGACGCGGACGGCAGCGCGCGGGCGCTGGTGCCGCTGGTCGATCTGTTCGATCACGGCCCCGTCCCCGCCACGTGGATCTACAACCGCGACAACCGCGCGTTCGAGATCCGCGCGTCGCGCGACCTGCCGGCAGGCCACGAGATCCACGTCTCGTACGGCCCACACGAGAACGCGTGGTTCCTGTCGAGGCACGGGTTTGCGATCCCCGACAATCCCGACGACGAGATCGTGCTGCACCTGGCGACGCCGGCCGGTCCGCGCGAGGTGACGGTCGGCGCCAAGCCGGACCGGCGCTTCGATCGCGCGCTGGCGCTGGCGCACGCGTGGCCCGACACCAGCCGGCCGGCCGCGCTCGCGCGCATCGCCGCCGCCGCCGCGGCGGCCGGCGCCGTGCTGATGGCGGCGCCCGACGTCCCCTCCGACGACCCTGACTGGCGATCGCTGTGTCGAATCGTGCGCGCGGGCGAGCAGGCCGTGATCGCCGCGATCGTCGCGTTCACCGAAGACGGGCTCGCGACCGCCGGCGGTTAGTCGAGCTTGCTGAAGATCTTGCCCTTGGCGTTGGCACGTCCTCGCACGGCCTCTCGGGCCCGGTCTTGACTTTGACCTCCTCCATGCGCGCGCAACCCTCCTGTTCGCCCTCCTGGCACGCGCACAACAGGTACGCCAGCGCGATGAGCGGCCGCGGCGGCGTGTCCTGCAGATACTGGGCCTTCCCGCCGCGGCTACAGCGCCGCTTCGACCGCGCGCCGCACCGTCTCGAGCACCTTGATCCGCGCGAAGCGCTTGTCCTCGCTCTCGACGACGGTCCACGGCGCGACCTCGGTCGACGTCCGCTCGATCATGTCGTTGACCGCCTGTTCGTACGCCGACCACTTCTCGCGGTTGCGCCAGTCGTCGGCGGCGATCTTGAACTGCTTCCACCGACGGCTGGGCGTTCGGCGAGAAGCTGCAGCGCTGGACCGGCGCCTCGCGGACCTTGCCGCTGCCGGTGGCGATCGGGCTCGGTCCGTTGCCGCTGCCGGTGCGCCTGGTCCAGCACGTCGCCCCGCCCATCGAGCAGGAGGTGCCACCCGAGGCCGACGACGACGACGCCGCCGTGCGCCGCCTCGACGATCGGGTCCGTGACACCATCGCCGGGCTGCTCGCGCGCTAACGAGTCCGATCCGCCGGCGCGCCTCGGTCGTAGTGCCGGCATTCCCGATGCCGAGGTGCAACACGAGGCCGACTTCCTGTTCATCGGCTCGCCCGACATCGACTTCACGCTGCAGCCAGGCGCGAGCCAGTCCCTGCGCGTCTACTTCCCGTTGCCCGCGTCCCTCGACGGCAGCAACTACTTCGCGATCACGGGTCACACCCACCACTACGGCACCGACATGAACGTGGCCAGCGCGGCCGGCGCCGCTGGCGTGCCCGGCGGCGGCGGCTTCGACTTCGAGTGCACGTGGACCAACAGCGGCGCCGCGCCCGCCACCGTGCAGTTCGCGAATCGGCGAACGACGAGATGTGCTTCTTCTGGGCCTACTACTACCCGTCGCGCGGCGCCAAGGTCTGCTTCCGCACCACCCAGTTCGGTGGCCTCAACCTGTGCTGTCCCGACGCCGGCGCCAGCATCTGCGACGCGCTGGCCGGCCAGCTCTGACCCGACCATGTGTCGGTGGTAGCTTCGAACCGATCATGAACGGACGGGTCCACGGCAAGGTCGCGCTGATCACCGGCGCAGCATCGGGTATCGGCAAGGCGTGCGCGCGGCACCTGGCGCGCGAGGGCGCGACCGTGGTGCTCACCGACCGCGACGCTGGTGGCGGCGCAGCGATCGCCAGCGAGCTGGGGCCGCCGCACGTGTTTCGCCGGCTCGACGTCACCGACGAGCCCGGCTGGGCGGTCGTCGTCGATGAGACCGTCGCCGCCCACGGCCGGCTCGACATCCTGGTCAACTCGGCCGGGATCGGCGTGATGGGCAACGTCGAGACCGCCACCCTCGAGGACTTCCGGCGCATGTACGCGGTCAACGTCGAGGGCACGTTCCTCGGCTGCCGCGCCGCGATCGGCGCCATGAAGCCGGGTGGTGGCGGCTCGATCATCAACCTGTCATCGGTGGCCGGCCTGATCGGCGTGCCCGACCTCGCCGGCTACTGCGCCAGCAAGGGCGCGGTCCGCATGCTCTCGAAGTCGATCGCGCTGCACTGCGCGCGCGCCGGCTACGGCATCCGCTGCAACTCGATCCACCCCTCGTTCATCGACACGCCGATGGTCGACGCCATGGCCGCCGAGATGGGCGCCGCGATGGGCGACGCCGCCAAGGCCAGGGCCGCCCTCGAGCGCGCGGTGCCCCTGCGCCGCCTCGGTCACGTCGACGACATCGCCAGCCTGGTGGTCTACCTGGCCAGCGACGAGTCACGCTTCATGACCGGCGCCGAGCTACCCGTCGACGGCGGCCTCACCGCCCAGTAGCAGATCCGTACCGGTACCGGTACCGGTACCGGTACCGGATGCCGATCCCGATCCCGATCTCGATCCCGATCCCGATCCCGATCCCGATCCCGATCCCGATCCCGATCCCGATCCCGATCCCGATCCCGATCCGGTTTCCGAGTCCGATGGCCCCGATTCCGATCGGACCCGGACTGCGGAATCGGCGTCGGCCTCGACGTCCGGTACCGGGAGCCCACGGGCACGCCGGATGCCGTCTCTGGTGACATGTTGATGCCTCCGATCGAGCGCTACATGACCCCGTGGACGATCCGCAGGGACGCGAAGATGTCGCAGGCGCACCAGCTGATGCTGATGCACCGCGTCAGACACCTGCCCCCGGCGCCTTGCTCCCCACGGTTCGCCCGAGCTGCCGGCAAGTCTCGTCGCCACCTGCTCGCGGCCCTTCGTAACTCTGCGACCTCACGAGGCGCCACAGCGCTCGGAAGCGGTGGGGATCTTGCAATTCAGGACCCCATGTCTCGCCGGTGGCTGCTCGCGTTCGCGCTCCTCGCCGGGTGCCTGTCCGAGTCCGAGGATCTCGACGATCCGGCGCAGGACGTCGACGACGGCGGCAAGGACGACCGCGGCGGCGCTCCGGGCTTCGTCGAGGTGAACCCGGCGCGCTCGAGTGCGAACTTCCGCCGCTACCTCACGCGCGCCATCGAGCTGCTCGAGCGCGACGATTCGCCGATCGCGCGGCTCACGGCGCGCTCGATCCGCGACGGTCGCGTGTTGATCGACGAGCTCCGCGACCTGACCTGCCGCGACGCCGAGCGCGCCCGCCGCGAGGGCAGCCTCGACGAGCTCGATGGCTACATGTGGAGCAACCGGATCTACGTGAGCCGCGGGCAGCGCACCGCGCTGCTCGCCGCCACCCTGGTCCACGAGACCAACCACGTCATCAACCGCTCGGAGGTCGGCTACTGGGACGACCTGCCGACCTCTGCGTTCGTCCACGAGTACCGCGCGTTCCACGCCGAGCGCATGTTCGACCCCGAGCCCTACCAGGGCGTGGACCTCGTCGACCACGTGATCGAGCTGTACGAGCTCGACCGCTCGGCGATCCCGGCCTCGGTGCTCGCCCGCCCGCTCACGCCGCGAATGCTCCCCGACGCCACGTCGTGGCGGCTCCGCAACGTCGCCGCCGATCCGCCCGACGCTCCCTGCTCGCCCTGACGCGCGGCGGCCGGCTCGGTGATCAGGGCTGCCGCTGCCTCCACCGACCGCGGATCTCACGCCGCCATGGCGGCCGCGCGCAGATCCGCCGGGCGCACCGGCTCGTAGTTCGGTGGCGGCTCGATCCCCAGGCGGTGGCGCACGTCGTCGAGTGGCCGCGCGAGCAGGACCTCCCATTCCTGCGCCGGCAGCCACGCTGCGGCCCGCCCGCGCCGGAACCCATCGACGATGAGCCGGCGCATCTCGGATCGCTGCGCCGGATCGGGTTGGCCGTGGGTCTTCACGAGCGCGGTCGCCACGATGAACGCGACGCCGGGGTTCCAGGTCTGGGCCAGGATGAAGCTCAGCAAGGCGGCCTCGCCGACGAGGTCGCCCTGGTACCCGGTGAGCGCGTGCCACAGGTCGTGGGTGTCGCGCAGTCGGTCCTTCACGAACTCGAACTCGCTCGACCGCGGGGGGCGGAACCCGCCCGCGGCGCTGGCGGCGCGGATGCCGGCGGCGGAGATGTTCTCCGACTCCACGAACCCGAGGTAGGCCCGGCCGAGGCTACCCTCGGGGAGGCGCCGCAGGCCGTCGCGATCGTCGAGGATCGTGACGATGTCGGGGCGCTGGTCCAGGATCCGCGCCCCCGACGGCGTGCGGCGGAAGCGCCCGAGCAAGAGCGCCGGAGCGGGCCCGGACAGGGACTCGATGATGGTGAAGACCTGGGGCAGATCCTCGGGGTTGTCGAGGAGAGCGCGGATGGCACGCAGGGCGCGGCGCGGCTCCAGCTGTGATCGGGTGGGCATGGTCGCAATCTCCATTTGCTGACAGTATTGTATATAGCGACTATCTACAAAGTTGTCAACAGCGAATGTTCGTGGGATGAACCGGCATGGCCAAGCTGCTTCGTCGATCGCGGGTGACCCCTGGGGGGCCGCAGCGGAAGCGACGGACAGCCGAGGCGGCGCGGAGCGCGATCCTCGACGCGGCGGAGCAGCGGCTGATCGCGTCGGGTCCGGCCGGAATCCGGCTGCAGGAGGTGGCGGCGGACGTCGGGGTGTCCCATCCGACGGTGCTGCACCACTTCGGCAGCCGGGAGGCGCTGGTGGCGGCGGTCGTCGAGCGCCTCGTCGCCGCGCTCCACGCCGACGTGCTCGAGGCGATCGCCCTGGCCCCGGCTGGTGAGGGCAACATGGCCGCCCTCCTCGAGCGGGTGGCGGCGGTGCTCGGCGAGCGCGGTCACGGTCGAGTGCTCGCCTGGTTGGCACTCTCGGGTCACGGCTCCGACCTCCCCGAGCAGCGCTTTTCGAGCGTCGTGGTTGCCGCTCATGCCCGGCGAAAGCAACAGCGGGCACCCGGTCCAGTCCCGGCGCTCGAGGACACCGCGTTCACGATCCTGCTGGCGTTCCTGGCCCTGTTCGGCGACTCGATTCTCGGGCCGGAGCTGACCCGCAGCGCCGGACTGGGCGACCCGGCGCGGGTCGGCAAGCGGTTCCGCGCCTGGCTCGCCCGGGTCCTCGTCGATCACCTCGCGCGCGGGTGATCAGCAGCCGGGCGCACGGCGCGCGACCAGGCGCGTCTACTGCCGCGCCCACCACGCCGTGAACTCGGGCGAGGCCAGGAAGCCACGGTAGACCTCCTCGGCCGCCATGGCGTCGCGGTCGAACGTGATCTCGAACCTGCTGATCAGGATATCCAGGGTCGACACCACGACGGCGTAGTCGCCGCGCTGGAGCTGGGCGGTGGCCAGGTTCCACCACGCGTCCTGCAGGTCGGGCATCGCGTCGGTCGCCGCCCGGGCCCAGCGCTCGGCCTGGCGCAGGTTGTCGGGTGTGGTCTCCATCAGGAACGCCGACGAGCGCAGGTGGGCGAGGTACGGATCGCCGCCGACGCGGCGATCCAGGCGCTCGATCGCCGCCAGCAGCGCGGCCGGGTTCTTGCGCAGGAAGTGGCCGTCGATCGCCATCATCTCCAGCGCCGGATCGTCCGGAAAGGCGCGCTCGAAACGCTCGATGAGCTCGAGGTAGTCGGGCGCGTCCTGTTGCATCGCGGCCTGCAGCTCGATGAGGCTGACCGCCTTGGTGCCGCGCAGGCGCGCCGGCAGCGACTCCACGATCCGGCGCACCCCGGCCCAGTCGCCGCTCTGGCGGGCGGCCGAGATGTCCTGGAATCCCTTCGTGCTCTGACCGCGGTGCTCGGCCGCCAGCCCCTGCTCGATGAGGTTGGCGAGGGTCGTGGTGAGCTCCTCGCCCGAGACGTAGATGTGCAGGTCGACGATGCGGACCACGCCGGTCGCCTTCGACTTGCCGAGCTCGAGGTCGTAGTAGTTCAGCGTCCCGTCGCTCAGCATGCGGAACAGCGGCCGGTTGGTGGCGCCGGCCTGACGGACCCGCAGCAGATCGAACCTGGTGTCCTTCGCGAACCCGGCGCACAGCTGCTTGCCGACCGAGAAGTTACGACGACTCAGCTCGGTCAGCCCGGCGCGCTTCTCGTCGGCGCGGATGCTGGCTTTCTGCACGATCCGGCGCGCCACGGTCTCGCTGTCGAACAGCGGCTCGAGCTTGGCGACGTCGCACGGCGCGATGGCGTCGTCGAAGGCGCGGGCCAGCGCCGCAGCCTCGTCGGCCGAGACCGGATCCATCGCCGCCGGCTTCGGAACGCCGTCGCCACACGCCGCCGCCGCGAGCAGCACAACCAGGAGGACGTTGGCACGCACGGTGCCCGACTATCACATGTCGTCGCAGGGCGTGCCGAGTGCTGCCACCGGCGCCGTATCGGCAGCGGTGCCGGTGTTGGTGCCGTGGCGGCTGCGCGCCGAGCGGGCCCGCGACCCGCGGATCTCTCGGACGGAATCAGTGCGTCGCCGGCTCGTAAGCGACGATCTGCTCGGAGGCGCGCTCGCCGCTCGGGATCGGCGGCCACCATCGCGCAAGCTCGAGTTCGATGTCATCGAACGGCTCGACACTGACGCGGTTGTCGTCGGCGTGGGTCGCGACCAGGAGCCATGCTCGCTCGTGGCGGCGTAGCACCTCGAGCGTTCGCAGGACGGGATCGACGATCCAGACGTGGCCGACTTCGTGGTGCGCGTAGGCGGGCAGCTTCTTGATCCGATCCAGGCGCGCGGTGCTCGGAGACAGCACCTCGCACACCCAGTCCGGCGACAGCGTAACGCCGACGACATCCACGAAGTCGGGCATGCGGGTCCGCCGCCATCCGGCGAGGTCCGGGACCATCACCTTGCGGCCGAGGTGGAGCTCGGGCTCGGGCAGGATCCACCATCCACCCGGGCCGCCTCGCCCATGGTGGAACGGGTTCATCAGATCGCCGAGGATCGCCGCCGCGACCAGGCCGTGCCGGGTCCGCGGCCGCGGCGAGACGTACAGCTCGTCGTCGATGATCTCGCCGACGACATGCTCGGGCAGCGCCTCGATGTCCGCGTAGGTCGCCGGAGGCTTGGTGGGCGGCATGAGCACGACGATAGCACCGCGCCGCGCGACGGCGCCTCCTCGTTCGCGGCCGCCAGCACCAGGAAGACGTTGGCACGCACGGTGCCCGACTATCACATGTCGTCGCAGGGCGTGCCGAGCGAGCCGTCGTACACGCCGAGGTCGCCGTAGATGAGCGCGACGTTGGCGTCGAGCGGGACCTTGGTGAGCTGGGTCCTGACGGTGCCCTTGATCCACGCCGCGGTGTTGGGCTCGGTGACGAAGCGCAGCTCGCCCTTCTTGGTGGCGTAGATCTCGCCGACCGAATCCGAGACCACGTTGGTCATGGGCAGCTCCTTCATGCCGCCCTTGGGGCCGGCGAAGATGCGATGGCCCTTGCCGCCATACTCGTCGCGCATCCGATCCACGAAGTAGTAGTTGCCGGAGTCATCGCGAGCCAGGGCCTGCGACTGCCGCTTCCACAGCGGCTTGCGGAACGAGGCGGTGTCGAGGACCTTCTTGGCGTCGGCGTCGGACAGCTTCTTGAGCGGGATCGACTCCATCTCGTCGCCTCGCCCGCAGGTCACGAAGTAGTCGCCGGTGGCCTTGCGCCCGAGCTCGCCGCCGTCGCTGCGCGGGGCCCAGAAGTTGAACTCGAAGCTCCCGACCGAGCCGTCGGCGCCGCCGCCGAAGATGCGCTGCCGGTACATCACCTTGCCGTCGCCGTAGAACGCGTAGTGCTCGTCACCCCACAGCGTGTGGATGACGTAGACGTCGCCATCCTCGTCGGTGAAGACCGCCAGCTCCTTCTTGACCTTGCTGATGTCCTCGAGGTCGTCCTTGATCTTCTTCTTCTTGGGACGGGCCTCGGCAACCGGGCCGAGCCCGATGGCCACGAGGGCCAGGATTGCGACGATGGCGGCGGCGATGGGGGCTGCGCGCATGGTGCCTTCATTATACGATGACCTCGATGGCTCATTCACCGGCGCGCGCACTCGACGTCGGTTCCGTGATCGCGGGCACCTACACGATCGAGGGCCTGATCGGGAAGGGCGGAATGGGTGCGGTCTTCATGGCCAGCCACGCCCGGCTGCCGGGCAAGAAGGTCGCCATCAAGGTCCTTCACCCCGACGTCGCCGACGGCGATTCGCTGGCCCGGTTCAAGCGCGAGGCCGAGATCGCGTCGCGGCTGGGCCACGCCAACATCGTCGAGGTCCACGATTGGAACGAGCTACCCGATGGCACGCCGTACATCGTCTACGAGCTCCTCGAGGGCGAGTCGCTGGCCGATCGGCTCAAGCGCGGGCCGATGTCGTACGACGAGATCATGAACGTGGTGCGCCAGGTCGGCTCGGCGCTCGCCGCCGCCCACCGCGAGCACATCGTCCATCGCGACCTCAAGCCGCAGAACATCTTCCTGGTCCAGGCCGACGACGGCGTGAGCGTCAAGGCCAAGGTGCTCGACTTTGGCATCTCCAAGATCCGCGGCTCGACCACGGTGAAGACCCAGGACACCGCCATGCTCGGCACGCCGCAGTACATGGCGCCCGAACAGGCCATGGGCCAGCAAGACGCCATCGATGCGCGCACCGATGTGTTCGCGTTCGGGGCGGTCGTCTACGAGATGTTTGCCGGCGCGCCGGCCTTCCAGGGCACGACGATCCCCGAGGTCGTGTTCAAGGTCGTCTACGAGGAGACCCCGTCCTTGGCCGAGCGCGCCCCCGGCGTCCCGGCCCACGTCGTCGCCGGCGTGCACCGCGCGCTGGCCAAGAAGTCGGCCGACCGCTGGGATGACGTCAGCACCTTCGTCGAGGCCATGACCGGCTCGCCGCTGACCTCCGGCAAACGCAACGTCCTGCCCGCCGTCGGGGGTGGCAGCGGTACCGGTACCGGTACCGGCGGTGCCAGCCGATCTGGCACCGGTGGCTCGGCACCCCGGACCGGCGAGGACGCGTTCGCCGCCACCGTCGGTTCCGGCGACCACGCGTCGGCGATGGCGGCCAGCGTCCGGGCCTCGATGGCCGCCGCCGCCACCGTGGCCGGCACCGCCCAGAGTGGGAACGAACCACTGGCGTCACCGCTGGCGGCGCCAGGCCAGGGCGGAGCGGCGCCCGGACCACCGGCGAAGAGCCGGACCATGATGATCGTGACCATCACCATCGTGACCATCGCCGCCGCCGTCGCCGCCGTGGTGATGGTCGGTGGCGGCGGCAAGAAGGATGGCGTCCAGATCGCGGCGGGCACGGGGTCGAGCACCGACCACGCCGCCGACCCGATCGCCGGCTCCGGACTGGCCACCGGTGTCGACACCGGCGTCAGAGGCGGCCACACCGCGGACATGGGCTCGGGGACGGGGACGGCGTCGGGCACGGGCACGGGGACGGGCACGGGCACGGGCACGGGCACGGGCACGGGCACGGGCACGGGCATGGGCTCGGGCTCGGACTCGCTGGCGGCGATGGTCGCCGATGCTGGTATGTCCGTCGACGCCGGCGCAGCCCGCAAGCCCAAGATCGACGCCGGCGCCGCCGTCGATCCGGATCCGCCACGCGAAGACGACGATCCGGCCGGCAAGGACCCCGAGCTGGTGCGCACGCTCGCCGAGGCCCACAGCTTGCTCGCCGCCGGCGACTACGACGACGCCTTGCGCCTGGCCAAGAAACTCACGACCCGGTTCCCCAAGGCCCAGGCGGCGTGGGCGATCCGCACCCGCGCCAACTGCGGCAACGAGGATCAGGAGGCCGCGCGCGCCGACTTCCGCCGCATCAGCAAGCCAGGCGTGATTCGCGCCGTGCGCAAGGCCTGCCGCCAGCACGGCATCGAGCTCTGACCCGGCTCGCCGCTGCCCGCCCCAGTATCCCACCTGTACCCGAACGGCCGTCGAAAGTGGCTTAACGAACGTCGAAAGTGGCCGAAACTCCAAGCGGGCGATGCGCACAAGTCCGACAGGTCGCAGCGGGTGGTTCATCTCGGTGCTGTTCCTGCCGTTCCTCGGCGTCGCGCTCGCCGTGCTGCTGCTGCTCACCGCCCGCATGAACGGCGTGGCGCGGGGTTGGTTCGACGCCCGGGCGCAGAGCATCGCGACGGTCATGTCGAACCTGGTGGCGGCCAACCTCGACTTCGACGACGGCGACGGTGCCCATGACGCCCTGGCCACGCTGTCGGGCGAGCAGGACGCGGTCGCGGCGGCGGTGTTCGCCGACGGTGCCGAGGTGCTGGCCTCGTGGCCGGATCGCGGCCAGGTCGCACCCGAGCTAGTCGGCGTCGGCGCCGGGCTTCACGTCGTCGGCGATCGGCTGATCGTCGTGCGCACGATGGAGACCCGTGGTGGCCGGCGGGGCGCGGTCGCGATCGCGCTGTCGACGAGGTCGCTGGCAGCGCAGAACGGCGACAGCGATCGGCGCGCGGCGCTGGCGGCGCTGGCGGTCGCGGCGGTCGGACTGCTGTTGAGCATCGCGAGCGGCTGGTTCGTCACGCGGCGCCGCGCCGCGGAGGCGGAGCTGCGTCAGGCCGAGCTCGGATTCCGGGCCCTGATCGACGGCATGCCCGACGCGATCCTGGTCCACCGCGACCGCCGCGTGATCTACGCCAACCTGGGCGCCCGGAGGCTGCTCGACGTCGAGGCGAACGAGGCGCTGGTCGGTCGAGAGCTCGACGGGCTGGTGACCTCGCCCCCGGCGTGGAGCGAGCGGGCGGTCGTCGAGGACCGCGTCGAGGTCGAGCTCGGCACCCGGCGGAGTCGAACCGTGATCGCCGAGCTGTCCCGGGTGGGGCTGCGGTTCGGCGGCAGCGACGCCGAGGTCCTGGTCGTGCGTGATGTGACCGAACGCAAGCGCCTGTACGAGCGCCTGGTTCGCACCGACCGGCTGGCCTCGATCGGGACGCTGGCCGCCGGCGTCGCCCACGAGATCAACAACCCGCTGATGGTGGTGGCGGGGAACCTCGAGTTCATCGGCGAGGCCGAGCGAGCGAACCCGACGACCGGCGAGGCGCTGCGTGACGCGGCCGACGCGGTCGAGCGCATCCGGCTCATCGTCCGTGATCTCAAGGCGCTGTCGCGGAACGACACCGACGAACCGACGGCGCTCGACGTCCACGCCGCGCTCGAGCGGGCCCTGCAGATGACGAGCGGCCAGATCAAGCTCGGCGCCGACGTCGTGCGTGACTTCGGCACCGTGCCGCTGGTGGCGGCCAACGAACCCCGGCTGGTGCAGGTCTTCATCAACCTGCTGGTCAACGCGGCCCAGGCCCTGCCGGACGACGCCCGGCGCCAGACCATCCGCGTGACGACCCGATGCTTGCCCGACGGTCGCGTCGAGGTCGCGATCGCAGATGCCGGTGCCGGGATCCCGACCGAGCTGCGCGATCGCATCTTCGACCCGTTCTTCACCACCAAGGCGGTCGGCGTGGGGACCGGCCTCGGTCTCAGCATCTGTCACAGCCTCGTCACCTCGCTCGGCGGCACGCTGCACTTCGACAGCGAGGTCGGCCGCGGCACGACGATGTTCGTGACGCTGCCGGCCGCCGGGCCCGAGACGCTCGCCCGCCCCGGCGCCACGCGCGGCCCCGCGGCGTCGTCGCGGGCCCGGGTCCTGGTCGTCGACGACGAGGCCGCGGTCGGGCGCGCCGTCGAGCGGGCGCTGACGCCCGCCCACGACGTCGTCACCGTGACCGGCGCCGTCGACGGGTTGGACCGGATCGCGGGCGGCGAACGCTTCGATCTGATCCTGTGCGACCTGGTCATGCCGACGATGAACGGCCTCGACTTCCGGGCCCGGCTGGCTGCGGCGTGCCCCGAGCAGATCAGACAGCTCGTGCTGATGACCGGCGGTGCCAACGACGCCCTCGCCGCGGCCGCGGCCGGCACCAGTTGCCTGGTGCTCGAGAAGCCGTTCCTCCCCGGGCAGCTCGACCGGTTGGTCCGCGAGCACGCCGAACGGCGGCTCCGATTCGGTTGACCGCGCCCGGCCGCCTGCTGGCGATGCTCGCCATCGGGTTGACGCTCGGGCGGGGCGCGGCTCGGGCCGACGGTCCGCCCGAGGTGCCGATCGATCAGCAGGTGCTGATCGTGCTCCGGATCCTGGCCTACGACGCCAACCTCGCCGCGCGGTCCGGAACCGCCATCGAGATCGCGATCATCCATCGCGCCGACGACGCCGCGTCGGAGCAGGCCTCGGCCCGCGCCTATCGCGCCTTCGCGCGCGCCGCCGGCAAGCTCAAGGTCGCCGGCTTGCCGGTGCGCGTGATGGCGATCCCCTACAGCGCCACCATCGCCGACGACCTGCAGCGGCTCCACGTCGACCAGCTCTACGTGTGCGCGGGCCTCGACGACAAGGTGGCGGCGATCGCCGGTGCCGCGAGCTCGGCGTCGGCCCTGTCGTTCACCGACCAGCCGGCCTATCTCGAAGCTGGGGTCGCGGTCGCGCTTGCCCGCGGCGACCGCAAGGTCTCGATCAACGTCAACCTGGTCGCCGCCAAGGCGGCCGGGGCGCGACTCAGTGCAAACTTCTTGCGACTCGCGAGGGTGGTGAAGCGATGAGGCGACGATGGTTCGGAGCGGGTGTCGTGATGAGCTCGATCGGGCTGCTCGGTGTGGCGCGGGCCGCACCGCCCGCCCAGCCGGCGGCGGTTCCGGATCCGGGCGAACCGCAGGGCACCACCGATATCGTGGAGGTGTCGCTCGAGAGCCTGCTCGACCTCGACGTCGGCGTCGCGACCCGCCGCCCGATCTCGATCGCCGAGGCGCCGGGCACGACCTCGGTCATCATCGACGACCAGATCCGCGACTACCGCTGGCACAGCTTTGACGACGTGCTCTATCAGCTACCCGGCTTTGCGCGCAGCCAGGACTACGAGCGGCGCACGGTCTCGGCGCGCGGACAGTTCGAGGGCTGGAACAACAATCGGCTGCTGCTGCTGATCGACGGCATGCCACACAACGACATCGAGACCGGCGCCGCGTGGACCTGGGATGCGACGCCGCTCTTCTTCGTGCACAGGGTCGAGGTCCTGCGCGGTCCGGCGTCCGCGATGTACGGCTCCAACGCGATGAACGGCGTGGTGTCGGTGACCACGGTCTCGGCCGACGATCTCGGCGACGGCGGGCTGCGGACCCGCGCCAGCCTCGGGCTTCACGAACAGTCGCTCGACGTCGTGGGTGCGCATCGGTTCGCGGGGGCCAGCGCGGTGGTCGGCTTCAACGCCAATCGCCGCAATGCCCCCTACCTCGACCACGATGGCTCGGGGCGGACCGACGCCGACGGCAACCTGCAACGGTTCGAGGTCCAGGACCACACCGCGGCGTCGTACCTGTGGCTGAAGCTCGAGCCGACCGGTGCGCTCGACGACCTGACGGTCCAGGTCCACCAGCAAGACGCCGATACCACCACCGGCCATGGCTGGAACTTCTGGATCCCCGACGCCGACGACTACGTCCGCGACAGTCGGACGCTGATCGACGTCAGCTACCAGCGGCGGTTCGGGCGGTTGACGATCGAGGAGGATCTCCAGTACCAGCGCCACGCCTACGACCTCAGCGCCCGCATGTATCCCGTCGACGGGCTGGAGGGCTACTACCCCGACGGGGTCACCGAGAGGATCGAGACCGCGCTGCACCAGGTGTTCGGGCGCAGCCTGGCGATGGTCGACGGTCCGCGCCAGGCCAACCTGCTGGCTGGCGTGGAGTACACCGGCACGCTCTACCGCGGCGACCACGAGCACGACGCCAACGTGATCGTGGACGATCCGGAGCAGCCACCGGTGCCAGGGTTCCGCCCGCTCGGCCCGATCTACGAACCGATCCTGGACCGTCCGGTCAGCCGTCTCGGCCTGCTGGCCCAGGCCACCTCGGGCACCTGGCTGGGAGCGCACGCCCAGCTCACCGCCGGCCTACCGCGATCTCGACACCGGCCAGGACCGCAGGTCGTCGTACCGCGCGCTCAGCCCGCGCCTCGGCCTGGTCGTCACGCCGGTCGATGCGCTGGCCATCAAGCTGCTCGGCGGACACGCCTACCGCACCCCGACCCCGGTCGAGCTGTTCTCGTCGCACACCCTGACCGCGGGTTCGAACATCGCGACGCTCGAAGCCGAAGCGTCCGACAGCTACGAGGTCGCCGTCGACTGGGCACCGGCCGAGCGGTTGCGCTGGCGGAGCAACGTGTACCTGAGCACGCTGCGCAACCAGATCGACTACACGGTCACCGATCTGCGCAACCGGCTGTCCGACCGCCGCTGGGGTCTGGAGAGCGAGGTCATCGCCGAGCACCAGCTTCGCTGTTATCGCCTGGACGGATATGCCAGCTACAGCATGACCCGCCTGATCTCGGAGCAGATCCAGGATCCCGACCTGGCGCCGGCGTCGACCCTGGTCTGGTTCCCGGGCCACCTGATCAAGCTCGGCGCCCGCGCCGCATCACCGCGCTGGGGCGGTTCGATCCAGGGCTACTACCAGTCGCGCACCCGGCGCCGGGCGAGTGATCGCGCGACGCCCGCGTTCGCCGACCTCAGGCCCCACGACGTCCCTGGTTTCGCGACCCTTGGCGCCACCGCGTGGTGGAACGTCGGCCAGGGAGCGCGCGTCGGGCTGGACGGCAAGAACCTGCTCGGCAGCCGGGGCCGGATGATCGCGACCGACGACGTCGGCTTCGACTACCGGATCGGCGGGCGCGAGGTCATGGTGAACCTCGACCTCGACTGGTGACGGTGAGGCGCCTTACCGAGTCGAGGCGGGTTCGGATTCCGCCGTCCGATCGACACGGGGACAGTCATTGCGAGGCTGTTTCATGAAAGTTTTTTCATTATTTTTACCGAGTAATATCATGTGACTACACGTTCACTCCCGTTCGAAAGGTTGACTGAGTTGTACACATGGCTAACTACTGTCCATGCCCCGGCGGCACTCGACCGAGAACCGGCTCCGTGATGCGGAGCGCACCAAAGCTCGGATCCTCACGGCCGCTACCGACCTCTTCACCCGCCTCGGCCCCGGCGCCACCAGCATCGACGAGATATCGGCGCGCGCCGGGGTCAACCGCGGCCTCATCCACCACTACTTCCGCACCAAGGACGCCCTCTTCGATCAAGTCCTCGTCCGCCCCCTGACCGCGTTCCTCGAATCGCACATCGAGTTCTTGCAGGCCCGCCCCGACGTCGACGGCCTGTGCGAGGCGACGCGCAGCTTCTTCCGTTTTCTCGGCCGCCACCCCGATCTGGTGCGCCTCCTGAGCTGGACGCTGGCGATGCGCCGCGTGTTGCTCGGCGAAGGCGCGCAGCTCGAGCTGACCCGGGCGCTGATGGCGCGGCTGGTGCGGCGCATCGAGGACGCCCAGAAGGCCGGCGTCGTACGCGCCGACCTCTCGGCACCTCACCTCCTCATCACCATCGTCGACCTGTGTGTGTCGTGGCACCTCGCCTCCGAGGACTGGTCCGCCAAGCTCGGCTGGTCGGCGCGACCGCGCGCCGAGGTCGACGAGGAACGCCTGAGTGCGATCATCGACGTCGTGTCCGCCACCGCCCGCCCGCATCCCCTCGCTTCGCCTCCGGTACTGGCTCCGACCTGAATGGAGAACCCCATGAAGACCCTTCCCAAGCTGCTGTCGCTCGTCACCCTCGCCGGCACCTCGCTGGGCACCGCCGCCTGCGCCTTCGAGCCCGACGGCGGCGGTGGCGACGGCCTCGCCACCCAGCTGCGCAAGCGCGCCTTCCTCGACGTCTCGACCGAGAGTGACGTCGCCGTGTCGGCCACCGCGCGTGGCGGCCAGGCGCTCGACGTCGCCCCGAGCGTGCTCGGTGGCCAGGCCGTGCTGCGCACCACCGAGGACGGCTGGTTGCTGGTCGAGGATCTCGAGATCCCGCTCGCCGACGTCACGGTGCCGCCCGGCGTGCTCGCCGATCGTCCGGTGACGTTCACCGACCTGGCGTTGCGGCTCGGCACCCAGCTCGCCGTCAAGCCGCTGGCGCCGCTCGACACCGACGCGGTCTCGCTGGTCGGCTGGGGCGACGCCGACCTGCTGCTCGACTGGTCGATGCTGTCGTGGGACGGCAAGGACGTGTTCCCGCTGGCGATGCGCCGCATCGCCGACGCGCCGTTCGCGGTCGCCCTCGAGCTCGACGCCGACGGCGCCCTGCACGCGTCGATCACGGCCCGCGTCGACGGGGTCGTCGACGACCTCGGCGAGCTGGTCGTGCTGCGCGACCTCAGCGTCGACGTGGTCAGCGCGACGGCGGCGCCGACCGTCATACCGTGAGCGGCCGGGTCGGCGTCACTCCTGGCGCAGACCCTCGACCGGGCGCAGCGACGCTGCCTTGAGGGCCGGGATCAGCGCCGCCAGCACGCACAACAACATCGTGACGCCGGCGACCAGCACCACCTCGAGCGGGTGGACGCTGATCGGCAGTCGATCGATCAGATAGACCTTGGGATCGAGCGGGTAGCCATAGCCGCGCACGACGTAGCAGGTCGAGACGCCGAGCCCGATGCCGACCACGGTGCCGACGGCGCCGATCGCGGTGCCGACCATCGCGAACACCCAGCCGAGCTCGAACGATGGCGCGCCCATCGACTTGAGCATCGCGATCTCCTGCTTCTTCTGGGTCACCATCATCACCATCGCCGAGATCACGTTGACCGTGGCCACGGCGATGATCAGCGTCAGCACGATCAAGAGCGCGATCTTCTGCATGGTCAGCGCCTTGAACAGGTTCTGGTTGAGCTCGTACCAGTCCTGGACCTGGAATGGCGGCTCGCCCAGCCGGCGGCGGAGTTTGGTCGCGATCACCGACGCGCGCTCGACGTCGCGGACCTTGAGCTCGACGCCCATGACCTTGTCGCCGCGATCGAGCAGCGCCTGGGTCTCGGCCAGGCTGGTGTACATGAGCCGGCGGTCGTACTCGTCGAACCCGCTGTAGAACACGCCGGCGACGCGGAAGCGACGGGTGCGCGGCGCCGCCGCGGTGGTGCGCCAGGTCTCGAGGTCGACGTTCGACATCGGCACCACCACGGTGACGTCGTCGCCGACCTTGAGCCGTAGCTTGTGGGCCAGCTCCTTGCCGAGGATGATCGGCGGCAGCTCCCCGGCGGCCGGCTTGCTGGCCAAGATCGAGACCGAGCCGTCGATCATGTGCTTCTCGAGGTCGAGCACGCCGCCGACCAGCCCGGGGTCGACGCCCTTGATCGCCACCCCGGCGATGCGGCCCTTGCCGGTGGTGGCCAGCATCTCGACGAAGATGAACGGCTGCACCGCCATGACGTCGGCGTCGATCTTGCGGGCGGTGTCCATGACCTCGCGGTACTCGGCGAAGTCGGTCGAGCTCTTCATGATGATGACGTGGGCGTTGACGCCCAGCACCTTCTCCCGGAACTGATCCTGGAAGCCGCTGGTCACCGACAGCACGACGGTCAACGCCGCCACCCCCAGCGACACGCCGAAGATGGCGACGCTGGTCGGCACCGACATGAACGCCAGCAGCGAGAAGACCGCGGCCGACAGCAGGCCGAGGACGAACATGATCACGCCGACCGCCGAGCCGCCGCCGAGCAGCACCAGGATGGCCAGGCCGGTGGCGGCGACCAGCAACGACACCGCCGCGCCGATCATCGTGCCACGCTCGAAGCGGCCGGCGTACAGGTACCGACTCGCGATCTGCCACTCGTACGACAAGACCGTGAACCTATCAGGTCTGCGGTGCGGCGCCAGGGCCGCCGTCGGCCTTGCGCCGTCGCAGCTCCCAGCCGACCAGCCCGAGACCGATGATGGCGAGCGAGATCAGCGCCACGTACGGGCCATGGATCTGCTCGGCGTCGGATGGGTTCACGGTGCGGCCCATGACCGAGTACGCGCGGCCGATGGCCAGCGACAGGCGGCCCTGGACGGTGAGGCCGAAGCTGGCGCCGAAACCGATCATGAGCACCCACACCCCGACGCGCGACACCTGTCCGACCACGCCGGTGTGCGCGACCGAGAAGTAGAAGTAGACCAGCGCGGCGAGCAGGCCGAGCAGGAGCAGGACGTTCGAGAACACGCCGAACCAGTTGCGGTGGCCCTTGCCGGCGGCGGCGCGGGCGTCGAGGCCGACCAGCTCGCCGCGATCCTCGCCCAGGCTCTTGCGCTCGACCTCGGTCAGCGCCGGGCGGCCGACCGCATCGTCGACGCTGGTGAACGGCCGCACGGCGCGCTCCGCGATCAGCTTCTCGGCGATCATCGGCGACATCCCCGGCAGCTTGGTCAGCGCCTCGGTGTCGGCGCTGTTGAGATCGGTCTTCTCGGCGTCGATCGACTGGGCCGCGAACTTCATCTGGGCGCCGAGCTCGGCCTGCGCCACCGCGTTGATCTGCAGGCCGGCGTAGAACGCGACCACGAACGCGAGCGGGTACCGCCCCACCCAGTGGAAGCGGCGCGAGATGCCCTTGAGGAACAGCATCACGACCAGCGCCACCGCCACCAGGCGCAGCGCCAGCGCCCAGCCCGACTTCTCCTGCACCGCATCGACCAGCTTGGGGTCGATGTTGTCGGTGTACTGGAGCACGACGAGGTAGCCGATCGACACCCCGATGAAGACGTGCTCGGCCAGCTTGTAGAACGGGTTGTCCTTGTAGAGGAAGGACAGGATCGCGAAGGTGAGGAAGATCCCCAGCCAGTATCCGGCCACGTCGATGAACGGCAGCGCGGTCATCGGGCGGCCCCGTGCCGCCGACGGTGAGCGCGGCTGGCGAAGAAGATGAGGTTGCCGAACAGGATGGCGAGGATGACGACCACGTTGCCGACGTTGAGCACGTCGGCGCCCGCGGTCCCCGAGCCCTTCTTGCCGACCAGGGTCTCGTAGCCGGCCGAGCCGGCCATGCCGCCGACCAGCCCGACCAGCTGCCCGGTCTGGAAGTAGGGTGACAGATCGGTGGTCGAGACCGCGGTGCAGGCAACCACCATGCGCAGCTTGTAGCGGGTGCCGACGAACTGCACGTATTCCTTGGCGCCCGGCGAGCCGGCGCTGACCAGCACGATCAGATCGAAGTCTTCGAGCCGCTTGATGCCGTTCATCAGCTCGATCTGCTCGAGAGGCGTGCCATCGTTGGTCCGGCCGTCGAAGACCTTGCGCAGATCGGAGCCCATGGCCGCGATCGTGATGCCCTTGCCGTCGCGAAAGCCGAGGTAGGCGTAGTCGACGTTGGCCTTGTAGCCGCGGTCGGGTAGCCCGGCGTAGCCCGCCGTACCCGCCGGCGCGATCGGCTGGTCGACGGTCTCGCGGATCAGGCGCTCGACCAGCGGCGGCGCCTGGTACCACATGGTCGCGATCGCGAGCCGGGCCTTCTTGCGCTTGAGGTGCAGCATCACCGCCCGGTAGAACGGCTCGACCTCGGGCGTCGAGGCCGGATCGAAGTCCATCGACACGAACACCCGCGCGCCCTCCGGCAACGCCTCGACCGCGTTGAAGGCGGCCTTGGTCATCGGATCGGGCTTGGCCGGCAGGTTGAGCGGGAAGAACAGCGGCACCACGACCGCGAACGCCATGGCCAGGAAGATCCAGCGCCGATCGAAGGATTGCAGCCGCTCGGTCCAGTGGCGGGCCATCAGTCACTCCCCAGGTGCGAGCGCTCGAGGCCGACGATCACGCGCAGCGCGGTGGCGATGGCGCCGATCGCCGCGCCCATCATGATGGCGCGCCGGCCGGCGTTGTTGGGGATGTCGATCAGCCACTGCGCGAAGTCCGGGAACACGCTCGACACCGCGCCCCCGAGTGGCGCGCGGCCGAGCATCACCAGGATGGCCGCGCCGAGCAGGAGCGCGGCCTCGACGTTGCGGGCCCGGAAGGCGCGGAACGCCGCCGACGCCACGAAGAACGCCAGCAGCGCGAACATCGTCGAGTTGCAGGGATCGAAGACGTGGTCGTAGATCCACACGAAGACCCGGCCCCCGCGGCCCCAGAGCAGCGGCGGATCGCCCGCCACCTCGACGATCTGGCCGGCCACCACCACCACCTTGCCGGTGAGCGCGCGATAGCCGGCCATCCGCCGCGACAGCGTGACCTCGACCTCACCGGCCGGGACATCGAGCTGGAACGCCTGGCCGTGGCGCCGCGCTGGCGCCACGACCGCGCCGATCTGGACCATGACGTCGTCGGGCGCCGAGACCACGATCCGACCGGTCGCCGGGCCGGTCGCGGCGATGCCGCGATCCGACATCGCGCCGACGATGCCAAGCTCGAGCTTGGCGGCGCCGCCGTCGCCGAGCTTGTGCCACGGCAGCCCGACCGCCAGCATGAGCGCGGCGGAGGTCAGCAGGATGACCTTGTACTGCCAGTCGGCCTCGCGGCGCCGGATCTTGGGCCACGTGACCTGGATGATGTTGGCGCCACCGAGGATGAAGGCGGCGGCGGTGAGCAGCCCGCCCCAGGCCTGGAACTCCTCGGTCATCGTGCGGACGCGCCAGTTCGGGATGTAGAACTCGGCCAGCGCGTAGACGCCGAACAGGACGCCGAGCACGAGCGGTAGCGTCTTCTTCACGGGAACACCTTGGGGCCGAGCGCGTAGACGCCGGCGGTGGCGAGCGCCGCACCGATGACCACGAACGCCATGGCGGCCAGCTTGAAGCGATCGCCGGCCTTGAGGTTGGCCAGCAGCGTCGGCTCGCGCGACAGGTACGCCGAGACCGCGTACATCTCCTCGCCGATCAGGGTGTAGTCGCAGGCGGCGACGAAGAACGGCAACTGGGTCAGCTCGGCGGTGCCCGCGATCTGCACCGCGCCGGTCAGGAACCCGGTCTCGGCCAGCAGCAACGACTCGCCGAAGAACTTGCCGAAGTAGATGTTGGTCGCCGGCCGATCGCGAAGGATGATGCCGTTGACGCCGGCCGCAAACGCGAACTGCTCCGCGGTGATGAACATGACGTTCTCGGGACGGTGAGCATCGATGCGGCCGGCGTTGGCGTAGCCCTGACGGACGATCTCCTCGGCCACCACCATGGTCAGCGGGAAGTAGTTGGCGACCTTGAGCTCGGTGTCGTAGGTGGCGGTGAGCTCGGCGACGTGACCGAGGATGAGCAGCGAGGCCAGGGTCTGGATGTCCTGGATCTCCTCGAGGCCGGTGACGTAGAGCACCGGTCGCCCCATCTCGGTCGAGCGCCCGACCGCGTCCTCGATGGCGTCGACGCCGGGGATGCGGCGGATGTAGATGTCCTTGGGTCGCTTGCGGGCCAGCGGGATGTAGTACGCGATCAGCCCGGTGATGAGCACCACGATGCAGAGGAAGCCGACCCGCTCGGCGTGGAACCAGGCTCCGCGCGGCTCGACCAGCGGCGAGATCGCGACCGGCGACGCCGCCGTGGTCTTGCCATCGCCATCGCGGCGCACCTCGGCCACGGCGTAGACGAAGCGACCACCGGCCGCGACCTCGTCGACGAACGCGGCCTCGCCACCCTCGAGGACCGCGGCCACCGTCCAGCCGTCGACCTCGGTCTTGGCCGCCACCGTCGCGCCCGGCGCGAGGGTCGGCGCCGGCGGCGACTCGGACGCCGCGCCGACCGGGCGACGGAACACCGCGGTCACGACGCCGGCGTCCGGAGGCGTGTTGAGCGGGTTGCGCGTGAAGCGGACGCCCAGGTGGCGGCCGTCGTCATTGTCCGGCGCCCGGACCGTCAAGCCGAGCACCGGCTCGACCGGCTGAGCGACCGCCGACCCGGCCACGGCCACCGCCACCAGCGCCACGGCGATCGCGCCCCACCGCCTGCTCATCGGCCTGCTCATCGTTCGATGACCTCGACGTTGGCGCGTGGCACCGAGACGGTCTCGCCGCCGAGGTCGACCTCGAGCACGCGCACCCGGGTCTCCGACGGCATCGTGGCCAGCTCGACCGGCAGCGCCGAGACCTTGCCGATCCGACCGAAGTACGGCGCGCGGATGCAGCGCACCGGGGCGCCGATCTCGAGGCCGCCGCTGGCGGTTTCCTCGCCGGCCGCCGCGGTGGTGCCGGGCACCACCACCTCGGGACGGATCACCCCGGCGCGGATCTGGGTCGCGCCGCACACCGACGCGGTCTTGCCGGCCAGGCTGGCCAGCAGCTCGTAGGTCGCGGTGGCCATGGCGATGTCGCCGAAGCCCTCGGTCACCACCAGCGTGGTCGCCAGCGCCTCGGTGCCGGTGACCGCGACGCCGACGTCGTAGCCGAGCAGCTCCTTGACGTCCTGGTAGGCGAAGCCGCCGCAGACGATGGCGGCGACCTCGAGCTCCATGGCCCGCTTCATGGCCGCGAGCGTGGTCCGCGCGCCACCCAGCACGACCTTGCCGGTGTGCGCGGCGGTGAGATCGGCGGCGTCGAGGACGCGGTCGGGTCCGCTGGCGACCACGACCAGGGGCGCGTTGACCTCGCCCGACAGGCCGAAGATGCCCTGCACCAGGGCGGCGGCGGTCTCGACCACCACGCCCTCACCGGCGATGATCTCGACCACCTTGCCGTCGACGTAGGCCTTGACCTCGACCGGCACCGGCGGCCCGCGCAGCACGGCCTGGCCGGTGATCTCCGATACCGACTCGAGCGTGCCCTCGATCGGCGAGGTGACCCGGGTCGAGAACAGGCCGAAGAAGCTCTTGCGCTCGGCGATCACCGCACCGCGGGTCAGCGCGCCGCCGGGCTGGATCCGCAGCTTGGCCGTGACCTCGTCGGGCAGGGCGCCCAGCGCGGTGGCCAGGTTCAGGAGGTGGACCTTGCCGGGCAGCTCGGTGCGAGCGACGACGTCCGCGCTGGTGACCAGGTCGCCGACCTGACGCAGCACCTGGCCGGGCAGCGGCAAGCGGCGCGTCTTGCGCACCACCGCGTGGCGCGTGACGGTGAGCCCGGGTGTGTACGCGTCTCCCATGCGAAGGGGGGCATCATACGCATCCCGGCGGGTTCTGGAATAGGATGCCGGCGTGGATCGCTTCGACGTGATCGTCCTCGGCGGCGGCCTGCTCGGCTCCAGCGTCGCCATGCACCTCGCCCAGCGCGGCGTGGGCTCGATCGCCGTGCTCGATGTCGACCTCGGTGGCCGCTACTCCAGCTCGGAGCTCAACGCCGGCGGCGTGCGCGCGACCTGGCGCTCGGCGATGAACGTCGCGCTGTCGCTGGCGTCGATCGAGTTCTACGAGGGCGTGCGCGACGAGGTCGGGTTCGATCAGAAGGGCTACCTGTGGATGTACGACGCGGCGCGCTGGCCGGCGGCGGTCGAGGCGATGTCATGGCAGAACGCCCACCACGGGCTGGGCGTCCGCGCCCTCACCCCCGACCAGATCCACGACCATTGCCCGCTGCTCGACCAGCTCGACGGCGTCGCCGGGGCCACGTTCTCTCCCCGCGACGGCCTGCTCAACCCGAATCTCGTCAAGGAGCTGTACCGGGCCCGGGCCCGCGCCGCCGCCGGCGCCGGCATCCGGTTCGAGAACTACACCTATGTGGTGGCGGTCGATCCCGAACCCGACCAGGTGGTGGTGCGGGCGCTCAAGTTCCAGGAGTTCGCACCGGCCGGTGACCAGGCGATCAAGTCGATCCTGTGCGATGCCATGCCCCCCGAGGACGCCGCCGCGATCAAGCTGACCGCCGACGTGGTCGTCAACTGCACCGGCGCCTGGGCGCGGCGGGTGGCGCCGCTCTACGGCCACGTCGTGCCGGTGCGGCCGGTCCGCCGCCAGATCGCGATCGCCCACGTCCGCGACGTCGATCTGCGTCCGTACGGCATGTTCGTCGATCCGAGCGGCGTCTACTTCCATCGCGAGTCGACGCACATCCTGGCCGGGTGGGCCGATCCCGCCGAACCCGACGCCTACCGCTTCTCGTACGACGGCGAGGCGTGGTTCGAGGAGCGGATCTGGCCGGCGCTGGCCGGCCGCATGTCGCGCTGCGCCCAGATGCGCCACCGCTCGGGCTGGAGCGGCCTCTACGAGTACACGCCCGACCTGTGCGGCGTCATCGGGTTCGCGCCCGGTCACGGCCGCGTGGTCGAGGCCTTCGGCTTCACCGGCCGCGGCGCCATGCAGTCGTGGGCCGCCGGCCGCGCCGCCGCCGAGCTGGTGACCTCGCGTCGCTTCGAGACCATCGACTGCACGCCGCTGCGGCCGACCCGCTTCGCCGAAGGTGCGCTGGTCCAGGAGTCGCTGCTGATCTGAGCGCGCCGGCCCGGGTCAGCAGCCGGCGAACACGTACCCGGGCTGGCCGAGCACGACCAGGTTGCGATCGCGGAGCACGATCGACAGGCCGGGGAAGGCGTTGCAGCCGGCGTCGAAGTCGACTTGCCGGTATTCGATCACGATCACGGCGTCGCCGTAGGCCGCGGTGTAGGTCCCGCACTCGGCGTAGCGGTTGCATTCCTCGGCGACCACGAAGTCGGTGCCGAGCTCGGCCCGGCGACCGACCAGCTCGGCCGAGTTCTTCTGCGCCGCCGGCAAGCCGTGGCCGTGGGCGTCGTCGGCGAACAGGCGCATCGCGGCGACCGCGGCGGCCTCGGTGAGCCGGCCGCCGGAGCGCGTGAACGAGTCGAGGTTGTCGATCTCGATGGCGTCGAACCCGGCGCTGGCGCAGCCGGCGATCCAGCCGCCGACGATGGCGGCCACCGCGGTGCGCTTGGCCGCCGTCCCGACGTCGATCAGCATCTCGTTCCAGTCGGCATCGATCACCGGGTTGCCCTGACCATCGCGCAGGATGAGGTCCGGGTACTGGGTCAGCCACAGCTGCTCTTCATCGGGCTGGATCTGGCAGCCGTTCACGTAGCAGATGTTGTAGAGGCCGGCGGCCGGCGCCGCGCCGCGATCGCGCGACACGATCTGGACCCCGGCCGGAGGAGCGTAGGCGCCGCCGAGCTGATAGTCGACGCTGGCGTTGACCGGTGGCAGGGTCAGCCCCGGCGGTGTCCCATCACCGCCGCCGCCGCCGCCGTCGCCGCCGCCACCGCCGCCATCGTCGCCGCTGCCGTTCGAGCCGCAGGCCGCCGACACCACGACCATCCAGGCGACGAGACGCAGCACCATGGGGCCGAGGGTACCTCAGGGACCGCCCGCAAACCGCGACGATCGTGGGGCGGCGTGCTACGTCGACGCCGTGCCTGTCACGTCGCGCTACCGTCCGGCGCCGCGCTTCGACGCGCTCGGCGCGACGTTCGCCGATGTCGTCGAGCCGGCCCGCTTCCCGACCCGGATCCTGCGCTTCCGCAACCAGCGCTGGGCGGAGCGCGTCGGGCTCGGCGAGTTGACGCCCACCGAGTGGGAGGCGGCGTTCGCCCGCTTCGAGCCGCTGGCGGGCAACCTGCGCGCGCCGCTGGCGCTGCGCTATCACGGCCATCAGTTCCAGGTCTACAACCCGCAACTCGGCGACGGCCGCGGCTTCCTGTACGCGCAGTTGCTCGACGACCACGACCGCCTGCTCGATCTGGCCACCAAGGGCAGCGGCCAGACCCCGTGGTCGCGCGGCGGCGATGGACGTCTGACGCTCAAGGGCGGCGTGCGCGAGATCCTGGCCACCGAGATGCTCGAAGCGCTCGGCGTGCCGACCTCGAAGACCTGGAGCCTGTTCGAGACCGGCGAGCGGCTGCACCGCGGCGACGAGCCGTCGCCGACGCGGTCGAGCGTGCTGGTCCGACTCGGCCACTCGCACGTGCGGTTCGGCAGCTTCCAGCGCCACGCCCATCACCGCGATCGCGACAGCCTGCGCGCCTTGCTCGACTTCAGCGTCCTCCACTACGCGCCCGAGCTGTGCCACCTCGGCGAACACGCGGCGCGGACGTTCCTGAAGACGGTGGTGGCGCGGACCGCCCACCTGTGCGCGACCTGGATGGCGGCCGGGTTCGTGCACGGCGTCCTCAACAGCGACAACCTCAACGTCACCGGCGAGTCCTTCGACTACGGTCCGTGGCGCTTCCTGCCGGTGTTCGATCCGACGTTCACGGCGGCGTACTTCGATCACGCGGGCCTGTACGCCTACGGCAGCCAGCCGGCGGCGGTGCGCTGGAACCTCGAGCACCTGGCGCTGGCGCTGACGCCGATCAGCAGCGGCGAGCCGCTCCGGGTCGGCGCCGAGTTCGACGACGGGTTCGAGGCCGCGCTCGATCGCGCCATCGTGCGCCGCCTCGGCGTCCGCTCGCGCGGCCCGCTCGCCGATCGGCTGCTGCGCGGCACCGTCTTCCGGTTCCTGTTCGACACCAAGATCGGATTCGAGCGCTTCTTCTTCGACTGGTACGGTGGCGCGTCGTCCGCGGCGCGCGCCCGGCGCAGCCCCCACGCCGCCGCCTATGCCGGCGCCGCGGCGCTGGCGGTGGTCGGCGATCTCATGGTCCACCAGCCGGTCGATCCGGCCCGCCTCGATCACCCGTACTTCGCCGGCGACGCCCCGTGCACCATGCTGGTCGACGACGTCGAAGCCATCTGGGCGGCGATCGCGGTGCGCGACGACTGGCGACCGCTGGAGGACAAGCTGGTCCAGATCCGCGTCATGGCCGACGCGCTCGGGTCGGGTCAGGCCGGTCAGGCCGGTCAGGCCGGATAGAGGTTCATCGCGCCGGACCAGGTCGCGTTGGCGGTCACCCGCCGGGCCCGCTCGGTGGCGATCGCCATCGGGCGGCGGCCGCGGGCGTCGAAGACCAGCCCGACCACGCCGCCGCGCAGCGTGCGCTCCACCTTGATCCCGGGACCGGCCCCGACGTCGACGCCGCGGGCCGGGGTCAAGATCGCCCGCGCCTCGTCGCCGGGGCCGAGCGCGAGCAGGCGCAGATCGCCGGCCGCGAGTCGCTCGGTCCGGGTCTCGCCGCCCGGGAGGCGGAGCTCGACGGTGAGCAGCGGGCCGCGCTTGACGGTGCCGACCGGCGCCACGCAGGTGCCGAGCCGCACCAGACAGTCCTTCTCGAACACCTCGGTGGCCGCCGCCGGGTGGACCGTCGACAGCAGGCCGAGGTGGGGCATCATGAAGATCGAATCGACCGCGATCTCGGTGACGCCCTCGACCTGGAAGGCGTCGATCATCATCAGCATCGACTGGCTGCGCCGCGGCGCGTGCGACAGCACACCACCCGAGCCGACCAGCAGGTCGAGCTTCATCATGTCGACCAGCGTGTTGCTGACGTCCTGGGCGAAGGCGTCCGAGATCGAACGCTGCTGCTGGCCGCCGGTCAGCTTGACCGCGAACTGCTTGTGCTGGATGAACGACAGTCGCAGCGCCTCGCGCGCGATCGCCTGCTCGATCTTGAGCTCGTCGAGCGTCTGCGGGATCGTGGTCGGCCGGATCATCTTGTTGCCGATCCGATCGCGCAGCTCGGCCTCGTCGAGGTCGAACGGCACCCAGCGCTGGATGTCGCCGATGCCGGCCTCGGCGAGCACGTTCGACACCGAGTACGACATGCCGAGGTTGGCCGACACCGTGCGATTGAAGATGCCGTCGAAGACGCTGAACACGTCGGTGGTGGCGCCGCCGATGTCGACCCCGACGACCTGGACCTGGTCGCGGTCGGCGAGCGCCTTGATGATCAGGCCCATGGCGCCCGGCGTCGGCATGATCGGCGCGTCGGTCCAGGTCATGAGCTTGCCGTAGCCCGGCGCCTGGGCCATCACGTGCTCCATGAACACGTCGTGGATGGCGTCGCGCGCCGGCCCCAGCCGCTCCTCCTCGAGGACCGGGCGCAGGTTGTCGACGAACTGTAACGCCACCTTGCCGCCCAGGATCTTCTCGATCTCGCCGCGCACCTCGCGGTTGCCGGCGTAGATGAGCGGCAGGTCGAAGCCCGAGCCGAGCCGCGGCCGCGGCTGGGCGGCGCGCAGCAGCTCGGCGAGCGCGACCACGTGCTTGCGGGTCCCACCGTCGGTGCCCCCGGCCATGAGGATCATGTCGGGGCGAAGCTGGCGGATGCGCTCGATCTTCTCGTGCGGCAAGCGCTTGTCGTTGATCGAGACCGAGTCCATCACGATCGCACCCGCGCCCAGCGCCGCGCGCGCCGCGCTCTCGGCGGTCATCTTCTTGACCACGCCGGCGACCATCATCTGCAGGCCGCCACCCGCCGACGAGGTCGAGATGTAGAGGTCGGTGCCGACCCCATCCTGCTCGGGCCGGATGATGGCGCCGTCGGCGCCGAGCGAGGTCAGGAACTGGCGCCCGCGCAGCTCCTGGATCTCGCGCACCGCGTTGAGCACCCCGCGGGTCACGTCCTCGACCGGGGCCTCGACCGTGGTCGGCGCCTCGCCGCGCGTGGTCAGCCGGTACTCGCCCTGAGCGTTGCGCTCGATCAGGATCGCCTTGGTGGTCGTCGAACCGCAGTCGGTCGCGATCACCGAGCGGACGGCGGCGGGATCGACATCCTTGTACGCGGGGGGAGCGTGGCCCGACATCGTCGTTGGTGTATCACGCGCGGGCTTCGAGCCGGCGCAGCAGGAGCTCGATCGAGCCCCGCCGCTCGAGGATGCGCTGCAGCTGGTCCCAGCGCACCGGGTCGCTCCACACCACGGAGATGATCGGACGCAGGAACACCATCATCTGGCTGCCGACGAAGCCCATCGGCTTCATGGACTCCAGGAAGAACAGCGCCGCCGGCGTCAAGCGGCGGCGGACGATGCCCTCGGCGAGCTGGTCGAGCAGCGCGCGGTCGTCGTCGGACAGGCTGGCCTCCAGCGTCGCCAGCTCGCCGTCGCTCATGGCGCCGCCCCGACCGCCCCGACCGCATCGGGTGGACCACCGCCGCCGACCCGAGCCCGGAGCGTGTCGACCACCGCCGCCTTGCCGGCGGCGTCGAGTCCGTCGAAGTAGAGGACGAAGCCGCGATGGCGATCCATCCAGCTCGGGCGCGCGAACGGCGACACCAGCGCCGCGCCGCGCCCGATCTGGACCCGCCGCAGGTCGGCCCAGGCCCGGAACCGCCGCGCCAGCAGCCGCCGCTCCTCGACGCCGGCGCCGTCGAGGCGGTAGCGGGTCGGAAACAGGAACGGCGCGGTGGCGACGACCAGCAAGATCGCCGCCAGCGCGGCCAGGAACGGCGAGCCCAGGGTCACCATGACCGCCCACGCCGAAAGCAAGAGGACCGCCGCGACCAGCGCGAGCTGATCGGGTCGCCGGCGGGCCGGGTGCGCGGTCCAGGTCAGCAGCACCTCCACTAGCGCCCTTTCCAGACCGGCGCGCGCTTGGTCAGGAAGGCGGTGATGCCCTCGGCGGCATCCTCGAGCGCGAGCACGCGGCCGAGCTCGGCTTGCAGATATCGCAGCGCCGGCTCGAGATCGAGATCCGCGGACCGGTAGAAGGCGCGCAGGCCGAGCGCCACCGCGGCCGGGCTCTTGTCGGCGATCTCGCCGGCCAGCTTCATCGTCACCGCCTCGAGCTCGGCGACCGGCACCACCCGGTTGAGCAGGCCGGCGGCGAGCGCCTCGGCAGCGTCGAGGCGGCGGCCGGTGAGCATCATCTCGAGGGTGCGCTTGCGACCGACGTTGCGGGTGATCTCGGCGGTGATCATCATCGGCCACAGGCCGACCTGGATCTCGGTGGTTCCGAACGTGGCGGTGTCGGCGGCGATGGCCAGATCGCAGGCCACCATCAGCCCGAGACCGCCGGCCAGGGCGTGACCGTTGACCATCGCGATGATCGGCTTGCCGAGGTCGTGCATGGTCGTGAACAGCTCGACCAGCGACGCCGGCGCGACCGCCGAGACCGCCGCGGCCGGTCCCTGCATCGAGCCCAGATCGCCGCCGGCCGAGAACGCGTTGCCGGCGCCGGTCAGGACCACGACGCGGACCGCCGGGTCGTCGCGCAGCGCGGTCAGCACGTGGACCAGCTCGCCGCAGGTGTCGAGCCCGATCGGGTTGCGCTTCTCGGGACGGTTGAGGGTGACGCGGGCGACGGGCCCGCCGCGGTCGACCAGGATGGTGTGGTACTGGGTCATGGTGTCCTCGGAGCCCGACTCCGTCGGGAGACCCTAGCGCAGGTTGACTCCACCATCCACGACACCCTACGCTCGCCATCGATGCGCCGTCTGGGGGTCTCGGCCCTCCTTGCCCTGTTCGCCACCGCGGCGGCGCCCGCGCCGGCGGCTGCCGGGGACAACGATCTGATCCTCGGCCGCCTGGTGCTGCTGGTCGACGACACCGGCAGCGGGATGCCGACCCGCGCCGTGGGGCAGAGCCTCGAGCTGCGGTCGCTGGTCAGCGAGCTGGGGGTGGCGCTGGCGCCCCGACTGCTGGCGCCCGCCGACACCCTCGGCTTCGGCGGCTTCCAGTTCTCGGCCGACATCGCCTGGACCTCGATCTCGAACGACGCCCGCTGGTGGCGAGCGATGCGGTCGTCGCCGGCCGCCGATGCCACCAGCCACGGCGCCGCGATGTTGCCCACGATCGGGCTGTTCGCGCGCAAGGGCATCTGGTTTCCGGTGCCGTCGATCGAGTTCGGGGCCGGCGCCGTGCACCTGTTCGACTCCAAGATCTGGTCGGGCCAGGCGTACGTGAAGCTGGCGCTGCAGGAGGGCTATCACGACCTGCCGGTGCCATCGGTGGCGGTGCGCGGCGGCGTGTCGCGCATGCTGGGCCAGAAGGATCTCGACCTCACGATCATCTCGATGGACGGCAGCGTCTCGAAGCACGTCGGCGTCGGCTCGACGTGGGGCCTCGACCCCTACGCCGGCTATGGCGCCCTGCTCATGGTGCCGCGCTCCGAGGTCATCGATCCGACCCCGGAGATCGACCCGCTCGATCCGATGTTCGTGTCCGATCGCGCGCTCAACTTCGTCTTCAAGGATCAGGACGACATCCTGCGCCACCGGTTGTTCCTGGGCGCCAAGCTGCAGTACTACGTCTTCGAGCTGACCATGGAGGCCACGCTGGCGCTGGCCGGCAGCTCGGTCGACTCGCGCGCCGGCAGCGATGCGTGCACGTTCGACTCGACGACCACCGCGTGCGACACCACCGACCAGGCTGGCTCGCAGCGCTCGTTCACCGTGGCGGCGGGCTTCGACTTCTGATGGACGGCCCCGACCTGCGCGCGCTGCGCGCGGCGTTGCTGGCGGTCGAGGAGCTGCGCGGCGATCTGCTGCGGCTGGCGGCGCGGGTGGTCGCGGTCGAGGAGGAGCTGACGCGCCGCGTGGCGCCGGTCGACACGGCGGCGGTGGCCGCGGCCATCGAGGCCCGGACCCCGGCGGTGCTGGCGGCGATCCGCGCCGCCGACGTCACCGACGTCGACCACCTCCACATCGGCGACGCCGTCGACAAGTACCAGGTGCCGCCGCTGCCCGACGGCGGCCCGCCGTGTCTCGAGCTGCTGCCCATCTGCCAGGCGCGTTGCTGCTCGTTCGCGTTCGCGCTGTCGACCCAGGATCTCGACGAGGGCGTCATCCAGTGGGACCGTGGACAGCCGTACCTGATCGCGCACCAGGACGGCGCGTGTACGCACCTGTCGCGCAGCGGCGCCGGCTGCACCTGCTACGACCAGCGCCCCGCGACCTGCCGCAGCTACGACTGCCGCGCCGATCGCCGCATCTGGGCCGACTACGCGCGCCGGATCCCGGCCCCCGAGCGGGCGCCCGACGCCCCACTCACCGCCGAGCAACGCCGCGACGCCGCCACCGCCCGCGAGGTGGCGCTCGCCGTCGAGGCGCGCGCGCTGCGACGCGGCTGAACCCCACCGCCTGACGCGTCACGGGCCCAGCGGGCAGTTGAGACCGGTGAGCACCAGCCGGTTGTTGCCCTCGCGGCACTCCAGGTTCTGCGACTGGCCGAGCCCGTCGTCGTCGACGATCACGGTCCCGACGCTGCCGGCGCCGAGCCAGTCGCAGCTCACCACCTCGCAGCCACCGGGGTGCAGGTTGAGCGTCGTCATCGCGGTGCAGCCGAGGGCGCCCGGCGGATCGCCGCCGTAGACCGACACCGGCAAGCCGCGCGCGACCGGCTCGGTGCCGCGGTTGCAGACCTCGATCGTGATCCGCGCGCCACCCGGGATACACAGCACGGTCGCGCCGCGCACCGTCAGGTCCGGCGACAGGCCGACGCCGAGCCCGTCGCCGGGGACGTTCTGGCGGAAGTTGTTGAGCCCGGCCTGGGTCCAGTTGCGCAGCCATTGCGAGGTGCGCGGCACGCGGCCGTCCTCGCTGATGTTGGTGACCGTGTAGGCGTGCTGGTTCCAGATGGTGCGCGTGTTGACCCACCGATCGACCTGATCGGCGAGCACCCGGACACCGAACGCGGTGCCGCCGCCCGGGTTCTCGGCCCGACAGACCCGGCCAGCCGTCGACACGCCGGCGATCGGGTCGCGACAGACGAAGCCGTCACCGCCGCAGTCGGGGTCGATCGTGCAGCGGCAGCGGCCCAGCGTGTCGGCGGGCAGCTCGCGACCGCAGGTGGTGGCGCCCGGGCAGTCGGAGTCGTCGAGACACTTGACGCCGTCGAAGATCGGATCGAGCGCTGGGCAGGTGACGTTGCAGTTGGTGTTGCTGGGCACCACGATCTCGGCGTTGAAGTCGCCGTCGACGTCGGCGATGATCGGGTTCTCGTACCAGGTGCACGAGCGGCGGAAGCGCGAGTACATGACCTGCCCGCTGGTGCCGTCGTAGACGCGAGTGAAGCACTCGTCGGCGTAGACCACCTCGGCGCGGCCGTCGCCCTCGAAGTCGAACACCGACGATCCGGTCACGTTGCTCGACCCGTCCTGCGAGGGCTGGAACCACAGCACGCCATCGGTGCGGCCGCTGGCGCAGTTGATCGGATCGGCGCCGGCCCGGCAGTCGAGGTCGAACACGGTGTACGCGGTGCCACCGGCCGACGCCATCTCGACGCGGCCGTCGCCGTCGAAGTCGGCCAGCGTCGGCGGTCCACCGTTGCCCGGCGTCACGCCCTGCAGGGCACCGGTGAAGATGAGGCGACCGCCGCTGGTGTAGGCCCGCAGCACGCCGGCGTTGACGGTCACGATCTCGGCGATGCCGTCGAGCGTGGCGCGGTCATCGAGGCCGGGATCGGCGACGTAGCGACCGAGGTCGGCGACCGCGACGTCACCGTTCTGGCCGCCCAGCGCCGGTCCATCCGGGACCCACTCGGTGTTCGCGATGTCCCAGGCGTAGAGCTGACCGCCGGTGACCAGCTCGGGCAGCAGGTCGTTGTCCAGGTCGGCGACCACCGGGATGTACCCGACCGAGGCCGGATCGAGCGTGGTCGGCACCAGCGGGGTGTTGAGCAACACGCCGGCGTTCGAGTACACCGCGCCCTGGAACAAGATCTCGGCGACCCCGTCATCGTCGAGATCGTGGATCGACAGCCCGGTCCAGTTGCAGAACCCGTCGCCGTAGTTGTCGGCGCTGCTCCACAGCACCGCCCACGTACCATCGGGGTTGCGGGTGAACGCGATCAGCCCACCGTCCTGGCGGTGGGCGACGATCTCGGGTGAGGCGTCGGGGCCACCGAGGTCGGCGATCGCCACCGATTGCGAGGCGATGATCGGATTGGGGAAGGTCGCCTGCTGGTCGCAGTTGCGGCCGTCGATCACGCGCAGCACGCCGAAGTACGCCGGATCGGTGCCGATGCAGCTCTGGCCGCCGCCGTCGGTGAAGTTGTACGAGATGAACGCGATCGACGGGCTGCCGAACTCGCCGCCGCCGCCGCCGCCGCCGAACGTGGCCACCATCGGTGAGCCGAGCACGTTGCGGTGGTTGGGAAACGGATCGCCGGCCGGCGGCCCCAGCCACTCGCACTGGACGCCGGGGAAGAACACGCCCGGCACCACCTCGCGCGTACACTCATCGTCGAACGTGCCGCCGGGGCCGACGCCCCACGGCAGGCACTCGTTCTGCGCCACGTCGCAGTAGCGATCGCCGTCGCACTCGAAGCTGGCGCCACAGGGCGGCGGCGGCGCGATACAGGTGTCGTAGCGGCAGACCAGGCCGTCCTCGCACCGCGCGCCGGCGCCGCATCCGGCGGCATCGACGTCGTCGTCGCCCGAATTCCCCGGGCCGCAGTTGCAGGACGGCAGCAGACTCGCGAGCACGGCCGTGGCCCATAGCGCCACGCAGGAGGAGGCAGAGCGCATGAAGAGATCGTCGCAGCGATGGCATACTGCGCGCAATGACAAAGGCCACGTCCGTCGACGGTGCCGCGGTGCTGCGCTGGATCGAGCTCGAGCTCCCGGAGCCGCCCTGGCGCGAGCGCGAGCCGTTCCTCGGCTTCGTGTACGTCGACCCCCAGGCCGGCCTGTCGGCCAAGGGCGGCCGCGCCGGCGACCCGCAGCAAGCCGAGCAACCCTCGTTGACCGTGCGGCTGCCGATCGGCGTGCCCGGACGCGTGCTTGGCGACGACGAGGCGGGCGGCCGCGGGCTGCCGGCGACGCCGTCGTGGTTGCCACACTTCGGTCCCCAGCCCCCGGCCCACGGCCCCTGGCGCACCGACCCCGGATTGCAGGGCCGCTTCCACGCCCAGTTTCCCGACGATCTGCAGGTGCTCGTGCACGACGGCGAGCCACGCCGCACCGGCAAGCGGACCGAGCTGTGCTGGGTGCGCGTGGTGGCCGAGGAGGCTCGGCTCGCCGCGCCCGCGGGCGCGGGCGAAGCGGCAACCCGGATCTACGTCGGGGAGCTGCTCAACAAGCCGCACGGGCTGTCCACCGTGACCGCGGGCGAGCGCATCCGCTTCGTGCCCGCGCCCGGCGGGCGCCACCCGCTGTACGTGACCGCGGCCTACCTCGCCGAGCGCGGCGAGTGGGACATCGCGCCGTGCTCGAGCTGCGGTCTCGCCGAGACCCTCGATCCGCCGACGGTGATGGCGCAGACCCGGTTCCCCGACGCCGGCGAGACAGCGCCGGTGATGTTCACCGCTCACTGCGCGCTGTGCGGCCCGCCGGCTCATCAGCTCGTCCAGCGACGCCGGCAACCGTAGCGGGCGCGGCCCCATCGCGCATCGCGCGCCGGGGCGGGCTCGGCCGCGCTGGCACCCCGACCGTGACCGTCGTATGTCCTGGCCATGCGCCACTTCCGCCTCGGCCCCGCGATCTGCATGCTGGCATGCGGCGGCTCGGCGCCGCCCACCACGCCGGCCACGCCGGTGATCGAGCCCACGCCCGTGACGACCACCCCACCCCCGCCCCCGCCCGCGGCCCCCGACGATCCGTATCTCTGGCTCGAGGACGTCGGCGGTGACCAGGCGCTGGCCTGGGTCCGCGAGCAGAACGCGCGGTCACAGCAGGAGCTCGAGGCGACCTCCGGCTTCGCGGCGCTGCGCGATCGCCTGCTCGCCATCTACGACTCGAAGGATCGCATCCCCTACGCCGGTGCCTACGGCACCAGGCTCTACAACTTCTGGAAGGACGAGGCCAACCCGCGCGGCCTCTGGCGCCGCACCACGCTCGCCGACTACAAGAAGCGTACGCCGACCTGGGAGACCGTGCTCGACCTCGACACGCTCGGCAAGGCCGAAGCCGAGAACTGGGTCTGGCATGGTGCCAGCTGCCTGTACCCGACCTACCAGCGGTGCCTGATCAGCTTGTCGCGCGGCGGCGCCGATGCCGACGTGGTGCGCGAGTTCGACACCGTCACCAAGCAGTTCGTCGCCGGCGGCTTCGCGTTGCCCGAGGCCAAGAACGACGTGGCGTGGGTCGATCTCGACACCATCACGGTGGGCACCGACTTCGGCCCCGGCTCGCTGACCGACTCGGGGTACCCGCGCATCGTCAAGGAATGGAAGCGCGGGACCCCGCTGTCCGCAGCCCGGACGATCTTCACGGCTGAGAAGTCCGACGTCGCGGTGTTCGCGTACCGCGAGTGGGATCACGGCCGGGTCCGCGACTGGGTCGGTCGCTCGCCGTCGTTCTTCACCACCGAGGTGCACCTGCGGACCGGCGACCAGCTGACCAAGCTCGACAAACCCGACGACGCCAGCAGCGGCACCTGGGACGACCAGCTCCTGATCACGCTGCGCAGCGCGTGGACGGTCGGGACCCGGACCTGGCCAGCCGGCGCGCTGCTGATCACGCCGCTCGCCGACTTCCAGGCCGGCAAGCGCGAGTTCACGATGCTGTTCACGCCCGGGCGCAACACGTCGCTCGAGTCGTACACCGCCACCCGCTCCGCGATCCTGGTCGTCGAGCTCGAGGACGTGAAGAGCCGCGTCTACCTGCACCAGCGGACCGCGACCGGCTGGCGCCGCACCCGCGTCCGCGCCCCCGCGGTCGCCGCGGTTGGCGTCAGCGCCTACGACGCCGACGTCTCCGACGACTACTGGGTCACCGAGAACAGCTTCACCACGCCGGTCACGCTGTCGCTCGGCAACGTGGGCCGGGCGGCCCGGACCCGGCTCAAGCAGAGCCCGGTCTTCTTCGACGCCCGGGACATCGTGTCCACGCAGCACTTCGCGACCTCGAAGGACGGCACCAAGATCCCCTACTTCCAGATCGCCCGGAAGGGCCTGGCGCTCGACGGCAGCACGCCCACCATCCTCGATGGCTACGGCGGCTTCGAGATCTCGTTGACGCCCGGCTACGACGCCACCGGCGGCGCGGCCTGGCTCGAGCGCGGTGGCGTGCTGGTGATCGCCAACATCCGCGGCGGCGGTGAATACGGACCGGCCTGGCATCAGGCCGCGCTCAAGCACGACCGGCAGCGCGCCTACGACGACTTCATCGCGGTCGCCGAGGACCTGATCGCCCGCCGGGTCACGACCACGCCCCGGCTCGGCATCGTCGGCGGCTCCAACGGTGGCCTGCTGATGGGCGTGATGTTGACCCAGCGGCCCGAGCTGTTCGGCGCCATCGTGTGCCAGGTGCCGCTGCTTGACATGAAGCGCTACCACAAGCTGCTCGCCGGCGCGTCGTGGATGGGCGAGTACGGCGACCCCGACCAGCCCGACGACTGGGCGGCGCTGGCCAGGTTCTCGCCCTACCAGAACCTGCGCTCGGGCGTGACCTACCCGCGCACGCTGTTCACGACCTCGACGCGCGACGACCGCGTCCACCCCGGCCACGCCCGCAAGATGGTGGCGCGGATGAAGGAGCTCGGCCAGGACCTGCTGTACTACGAGAACATCGAGGGCGGCCACGGCGGCGCCGCCGACAACAAGCAGGCGGCGTACATGCACGCGCTGACCTACGCCTTCTTCGCCAAGCAGCTCGGCCTCTCCTCGACCCGCCTCACCCTGCGCGAACCCGCGAGCGCCAGCGAGCCTGGAGTCGAAGGGTCACCCTGAGCGACGTGCGCGCACCAGCGAACGCGCGGCGCAGGGTCGGCATCGACTTCGGCACCACCAACAGCGCGATCGCCGTCGCCGGGGGCGGCGGTCCGGCGCGGGTGATCGGGCTGCCGCACCCCGACGGCGGCAGCGTCTCCTACTGGCGCACCGTGCTGTGCTTCGAGCCCGCCGACGACGGGGTGCCGATGCGCACCACCGCTGGCGCGCCGGCGATCGCGCGCTACGCCGACAGCGAGGGCGTCGCCCGGCTCTTGCAGTCGATCAAGAGTCACCTGGCGGCCTCGTCGTTCGTCGACACCGTGATCTTCGGCCGCCGCTTTCGGGTCGAGGAGCTGGTCGCCACCTACCTGCGCGCCTTGCGTGCCGCGGCGCCGCTCGAGCTCGGCAACCGCGCCGTGATCGGTCGCCCGGTGCGCTACTGGGGTGCCGTCGACCAGGCCGACGACGATCGCGCGGTGGCGCGCATGCGGCTGGCGCTGGCGCTGGCCGGCTTCGACGAGGTCACGTTCGCGTTCGAGCCGGTCGCCGCCGCCCACGCCTACGCGACGCGCCTCGATCACGACGAGCTGGTGCTGATCGCCGACTTCGGTGGCGGCACCAGCGACTTCTCGGTCGTCGAGGTCGGGCGCGACGGCGCGCGGGTCCGCGCCACCAGCGGCGTGGCGCTGGCCGGCGACGCCTTCGACGCCCGCGTGGTCGACGCGGTGATCGCGCCGGCGCTCGGCAAGGGCAGCCGCTACCGGGTCGAGCTCGGCGGCGAGGCCCCGGTGCCAGCGTGGATCTTCAACAGCCTGCGCCGCTGGCACCACCTGTCGCTGCTCAAGAGCGCCGCGACCTCGCGACTCCTCGAGCGCGTCGCGGCTGGCGCGCTCGAGCCCGAGCGCATCGCACGCCTGGTCCACGTCGTCGACGACGACCTCGGCCTGCCGTTACACGGCGCGGTCGAGGCCACCAAGCTGGCGCTGTCGCATCACGACGCGGCGCGCTTCGACTTCGCGCGGCCCGGGGTCGACATCGCCGCGGCGGTCACGCGGCTGGCGTTCGACAGCTGGATCGCCGACGACCTGGCGGCGATCGATGGCGCGATCACCGAGGCGCTCGACCGCGCCGGCGCCGACGCCCGCGACATCGATCGCGTGTTCGCCACCGGCGGCTCGTCGCTGGTGCCGGCGGTCCGCGCCCGCCTCGCCGCCCGCTTCGGCGCCGACCGCATCGTCGGCGGTGAAGAGCTGACCTCGGTCGCCGCCGGCCTGGCCGAGATGGCGGCCCGGACCTGAAGAACGAGCCCGAGCCCGAGCCCGAGCCCGACACCGACACCGACACCGACACCGACACCGACACCGAAACCGACACCGACACCGACACCGACACCGACACCGACACCGACACCGACACCGACACCGACACCGACACCGACACCGAACCCGAACCCGAAACCGAAACCGAAACCGTCGCCGAAACCGTCGCCGAAACCGAAACCGAAACCGAAACCGAAACCGAAACCGTCGCCGAAACCGTCGCCGAAACCGTCGCCGAAACCGAAACCGTCGCCGA
>CANKMW010000041.1 GCA_947483555.1 Myxococcales bacterium
CCGGCAACGGCGACGGCTGCAACTCGGTGTGCCTGGTCGAGAACACGCGGGCCTGCAACATCGCGACGCCCGGGCTGACCGGCGATGCGTCGTGCGCCAGCGGTCAGTGCGACACCACCGGCGGCGGCGCCGGCGTGTGTGAGCCGATCGGTTGCGGCGACGGCGACCGCCAGGCTGGCGAGGGCTGCGACGATGGCAACATCGCCAACGGCGATGGCTGCAACTCGGTGTGCCTGGTCGAGAACACCCGGGCCTGCAACATCGCGACGCCCGGGCTGACCGGCGATGCCTCGTGCGCCAGCACGCAGTGCGACACCAGCGGCGGCGGCGCCGGCGTGTGCGAGCCGATCGGCTGCGGCGACGGCGAACGCCGGGCCGGCGAGGGCTGCGACGACGGCAACACCGCCAACGGCGACGGCTGCAACGCGGCCTGCCTGGTCGAGAACACCCGGGCCTGCAACATCGCGACGCCCGGCCTGACCGGCAATGCGTCGTGCGCCAGCGGCGTCTGCGACACCAGCGGCGGCGGCGCCGGCGTGTGCGAGCCGGTCGGCTGCGGCGACGGAACTCGACAGGCCGGCGAGGGCTGCGACGACGGCAACACCACCAACGGCGACGGCTGCACCTCGGCCTGCCTGGTCGAGAACACGCGGGCCTGCAACATCGCGACGCCCGGGCTGACCGGCAACGCGTCGTGTGCCAGCGGCGTCTGCGACGCCACCGGCGGTGCCCCCGGCGTGTGCGAGCCGGTCGGCTGCGGCGACGGAACGCGGCAAGCCGGCGAGGGCTGTGACGACGGCAACACCGCCGGCGGCGACGGCTGCAACGCCGCTTGCCTGGTCGAGAACACGCGGGCCTGCAACATCGCGACGCCCGGCCTGACCGGCAACGCGTCGTGTGCCAGCAGCATCTGCGACACCACCGGCGGCGGCGCCGGCGTGTGTGAGCCGGCGGGCTGTGGCGATGGGCAGCGACTGGCCGGCGAGGGTTGCGACGACGGCAACGCCACCAGCGGCGACGGCTGCAACTCGGTGTGCCTGATCGAAGACACCCGACCGTGCAACGCGACCACGCCCGGCCTCACCGGCAATGCCTCGTGTGCGAGCGGAACCTGCGACACCGCCGCCGGCGCCCCCGGGACCTGCCGCGGCATCGACACCGATGGCGACGGCGTCCAGGACGTGATCGATCTCGACGACGACAACGACGGCATCCTGGATGTCGAAGAAGGCAGCGCGGCCGTGGACACCGACGCCGACGGGGTGCCCGATTCGCTCGACCTCGACAGCGACTCCGACGGCATCACCGACGTGATCGAGGCCGGTCACTTCCTCGGCGACGCCAACAGCGACGGCGAGATCGACTGCCCGGCGGGCTTCGGCGCCAACGGCCTGTGTAACGATCTCGAGACCACGCCGGAGTCGGGTCTGCCCGACTACGACGACGACGGCACCGCCGATGGGTTGCCACGCGACACCGACGGCGACGGCGTGCGCGACTACCGCGATCTGGACTCCGACGACGATGGGCTCGCGGACGCGCTGGAGGCCGGTCATCGCCTCGGTGACAACGACGGCAACGGGCTGGTCGACTGCCCGGCCGGGGTCGGGACCAACGGCCTGTGTGACGCCCTCGAGACGACGCCGGACTCGGGCGCGCCGGACTACGATGGCAACGGCAGCCCCGACGGCCGGCCGCGCGACACCGACGGCGACGGGTTTCCCGACTACCGCGACCTCGACGCCGACGACGACGGCATCTCCGATCTGTTCGAGGGTGGCTCGGGTTGCGCCGATGCCAACGCCAACTCGGTGTGCGACGGCACCGACACCGATGGTGACGGCATCCGCGACAGCGCCGACGGCGCCGCGGGCACGTTCGGGGACGCCGGCGCCGCCGTGCCTCCCAACACCGATGGTGACGGCCCGCCCGACTACCGCGACCTCGACTCCGACGATGACGGCATCGGCGACCTGGTCGAGGGCGGCTCGGGTTGCGCCGATACGGCTGGCGACGGCGTGTGCGATGGCGTCGACGTCGACGGCGACGGCATCCGCGCCAGCGCCGATGGCGATCCGACCGTCTACGGCGATGCCGGCGTGACCGCGCCGACCAACACCGATGGTGATGACCAGCCCGACTTCCGCGATCTCGACTCCGACGGCGACCGCATCCCGGACATCCGGGAGGGCGGCCATGGCGACCTCGACGGCGACGGCGACGGCGTGATCGACGACGACGGCGACGGCGACGGCGACGGTATCGCCGACGTGGTCGACGACCTGCCGGGCACCTTCGGCGGCATCGACGATCCGGACCGCGACGCCGACGGTGACGGGTTCCCTGACTTCCAGGATCCCGACTCCGACAACGACGGCCTGATCGACGGCGCCGGCGTGAGCGGCGGCGGTTGCAGCGTGGCGTCGTCCGGCCCCGGCGGCTCACCACTGGCGATGCTGCTGCTGGCTGCGGTCGTCGGCCTGGTCCGGCGCCGGCGGCGGCGGCGAGCGGTCGGCGCTCGGATGTCGATCGGCACCGCCATGGCGGCGTCGCTGGTGGCGTCGGTCTCGACGGCTCGCGCCGACGAGCGCGACTTTCCGGTCGAGCGCTTCCGGCTGTCGGGCGACGTCAGCGGTCTGCTCGACGTCGAGGACGCGCGCGGCCTGACGCCGCGGGCCTGGAACCTGTCGCTGTGGCTGGGCGCGTCGGATGATCCGCTGGTCGTGTACACGGCGATGGACGGCGACCGCACCCGCGGCAGCCGGCTGGTCGACACCCGCGTCGGTGGTGACCTCGTGGTCTCGGCCGGCGTCACGCGCTGGCTGACGATGATGCTGGCGGCGCCGGTGGTGGTCTACCAGGACCGCGACGCCGTCAGCGACGTCGCCGTCGGCGGCATGCTGGAGCCGATCGGCTCGTTCGGCCTCGGCGGCCTGCGGCTGGCGGCCAAGCTCCGCGTCCTGCGCCAGGCTCGCCACGGCGTCGATCTCGCTGTCGTGCCGGCGCTGACCTTCCCGACCAGCTCGTCGGGTGACGACTACCTCGGCGAGTCGGCGGTCGGCGTGGCGCCGGAGCTGGCGCTCTTTCGCTCGTTCGGACGGGTGCGCCTGGGCGCCAACCTCGGCTACCGCTCGCGTCCGCGGTCGCAGGTTGCCACCCTGGTCGTCGACGACGAGCTGTTCGCGCACCTCGGCGTCGGCGCCCAGCTCACCGATCGGCTGGCGTGGGCGGTGACCTCGTCGCTCGCGGTCGCCGCCTCCAGCCCGATGGACAACTTCAACCAGAACCACGTCGAGCTGCACACCGGGCCGACCCTCCAGTTCACCAACGTGCAGGTGATCGTCGCCGGCGGCGTCGGCGCCGCCGAGGGCTTCGGGACGCCCGACATGCGCTTCCTGCTCGCCGCCCGCTACGCCCGCCGCGCCCCGGCGCCGGCGATCGAGGTGGTGCCGGTGGTCGCCGTGGTGCCCGATCTCGACGCCGATGACGACGGCATCCCCGACGCCACCGACCGCTGTCCGCAAGAAGCCGGTGTGGCCGAGAACCAGGGCTGCCCCGACGTCGACACCGACGGCGACGGGCTGATCGACCGCGCCGACAAGTGCGTCACCGAGCCCGAGGACGCCGACGGCTTTGCCGACGAAGATGGTTGCCCGGAGCTCGACAACGACGAGGACGGCAGTCCCGACGCCAGCGATGCCTGCCCGCTCGAGGCCGGCCCGGTCGCCAATCGTGGTTGCCCGGACACCGACCGCGATCTCGACGGCATCGTCGACCGCCTCGACACCTGCCCCGACGAACCCGGCGACGAGAAGAACGGCGGCTGCAAGGCCAAGCCGATGGCCACCATCACCGAGGGCAAGATCGCGATCGTCGAGACGGTCTACTTCAAGACCAACAAGGCGATCATCGAGAAGCGCTCGTACAAGCTGCTCGAGAGCGTGGCCGCGGTGCTGAGCGCGCACGGCGGGATCCGGGTCCGGGTCGAAGGTCACACCGACAGCGAGGGCAACGACGCCTACAACAAGGACCTGTCGCAGCGCCGCGCCGAGGCGGTGCGCGAGTTCCTGGCCGCTCGCGGCGTCGATGAGGCGCGCCTCGACGCCGCCGGCTTCGGCGAGGAGCAGCCGGTGCAGGAGAACCGCACCAAGACGGGCCGCGCCGCCAATCGCCGCGTCGAGTTCGTGATCGTCGACACCGGCGGCGTCGACGTCAAGAGCCAGACCACCGGCCCCACCGAAGAGACCATGGAGCCGGGCGACCCGTTGCGGTGACCCGGTGACCCGTTGCGATGACCCGGTGACCCGTTGCGGTGACCGGTTCGGGAACCGCGGCGTCATCGCGCCAACCGCAGTCAAGCCGATCACGTCCACCATCCGGTCACCCTGAGCGAGGACGCGAGGGTTGTCGCGATAACGGCAGTCAAGTCGATCAGTTCCACCATCCGGTCGCCCTGAGCGAGGACGCGAAGCGGCCGAGTCGAAGGGCACATTTCGACGGAATGCGTCCTTCGACTCGGCCTCGCTGACGCTCGGCCTCGCTCAGGACGGCCGGTTGTTGAAGCATCGCGATCAGCTGGCGGCGATCACAGCGCGCCACGATGTGATCAATCCTGGCGCTCGGCCATCGCTCAGGACGACCGGGTCTTGGATCGATTATCGTCTAGCCTTGGCCGAACACGTGCATCGAGCGGGCGCAGGGGTCGGCGTCGCGGCCGCCCTGCTTGAGATCGAACAGGCAGATGACCTCGGTGCGGAGCCCGGAATCGACGTTGGCGATGAAGCGGGTGACCGACGACAGGATGAAGAACAGGCCGAGGCCGGCGCCGCCCGATTCCTCCGACGTGCGGGGCCGGCCGCGCTCGAGTCGGGCCCGCTGCAGGTGATCGAGGATCGCCGCTTTGGACAGCGCCCCGTAGCGATCCTCGACCGAGACCGCGAAGTAACGTCCGTCGGACGCCCACCGCAACTTGGCTTCGGTGTCGCCGACCTGATCGGTGATCCGGCGCGGGGTCTCCGGCGCGGTTCCGTTCGCCACCGCCGGCGCGTCGTACATCGCGTTCATCAACAGCTCGTCGACCACGCTCTCGATGCGCGCGATCGTTGGTCGCCGGGCGCCACCGTCGCGGGCCGAGCCGGTGACCGCGATCAGCGCCTCGCGCTTGGCCTCGTAGGTGTGGACCACGGCGCTGTTCACCTTCACGCCCCACGACAGGTACTTCTCGAGGCCGAAGATGTCGCCGGAGAACAGCTTGACCGAGGTGACCACCAGCTCGTCGTCATCCGGATCGTCGACGTCGCGGATGACGTGGTTCCAGCGGTCGCGGCGCAGCGCGTCCACGACCACGTCGTCGGCGAGCGACGCGCCCATCACGATCAGCGCCCGGCCGCGCGCCAGGATGGCGCGATCGTCGTCGTCGAGGCCAGCGTAGGTCGGCTGGTCGATCACCACCACGGCGTCGAGCGGGTCGCTGCCGGCGACGCCATCGGCGAACTCGACCATGGTCCCGGTGGCGTGGAACGTCCGTCGCAGCGTGCGCCTCAGCGACACGCTGGACGTGACGCACACAGCGCGCGCGGTGCCGGCCATCGGTAACAAGGATAGTGCACCTCGCGCACGACGGTCAAACCTGTGTCGGTGCCCGACCGGGTAGCGCGGGTGGATGTGGGCGTCGCGGGCGACATTCGGAGCGCCGGGCCGGTCGCTCACCTAGCACCACACCGGGGTGAGTGGCGCCCGACAGACGACCACTGATACGATATTTGCGATGGCCGAACCCCCTTCGGGTGACCGCCCGCCGCGGCCACCGCCGTTGCCGGCGTTGCCGCGACGTACGTCCGAGGGGGGATCACCGTCGGTGCTGCCGCCACTCCCGACGGTGCCGCGGCCCCCCCTCTCCCCACCGCCGCCGCCCCCCGCCGCTGGCAGCGGGCTGTCGAGCCCGGCGCCCCCGGCGGTGTCAGCCCCGGCGGCCCCGCCGCCAGCCCCGGCGCCGGTCAGCCCGCCACCCGTCGACGATGACTCGACCGGCGACCTGACTCGCCGCGTGATGGGGGCCGGCTCGGCGGCGATGATCGACTCGGTCGTCGAGTTGCTTTCGGCCGAGGCCGAGGCGCTGCTCAGCGGCGGTACTGAAGCCGACGAGCGCCTCGCCGATCTGAACGTCCGGCTGTCGCTGATCACGGCCGACATCCTCGACGATCCCGAGGACGCGGCCCGTTACCTCGAGCTGGCGGAGAAGCACCCGCTGTCGGCGCGACTGCTGATCTCGCACGGGATCGCGGCCGGCGATCCGAAGACGCTGGAGACGGTGGGGCGGATGATCGCCGCCATGCCCGAAGGGCGCGAGCGCGCCCACCTGGTGCGCGACCTGGTCGAGGCCTGGTTGTACGCACTCGGCGACGCGCGCAAGGCGGCCCAGGTCGCGGCCGGGGCCGGGCCCGAGGTCGCGGGCGATCCCGAGCTGGCCGCCGAGATGCGGTCGCTGACCGCGCTGGCCCAGGCTGGCGCCGGTCTGTGGCGCGACGTCGCGCTCGCGTTGCAGGCGGCCGCGGCCGCCCCCGCGGCGTTGCCGGAGGACGCCAGCGATGCCGCCGCCGTGCTGCTCGATCGGCTCGGCGACGACGCCGCTGCATTCGAGCTGGCGCGCGGCGCGCTGACCCGCTCCGATCGCGGCCGCGGTGGCGCGGTCCACTGGCTGCGGCTCGTCGACCTCGCCCTCGATGCGGCCCAGCGCTCGCCCGGCGTTGGCGATGCCGCCGCGGTCGTCTCGCTCTACGAACGACGTCTGCAGCTGCTGGAGTCCGACCCCGGCGCCCGTCGCGAAGCCGCCGCCACGTCGCACGCGCTCGCCGATGCCCGCCTGGCCGCTGGCGATCTCGCTGGCGCGGTCGCAGGCTATGCCACCGCCGCCGCCGACGACGGCTACGGTCCCGCGCTCGCCCGGCTGATGGGGGCGCGCATCGCGCACCGAGCCAGCGCCTGGCACGAGGCGGTCACCGCCCGCCGCGGCCTGGCCGAGTTGCGCTCCGCCGGCGTGCTGGCGCCGGCTCACGCCTGGCGTGCCCTCGAGATCGCCGACGCTCGTGGTCTGGCCCCGGCTGCCGAGCTGGCCCAGCTCGCGCTGGCCGGCGCGCGTACCGCGAGTGGGGTGCTGACCCTGGAACGCCTGCTCACCCCCGATCCGGTCGCGCTGGTCGCCCACTTGCTGGCGCAGGCCAAGGACGGCGCTCGCGCGGGCAACCGCCGCGCCGCGCTGGTCATCGAGTCGCGGCTCGGCGATGTCGCCCGGGCGCTCGAGCTGCTCAAGGTGACGGCGGCCGAGAAGGTCGCCGGGCCGGCGCGGCAGAGCGATCTCGATCAGGTCGCCCGCCTCGCCCGCCGCCAGCGCGACCGCGCGCACCTCGGCGAGATCTACCGCACGGCGGCGCAGTCGACGCGTGATCGCCGCGCCGCGACTGCCCTGCTGTGCGCCGCCGGCGCTCTCGAGCTGGCGCGGGCGCGACCGGTCGAAGCGGAGGAGCTGTTCGTCCAGGCGTCGCGGCAGGCGCCTCACGATCCGGCCGCCAAGGGTGCGCTGGCGGCGATCTACCGCAAGGCCGAGCGCTGGCGCGAGCTGTCGACGACGCTCGGTGATCTGGTCGGGCTGTGTACGTCGGAGTCGCTGCGGGTGGTGCTGCTGCGCGAGCACGGCATGCTGCTCGCCGAGCACCTCAACGATCCGCGCCGCGCCCGCACCGTGCTCGAGCAAGCGCAGGCGCTGCGCCCCGACGACGCCGACGTCACCTACGAGCTGGCCAAGCTCTACGAGCAGTCGCGGCAGTGGGACCGGGCCATCGAGCTGCGGGCCCGGGTCGCCGAGCTGGTCAAGGACGGCCGCCGGCAGGCCGCGATGTACTTCGAGATCGGGCAGATCGAGGAGGGCAAACGCAACGACGAGGTCGCGGCGCTGGCCGCCTACGAGCGCGCCGCCCGCACCGACGAGCGTGCTCTCGATCCCCTGCGCGCGCAGCAAGGGCTGCACCGCAAGGCGCGCCGTCCCGAGCGGCTGCTCGCGCTCCTGGCCCAGGAGTTGACCCGCGGCGTCGAGCCCTCGCGTCGGCTCGCCATCCAGCTCGAGTCCGGCAAGCTGCACGAGGAGGCGCGCGACCCCGAGCGGGCGCTGGCCGCGTACGACGACGCGCTGTCGATCGACGCCGCCGATCAGCAGGCGCTGGCGGGCGTCGACCGGGTCGCCCGTGGCCACGACCGCTGGCGCGAGCTGGCCACCGCCTACCGGCGCGCGCCGCGGACGCTCGCGAATCTGAGGGTCCTGGCCGAGGCGCTCGAACACGTCGGCGACTGGACCGAGCTGGCCGAGGTTCGTCAGGCCGAGATCGAGCAGACGCCGGCACCCGAGCGACCGCGCCTGGCCGCATCGCTGGCCCGCATGGCCGAGGACAAGCTCGGCGACGTCGAGACCGCGATCCGGTTCCACCAGATCGCGGCCCAGGGCGGTACCTCGCACGACAGCCACCGCGATCTGACCCGGCTGCTCGAGCGCACCGAGCGCTGGCCCGATCTGGCCGTCGCGCTGGAGCGTGAGCTGGCGGCGGCGCCGTCCGCCAACGTCGATGCTCAGGTCGAGATCCTGTCGCGGCTGGGACAGCTCCGTGAGGACAAGCTGGCCAAGCCAGCCGATGCCGCGCTGGCCTACGAGTCGATTCTCGAGCGCCGCCCGCAGTACGTGCCGGCGCTCGAGGCGCTCGAGCGGCTGTACGAGCGGCTGGGCCGCGACAAGGACCTCATGCGCGTGCTCGAGGCGCGCGCCGATTCGACGATCGATAAATCCGAGCGGGCTCAGCTCCATGCCCGGATCGCCCAGGTCAAGCAGAACCGCGGCGATCCCGATGGCGCCATCGTCGCCTACACCGCCTCGTTCCTCGCCGACCCCGCCAACCGCGAGGTGTTCACGTCGCTCGAGAAGCTCTGCTACAAGCACGAACGATGGACGTCGGCGATGAAGCTGTACCAGAGCGCGATCGATCTGGTGGAGAGCGGCGCCTCGCGCGCCTACCGCCTCGGCGATCTCTATGCCCGCCGCGGTCAGGTCCAGCTCCAGTACCTGGGTGAGCTGGACGCCGCCGCGGCGTCGTACGTGAAGGTGGTCGAGATCGATCCCGAGAACGACACCAGCGTGAAGTTCCTGGAGTCGATCTACTCCCAGAAGAGCGACTGGAGCGGGCTGATCGGCGTCTACGAGAAGCGCGCCAGCCTGACCCGCGACGACGAGCGGCGGCTCGAGTCGTTGCGCCGCGCCGCCCGGGTCGCGGCCGCCAAGATGCGCGACTTCGGCGAGGCGGCGCGGCTCTACCAGCACATCCTCGACATCGATCCGTCCGACACCGAGGCGCTCGACGCCCTCGAGCGCTGGTACGAGCGCAACCAGGACTGGGCCAAGCTGGTCGAGGTGCTGCGCCACCGCCTGGCCACCGCCCCGGCCGGCGATGCCGCCACCACGCTGCTCAAGCGGATCGCCCAGATCAGCGAAGATGGCCTGCGCGACGAAGGCCGCGCCGTCGAGCACTACCGGCGCATCCTCGAGATCGCGCCCGCCAACAAGGAAGCGCTCGAGGCGCTGGGCCGCATCTACGAGTCGACCGAGCAATGGGCCGAGTTCGTCGACGTCACCCGGCGCCAGATCCGCGTCACCACCGATCGCAACCTCAAGGCGCTGCTGTACTTCAAGTGCGGGTCGGTGATGGAGGCCAAGTTCGGCAAGGAGGAGGACGCGATCCGCTACTACGACGCGGCGATCAAGACCTCGCCGTCGTGTCTGCCCGCCGTCCACGGACTGCGGGACCTGTATCGCCGCCGCGAGGACTGGCCGCGGGTCATCCAGACCCTCGAGCTCGAGGTCAAGCTGTGGCAGGACGACAAGGAGCGCGCCGGCGTGTTCGCGCAGATCGGCCGCATCTACGAGTCGCGGCTCGGCCAGCCTGATCGCGCGATGCACTACTACGAGAGCGCGCTCGCGGTCGATCCCGAGTGTCTGCCCGCCAACCAGGCCCTGTTCGAGCACTTCTTCGACGCCGGCGAGTGGCAGCGCGCCCTCCCCCTGGCCCAGGCCCTGGCCGTCAAGGCCATGCGCGAGGGCGATCCGAACACCCGCAGCGAATTCTACCGCCGCCGCGGCGTGGTCGCCCACATGACCGGCGACGCCCGCGGCGCCGCCGAGAGCTTGATCGTCGCGCTCGAGATCAAGCCCAACAACCTGTCCGCGCTCGATGGCTTGCTCGACTTGCAGGGCAAGCACCACGATGCCTGGGACTTCGACGCCATCTATCGCGAGCTCGACAAGCTGTACAAGAAGCGCGACGACGCCGGACCGTTCCTGGCCCGGGTCCGGGTCGCCCAGGCCGGCATGAAGGAGCGCGAGGGCGATCTCGACCAGGCGCAGCTGCTGTACGCCGAGGCGGTCGCGCTGGCGCCCGAGGACTTCGAGGTGCTGTCGGCGATGATCACGCTGCACCTCAACATGCGGCGCTGGAGCCAGGCCGTCGATGCGATCGTCAAGTTCCTCAACGGCGCCAACAACGTTTCGCCCACCGTCCGGGTCGGCGCGCTGATGCGGCAGGCCGAGGTCCACGCCGATTGCGAGATGGAGCCGCACCGGGCGATCAGCGTGTTGCGCGAGGTCATCCGCCTCGACCCGATGCACGAGGAGGCCTACTACCGGCTGGCCCAGGAGCACTACGTCCTCGGGCGCCACGCCGATGCCAAGGCGGCGATCGATCGCGTCATCGAGCTCGCGGCGGCGCCGGGCTCGGCGATCTCGCCCGAGAACCTGGCCCGCTACTACTACTACCGCGGCCGCATCACCGAGACCTCGGGCGACCAGCGCGGCGCCACGTCGCAGTATCGCCGCGCCAGCGAGTACGACCCGGGCTACGCGCCGCCGGCGCTGGCCCTGGCCCGCCGCACCGCCGAGGCCGGCGACCAGCGCGGTGCCGAGACCTTGCTCATCGATGCCGCCCACGCCGCGATGGAGAAGGGCGGTCCGCGCGCCGCGGTGGCGCTGCAGCGCGGCCTGGCGCGCATCCTGCTCGCGTCCGGCGATCGGCCGGCGGCCATCGAGGCCTACCGCGGCATCCTCGGTGTCGACGACAGTCCGCCCGACCGCGTCGCGCTCGCCGAGATCTACGCCATCGACGATCCCGGCAAGGCCATCTCCGAGTTGCGCAAGGTCGTCGAGCGCGACATCCACCATGCGCCGGCGTACCGACTGCTGTCATCGTTCTACAGCCGACTCGCCGAGCCCGAGCGCGCGACCCGCGCGTTGACGGTGATGGAGCAGCTCGGCTTCGCCGAGGACTCCGACCAAGGTGCGGTCGCCAAGCTGCGCGCGTCCTTGCCGTACCACCCGGTGCGCCGCGCGCTCGATGACGAGATGCGGCTCCGCCTGCTGGCGACCGCGGCGGCGCGCGATCCGTTCGGCGAGGTGCTGGCCGCCGCCAGCGCCGAGCTGTCGGGATTGTATCCGCCGCCGCCGCTCGGCGAGAACCTGGTGCCGGTGCAGGGTATGGACGACCCGGGGCTCAAGGTCGCGGTCGCCGACGTCGCCCGCCTCACCGCGATCGACGCCGATGTCTTCGTCGGCGAACGGGTGCCAGGCCTGGTCTCGCTGGTCGCCTCACCGCGCCGCCTGGTGGTCATCGATCGCATACTGGTCGGCGAGGCCGATGGCCCACGCCGCTACCTGCTGGGCTGGGCGTTCGAGGCGCTGCGCGGCGGTTATGCGTTCCTCCATCACCTCGGAAGGCGGCAGCGCAGCGAGCTCGGCAACTTCATGAAGTCGCTGCTGCTGCCCGAGTCCGATCGGCCCGGGCCCACCAACGAGTTCGTGAAGGCGTTGCCCAAGCGGGCCCAGAAGGTGCTCGAGCGCCATCAGGGATGGGGTCGCGAGGTCGACGGTGACACCTGGATCGACGGCATGCTCGGCACCGCGAAGCGGGGTGGGTTGCTGGCGTGCGACGACTTCTCGGCCGCGACCTGGATGATCGCGCGGCTCACCGGCGAGATGTTGCTGTCGCACGACGCCACCCTCTCGCTCGGCGCGGTGCTGGGCGGGTCCGATCTGGTGCGTTTCTATCTCTCCGACGACTACCAGCGCCTACGCGAATACCTCACCGCCGCCCCCCAGTCGTGATCGGCGCCCCCAGAGTGGATCCTGGTTCCCGGTTCAAGATATGCTTTGTGGCGTTGGACGGTTTAGGGTACAAATGTAATCGCGCCTACGTGAATTACATGTCGATGGAGACGCAATGAGCCAGAAGTTCCAGGCGTCGGTCCATCACCGCGATGACGTCAGCTACGTGAAGCTGAGCGGTGTGATCGACGAAGACAACGAACTCACCACGCTGACGGACAAGATCCCGGCGGGCACGGCGGTGATCGACCTCGGCGAGATCGAGCGCATCAACTCGTGCGGCGTGCGCGACTGGGTCAACTGGCTCGGCAAGCTCGAGACCCAGGCGACGCGGGCGGTGCTCGTCGAGTGCTCGCCGGCGATCGTGGCGCAGATCAACCTGGTCAACAACTTCACCGGCTCGGGCGTGGTGAAGAGTTTCTACGTTCCCTACTTCTGTCCCGAGTGCGACGAAGAGAAGGTGCTGCTGGTCGAGGCGGTCGACATGGGCGGCGGGCCGCACGAGCCACCGACCTGTCGCTGCGACGAATGCGATCTGGTCATGGACTTCGACGACATGGCCGACTCGTACTTCGCGTTCCTCTCGAACCAGAAGAAGATCGCCGAGCCCGAAAAGATCAACGGCGTGATCAAAGAGTTCGCATCCGGGGACAACGGCGAGAAGTCGAAGATCCGTTCGCGCACCGGCACCTCGAGCTTGCACAGCTCGTCGGTGTCGTCGCTGCCCAGCGTGCCGTCGCTGCCCTCGATCTCGCGGCCAAGCGGGAGCTCGCCCCAGATCACCGCCAAACCCGGCAGCCGTCCGTCGATGACGCCGGTGACCACGACCACGCAGCCGGGCATGCGCCCGGTCGGGTCGTTTCAGGGCACCAACCCGGGCAGCCGGCCTGGCAACTTCACCTCGCCGGGCACCAACCCCGGTACGTCCGGCCCGCCGTCGTTCGGTGGCAGCGTTGCCGCTGAGCGCCAGGCGCTGGTGGCGCCCAAATCGAGCGTCATCATCTACGTCCTGGTCGCCGTGCTGCTCGCCGCCATCGGCGTGCTGGCGTTCTTGCTGTTCTCCAGCAAGTAGGACCCTGCTCGGGACGGAACGCGACCCCGGCCACGCCGGCGGCCGTCTAGGCGCTGAGGCCCTTCTTGTAGTGGAGCAGCTCCTTCTGCGTCTTGAGCAGGAGCTGGTTGGTCTCCAGGAGCTCCTTGGTCCGGGTCCGGATCTGGATGGCCAGGCGCTCGCGTTCGCGGGCCTCGGTCTCGAGCATCTCCTGGTACTTCACCTGCACGACGGCCTCGTCGGTGACGTTGCGCTGGATCTCGAGCGCGCCCACGTGCTGGCCAGCCTCGTCGGTGATCGGGACCGCGGACAGGATGAAGCGCAGGTCCTTGGCGTCGGGCTCGCCGAGCACCTTGCCGCTGATCTCGTCGAGCCGGACGTGCCGGTTGTCGGTCCAGCACTGCTGCGCGATGCACTCGTTGCGGCAGATGTTGAGCTCGATGACCTCGAAGCAACGCTTGCCCTTGAGGCCGCGAGCGACCTGCCGTGGCAACATCGCGAAGAAGGCGCGGTTGAAATCGACGATCTGGCGTTCGGTATCGACGATGAAGTAGCTGTCGACGATCGCGTTCGCCACGCGCTTGAACTCGGTGAGGAACTGCGTCAACGCGGGATGGGCTTCCATCGCCTCCGATCGTAACAGAGCGACGCCATCAACCGCCAATTGCGACCATGTCTACCCACACCCTCGTACGTAGAACTTTACCGCGAGCGTGTACGTCGAGCTGCGCTGCGCGAGCAGGGACGGGAACGTCCCCTCTCAATTGACCGGTTTGGTCCCGACGCCGTAACATTGCTTGGCCAATGGCAAAGCGCGGCGGCCTGAGCATCTCGGTCAAGATGATCTTGACCACAACGTTCCTGATCCTCCTCACGGTGCTGGGTTTTGGCGCCCTCAACGCGTGCAACATTCGCGACGCCTACGATCGAGCGGCCAAAGACAAGATCACCGAGTTCCGCAAGCAGCTCAGCAGCAAGGGCGAGACCAACACCGTCTTCTTCGGCCAGGGACTGCGGTCGTACTTCATCAACACGCAGGACCTCGAGATCAAGGAGATCGTCGAAGGGACGCTGGCCCAGGACACGGACCTCAAGCTGGTCTACGTCGTCGGCCGGGTGCAGAACCTGATCAAGTACTGCCGCCGCAAGGACGACAAGTGCGACGCCGGTGGGCAGGTCGAGGGCGCCAAGGTCACGCACGCGTCGTGGGACCTGGTGATGAACACGTGGAAGGAGCGGGCCAAGGGCAACGAGCCCGCGATCAACGTCTCGATCGAGCTGCCCGCCGGTGAGGACGGCAAGATCCAGCTGTTCGCGTATCCGGTGTTCTCGGGCGACGCGGTGGGCTGGAGCGCGGCGGCGGCGGCGGCCGAGGATGCCGGCGAGAATCGTCAGGGCTACGTCGTCTTCGGTTACGACCTGGCGCCGATCGACACCTTTGCCAAGGACAGCGCCAAGCTCAAGGACGACGAGTCGCGCAAGGCGGCGCTGCGCACCGGCGCCTTCGGCGCCCTGTTCGTGCTCATCGGAACCCTGCTGGCGATCTTCCAGGGCGTTCAGATCTCCAAGCCCATCAAGCTGCTGGCCTGGAAGGCCGACCAGATCGCCCGTGGCGATCTGGCGGCGCGCGTCGAGGTCAAGTCGACCGACGAGCTGGGGCTGCTCGGCGAGAACTTCAACTTCATGGCCGACCAGCTGGTGGTGCTGCTGCAGCAGACCGCCGAGAAGGCCACGATGGAGAAGGAGATGGAGGTCGCCCGGACCATCCAGGAGACCCTGGTGCCGACCCACGATCCGGTCGACAAGGGCACCTTCCGCTTCGCCGGCTACTTCCAGCCGGCATCACAGTGCGGTGGCGACTGGTGGACCTGGCACGACATGGTCGGCGACAAGGTGCTGGTCGTCATCGGCGATGTCACCGGCCACGGCGTGCCGTCGGCGATGATCACCGCGGGCGCCAAGGCGGCCTGCGACGTCGCGCGGGCCGTCAACGGCGACAACATCGATCCGCCCAAGCTGCTCGAGATCATGAACTCGGCGATCTACCAGAGCGCCAAGCGCAAGTTCGTGATGACGTGCTTCGCGTCGGTGGTCGACATCCGACGGCGCACGATCACGTACTCCAACGCTGGCCACAACTTCCCGTACCTGTACCGCACCACCGAGGGTGGCCAGGGCGAGTTCGGTTCGCTCATGATCCGCGGCAACCGCCTCGGCGACCTCAAGGAGTCCAAGTACGAGATCAAGACCACCGAGCTGCTGCCCGGTGACATCCTGGTCTGGTACACGGACGGCATCGTCGAGTGCGAGTCGAGCGGCGGCGAGGAGTACGGCGAGAAGCGGTTCCGCGCCTCGGTTCGCCGTGCCGCGGCCCTCGAGCCCGGCGAGATCCGCGACTCGGTCGTGACCGACGCCGCCAACTTCTTCGGCGACTGCATCCGCAAGGACGACATCACGCTCGTCATCGGCAAGATCTACTGACCACGATCTCGTCCGGCGGTGACCGACCCGCTGTGTCCTGGAGGAAACCGTGCGCGCACCAATGCGAAATTCGATCCTCGCCCTCGCGCTTGCCGCCGTGGCCGTCGCCGTGGCGGCCGGCGCCGGTGCGGCTGCGGCCGACGTCACCGATGATCTGAAAGAGGGCGATCGCTACTACGACGACGGCGAATGGAAGAAGGCGGCGGCCGCGTACGACGCGGCGATCCGGGCGGCGCCGACCCAGGTCAGACCCGAGGCGTACGGCAAGCGGGCCGGCATCTTCATCATCCAGTCCGACTACAAGGGCGGCCTGGAGTTCGTGCGCAAGGTCGCCAAGGTCGCCCATCCCGACGCCCCCGAGGTCCTCGAGCAGGAGGCGCTCCTGATGTGGGTCACCGGTGACAAGCCGGGAGCGATCACGGTCGCCGAGAAGGCGGTCGCGAAGAAGCCGTCGCTGTTCTCCATCCAGGGCCTGATCGGCGAGTTCTACTTCAACCGCGATGCGGTCCGGACGATCAATGCCTACGAGGCGTACCTGGCCTCGCGTCCAGCCGAACGTGAGAGCAAGGACGTCCTGCCGCGGGTCCGGCTCGGCTTCTCGTACCTGGCGCGCGGCCGGACCGCGGTTCGCGACGGCAAGGGGCCGGCCGCCATCCAGGACTACGAGCGCGCGGTCAAGGAGTTCGAGGTGGTCACGCGCAAGCACGCCAAGGCCCAGTACGCGCAGCCCAACGCCGACATCGGCCTGTGTGCCGCCTTCACCGGCCTGGGCAAGTTCGACCAGGCGATCGCAGTCTGCGAGCGCCTGCAGGGCAATCCCAAGAACGTCGACTCGAACGGCTCGGTGTACTTCAACCTCGGCGCCGCGTACCTGGCCAAGAAGCTGCCCCAGCGGGCACGCCAGGCCGCTGGCGAATACCTCAAGAAGCGCAAGAACGAGCCGCGCGGCCACATCCTGATCGGCGACGCCTACTTCCAGGAGAAGGAGTGGGCGCAGGCGCTGAGCTCGTTCCTGCAAGCCGAGAAGCTGCTCCGCGGCGGCGGTCAGGCCGAGCTGAGCGTGAAGCTGGGCAAGACCTACCGCCGCATGCCGGCGACCGGGGGCCAGAACGCCAACCTGGTGCTGGCGATCGAGAAGCTCGAGGCCGGCAGCAAGGCCAACCCGGGCAGCTTCGAGCTCGGCGTCGAGCTCGGCGGCGCGTACGTGGCGGCCAAGCGGGACGCCGACGCGCTGAAGGTCGCCGACCGCCTGATCGCCAGCAAGGACTTCACGAACGCCTCACCCGATGTCGCCACCGAGCTCTACTTGCTCGGCGGCAAGGCGCAGTACAACCTGGGCAAGCTGGTGGTGGCGCGGCAGCGCTTCGAAGCGGCGGTGGCGCTCAAGCCCAAGGACCTGCTGGTCCGGCGCGGCCTGGTCGAGACCATCAACGCGCAGGCCTTCAACGCGGTCGGCAAGAGCGACACCAAGGGCGCCGCGGCGCTGCTCGAAGAGGCGCTCAAGGTCGACGACCGGTCGCCGATGACGGCTCTCAACCTGGCGGTGCTCGCCATCGACAAGGGCGACTGCGATCTCGGCCTGCGCCACCTCGACAAGCTGAAGGACAACCGGCGCGGCTACGCGATGGTGTACCAGCGGCTCAGCGGACGGGCGTGGCTGTGCGCCCGCAAGCCCGACCTGGCGCGCGCTGCTCAGCACTTCGCCGACGCCGACGAGGAGGCCACCAAGAACCAGGCCAACCTGATGAAGGCCGAGATCTACGCCGAGTGGGGGCCGCTGCTGGTGGCCACCAAGCTCGACGAGGCGGTCGAGAAGCTCAGCACCGCGGTGTCGTTCTCGACCCAGGTGCCGGAGGTCGGCAACGCCGCCAAGCGCAACCTGGCGCTGGCGCTGTTCCGCCGCGGCTGGCGTTCGATCAAGGCTGGCAAGGACGCGGACGCGGTCGCCGATCTCGAGCGCGCGACGCGGGAGCCGGCGTTGCTCAAGGGCACCGAGCCGAGCGCCTTCGAGTTCAGCTACGCGCTGGCGCTGCTCGAGAAGGGCGACACCGGCGAGGCCGGCAAGATCTTCAAGCAGCTGGCCAGCAAGGGTAACCAGAACAGCTACCTGAAGGCGCCGTACAACAAGATCGGCACCGAGTTCTTCGGCGCCTACTCGGATTACCGCTCGAACAACGCGCCTCAGCGCCAGAAGGCGGCCGGCGAGTTCACCCGGTTGAGTGGCAGCGCGACGGGGGCGTTCGGGACCACGGTCAAGGCGCTGATCGCTTCGTCGTGGGAATACGTCGCCTACGATCACTGGAAGAGCGGGCGCCGCGGCCCGGCCGGCAAGGCGCTCGACTCCGCCGACAAGTACGCCACCGATGCCGCCAAGCAGCGCATCATCAACAACCGCGCCGCGCTCAGCCTCGACAAGGGCAAGCTGGCGACGCTCAAGGGCCTGAACGGGCAACCGGCCGAGTCGCTGGTCAACCTCGGCATTCTCTACGAGCAGGCCGGCGAGCCAAAGGAGGCCTACGAAGCGTGGCGGAGCGCGCTCGGCAAGGTCCAGGCCAAGGACCTGCAAAAGTGGGTCGACGCCAAGAAGCGTATCTACGGGTACTGAGGAGCACACCATGCGCAAGCTCAGCATCATCATCCCGACGCTTTGCGTGGCAGCCGCCGCGGTCGCGCTCGTCGTCCGGCCGGGCACCTCGCAGCCGGCGCCCAGCAAGCTGGTGGTCGGCATCTACGCCCCGTCGGTCGAGTTCGGCACCTCGCAGGATCGCCTGTCGTACGTGCAGGGCCTGGCCAAGGCGATCGAGGCCCAGACCGGCGTGAAGACCGAGGCCAAGTCGTTCGCCTCGTTCGGCGCGCTCAAGAGCGCCGGGGTCGACTTCGCGATCGTCGACGCCCAGTGCTACGCGGCCAACCTGGGCTGGAACCTGCTCGCCAACGCCCAGATCGGCGGCAGCGGCGCGCGCGGCTGGGCGCTGTTCTCGGGCGGCGGCAACATGCAGGCCCTGGCCGGCAAGAAGCTGGCGTACGTGCAGACCGGCTGCAACGACAACGGCTTCATCGACAACGCCATGCTCGAATCGGAGGTCGGCGCCGGGTTCTTCTCCGCCCGCGTCGGCAAGCCCGACCTCACCGCCGCGGTCGCCGAGGTCGCGTCGTACAAGGGCGCGCAGGCGGTGTTCGCGCCGGTCGGCGCTCAGAAGGGCCTGACCAAGCTGTTCGACACCGCCTCGGTACCCAACCCGGCGTTCGTACAGATCAACAGCAAGGTGCCGGCTGCAACCACCGACAAGGTCGGCGCCGCCGTGACCCGGTTCGGCGGCGGTGGCGCGATCTCGGGATGGTCGGCGCCCTCGAAGGGCGCCTACCAGGGCCTGGCTGGTCGCATGGGCAAGGTGGTCAAGAGCGGCATCTTCGCCACCCCCGATCCGGTTCGCTTCGAGGTCAAGGACGTGTTGATCGAGCCAGCGACCATGAGCGAGACCGCGACCACCGGCGTGCGGCAACACTTCGAACAACCGCCTGCGCGGATGGATTGACCCGATGTCCTCGGTGGACGTGCGAGGGCCCGAGCCGGTCGCGCTGTCGTGGCGAATCAAGGAGCGCCCCGGGCTGACCACGGTCGAGTTCGTCGGTGAGATCGACGAGAACGCGGACTTCATCGAGCTGCGCCGGCGCTTGCGCGGCGCGGTCGCCTTCCAGCTCGCCGAGGTGCGCCGCATCAACAGCTGCGGCGTGAGGGAGTGGGTCAACTTCGTTCGCGACCTGCCCCAGGTCACCGACCTCTCGTTCTCACATTGCTCGCCGGCGATCGTCACCCAGCTCAACATGATCTACAACTTCCGCGGCAGCGCCCGCATCCGCTCGTTCTACGCACCGTACGTGTGCGAGAGCTGCGGCCAGGAAGAGGAGAAGCTGGTCGACGTCGCGGCCCAGAATGGCGGCAAGCAGGAGATCCCCACCTTCGCCTGTTCGCAGTGCGGTGCGACCATGGAGTTCGACGATCTTCCCGAGCGCTATCTCTCGTTCCTGGCGGAATCGTAGCCGCGGCGCGCGCTTCGCGAGCTTCCGAGCCTCCCGTTTTGGCCAAGCTGTACGACCAGATCACCCAGCTCCTCGAGGGCAGCGTCGACGCCGCCGTGGTGATCGACGCCGATCGCCGGGTCTTGCACTACAACCTGGCCTACGAGGGGCTGACCGGGCTGCGCGGCCGCCAGCTCGCCGAGAAGGTCAAGGGTGGGGCGCGCTGCTTCGAGCTGTTCAAGCTCGAGATCTGCGATCAGCAGTGCCTGGGCTGCAAGGTTCACGACGTCGGTCGTCGGCTGCGGGTCGACGAGATCGGCGCTCGGCGCGGCGATGGCGAGGACCTGACCTTCATCGTCAGCGCGGCGCCGGTCGACCTCGGCGACGGCCGGCGCGTGGTGGTCGAGACCTACCGCGACGTCACCGCCGACGTCCGGATCCAGCGCCGGCTCAAGGTGGCGCTCGACTACGAACGCCGCGCCAAGGAGGACCTGGAGGAGAAGGTGCGCGAGCGTACCTCGGCGCTGCGCGCCGCCCAGGCTCAGCTGGTTCACCAGGAGAAGATGTCGTCGCTGGGACGGCTGGTGGCCGGCATCGCCCACGAGCTCAACAACCCCATCAACTTCGTCTACGGCAATGTCGACTTCCTCGGTCAGTACATGGAGGACCTGTTGCGGCTGGTCGCGCTGGTCGATGGTGCCGAGCTCCCGTCCGCGCTCCGCGCCCAGCTCGACGTCCTCAAGGCCGAGATCGAGCTCGACTTTCTCATCGACGACTGGCGCAAGCTGCTGCGCTCCATTCGCGCCGGCGCCGAGCGGACCGCCGACATCGTCGCCGACCTCAAGAGCTTCGCCCGCACCGGTGGCACCGAGCTGGCCGAGACCGACGTCGTGGCCGGCATCGACACCACGCTCAACCTGATCGGACCGTTGCTCAAGAACCGCGTCGACGTCCGACGCCGGATCGCGCCCAAGGTGCCGCGGGTGGTGTGCAACGGCGGTCACGTCAACCAGGTGTTCATGAACGTCCTCACCAACGCGGCGCAGGCGATCGTCGGCACCGGTTGGATCGATGTGACCATCGACACCGTCGACGACGGGGCATCGATCAAGGTCGTGATCACCGATTCGGGACCGGGCATCAAGCCCGAGCTGATGGCCAAGATCTCGGATCCGTTCTTCACCACCAAGGAGGTCGGGGAAGGCACCGGCCTCGGGTTGTGGATCTGCGCCAACATCGTGCGCGCGCACGGCGGGTCGTTGACGTGGGGCAACCGCGCCGACGCCGGCGCCGAGTTCGTGGTCATGCTTCCGGTGCGCGGTCCCGCCACCCGCCCGGAGCCGGACCCCGGCCGTGGCTGACGTCGGTGCGCCCCTCGATCAGGTTGCGGCCCGGCCGACGCACATCCTGGTCGTCGATGACGAGGTCTTCAACCGTGACCTGATGGTGCGGACGTTCGCGCGCTCGGGCGAGGTGGTCGCTGCGGCCGATGGCGCCGCTGCGCTCGCCGTCCTGGAGCGCTGGCCGGTCGACATCCTGGTGACCGATCTGGCGCTCGGACGCCTCAGCGGGGTCGAGCTGGCGCACACGGTCCGCGCCCGCTGGCCGGCGGTGCGCATCGTCGTGGTCACCGGGTTCGATCACGATCTGTTGCTGCTCCAGGCCCGCGCCGCCGGCGTGGTCGACGACGTGATCGGCAAGCCATGGCATCCGGCCCAGCTGCGGGAGCGCGTGCTGGCGCTGCTGGCGGCGCGGCTGGTGACGCCGGCGGCCGGCGATCTCTCACCCTGAGGTGGGGCCAGTGTAGGATTCGATGTCATGGGCACGAGCACGTCGTGGATCGCTGTCGAAGGAGCGACTCTCGAACAAGTCGCGCGCGATCTGCATCTCACGCCGGCATCCGCCGACCCGACCGAGGCCCCGGGTGAGGACAACGAGTATCAGGCGGCGATGCTGCCGACCGGCTGGGTGCTGCTCGTCTGCAGGATGAAACGCAATGGCGTTGTGGCGGACCCCGAGGTTCTCAAGGAGCTATCCAGCAGTCACCGAATCGTCGGCTGTGACGAGGAGTCGCACGTCATGTACTCCGCGTCGTGCGAATGGCGCGCGGGACGCGAACTTTGGTCCGTGATTCATTCGTCCGAGGAGGCCGCGACTCACCTGGCCGCACGAGGAGATCTTCCGACCGGGTGGCCGGCGACGAGGGACGAGGGGATGGCCGTGCAGGCCGAAGCCGTGAAGGCCGGAGAAGACGTGGACTACGTCTACGAGATCCCCCTGGCGGTTGCGAAACAGGTCGTCGGGTACCGACTGGAGTCGGACGATGATGATGATCTGGAGTACGTCACGCTTGTCGCGGCCTCGCCACAGACAGCGCCCCGTCAGTCGAAGCCCTGGTGGCGGTTCTGGTAGCGGCGGCTGCCGGATCAACGCCGCGCCAGGGTCAGCGCCGCGCCGACCACCAGCGCCGCGCCGAGCCAGGCCACGGGACCGAGGCGCTCGTCGAAGACCACGGCCGCCAGGCCGGTGGCCACCAGCGGCTCGATCGAGGCGATCACGCTGGCGCGGGTGGCGGTCAACCGGCGCAGGCCGGCGGCGTAGGCGAGGTAGGCCAGGTACGTCGATGCCACCGCCATCGCCGCGAGCAGGGCCCACGCGCGCGGCGTGCGGGCGCCGAGCTCGATGAACGGTGCCAGCCCGAGGGCGCCGACCGGCAGCGCCACGGCGTAGACCGCCGCCGGCTCGAAGCGCGCGAACGCGCCCTTGCCCCAGATGTAGTACAGCGCGTAGGTCGCGCCGGCGAGCAGTCCCCAGCCCAGGGCCGCCGGGCCGGCGTGCGCGGTGCCGCCGCCGGCGAACGAGACCAGCGCCACGCCGCCGATCGTCGCCGCCACGGCGATCGCCTCGCGCCGCCCCAGCCGCTCGCCGAGGCGCCACCACGCCAGCACGGCGACGAACGCCGGCGCGGTGTACAGCAGCACCGCGGCCAGGCTGGCGCCACCGTCGCGCACCGCGAGCTGGTAGGCGCCGTAGAACACGCTCACGCCGACCAGCCCGAACCCCGCGGTGCCGGCAAGGTCGCGGCCCCGCGGCCACCGCGCGCGGACCACGACGGCGTGGGCGACGAACAGGGCGCCGCCACCGAGTGCGCGCCAGAAGGCGATCTCGAGCGGCGCCATGCCTTCGGCTTGCGCCGCCTTGCCGAGCACGCCGAGCGCGCCCCAGAGTGCGGCCGCGGCTACGACCCACGCCGCCGGGTTCACGGCTTCGGGGTCGAGGCCGAGGACGAAGCCGAGGTCGGGCTCGGGCTCGGGCTCGGGCTCGGGGCCGGGCTCGGGCTCGGGGCCGCTGGTAGCCACAACGCTGCGCCGTCGACGACGGTCTCGACCAGCGCTGGTCGCTCGGTGTACGGCCCGGCGAGCTTGGCCCGGTACAACGAGAGCGGCCCCTTCGGCAGGGCCACCGCGACCTCGCTGGTCGCGTCGTGCCCGCCATCGATCCCGCCTCCAGCGTCGCCTTCGCCGCCGCCTTCGCCGCCGCCTTCGCCGCCGCCGGCCTCGCCTTCGCCACCCGCACCGGTTTCGCGAGGTTCCGCCGTCGCACCCGAGCCGACGCCGTCAGCGCCGCGCGGCCCCAGCACCAGTGCCCACGCACCGTCAGGCGACAGCGACACCGCGGTGTAGCCCTTCCAGCACTTGAACTGCCCGCCGGTCGCGCGCGCGATGCACGCCTTGCTGCCGTCCTGGATCAGCAGCCAGCGCGAGTCCCACGACCAGTCGAGGACGATGCCATCGCGGATCAAGCGTCGTCGCGCCGCCGTGCCGTCGAGCGCAAACCCGAACAGCTCGTTGCGTTCGGGGGCGCTGGCGGGCCGGGCGGGACGTGCTCGAAAGACCCCGACGCCGCGGCTGCCGTCCGGTGAGGCCAGGAAGCCACGTATCGGCGCCGCGGGCGCCAGCACCCGGATCTCCGCCGGGCGCGCCAGCGCCGCCGCGACCACGCCGCCGGCGTCGCCGTCGACCCACACAAGCTCGCGGTGCTCGCCCCGATCGATCAGCGACGACGCCGCCGCCGGCGCGCCGCGATCGAACGTCTGGCCGTCCTCGAGCCGCACCAGGCGGGCGGTTCCCGTCGGTGACGCGCACAGCACACACTCGCCGCGCGCCGACAGCCGCGCCGGTCCGGCGCCGCACGGCAGCTCGGCCAGCGTCGCCGTCGCGCCGCTACCGTCGCCGGTCGCTGGCAGCGCCGCCCAGTACCAGCGACCGCCGACGTCGACGATGATGGTGTCGCCATCGGCGTCGGAGCGGATCGCGCGCACCTCGTCGTCGGCCCCGGGTCGTGCGGCCAGCACCGCCAGCTCGACCGGCTTGCCCTTGCCCCGGCTGTCGGTCAGCCACAGCGACCCACCGCGCGCGAACACCACGCGCGCTCCAGAATCGTCGCCGCCGCCACCGGCGTCAGCGTTGCCGGCAGCCGCGGCGGTGAGCAACCCCGCCAGCGTCCAGCACCGCGACGCCAGCTTCACCGCGCCACCAGCGCGACCACGTCGTCGGTGTGGTCCTTCACCGAGCTGACGAACCGACCCTTGCCCGGCACGTCGAGGAGCATCACGGCACCGAAGCGCGGGAAGTGGACCTCGAGCTCGCGCACGCCACCGTTGACGGCGCGCGCGCCGGCCTCGAAGGCCGGCTTCGACAGCGGTTTGCCATCGATGAACACCTCGGACAGGAACTCGAGCGGCGCCACCCAGCCGGCGCCGTCGCGCTGGATGCGGTCGCGCATCGAACCCGGCAGCCCGTCGATGGAGCGGATCACCTGATCCCAGTCGCGCTTGCCGAGCGCCGCCGCGACGTCGAGATCGAAGCGCTCGGCCGGGAAGATGATCACGACCCGGCCGCCGATCTCGGCGGTGGCGAGCGGCGGACCCGCCGGCTCCGGGGCGGCCGGTGGCGGTGGCGCGGCGGGCGCGGCGACCGCGGTCGTGCGGGCCTCGATCCGCGGCGCCGATGGCGCGCCGGCGATGAGCGAGAACCGTTCGGTGGCCGCCAGCTGCATCTCCATGACCATCGACTTGCGCTGATCCCAGCTGCCGTCGGCCTCGAGCACGTCGATCACCAGCAGCTCGCCGCGGCGCTCGAAGGTCACGCCGCCGCCGAGCCCGGCCAGGATCTCCTTCTCGTCGAGCTCCTCGAGGCGCTTCTCGTAGGCCATGATCTTGGCCTCGAACTCCGACTTCGAGAGCTGACTGGCGCGACGCTTGCCGGCGACGTCGACGGTCGGATCCAGCGCCCACGACAGCAAGCAGATCGCGCGCAGGTCCTGCGCCGTGCGCGCCACCAGCACCGCGTCGCCCCAGGCGCCGAGCGCGAACAGCCGGCCCAGTCGCACCGGCAGCGTCTCGCAGATCGCGATCAGCGCTTCCTTGGCCGGGCGCAGGTCGACGGCGACGATCGGATCCTGAGGATCCTCGCGCAGGGGGTGGGCGTCGTCGATGATCATCAGCCGACGTTCGCCGCGGCGGCGAAACGGCATCGACGGCGAGAGCTCCATCTCCATCCGCGGATCGAGCATGTCGGGGTCGAGCAGCTTCTTCAGCTTGGCCGCCTCCACGCCTCCGAGCGCATCGATCAACGAGTGCTGATCGAGCTGCGCCGCCTGCTTGAAGATGAGATCGGTGACCAAGCTGTCGAGAGCGAGCATGTCGTCCGTTCTTACAGGTAGCCGCTCCGCTGGCGCAAGAGCCACTCCAGCCCGAGCACCAGGAAGGCGAGCAACACCAGCAGCGGGCGGCTCCACAGCTCGACGTCGGTGCGGCGGTCGACTCGCACCACGCGCGGTTCGTCGAACACCAGCTCGGCTGGCAGGCGGTCGACGGCGCCCAGCGCACGTCCCCCGGTACCGGCCGCGATGCGGCTCAAGGTGTCGGGATCGCCGGCCGGCTGGTCGAGCTCGGCCGAGGCGTCGCGGACCAGGAAGATGTCGCCGGCGGTGGCGGCCTTGCCGGCGACCGTGGCCGCCGCCTCGATCCGGTACGCCCCCGGCGTCAGGCCGGTGAGCTCGTGGCCGCCGGTGCCGTCATCACCCATCACCACCTGCGCGCTGCCGACCTCGACGGCGGCGCGGGGGTCGGCGCCCTTCTTCCACGTCAGCGTCACCTTACCGCCCGCCAGCGGCTGATAGTCTCGCCCCGACAGCCGGACCGTGAGCCGCACCGGGACCCCGGGGGCGTACTCGACCGCGTCGCTGTCGACGTGCAGGTTGCGGAGGTCGGGATCCTGGATGAGCCAGCGAATCGAGTTCTCCCACAGCCGGGTGTAGGCGCGGCCATCGTCGCCGGGACGCGCCGCCGCGACGAATCCCCATCGCCACAGGCTGTCGGTCGTGATGGCCAGGGTCTTGCCCTTGCCGTAGTCGCCGGCGACCACGACCGGCATCGGCTTGCCGCGGGCGGTCTTGAGGCGCGGGTGCACCGCCAGCACGGTGGCGTCCGACTTCGCCGCCGCAACCAGGTTGACGCCCTCGAGCGGCGGCTGGGCCTTCCAGGCCGCGACGTTGTCCGGGACCGCATAGCGCAACGCGGTCACCGGATGGCTCTTGCCGGCCTCGGTGAGCTCGGGGGCGAAGCTGCGGATGTCGACCAGCTGGGCCGTGCTCCAGGGATCGATCATCTCGACCGGCAGGGCCGCCGCCACCGGTGTCCCGTGGTAGCCGCCCGACGAGAACGACATGGCACCACCGAGCATGGCCAGGCCACCGCCGCCCTCGACGTAGCTGCGGATGTTCTCCAGGTAGTCGCCGATCCCGTAGGGCAGGAACTCGAAGTTCTGCAAGACGATGAGATCGAACGACGGCAGCTCCTGTTCGAACAGCTCGCGGGTCGGGAACGGGATCAGCGACATCTCGTCGTTGGGCACCAGCGAGATGTCGTCCTGGGTGCGCAGGATGAAGAACGAGATCAGGTCGACGTTGGGATTCTCCTCGAGCATCGCGCGCAGCGCCCGCACGTCCCACGCCGGCGCGCCGGCGACCTGCAGGACGCGGATCTTGTCGCGGATCACGCGGATCACGAACCCGCGCGCGTTGTTCGACGCCACCGCTTCGTCGTCGGCGACCGGGGCCGAGATCTCGTACAGATAACGACCGACCCGCGGCGGCGTCACCTCGAAGACCACGGTGGTCTCGCCGCCGGCCGGCAGCTCGACGTCCTTCTGGCGCACCACCTCGCCGTCCGACGACAGCGACACCGTGATCGTGCGCGGCGCGTAGCCGGTCGACCGGATCACGGCCTCGAGTCGGACCACGGTGCGCACGAAGGCGAACTCGTCGGCGAGCACGCGCGCGACCGCGACGTCGCGCAAGCCCGGGCGCGCCGCCCAGGCGGTGTGGACCCGGGTGTCGAGCGAGCGCAGGAAGTCGCGCAGCGCGCCATCGCCGCGGTCGGTGTCGAAGTCGCCGGTGCCAGCGCCATCGGAGATCAACACCACGCCAGCGAGATCGCGACCGTCGTAGCGGGCCCGCACCGTCTCGAGCGCCTTGCGCAGCAGGGTGGCGTCGCCGCTGGGTGGCGAGGTCGCGACGCGATCGAGGGCGGCCGACGCCAGCGCGTCGCTGAAGGTGTAGACGTCGAGCTGATGGCTGTGGCGCCACATCGCCAGGGCGTCGCTGGAGTCGTCGAGCAGGCGGCGCACGCGTTCGGTGCGGGTCGGCCCGCGCGGCTGCTCGCGCAGGCCCATGGACCGCGAGTCATCGATGAGGATGGCGACCCGGTTGGGCTCGCGAGCCACCTGGCGTAGCTCGACCGCGGGCTGGAGAAAGACGACCAGGGCGATGCCGGCCGCTGCGGTGCGGAGCGTCACCATCGCCGCCCGGCGAACCGGACCGGCGCCGCGGCTGGCCCGCCAGGCCAGCAGCGCGATCACGACCACCGCCGCGCCGCCCAGCCACAACCCGCGGTGGCGCCACGGCGCCAGCAACACCCATCGGAACTCGTTGAACTCGGCGGTGCGCGGTGCGGCGAGGCGAACGGTCAGCGCCACCAGCCCCTCGACCGCGACCGCGCCGCCGGTCGCGAACGCCAGGCACAGCAGCAGCGTCACCGGCGTGCGCACGCCGCGGCGCCACAGGCCGAACGCGACCAGGATCGCGAGCAGCACGGTCCCGGCCAGCGCCGCGCGCACCGTGCCGTCGATGAGCTCGATGGTCATGGCTCGAGAGCTCGCATGGCTGGCCTACGGCCTGGCCTTCGGTCGCGGCGGCACCACCGCGCCGTCGTCGGGACGCCAGCGCCGCCGCCGCATGATGAACGGCACGTGGACCTGATCGGTCTTGTAGTCCAGGCACAGCGCGTACATCACCAGGTTGACGCCCATGCGAAACGACAGCTCGCGCTGGCGTTCGCCGCCCGGCTGGCAGGCGAGCTCGTAGTTGCCGAGGTTGTCGCGGGCCCAGGCGCCGGCGAGGTCGTTCTGGACGTACGCGATCACCAGGCGGCCACCGCGGGTGACGCCCTCCATCACCGGCGACAGGGCGAGGCGCCCGAGCGGGCGGTCGAGCAGGTAGAACGATTTGTAGACCACGTGATCGGCGGCCACCAGCTCGAGCCCAGCTGCCGGCCGCGGGTAGATCGCCTCGACCAGCGCGCGCACCGACTTGTCGAAGGCGCCGTCGGTGGAGCCCTCGGCCGAGTCGATCACCAGGAAGCCGCCGAAGGTGAGGTAGCGGCGCAGCGCCTCGACCCCGGCCGGCGCCGGCAGCGAGAACTCGCGGTCGCCGGCCAGGTACAGCAATGGCGTCTCGTGCAGGGTCGGCGAGTCGAGCGTGACCAGCGGAGCCTCGAGGTCGACCTCGATCGAGGTCCGCTTGTCGAGCTCCCACACCATGCGGCGCAGCGCGTTGGGGCGTGGCGGCTGGTCCTTGCCCAGCACGAGCTGACCGAAGCGGAACTTCGCGCCCGGTCCGATGGCGCCGGCCGGTCGAGGTCCTTCGAGCGGGCGCACGATCACGGCGGCGCCGGCAGCCAGCGCGGCAGCGATCACCTGGCGTCGTGTCGGCACGCTCCGAAGATAGCAGGCCGGCCGGCGCTGGTGATACCGTCCTCGGCGATGGGACTCCCCCCGGCCTCCGCCGTTCTCGCCCTGCTCATCGCGGCGCCGGCCACCGCCCGCGCCGGCGATGGGGGCGACCTGGCCCCGATCGACGCCGGCGACGACGACGCCGTCGGTGACGGCGGTGACGGCCAGCCACGCCTGGTGCCGAGCACGACCGACGCCCAGCCGATCGGCTCCAGCCGCGTCGGCCACAAGGGCCAGTTCGGGTTGTCGGCGCAGTTCGTCTCGGGCAGCCGGTTCATCAAGACCTGGGACGACGACGACTACTGCGGCGACCGCGGCGAGAGCTCGACCGGCAACGCCACCTACTGCTTCGGCCGCGTGCCGGTGGTCCTCGACCTGACCGCGACCTATGGCGTCACCGCGAACATCGAGCTGTTGTTCGAGATGCGCTTCGGGCTCGAACGCGACTTCGGCGCCACCCAGACCAGCGGCGAGGGGCCTCGCCTCCGGCACTACTCGCCCGGCGTGCGCTTCTTCTTCAACGACCGCGGCGTGATGAAGTTCTTCTCGACCGCGCAGGTCGCCCTCGACTCGACCGGCTACGAGGACGCGTCGGGCGCCAGCCGCGGCGTCGACGTCGCGCTGCGCAACGCCAACGGCATCTTCCTCGACTTTCACGACGCCTACAGCGCCTACGCGTTCTTCGGCGAGGAGCTCGAGTTCAAGCGCTGGCTCGAGGTCGGGCTCGAGTTCGGCGTCGGCGTCCAGGGCCGTTATCCGTAGTCATGGCCGTAGTCATGACGACTGACGTGGTCATCCGGGCGACCGATCTCGCCAAGACCTATCGCACGCCGTTCCGGCGCAAGAAGGTCGAGGCGCTACGGGGCGTCAGCTTCGAGGTCAGGAAGGGCGAGGTGTTCGGGTTTCTGGGCCCCAACGGGGCCGGCAAGACCACGACGATCCGGTGCCTGATGAGCCTGTGCGCGATCACCGGCGGCAGCGCCAGCATCCTGGGCCAGCCGGTGCCCAGCCGCGCCGCCCGCCAGCGGCTCGGCTTTCTACCCGAGCAGCCATATTTCTACGACTACCTCACCGTGAACGAGCTGCTCGACCTCGGCGGTCGGCTGTTCGGCATCGCCGCCGCCGAACGCCGGCGTCGCGCCGACACGCTCATCGAGCGGGTCGGGCTCGGCAACGCACGCGGCCAGTCGCTCAAGAAGTTCTCGAAGGGGATGCTGCAGCGGGCCGGCCTGGCCATGGCGCTGATCAACGATCCCGACCTCGTCGTGCTCGACGAGCCGATGAGCGGCCTCGATCCTGTCGGGCGCAAAGAGGTCCGCGACCTGATCCTCGAGCTGCGGGACGCCGGCAAGACCGTGTTCTTCTCGTCGCACATCCTGTCCGATGTCGAACAGATCAGCGACCGGGTCGCGATCGTCGTCGGCGGCAAGATCGAGGACGTCGGCCGGCCCCGCGACCTGGTCGGTCGAGCCCCGCTCGGCACCGAGGTGGTGCTGGCGATCGTCGATGACGCCGACGGTGCGAAGGACGCCACCGCGGCCATCGCGGCCCGCGCCGAGAAGGTACGTGCCACCCCCGGCGAGCTGCTGGCCGTGATCGGTCCCGGCGCCGACGTCGACGACTTCCTGGTGTTCGCGCACCGCCACGGCGCCAAGATCATCAGCGTCATGCCGCGCTACGAGACCCTGGAGGACCTGTTCCTGCGCCGGGTCGCGGCATCGCACCGTGGCTCGGCCCCCGAGGCGGTGCCGCCATGATGGGACGGCTGTGGGCGATCGGCCTCAACACGTTTCGCGAGGCGGCGCGCATCCGGGTGCTGTACGGCATCCTGATGCTGGTGATCGGCGTCAACCTGCTGGCGATCGTGCTCGGCGAGATGTCGATCCACGAGCAGGCCCGGGTGGCCCGCGACGCGGGTCTGGCCGGCATCTCGCTGTTCGGCTCGCTGACCGCCATCTTCCTGGGCGTGTTCCTGCTCTACAGCGAGGTCCAGCGGCGCACCATCTACGCGATCGTCACCAAGCCGATCGCGCGCTGGGAGTTCGTGGTCGGCAAGTACCTCGGCATGGTGCTGGTGTTGTCGGTGCTGGTGGCCCTGTTCAGCGCCGCGATGCTGGCGCTCCTGACCTGGCAGGGCGTCGCGCTGTCGAGCGCGATCGGCAAGGCGGTGGTGCTGGCGTGGTGTGAGGTGCTGACGGTGGCGGCGATCGCGGTGTTCTTCTCGGCGTTCTCGAGCCCGTTCCTGTCCGGCATCTTCGCGCTGGCGCTGTTCGCGATCGGCCGCGTGACGCCCGATCTGCGCGCCGCGGCGTCGACCGCCGACGCGTCCTGGATCCGGACCGTGTCGAGCGCCACGCTCGAGATCGTGCCCGACCTGCACCTGTTCGCGATCTCCGGTCGCAGCGTCGATGGCGTGGCCGCCTCGGTGCACGGCGACTACGTGTCGTGGGGCTATGTCGCGGCGGCGGCCGGCCACGGCTTGTTCTGGATCGCGGCCCTGCTGGTGCTGGCGTGCGTCATCTTCCAGCGTCGCGACTTCGTGTGATGGTCCCGGCCTGGCCGAATATCATGATCGTGATATCCTGGCCTGGTCATGACGGTCATCAAGCCGATCTCCGACCTGCGCAACAAGGCGCGGGACCTGTCGCGGCTCTGTCACGAGTCCGGTGAGCCGATCTACATCACGAAGAACGGCGCCGGCGACATGGTGCTCATGAGCCTCGCGGCCTACGAGCGTCTCGAGGCACGGCTCGAGCTGTATCGGCTCCTCGACGAGGCCGCGGCTGATGTCCGCGGCGGCGACCGCGGGGTCAGCGTGGCGACGGTTCGCAGGCAGCTCAAGCGGTGAAGCGGACCGTCCGCGTCCTGCGCCGGGCCCGGCGCGACCTCCAGGAGATCTACGACTTCACCTTGCGAGAGGTGCCGGTCCGCGCTGGCGGGCTGCTCGACGGACTGCTCGCCGCCGTCGAGTCGCTGGCGACGATGGGGGATCGAGTCGCCCGCCCGCGCGACCAGATCCTGCGTGCGAGCGGCTACCGGTTCCTGGTGCACGAGGGATATCTGATCTTCTACAAGGTCGTCGGTCGCCAGGTTCGCGTCCATCGCGTGCTCCACGGGCGGCGCGCCTACCGGGACGTCCTGTAGCGCTGCGGTTCCTAGCGACCCTGCCCCGGAATGCGCGCGTAGTGTCCGTGTAGCGTGACATGGCCTTCGGCGCTCTCGGTCTTGCCGCTGCGGACCGCCATCACGCCGGGCACGCAGGTCGGATCGGCGTACAGGTGCATCGCGGTCACACCCATGCTGTGGGAGTCACCAATTACGTTGGTGACCGCGGTGGTCATGATCGGGTGAAGCCCCACAGGCCGGGCTTGTTGTTGGTGCACGGGCGGAACATCGCCCACGCCCGCTGTCCAGGCGGCGCGATGATGCTGACCGCGACGTGATCGATGATCAGGCGGTATCCAGCCGGGACGACCGTGAATGGCTCGAGGTTCCAGGCCGCGCCGGCGACCAGCTTCACCGTCACGGTCTCGACGAACGGCATCGAATCGGCCGGGCTGATCACGTGTCCGGGTGCGTACGGTGGGTTGACGATCTCGACCTCGGCCGGCTGGGCGTGTGCCTCCGACGGGGCAACGGCGAGCGCGGCGGCGCCGGAGAGGGTGAGCGCGGCGAGCATGAGCGCGCGGGACGCGGCGGACGGGGTGCGAAGCATGGAGAACTCCTTGGTCATGGTGTCGGGCATGACCGGGAGAGCCGCGCCCCGCAGGTTGTGACCGCGGGGACAGCGGGCGGTTCAGCGCGCCGGGTGGGTTTGCTGCCGAGCGCGGGCAAGCAGGTCGGCGACGGCCAGCGGGCCGGCCCAGCTATCGAGGTGCGACTCGTCGAGCGTACCGACGTTGGCTCGCAGGACCTCGATCACGTCCCGCCATTGCCGATCCGAGACCTCACCTCCGAGGCGGAACCACCACAGCTTGCGCAGGATCGAGTCCTCCGCGGTCTTCACGACGAGGCGCTCGCCGGTTGCTCGGATCTGGACGGAACAGCGTCGAGCGAACTCGACCTCGTCGAACGGCTCTCGGCCCAGGCCGAAGAAGTCGATCTTCGTCAGGTAGGGCAAGAAGAACCCGTTCGCGGTCTCGGCCCGCATCAACGCGCGCCGTAGCGAATCAGGATCGAGCTCGAAGTCGGTCCCCAACGCCTCGCAAAAGCGAGCGCTGAGCGCAGCTGGCAGCGAGAGTACGATGTCGATGTCGTTGGTCGCTCTTGGCTCGCCGTGGAGTGATGACGCGAGGCTGCCGCCGACGAAGTAGGCGCCGCCGACGACCTCGACCGCGGCCGCCACCCGCAGGGCGATGTCGAGCGCGTCGATGGGCTCAGGGGCCATCGAGCCCGACATCGGGAAACAGCCGGCGAGCGACGGCCACACCGTAGACCCGTTCCGCGTAGCGAGCCTCGAGCTCTCGTGGCGACGCATCAGGATGCCGCATGCGGATCCCAGCTCGTGTCATGGCCTGGGCGGCCCGGGTCAGCGCGACCACGGTGGCCAGGCGCTGGTGTGGCAGGCGCAAGCGCAGCAGTTCGCTGTACCGCTGCTGCATCGCCGGCGAGGTGTCGAGCATCGAGACGAGTGTAGCAGCCCGAGTGGTCCCGGTCTGGGCCTCGCCCGCCTCCGCGGCGACGTCCTCGGAGCATGATACCGTGGCCGCCGCCGTGGCCGCCGATCCACCGTCCACCGCCCACGACTTCCTCTCCGCCGCTGCCGACGTGGCGCGGGTGTGGATCGAAGCGCTGCTCCACCGCAGCGCGCGGACGCCCGAGACCATCGACGGCGTCCCCCGATCGCGGTGGGCGGTGTCGGCCGCCGATGCCGTGCGCCTGCTCACCGCCGCCGGACGTCCTGGCGAGACGGCGCTCGAGCACGACGCGGAGTCGCGCTGGCGGACGCTTGCTGCCGCCGCCACCGCCGCCCCGCGGCTGCCGTTCTCGATCCTGGCCGCCGGCCTCGGCCTCGACGACGCCGCGGCGCGAGTCGTCGCGTTGCTCGCCGCGCTCGAGCACGATCCGGACCTCGAGCGCGCCTGCGCCTTCGCCTGGGACGACTTCACGCGAAAGCGGCCCGACGCCGGCTTCGTCGTCGAGCTGCTCGGCGGCGCCGATCCCGACGCCCGGGCCCGGGTGCGCGCCGCGCTGGCCCCCGACGCACCGCTGCGACGGTACCGCGTCGTGCTGGTCGGCTCGGCGACCGACGTCGAGGCCTCGTCGCCGGCGCGGCGCACCGTGCGGCTCACCGATCGCGTGGTCAGCCACCTGTTCGGCGACGACACCTTCGACGTCGCGCTCGACGGTGTCGCGACCCTCACGCCGCCGGCGGCGCTCGGCGAGCTGGTGCTGCCGGCCGAGACCATCGCGATCGGACGCCGCGCGCTGGCCCACAGCGCCACGGCGCGGGTCCTGCTCCACGGCCCGGCCGGCACCGGCAAGCTCATGCTGGTGCGCGCGCTGGCTGCGGAGGCCGGTCGTCCGGTCTTGCGCGTCGACGTGACCGAGCTGCTGCGCATCCCCGATCGTGTCGAGGATCGGGTCGCGCGCCTGGCCCGCGAGGCGGTCCTGCGCCGCGCCATCACGGTGCTGCGCGCCGGCGCGTCGGCCGACGACACCGCGCCGCCGGCCGACGCCTCGCGGGTCGTCGAGCTGGTCGCGCGCCTCCGCGGCCCGGTGGTCATCACCTGCCACACGCGGCCGGCGTGGCTGGTCCACGCCATCCCCGATCTGCTCGAGGTCGCGGTCGCTCCGCCCGCCATCCGCGCCCGGGTCGCGCTGTGGCAGCAAGCGCTGGGCGCCGAGCGCGGCCTGGCCGGTGACGCCGCGGTCGCCGCGGTCGCCGCCCGGTTCGCGCTCGGTGGCGAGGCCATCCACCGCGCCGCGGCGCGGGTTCGGGCCCATGCCCATCTTCGTGATCCGTCGGCGCCGCGCATCGAGATCCCGGCCCTCACCGAGAGCGCGCGCCTCATGCTGCAGCATCGCCTCGGCTCGGTCGCGCGCCGGGTCGCTCCCGGCTTCGAGTGGAGCGATCTGGTCCTGCCCGAGGACACCCTCGACCTCATCCACGAGTTTCTGGCCTTCTCTCGGCACCGGGCCCGCCTGCTCGAGGAGTGGGGCTTCGAGCGCAAGCTACCCTACGGCCGCGGCGTGTCGGCGATCCTGGCCGGTCCGCCCGGCACCGGCAAGACCATGGTCGCGCAGCTTGTGGCTCGCGATCTCGGCTACGACCTCTACGTCATCGAGCTGTCGCAGGTGGTCAACAAGTACATCGGCGAGACCGAGAAGAACCTGGCCCGGGTCTTCGACGAGGCCGAGCGGTCACATGCGGTGCTGTTCTTCGATGAGGCCGACGCGCTGTTCGCCAAGCGCACCGAGGTCCGCAGCTCCAACGATCGCTACGCCAACCTCGAGGTCAACTACCTCCTGCAGCGCATGGAGAGCTACGACGGCATCACGCTGCTGGCCACCAACCTCGAGCAGGGCATCGACGAGGCCTTCAAGCGTCGGGTCCGCTTCACGGTCCAGTTCGAGCTGCCCGAGGCGGCGGTGCGCGCCCAGCTGTGGCGCAGCATGTTCCCCACCGAGGTGCCGCTCGCCGCCGACATCGACTGGAACCGGCTCGGTGCCCGCTGGGAGATGGCCGGCGGCTACATCAAGAAGGCGGCGGTGCGCGCCGCCGCCCGCGCCATCGCGCGCGGCGCCGACACCTCCGTCACCGCCGCCGATCTCGATCTCGCGGCGTCGCTCGAGTACCGCGAGATGGGCCGGATCGGCTAGAGCCGCTCGCCACGGGGATGAATCAGGCCTGCGGCGGCTCGGTGGCGACGTTCTGCGTCTGCGGCGCTTGCGGCCGAAGGGCCATTGATGCACTTGGATTCCAGCCGGCTGCACTGCGACGACCGGAGGTTGCTACCCCGCCGCCCAGTAGTAGTCCACTAACGGCCATGACGGCGACGTGGCACGGGCCATTCCTTGAGCCATCCTTGGCGCCGGGCAGGCCATGTCACTCATTCGACTCGACAGGGACGGCGAGGACCTCGCACTCGTCTTTCGGCTCCAGCACATCGTGACTGGCGCGGTTCGTTACGCTCGGCCGACGTACGCGCACGTGGTGAAGATCGACGGCTGGTTCGGTGCGCGGTGGCGATGCTTCGCCGGGACGCTGAACGGGAAGGACCTTCACCCGGAGGACCGGTTGGCGGTTCCGCCCTTTGCGCCCAACCGTGTGGTCTCGGAATTCACGTATCGTCGTCGCGCGGATGCGGTCAAGCAGATCAAGGCGCGGAGACTCCACGAGAGCGCGAGCCGGTCGTCGTCGGTGACCTACCTCGACGAGCACACGACATCCGGGGTCTTCGTCTGGTACAGCGGAAACACGGCAACGCAGGATCGCGCGTCGGTGATGGTCTACGAGGTCGAGAAGGCCGCCGAGCAGCGCGCGTGGTACGCCGAGCTCCAGCGACGGGAAGGTACCTGGACCGTGTCGGCGACGGTTGGAACCTCGGTCACGGAGCTTGCGGAGCTGGAGACCGCGTACGGCAACCGGCTCGAGCCGCTGTTCGAGCACGTGGACGACACGCAGCGACGTGCGCTGCGCGCTCTCTGGGAGCGCGTCCTTGAGGCTGCCAAGGGGGCCGATGTGGCGCGGGCCATCGTGCTCATCGACCAGTACCGCGCGATCAAGCCGGATGACCCGTACATCCGGCTGCTTCACGGTGGGAACCTGACGGTCCGGAGGCTGTTCGACGAGGCGGACCAGGAACTGCGGGCGATCGAGCACGGCTCGCCCCACGATGGGTGGCGCGTCGTCTGGATCAACGAGTGGGCAGAGCTTTGCGATCGCCGCGGCAATCTCGTGGCGGCGGAGGTCGCGTATCGCGAGCTGGCGCATCTCAGGCCAGACGTGACGTCCTCGTGGATCTTGCTCGGCGCCTTCCTGGCGAGACATGGCAAGCTCGACGAGGCTGAAGCGGCGCATCGCCACGGGACCGAGCTGCGCGGCGATCCCGACGAGGCGTTCCTGAACCTTGGCCTGGTGCTTCGCGCGCGCGGCCGTCTCGAGGAAGCCGCGGCGGCCTTCGAGAGTGCGTTGGGGATCTGCCCCGACTATCCCGAGGCCTCGGCAGCTCTGGCCGATGTGCGAGCGGCGCTGGAGCTGCGCGGTCGCGACACCTAGCCATCAGAGCAGCGGGCCTTGCGGGCGCGCGCGGCGATGTTGTCAGGCCTGCGGCGGCTCGGTGGCGACGTTCTGCGTCTGCGGCGCTTCGACGGGCATCAGCAGCCAGGCGCGGTCGGCGGTTTCCTGGCCGACGCGGCCGTCGGGATCGACCCCGTTCTGCGACTGCCAGTTGGCGATCGCGTTCGGATCGGGCTGACCATCCGGACCGCGGCAGGCGAACCCGGTGGCGATGTTGAACAGGTTGACCTGGTCCTCGTGGTTGGCGTTGAAGGCGCGCGCTCGTACCACCCAGCCGGGCTCCACGACCTCTTCCTGCGCCGGCTTGCAGACACACACCGGGCCGTCGCAGACGCCACACGAATGCTCCGCCGCCTGTTCGGCCACCACCGTCGGCGGCGTGGTCTCGGCCTGCGGCTCGGGCTGCGCCGTGCTCGCTTCGGTCTGCTGCTTGCGGATCTCGAGCGCGCGCACCACGGTGTCGTTGCCCAGGAAGCCGGCGGCGGCGGCGAGGATCTGCTCGTACAGGTCGGGGTGCTGGGCCAGCAGGGTCGCCAGGCCATCGGCGTCGTTGGCGGCCAGCGAGGGGACCTGGAACAGCACGACGTCGCTGGCGGCCGGATCCTGCTGCTGCGGCGGAGCTTGTTCTTGCTCCTTCAACATCTCCTCGGCCCACGGCGCGAGCTCGGTCTGTGGAGCGACGGTGAAGTTTTCGGCAGTAGACATCGGGCGAGAGACCTCCGGTGCCCAAGAATACGTCGAGATCGGGGCCGATCTCCCCCGCCTTCGAGTCCTACCGCTCAGGCTGGCGAGATGATTCGCGATCTCTTTACAAGCCGGGGCTGGCGCCCTACGTTCCGCGGCAATCCGAAGGGGGATGCAAGATGGGCAAGAACCTGGGAGCGCAGGTGGTCGAGCTTCTCGAGCACGACCGCGTCGAACTGCGAGCCGCCGCCGCCACCGTCCTCGCCGCCGTCGGCGATGGCGATGCGACCGTCCACAAGGGACTGGTCGGCCGACTCGACGATGCCGACGCCATCGTGCGCCGCATCGCGCTCGAAGGGCTGGTCGCCCATGGCGCCACCGGCATCGCGCCCAACCTGGTCGCCATCCTCAAGCGCGACGACGAGGCCCTCGCCGAGCGGGCGGCGCAGGTCCTGGGCGCTCAGGGCGCCGCCGCCGAGGGATCGCTGCGCAAGGAGCTCGGCCACGGCCCGATCGGCGCCCGCCGCGCCATCGCGCAACTCCTGCTCCGGCGCGCCACCATCCCCGCGATCGACGCCATCCTCGATCAGCTCGGCGACGCCGAGCTTGGCGAGCAAGCGTTGCAGCTCGTCCGTCACGAGCTCGACGGTGGCGACGACAAGCTGGCCGACCTGGTCCACAAGGCGGCGTCGGCGCGCGTCGGTGACGCCGGCAAGCGGCTCGACAAGGAGCTCGCCCGCGCCGAGAAGGACCACGAGAAAGCGGCCGCGACGCCGACCAAGGCCAAGGGCGGCAAGGGCGGCAAGAGCGCGAAGAAACCCAACGGCGCCGGGGCGTCGACGTTCGACGCCACCCGCGATCCGATCGTCGGGGCTGCGCTCGCCGAGCACACCGCGCTGCTGCGTCTCATCGGCTACCTCGCCCGTCCCACGTCGCAGCACTTGCTGGTCGCCCAGTCGGCCGACGACCGGCCGCGGGCGGTGCGGTTCGCCGCGATCTCGGCGTTGCGCCGCATCGTCGCTGCCAGCGAGGCCAAGGGCACCGAGTCGGCGATCGAGGCCTTGATCGAATACGCCGATGGAGACGATCTCGGCATCGCCCAGGCCGCCATCGATACGTTGCGCGGCGCCCGTATCCCCGAGCGGCTGGCCAAGCCGTTCGCGGCCCTGGCTCGGTCCAAGAACTCGGCGGCCCAGAAGCTGGCGATGGAGCGGCTTCCGGCCGGCGGCGGCGCCGCGGCGGTGAAGGCCCTGATCGACGCTCTCGGTGGCGACGACGTCACGGCGCGCGACGCCGCCGCGCGCGGCCTGGCCCGGGCCCCGGAGGCGGTGCTGCCGCTGGTTCGGGCGCTGCTCGCCTCGGAGGACGAACAGGCGGCGCGTCGGTACGCCGGTGCGCTGCGTTCGCATCGCGGTCACGTCTCGAGCACGGCCATCGAGGAGCTGGTCGCGGTGGCGCACCAGCACCTCGATGGTCACGGCAAGGGCAAGGCCACCGCCGATTCGATCCTGCTCGAGCGCATCGTCGGCGAGGTCATCGCCGACGTCGCACCCGAGAAACACGTCGAGCTCCTGTTCGAGCGCGCCCGTCGCCTGCGCAAGGCTGGCAAGTCCCTGGAGGCGTTCGGCGCCCTCAAGCCGCTGCTGCGGAGCCGTGCCGATCTCGACGCGGTCATCGACGACGAGGCCCGCTTCTTCCTGGCCGTGCTCGGCCTCAAGGCGGCCGGGCAGGGCATCCTGCGGGCGTCGCACGCCGACGATCCAGTGCTCGAACAGTTCGGGCGCCTGGCGGCGAGCGGCTTCCCGGTGGCCAAGAAGCTGGCGCGGGAGAAGGACGTCGAGGACGAGGAGATGTACGGCCTCGGCTTCCGCCTGCTCGAGTCGAGCGAGGAGAACGACAAGGAACTGGGCGCCGAGCTGCTCCAGGGCATCATCGATGAACGCCCGCGGTCCAAGCTGGCCAAAGCAGCCAAGAACAAGCTCAAGCTGACCGGTTACCTGGACGACTGAACGCCGCGACTGAACAACGGAATTCCCGGATCTAAGCCGGCGCTCTCGACGCCGGCGGTGCAGTGGGCGCGCTCAGTACGGCGCGCTTCCGGCCCGGACGCGTTCGATGAGGGCCTCGAGGTTGGTCCTCGTGGGCTCGTCGAGCTCCACGATTCGCACCCCGAAGCCGGTCGGGAAGGAGTCGGCCTCCGCACTGCCAGGGTCGACCACGCGCGCGACCACGACTTCGAGGGCGATGGTCTTGTCGTAGTCGAACAGCTCGATGTGCAGGCGCGACCCGAGCCGGAACGGATACGAATGCGCGACCCGCGTGTAGAGGAACAGTCCCGAACGCGACAGGTCCCGGGTCCGGAACACCAGCTCGTGTCCGCCCGCCGCCGCCTTCACGAAGGCATCGACCTGGACCCGTTCAGCATCGCGGCCCGACCCGGGAGCAGACACGGATCCCATGGTAGCAGAGCCAGCCGGCGTTCTGGTAGGGCGCCACCGGCCATCGGGCCCCGGCGCCGGTGGTCGGTCCATGGAAATGGGCAACGTGGCGTGCTACTGCTTGGGGCGGATCGATGGACGTCCGCTGCGAGAAGTGCAACACGGAATACGAGCTGGATGAGTCCCGGCTCAAGCCCGGCGGCGTGACCGTAAAGTGCACGACCTGCGGGCACATGTTCAAGATCCGCAAGCGGTCGCCGACCCAGAGCGGGGTCCCGGCCCGCCCGGTCACCAACGCGCCGCCTCACGGTTCGGCGGCGTCGGCCCCGCCGCGGGCGGGGTCGGCAGGGCCGACGCCAGCGCCGGCACCACCTGCGCCGTCGCGAGGCGTTCCGCAAGAGCGGGCCCAGACTGGCTCCGGCCCGGTCAGTGGACCGATCGGCGGTGAAGGCGACCGCCAGTGGGTGCTCCGCCTCGACAACGGCGAGACGCGGTCGTGTCGCGAGCTCGGCACGTTGCAGCAGTGGATCATCACCGGGCTGGTGTCGCGCGATTCGATGATCTCGCGCAGCGGCAAGACCTGGAAGCGGCTCGGTGACATCGCCGAGCTGTCGTCCTTCTTCATCGTCGCCCAGGAAGCGCGCGATGCCCGCGATCACCGCGACTCCGGTCGCATCACCCCGACCCGGGTTCCGGCGGTCGGCGTCGCCGCCATCAAGACGCCGGAGCGCGAGACAGTGGTCGAGCCGATGCGCGTGCCGATCACCGGCCGTAACCTCGCGCCGCCGCCGCCGCCGGCATCGACGCAGCGCCAGCCCACGTCGCCGGCGCCGGTCGCGCCACCGCCACGGCTGACGTCGGCCGGGGCCGCCGTGGCGCCCCCACGTCCGGCGATGTCGACGCCGCCCCCGCCGCCGCGTCCGCTGGCGAGCGCCGCGGCGGCGCCAACGCTACCTGCGCACGCGCCGACCATGGTGCCGAACCTACCGGCCGTGATCCCCGACGTACCGTCACGCCCGGTGGCGAGCCCGTCGCGCCCGGCGCCACCGCCGCCGCGTTCGACGGCGGTCGCCGCCGCGAGCGCTCCGCTGCCGCCACCGCCGGCGGTCGCGGCGATTCCGCCGCCCGCGCAGCGCTCCACCGGTGCCTGGGTGACCGACGACGTCCGCCCGCTGGCCGACGAGCTCGAAGGCGAGGGGCCTCGTCGTGGCGCCGTGCGCTCGACCGGCCAAGACAACAACTTCGGCGGCGTGGTGCGCCCGGTGCCGACCGATGACGTCGCCTTCGCCGGTGGCCTGAACGCCCGCCGTGACGATGGCGACAACTACGATCCGTTCGCGGACGACGAGCCGCCGCGCCGACGTGGTGCCGGTCTGTGGATCGCGCTGGGCTCGCTGGTCGTGATCGGCGCCGCGGCCGGGGTGGTGTACTTCACCGTGTTGCGGCCGGCGCCGAACCGATCGGATCAGGTCGCCGACGCCGGCCTGGTCGCCGCCGTGGTCGTCGATGCCGGCGCGGTCGCGGCCGGCCCCGATGCCGCCGTGGTGTCGCCGGCCGACGATCTGCTCGACCAGGCGCGGGTCCAGCTGGGGCGCGACTCGAGCGCAGCGCTGTCGGCGGCGGAGAAGTTGCTGGCCGATGGTGGTCGCGCCGACGCCACCACGCTGGGGATGCGCGCGCGCCTGATCTCGGCGCAGGCCCAGATCATCGAGGACGAGGCCGAGCTGGCCACCGATTCGAAGACCGCCGAAAAGGTCCGGCGTCAAGGCAAGCAGCTGGTGCTGAGCGCGCTCGGTCTGGCCCAGCGTGCGATCAAGGCTGGCAACGGCAACGCGCTCGCCAACGTGGCGATGGCTGACGTGCTGCGCTTGCAGGGCAAGCCGATGAAGGATCTGCGCCGCTACCTCGACACCGCGCGCCAGGCGGCGCCCGGCGATCACGAGGCCGGGCTGGTCGAGGCGCTGACCGCGCTGCGCGACAAGGACTACGATCGCGCCATCGAGCTCCTGCGCGGGCTCGATCAAGGGTCGCTCGAAGGTACCGGCGACGTGCGGCCACGCTGGCACCTGGCCCGGGTCGCGTTCGCGCAACGCAAGCAGGACGACGCGCGCAGCGCGGCCGCCGCCGTCGTCGCGGCCCAACCCGAGCACGGCGGCGCGCGCGCGATGCTGGCGCGCCTGGGCGCGGTCGCCGTCGATCCGATGCCGGACGAGGATGTCGACGCCGGTGTCGGCGCGGGATCAGCCGCCGGCGGCCCCGACGCTGGCAGCAGCTCGGGCTCGGGCTCGGGTGCGGTCAGCGGCAACGACTACGACAAGCTGCTCGCCAAGGCCAACAAGCTGGCCGAGGTCGACTGTGGCCAGGCGATGCCGTACTTCACGCGCGCGCTCGAGGTTCAGCCCAACGGCGTCGAGGCGCTGAGCGGCATGGGCTTCTGCCACATCGACGCCAAGCAGTTCGCATCGGCGCATTCGAAGTTCCGGGCCGCGCTCGGCATCTCGCCCCGCTTCGAGCGCGCGTTGTGGGGTGTGGCGGAGGCGTACCAGCAACAGGGGCGCACCGACCTGGCGATCGGTGCCTACGAGAAGTACCTCGAGGTCTATCCCAACGGTGCCGCGGCGCAGCGACAGCTCGAGCGCCTGAAGGGCACTGGCGGCGGCACACCCACGCCTCCCGAGGGTGGCGGTGGCGGTGGCGGCGGCAGCGGCAGCGATGGCACCGGCAGCGCGGAAAAGCCGGTCGATCCGCCGAAGCCCGATGAGCCCAAGCCGGATCCTGTGCCGAGCCCCGACCCTGGCGCGCCACCCTGACGCAGTCCCTGGCGCGCCACCCTGACGCAGTCCCTGACGCAGTCGACGAGGAAGCCAATGACGCGATCATTTTTGTGGGCGCATGTGCTCGGCGTCGCCGTGCTGGCCGTGGCCTGCGGCGACGACAAGCCCAACTGGACGCCGCCCGCAGCGGAGTCGGATCCGTGGGGCGGTGGTGGCGGCGGTGGCGGCGGCGGTGGTGGCGGCGGCGGGGGTGGCGGCGGGCTCGGCGGCTTCGGAGATCCGATGGCGATGCTCAAGAACGTCGCCGAGAGCATCGGCAAACCCGGCCCCTACGAGGCACCGGCATCGAGCGCGGGCTTCGATGACAAACAGCCTCACCTCGGCGTGGTGACGCTGGCGGGCGACGTCGCCGAGCTGGACAGCTTCTCGTGGACCAGCGGGCCGAGCGATGCGCTCCAGGTGCGCCGGCTCGGTGAGCGGCTGCGCGAGCTCGCCGGCCAGCGCGAGCTCGGCGGGCTGGTGCTGCGCGTCGACGGTCTGTCGGTGTCGCTGCCCGACGCCGCCGAGGTCCATGCCGCGCTGCTGGCGTACAAGGCCAGCGGCAAGAAGCTCTACTGCCACACCGAGTCGGCGTCGAACGCCGAATACATGGTGCTGTCGGCGTGCGACCGCATCGGGTTGGCGCCGACCGGCGGCCTCATGGTGTCGGGCCCGGCGGCGATGCCGGTGCACCTCAAGGGCTTGCTCGACCAGCTCGGCATCACCGCCGATTTCCTGCACGTCGGCGCGTACAAGGGCGCCGCCGAGCCGCTGACCCGCGATCGGCCGTCGAAGGAGATGGAGGAGACGATCGGCGCGATCCTCGATCGCGAGTACGCGTCGATGGTCGAGACGATCGCGAGCGGGCGCAAGCTGACCCCTGACGCCGTGAAGGCACTCATCGACCAGGCCTTGTTCACCTCCGACCAGGCGCTGGCCGCCAAGCTGGTCGACGTGGTCGAGACGTTCGAGGCCTTTCGCGACGGTGCCGCCGCCGGCGGTGGGTGGACCAAGCTCGCGGTCGAAGAGAAGGATGACGATGTCGCGGGCATGATGAAGGTGATGCGCTTCCTGGGCGCGGTGCCGACGCCGCGCCCGACCGAGGCGCACGTCGCGCTGGTCTACGCGGTCGGCGACGTCGTCGATGGTGATGGCGATGGCATCGTCGGTGCGCGTCAGGAGATCGCGTCGCGCACGCTGGTGCCGGCGCTGCGCGTGCTGGCCGCCGATGACAACGTCAAGGCGGTGGTGCTGCGCATCGACTCCGGCGGCGGCAGCGCGCTGGCGTCGGAGTTGATCTGGCACGCCGTCGCCGAGGTCAAGGCCAAGAAGCCCGTGGTGGTGTCGATGAGCGACGTCGCGGCGTCGGGTGGCTACTACATCGCGTGTGGCGCCACCAAGATCTACGCGCTGCCCGACACCCTCACCGGCTCGATCGGTGTGGTCGGCGGCAAGCTGGCGCCGAGCGGCGCGCTGGCCAAGATCGGCGTGACCACGTTCCCGATGGGGCGCGGCAAGCGCGCGACCATGATGGCCAACCTGGGACCGTGGACTGCCGACGAACGGGCCGCGGTGCAGGCGTCGATGCAGGCCATCTACGACGTCTTCGTCGGCCGGGTCGCCACCGGCCGCGGCAAGACCGTCGCCGAGGTTCACGCCATCGCCCAGGGCCGGGTGTGGACCGGCACCGACGCCAAGCGTCTGGGCCTGGTCGACGAGCTCGGCGGCCTCGACGCGGCGCTCGCCGACGCCCGCGCGCTCGGCAAGGTCGACGCCGATGCCGCGCTCGAGGTCTACCCGCCCACGTTGACGTTGCGCGACCTGTTTTCCGGCTTCGGCGAGGTCCACCTGCCGTTCGGGCTGTCGACGGCGGTCGCCGCCGCCGCCCGCGACGTCTCGCCCGAGGTCGCCGAGGTGATGGTGCGAACGCTGCGCCAGCTGGTCCGCTTCCGCGACGAGCGCGTGCAGGCGGTGACGATGTTCCCGGTGGTGCTGCGCTAGCAGCAATGCCGATCAGTTAGCGTCAAGTGATCGAGATGAGCCACGTTTCCGCTCGTCCTGAGCGAAACGCGAGCGCATGCGAGCGTGAGTCGAAGGACGTACTCCGTCGAGGCTTCGCCCTTCGACTCGGCCGCTGCGCGGCCTCGCTCAGGGCGAACGGGGGTGGAAGTGATCGACATGATTGGACTGACGTCGCTAAGTGACTGGCATTGGCGCTAGGAGGCGCTAGGAGCGTGTTGGAGTAATGCTCGTTCGGGCGTGAGGCAGCGGCAGGTCTGCCGCGGCGGCTCACACCGCCGGGCGGCTCAGGCCGGCTGCGCGCGGTGGAGCTTGAGCAGGTTGTGGCAGAGCGTCATCAACGACCACTCGCCACGAAAAAATCGATCTCGATCGCTTACGCGCCAACCGATCGAGATTGGGGAGTCCAACACGCTCCTAGCGAGCTGCAAATACGATCTTGCCGACGTGGCGCAGTACCAGATCGGCCGCTGCGTGCACGATCCCCTGCACCTCGAACGTTGGGCGCACGATGCTCTCCACCTCGAACGTCTCGCCGACCGAGCCGCCGGCTGGCGAGACGGGCTCGGCATCGAGCGCGATCAGGAGGCGCCGGCGTCCGCGTCGGCGTTCGTCACAGCCGGCGTGACCAGGTCACAGCCGGCGTGGTCGACGGTGCATCGATACCCCGGGCCACAGGTCCACATCCGCGAGCCTGGCGTGGTCTCGTGGCACCTGCGACGGCAGGTACCGTCGTCGCACACCAGGCCACCGTCACAGGTGCCGATCAACACGGCGGCGGTGGTGGTCCGGCACCATTGGTCTTGCTTGCCGAGCAGGCCGGAGTCCCTGGCTGAGGCCCAGGCGGCCGGGTCGCGGGTGGAGATCGCTTCCTGGCGGCGGCGCTGCGCGCCGAGGGCGGCCTGGTCGGCGGTCCACGCCCGCTGCGCCTGCTCGCACCGGCCGATGCGGGACGCGCCGACGCCGGCGCTGAGCACGAACGGAGCGGCGATGATCGCGCCGACGGCGAAGACCTTCGGCTCGAACGTGTCGCCGCACTCCGGGTCCACGCAGTCGAAGCCTTGAAACGACGCTGCGGCGTAGGCGGTGAGCAGGACGCCGATCGCGGCGACGATGTCGACGGCGGGCAGGGCGTACGACCGTGTGCATGGCGGCAGTGCGTCGGCGGTGCCGGTGGTTGGGCCCTTGACCCCGACCGTCGAACACGAGATCGACAGGGCCAAGACGGTGAGCGTCCAGCGTGGATGCACGGCCGCATCCTAACATGGTCGTCGCGACCGCCGCAATCGCGGCGCGTGTCCGGTCGGGCCGCGATCCTGCGCCGCGATCCAGCCCATGGTGACGAACTGAGGCGCCCGATCTGTCGCGTCGGTCACCGCCGGGACGGCACGGCGAGCCGGTGGTCGGCGTGCTCGCACGCGTTGCCGAAGTGGCTGTTCGTCGCACGCTCGAGCGCCTGCAGCCCGAGTGACGCGAGGAAGCGCATGTCCTTGCGCGGGTGCTCGCGGTGACGCTCGAAGTACGGTCGAGCGCGGGCGTCCGGCAGGTGGCGCGAACAGGCGTGGGCCAGCGCGATGAAGATCTCGCGGTAGACCTTGGCGTCGAGCTCGCGATCGAGCGCGCGCATCAGCTCGGTCATGGTCGCGGGTGCGACAGGAACCAGCCCCAGCAGTAGACCCGGGTCCGAGCCTTGCCATGGATCCGGCGGGCGGCGCGCTGCCGGACTGCCGGGTCGCGCGCGCGGAGCTCGCGCATCAGGCGCGCCTCGTCGCTGGCCATCGCCGGCGCGGGCGCCATCTTCGCCAGCGCCGCCTGCGCCTGCGGGTCGGCGGCGAGTACGTATCCCTGTGCGAGCAGCGGGGCGACCTGCTCGAACGGCGCCAACTCGCGCGCCCGCCGCGCTCGTGGTGGCCGCTGGCCGGTCGCCTCATGGAGCAAGGCCGCGACTGCGGCGAGCGCCTCGAGATCGTCGCCGCGCGCGCAGAACATGCTCGCCTCGCTGTCGAAGCGGACCCGGCGGAGCAGGCCTGGGTCCGCGGCCCGCGCGAGCTTCCGGGCCAACTTCTCCACGAAGTAGCCGCCGGCGTCGCGACCGCCGGCCAGGTGCTCGAAGCGATCGAGCTCCGAGCAGATGATCGATCGTTGACTTCCTCCCGGGTCGGCCTGGACCAGTGTGCAGGGCCAGAAGGATCGCGCCGCGCTTCGCCGGGTGGACACCGCGGTGATGGTATCGGATGAGCGCTCGCGCCGTCTCCGCACACCACGATCGACCTTTCGCGCGCCGCCGCCCGCTCGCCGTCGGATGACTACTCGCAGGCCTGGCCGCAGCAGGTGATGACGCGGATCTGAGGGCGGCTGCGCCAGGAGCTACTGCGCGTCGCGCAGGTACTCGCAGCGCGGTGCCTCGACCTGGGGGGTGATCCAGTTGACGCCCCACAGTTCTTGCAGCAGGAAGCGGAAGTTGCCGTAGGTGACCACGAAGAAGTCCAGCTTGCGAAGCTTGATGCCGCCGCCGGTATCGTCGGCACGCACGCATCCGTCGTGGACCGAACCGTCGGGAAGCAACACGCCGTCGAACTCGGGGATGTAGAGCGGTTCGCCGATCGCCACCAGGCGCGGATCGACGGCGACCGACTTGAACGGCACCAGCGGCCGGCGCGCCGCGCCGCGCCCGAACGGGTGCGTGTTCACGTCGAGCTGTTCGTAGCAGGTCCCGGTCCCGTAGCGGCAGCTGCCGGCGTAGTTGAGGACCCGACCGTCGGTGAGCAGGCCCGAGCCCTCCATGCGCAGGTGCCAGACGTACTCGGTCGGGTAGGCGCCGAGGTACTGGCCGTCGCGGGTGTAGAGATCGACGGCGTCGGGATCGGCGTGCTCGATCTCGTCGGGCTCGTCGAAGTCCTCCTCACGCGCCAGCCAGTAGAAGCGCAGCGCCCATTCGAGATCCTTCACCAGCGGATAGCCGCAGCACACCTTGTTCTTGCCGCGCAGGGGCGCGCGCGGCTGCACCGCGAGGCCCTCGCGGCCCAGCTTGCTGGTATCGGCGGTGACCGACGCGGCACCCAGTGCCAGCGTCGCGAGCAGCGTCAACGTGACGGCCGCGGAGATCGACGGCCGAGTCAGGGCTGGCGCGGAAACGACGCGATCGATCACCCGCCGATCGTACTATCTCCGGCGTGTCCGAGCCGTTCGTGATCGAGCTGTCGGTTGCCGCCACCGGAGCCGGTGGCAAGGCGGCGGGGCTGGCGCGCTTGATCGGCGCCGGGCTACCGGTGCCGGCCGGCTTCGCGATCACCGGCGCGGCGTTCCGGGCCGTCACCGGCGCCGGGACAGCATCGCCCTTGCTCGACGAGCTGGGCTCGACCCTGGCCGGCTGGGCCCTGGCGGCCGGCGAGCAGCCGTTGCCGGCGGCGCTCGAGGCCGAGGTTTCTGGGCGCGCGCGCGCGCTCGGTGGGCCGCTGATCGTCCGATCGTCGATGTCGATCGAGGACGGCGCCACGCGCGCGGCGCCCGGCCTCGGGCGTTCGATCGCGGGCGTCGAGCCCGCCGACGTCTGGGCCGCGGTGCGCTGCGTGTGGGTGGCGAGCGTGACGCCGCTGGTGGCGCTGTACGCGCGCTCCAACCGCGACGAGACCGTCGCCGCACCCGGGGTCGTGGTGCAGCGCCAGGTCGCCGGCACCCGCATGACCGTGTTCACGCGTCCGCCGGGTCGGCCGCGTGCCGACGAGGTGTGGCTCGACGCCGGCGACGGTCCGCCGCGGCGTGCCGGGCGGGCCGAGCCCGACGCGGCGATCGCGCTGGCGCTGGCCGCCGAGGCCGCGATCGCGGCGCCGGCTGGCGCTGACATCGAGCTGGTCCGTGGCCACGATGGCTCGTGGTCGGTCGTGCAGGCCCGGCCGCTCCTCCACCCGCCACCGCGGCCGCCTCGCGTCGCCCCGCCGCCGTTCGTGCTGGCACCGCTGCGGTCACCGCCACGCGCGTGGCGCCGGGACGTCAGCCACAACCCCGATCCGCTGTCGACGGCGCAGGCCGGGCTGTGCGAGCTCGTCGAGCGCAGCGGTGCGGCGCCGTTCCATCTCGCGGTCGTGGCCGGCTTCCTCTATACCGCCGAGCGCAGCGGCGACAGCGCGCCGCCGCGACCAGGTTCGGCCGCCGAGCTCGAGGCTCGCTTCGCGGTTGCCGCGGCCGAGGTCGAACAGGTGCTGGCGAGCGCCGACGGCACGCTCACCGCTGCGTTGCCGGCCTACGTCGCGGCCTACCGGGTGATCGCGCTTGAGCTCGGCCCGATGATCGCCGCCGCCCGCACCGTGCTGGTCGATCGGCTGGTCGCCGACGGCGCGCCGCCGCGGGTCGCGGCTACCCGCGCGGCCGCGCTGGCTCCTCGCCGGCCGTCGTCGCTGGTCGCCGCCGTGGCCGCGACCGCACGCGGCGAGCTCGATCGCGCGGGCTTGATCGCGCTGGCGGGTGATCTGGCACCGGTGTGGGATGTGGCGTCGCCATCGTTCGCCGAGCATCCGGCGCGCTTCGATGACGCGATCGCGCTGGCCGGCGCTCGCCCGGCGCTGCCGCCGGAGCCGGCGCCGCCGCCGGAGCTGGCGGCCGAGGTCGCGCTCGCCCGCGCTGCCGCCGACGCCGCCGAGCGCGACGACTTGCTGTTCGCGCGCGCCCAGGCGGTGGTCCGCCGAGCACTGCTGGGCGCAGCGCACCGGCTCGGGCTCGTGGCCGACGATGTGTTCTGGTTGCCTCTCGACGAGGTGTCCGTCGCTGACCCGGCCGACGAGGCGTGGCGTTCGCGGGCTCCGGGCCGGGCCGCTGCAGCGCGCGCCGCCGCCGCCAGGTCCGCCGGGTGGGCGATGCCGATCACGCTCGATGACCAGCCCAACGATGGCTTCGGGGCCCGGCTCCGGTCTGACGCGAAGGCGCGTCAGACGGTGGGGCCGGCAGCCGGTCCCGGCCAGGTCTGGAACGGCGCTGGTGTCGGAGGGCGGGTCGCCGGTCCGGCTGCACGCTTCGACCACCTGGGCGACGCGGTGCGTGTGCGCCGCGGCGCCATCGTGGTCGTGCGCGCGGTGACTCCGGCGCTGGCACTGCTGGTCGAGGGCGCCGCGGCGATCGTCTGCGAACACGGATCGCTGCTCGACCATGGAGCGGCCATGGCCCGCGAGCTGGGCATCCCGTGTGTCGTCGGATGCGCGGGCGTGGTCGACAGCGTGATCGACGGCGAGTGGCTCGACGTCGATGGGGACGCCGGCCGCGTCGCGCGCCTGGACTAATCGTCGTCTTCGTCGAGCTCGGGATCGTCCGCGACGTCGTCGTCGTGATCCGGACTGGTGTCGACCGGCAGCGGTGTGCCGGTGGCGGCGTTGACCCGCTCGCGCAAGTCCTTGCCGACCTTGAAGAACGGCAAGCGCTTCGGCGCCACGTGGACGGTCTCGCCGGTACGAGGGTTCCGGCCTTCGTAGGCCTTGTACTCGCGTACGGTGAAGCTGCCAAACCCCCGGATCTCGATACCTTCGCCACGTTCGAGGGCCTTCACCATCGAATCGAAGACGCAGTTGACGATCGCCTCCGCTTTTCCGGCAGGAAGCTTGAGACTCTCGGAGATCTTTTCGATGAGCTCGGACTTGGTCACAGCGGCCACAGAGGTCGTAACTCCGCGTAATCCTGATTCCGAGGCTATCCGAGAGTCGATCACGAGCGCAAGCCTAACGCCGCGAAACAAATGAATGACCGGACACGACGGTCAAGGCGCGATCGGGAGGTCACGAGCGCCATCCTTTTCAAACGCACGATATCCTTCTGGAAACTGATACATCGCGCACGAGTGGCGCGCGTAGTAGTCGACGAGATCTCGCCACGCGGTGGCACCGCTTTCGATGTCGGAGCGGACGGTCTGTGAGGCCACGGTGCTGCACACCTCCATCGTCGCGGGCAACTCGGGGCGGTGTCCGCGTGCCAGCCGTGCATCGGCACCTACGGCCGCGGGCTGCAAGCGCGACACGTAGGCGCTGGAGAGCGGTGAGAGCGCGACGGTCTCGACCCGCTCGATTCCCAGCGACATGCCGGCGCGATAGGTGCACTCGCTACGCACCACCGTCTTGCCGCGTCCGACGACGATCGCGTCGTGAGGAACGGTCAATCGCTGGTTGCATGCCGCGCCGCCCGGCCGCGGTTCGGTGACGACGTGGTAGGCGAGGTCGGTGTCGGTCAGGTTCTCGATCACCAGCATCATCGCCTTCTGCTTGGTGCCCTCTTCCGAGACCGCGGTGGCAGAGAGCCGGAGTCCGGCGGCCTCGATCGACCCTTCACCGGGCGCGATCACGCGGGCCTCCTCGTCGAGACGGAAGGTGAATTTTCGCGCCATGTCGGCGTCGGTCGGTGTAGGCACGCCGAGCGTCGTCGCGTCGCGTTCGATCCCGGCGCGCCAGCTGGCCTGGGTTGCCGACGACGTCTTCAGCACGTCCTGGGAGGTGCCTTGCATCAATGGCGCTTCTGGCTTGGCCGGGATCGCGACGTCAGCGCACATGCGCAGCGACGCGATCAACAGCGACAGCGCCGTGATGCCGCCGACCGTTCCCCACCGCAACGCAGGCGAGATCGCGGGCGAGCTCATGTCCGCCCTGGATCACGAGCCGCGGGTCCATGTGCGCTCGGCTCCCACCAACGGTAACGATCGATCACGTACACGACGTTACACGATAGCGACGGGAGCGCGCGCGTGGTTCGCATCGCAGTCAGCACGAGTCAGCACGCGTCAGCGCAGGTCGGTGCCGAAACAAATTGACTCGTCGATCCACGGCACGTGTAATCGATGCTTCATGGCGCGCAGCTTCGTCCGACGAGCCATGGGGGTCACGCTGATCGCCACGCTGATCACCGTGGCCGGCGGGATCCGGGCGCCACGCGCAGCCGCCGACGAAGCGTCGCGGATCGCCGAGCTGTCGGCCACCATGGACGAGCGCAACTCCGAGCGGTCGCGCATCGCGGCGGTGACCGCGCTGGCCCGCCTGGGCGCCAAGCCGACGCTCAAGCCGCTGGTCGCCGCCCTCGCCGACAAGAGCGCCACCGTGCGCGCGATCGCCGCCGCCGGTCTCGGCAAGCTCGGCCACCGTGCGTCGCTGCCAGCGCTGCGCAACGCCGCGGCGAGCGACCGCGACGAGCTGGTGCGCAAGCGTGCCACCGAGGCCGTGACCCAGGTCTGCGAGCTCAACGGCATCGCCCCGGCGGCGGCGCCAACCGTCGCCGGCAAGGCCGGGTTTGGCACCAGCCCGCGGGCGGTCGCGCCGCGGCCCGAGATCTACATGCTGGTCAAATCGGCGCGCGATGATTCGCCCGGCCACCACGACAAGAAGGCGCGCGCGTTCCACGCCGACGTGATGCGGGCGACGATGACCACCGAGGCGGCCGGCACGTCCACCCTGACCAGCGTCGCGGTCGACGCGCGCAAGTTCGGGCTCGGCCTGCGCAACGTCGACGTCAGCCTGGTGTCGCTCGAGACCCGCCAGTCGGGTGGCTACGTCGAGATCGAGGCGCAGCTCCGGCTCGCCATCTCCGACGACCGCGGCAAGATGCTGTCGTTCCTGTCCGGTGGCGCCAAGGTGCAGGTGCCGCGGCGGACCTACGATGCCCGCTACCTGCCGCAGCTGCGCAAGGAAGCGCTCGAGAACGCGGTGCGCGGACTGTTCGTGAACCTCGTCGATCACCTGCGCCGGCCCGCTGGATCCTGATCCGGCGGATCGCCGACCGGTTGGGCCCGCGGGCCGTCAGTTCGCGGCGGCCGCCGGTCCGTCGAGGGTGAACCCGCCGTCGTCGTCGCGCAGCGTGAGGGTGAACTTCCAAAGCGCCGACAGGCCGAGCACGCCGTCGATGCCGGGCGGCAAGCCGTCGGCGACCACCAGCTCGGTCTCGGGTGCGCTGGCGCCGCCGATCGCCAGCGTCGCGGTCGCCGGCGCGCCGCTGCGGATCGCCCCGACCGCGATGGTCTCGATCGGGGGCCCCGGGCGCGGCGCGAGCTGGGCGAGCTGGGCGAACGCCGGCGACACCATCGTGGTGCCACAGCGGGTCTCGATCAGGAACGTGCCCTCGACACCCCCGATCGACACCGTCACCTGAACGTTGTCGGCGTCGCCCGGCGGCGGCAGCCGCTGCTCGCCCTGGCCGCGGGTGCGCGCGCACTGCGAGGTCTGATCGAGCCCGCGGGCGCGAGCGATCAGGTCGCGATGGACGCTGCCGTGGTGGAAGCCGGCGTGGTAGTCGATCGCCGCCACCGCCTCGCACGGCCGGCCGGCGGGACCGGCGGTGTCGAGGATGCGCGACACCGCCGACTTGGAGAAACGGTCGCTGTCGCTGTTGGCGATCGATTGCCGGTAGTCGGCCAGCGCCCGCTCGGGCTCGTCGGTGCGGCTGCGGTCTTCGCCGCGCCACCACCAGTAGTCGCTGTCGTACGGATCGCGGGTGATGAGCGCGGTCTCGTGCTTGACCGCCTCGGCGTTGCGGCCGAGCTGGTGCAGGGCGTAGATCACGTTCGAGCGCAGCTTCGGGAAGTCATCGCACTTGGCGAAGTAGCCGGCGGCGTCATCGACGGCATCGGCGTAGCGGTGGAGCTCCATCAGCTCGAGCACCAGCTTGCGCGCCGACTCCTTGTCGCACGGCGCCAGGTCGCGGGTCTCGCGCAGGGTCTGGATGAACGGGTCCTTCTCCGCCGGTCCGGCGTCGGGCCGGGCCGTCGATCGCTCGCTGCCCTTGCCGACCACGATCAGCCCGAACACCGCCAGCCCGACCAGCAGCACGGCGACCGCGCTGATCTTGGTCCAGACGATCAGCTTCTGGCGGCCGTAACGCTTCTGCGCGCACGGCGGGCACATGAAGCCATCGAGCGTGCCCTTGGTGCACTTGGTGCAGATCGGCTTCTTGCAGTCGTCACAGGTGCCGGTGGCCTCGACGGCCGCGTGCGCGAAGCAGAACGCCATGGCCGCCTATACCGCGGTTGGGGCCGCGGCAGGGCCTCAGTTCAGGTTGATCCGGGTGACGTTGGAGCCGCCGGGGTAGCCGTAGCTCACGAAGCTGTCCCAGCCCCACACCACCAGCCCGAACGGCTGGCCGCCGCTGGTCGCCAGCAGGTGGACGCCGTCGTCCTGAGCGCCGGCTCCACCCGGTACCGGGAACGAGAGCTGGCAGCGGACCGCGACGTACTCGACCGGATCGCCGCCGGCCGGCGGCACCTGCTCGCCGATCGGCTCCCGCTCGCAGGTCAGCACGTCGTCGATGGGCAGGGTGTCGTAGGTCAGGGCGGCCGACGCCGGCAGCGCGACGAGCAGGAAGTCGAAGGCGTACTTGTTGGGGACCAGGAACAGGTAGCTGTTGCGCCATTGCTCGATGGGCGGCACCCAGATGAGCGACGGGTCGCCGCCGGGCGGGCGATCACCGTTGGGCAACGTCGACGGGATGCCGGTCGCCTGCTGGCTGGCCGGGATCTGGGTGAACGCGATCGGCGCCGTGGCCTCGAGCAGGAAGTCGCGCTCGCTCTCGATGATCACCGAGGCGCCGCGGCCGAGCACGAAGCGATCGTTGGGCGCCGGCAGGTCGGTGATGACCGTGGTGCCGTCCTTGGACGCCACGATGCGCCAGTACTCGGGCTCGTCGGGCACCACGGCGACGTCCCAGCCAGCCGCATCGACCAGCTTCGAGCGCAGCGGCGACTTGACGGCGACGAACTTGGTGCCGAACGAGTCCTCGGGAAAGATCTGCTCTTCGAGGTGATCGGCGCAGCACCGGCGGGTGGCCAGGGTCTCGAAGCGCGGGGCGTCGGAGGCCTCGCTGCCCGTGAACACCGCGACCCGCTTGCCGCTGCGCGCCAGCACCGTCGAGCCGGTGAAGTCGGCGTTGAAGTCGTCGGTCTCCAGGTTGACGACGTCGAAGCGGTCGAGGGTGAAGGTGACGACCTCGCCGACGTTGGCCGGACCGACACCACCGCCGCCCAGGATGCGCGCCGACAGTCGGACCTCCACGGTGGTGTCGTCCTCGACGCCGACCACGGTGAGGAAGGCGCGCAGGTGGATGCCCATGTTGGTCTCGGACTGCTCGGTGCGGGCGATGGTCTGCGGCCACGAGGTGACCATGTACGTCGAGGCCAGGGCCTCGGTCGGCAGGAGCAGCGAGGCGTCATTGGAGAACACGCCGACGTTCTCGAGCGGGTTGAACTGATACGCGACCAGCGGCGCGTTGGACACCACGCGGTAGGCGCGGCGCGACCGGAACGTGCCGGGCCCGTCGTTGAGCTGGGGCAGGCTGGAGCCGTCGACCTCACGGGCGTCGAGATCGAAGATGCGCAGGTCGCCGGGACCGAGGCGTCGCGGACCGTCGACGGTGTACGGCTCGCCCTCGGTGCACGGGGTCGCCGGGTTGGCGGCGTCGGCGGCGGTGCACCAGATCTCGACCCGGACGTCGGCCTCGAGCAGGCTGGCGTTGGACACCACCACCGAGAACTGCTGGGCCGACGCCGCGCCCTGGTTGGTGACCACGGCGTTGTCGAGATCGACCGCCCAGTACTCGCAGCCTTCGTAGTCGCGTGACGCCGCGGCGAGCTGGCAGGCATCGACGCACTCGCCACCGGCGCACAGCTGTTGCGCGCTGCCGTCGCAGGACGCGATCACGTCGGCGCCCGAACCGTCGGGTCGGCAGCGCACGATGTCCTGGTCGACGCAGGCCCGGGTGTCGGGGAAGCACTCGACGCAGCCCATGCCGATGACGCACAGATCGCCGTCGGCGGAGCAGTCGAGGCGGACGTCCCACTGCTCGCCGTCGTCGTTGCACTGCTCGAGCTGGTTGCCCTGGCAACGCTGATCGCCCGAGGCACAGATCGGCGACTCGCCGCCCTTGGAGCACGCCGCGACCGGCGCGAGCGCGGCGAGCAGCGCGACCATCCGCGCGACGATCCCGACGGCCCTCACGGCGGGAGCTGCACGGGCTCGGGAAACTGCGCCGCGAACGACGCCGACGCGTACGCTCGCCAGTAGGACTGGCCCAGCCAGCGGTACGTGAACTGCGGGTACGGACCGGGGCCGGTGATCGACCAGATCGTCCACGACAGCGTGCGTGACGGCGGCGGCCAGCTCACGCCGATGGTCGACAGATCGGGCAGCGCGATCTGGTGCATGCCGCCGCAGGTGATGCCGCGCCACACCGGGTTGCCGAGATCGTCGGACAGCATGTGAAGGTGGAAGGTGGGGACGCCGGTGGTGGCGCCTTCGGGCGCGAACTCGACGCGGCGGCCCGAGCCGAGCCCCGACGGCGGCGGGTCGATGGCGCGCGGCACGCCGAGGAAGCCGTCGACCACGATCGGCGCGCTGCCATCGAGGATGCCGCGCACGATGCGCACCGAGTACGGCGAGCCGCCGCTCTGCGAGTAGGCGCCGACGTGCATGCCGTACGAACCGTCGGCGACGGCGCGGACCAGGGCCGGCACGTCGGTGATCGTGACCGCGTCATCGCCGGCCGGAAAGATGTACTCGCCCGGGTAGATCCACTCCGGCACCGACACCGGCGACAGCCCGTGCTTGCCGAAGTGCGCGATGCCTTCGCCGCCGAGGTCGACACCGCCGCGCAGCCGGTACTGGGTGGGACCGGTGAACCCCGGCGTGTTCAGCGGCGGCGGCTGGGCGAGCTGGATCCGCAGCGCGGCGTCGAGCGGGATGTTGACCACGATGTCGACGCCGGTCTTGTCCTCGCCGGGACCGACCAGCACGCCGCGGGCGACGCCGAGCGCGAACGGCTCGAAGCCCGCGTTGCCCTGACCGTCCGGATCGCGGGCCGGGTCGTACAGACCGGCGACCGCGACCACGGCGAGCGCACCGGGGCGGGCCGCGACCTCGTAGGTCCAGGCCAGGCGATCGGGTCCGGTGTAGTCGATCGGTGCCAGCGGCGGGTTGGGCTGGCCGGTGAGGCCGCCCGACGCCGAGGTGACGTAGATGCGCTTGCGCTCGGTCGGGGTGCGCGGCTCGGGCACCAGGTGCCAGTACGGCGAGCCGAGCCCGGTGGCCTCGCCGAACATGACGCTGCCGCGGATGCGTGCGCCGCTGGTGCCGATCGGTGGTGGTCCGCCGGACGGTGGCGGCAGCGGCGAGCGCAGCCAGATGCTGAGGTTCTCGGAGTCGACGCAGTGGAAGGTGCCGACCTCGTGGTCGGCGGCCCACGCCGTGACCACCACCGGGCCGAGCAGGTCCGGACCGGAGAAGGTGATCTCGCCGAGCGCGTTGGTGGTGCCGCGGTACGCCGTCGTGCCGGGGTCGCCGACGGCGACGAACGCGTCGGGGATGCCGTCCTTGGTCCACTGGTCGATGATGACGACGTTGAGGGTGCCGGCGAGCGGACCGCCGGAGAAGCCACCGGAGAACGAGTCGCCGGTGGTGACGTAGGCGTAGCCGCGGTCGACGTGGACCAGCCCCGACGGTGACAGCACGTCGACGTCGGCGTCGCCGGCGATGCCGGGTGGCGTGTAGCCGGTCAGGCGCTGGCCGTTCTCGACCGTGACCGCCGACAGCGGCAGGCCGTCGAAGCGCACCACGGTGCTGGCGTCGAAGCCGGTGCCGAAACCGGTGATGGTCACGAACGTGCCGCCGGCGACCGAGCCGCTGGGTGGATCGATGGCGACCGCGTCGAAGGTGAACGCGCCGGCGCGCTCGGCGCTGTCGCCGCTGCGGCGGACCTCGATGGTCGCCAGGCCGGGGTCGCCGGGCGGGGTCGTCACCTCGTAGCGGCGCGAGTCGACGAAGCGCTGCTCGCTGACCCGGCGGACGCCGATCCACACCTCGTCGGTGTTGCGGAAGCCGTTGCCGCGGATGGTCGTGATCGTGCCGCCGCGGAACGGACCGTGGTCCGGATCGGCGTACTGGACCGTGAACGCCGCCGCCGGGGCGTCGCCGGGGCCGGCGTCGGCGCCGCCGCCGTCGCGGTCGTCCGCCGCGGCGTCGGTGCGATCGCCGGCCGGCGGGGCCGAGCATGCGGCCATCGCGGCGGCCGCGAGCGCGCACGCGATCGCCAGGCTTCGGCCAAGGGGGTGCCGCACCGCCGGAGTATCGCACACGGCCTCGACCCGGCGACGCGTGATCGTCGAGCGTTTGGCTGCGGCTCCGGTCACGTTCCGGCGTCGGTTCCGGCGTCGGTCACAGGTCGCGGCCGGGTTCGCTTGTCATCGCCGGGCGGCCGACTACCCTGGGTGGCGATGGGCCGTCCGTTCGCCGTCGTCCTCGCGCTCGCGACGATCGGCATCGGCGACGCGGGCGACGCCGCGGCTCAGGACGTGCGCCGCGATCCGCCGCCGCCGGCGCCGAAACCGACCGGCGTGATGACCAAGGCGCCGGCGCTGGTGCAGGCGGTGGCGCCCGAGTATCCGCCCGCCGCCCTGGCTGCCGGCAAGCAAGCCCAGGTGCCGGTGCGACTCTCGATCGACGCCGATGGCGTGGTCACCCGGGTCGAGGTCATCACCCCGCAGGGCGACGGCTTCGACGAGGCGGCGACCGCCGCCGCGCTGCAGTACGTGTTCGATCCCGCCGAGATCGACGGCAAGCCGGGGTCGATCACCGTCGAGACCGTGATCCACTTCGTGATCGAGCAGGTGGTCGAGCCGCCACCACCGCCGCCCGATCCCGACGGCGGCGACGGTCGCGATGCCGTCGATCCGGCCGCCGCAGGCCCGCCCAGTCACGGCGGCGATGCCCGCTTGCCGGTCAGCATCGAGGGCGAGGTCGTCGAGCGCGGCACGCGGTCGAAGCTGGCCGGCGTGATCGTGTCGGTCGCCGAGCTCGGGGTCGACGCGATCACCGACGCCCGCGGCCGCTTCTGGTTCCACGGTCTCGCCCCCGGCCCGCACACCATCCTCGCCGTCGGCGATCGCTTCGATCGCCTCGAGCGCGCCGTCGCGCTGGGCGCGCGCGAGTCGCTCGAGGTCCGGCTGTGGATGCGGCCGCGCGGCGGTAGCCGCTACGAGACGCTGGTCGAAGGCGAACGCGAGGTCCTCGAGGTCACCAAGCGCACGCTGCAGCGGCAGCAGCTGACGTCGGTGCCGGGCACGTTCGGCGATCCGATCCGCGTGATCCAGACCCTGCCGGGCCTGGCGCGGACCCCGTTCGGCCTCGGCTTCCTGGTGATCCGCGGCTCCAATCCCGACGACACCGCGGTCTACATCGACGGTCACCGCGTCCCGCAGCTGTTTCACTTCCTGGGTGGACCGTCGATCCTCAACGCCGAGTTCCTGGACAGCATCGATCTCTATCCGAGCGGCTACCCGGCGCGCTTCGGCCGCTCGCACGGCGGCGTGGTCGCGGTCGAGACCCGGGCCACGAAGAGCGACGGGGTCCATGGTTCGGCCGACGTCGACCTGCTCGACGCCGGCGGCTACGTGCGCGCGCCGCTGGGCAAGCGCGGCTCGTTCGGCATCGCCGGCCGGCGGTCGTACGTCGACACCCTGTTGCCGCTGGTGCTGCCCGAGCCGTCGCCGGGCTCGACGCGCGTGGTGGTGCCGATCTACTGGGACGCGATGCTGCGCGTCGACGGCGATCTCGGCCGCCACGGCAAGATCGGCGTGTTCGCGATCCGCTCCAGCGACGAGCTCGACGTGCTGCAGACCGACGCCGACGAGGAGGAGTCGCTCGATCTCAACACCGCGGTGAAGTTCTTTCGCCTGATCGGGCGCTACCAGCGTCGGCTCGGCACCGACTTCACCCTGACGTTGTCGCCGGCCTGGGGCCGCGATTCGCTGGCGTTTGCCAGCGGTCAGGCCGGCGCGGCGAGCGCGTTCTCCGAGGCCGCCATCGTGCAGGATACGATCTCGTACCGCATGCGGGTCAAGGGCCCGCTCTCGAAGCGCCTCCTGCTCGACACCGGCATGGACGTCGAGTCGCGGGTCACTCGCTACGACCTCCTGGTTCCCGACGATTCCAACCTCGACACCGGCGACGAGATCGACATCGATCCGACCCAGGTCATCCGCCAGGTCGAGCAGCTGTCCGCCGCCATCCACGCCGACCTGGCGGTCGACGCGACCTCGCGGCTGCGCCTGCTGCCCGGTGCCCGCCTCGACGCCCACGCCATCAGCGGTCAGGCGTGGATCGACGCCGACCTGCGCTTGACCGGCCGCTACCAGACCACGCCGACGCTGGTGACCAAGGCCTACCTGGGGGTGTTCCACCAGCCACCGCAGCCGGAGTCGGTCGATGCCCGCTTCGGCAATCCCGCCGTCCGCTCGGAGCGCGGCATCCACGTCGGGGTTGGCGCCGAGGTGAAGCCGACCCGGCTGTGGTACGTCGACGGCGAGATCTACTACATCGATCGCGACCAGCTGGTGGTGTTCTCGGGTGCCGCCGAGCTCGAGGGCGAGGTCGCCAACGTGGAGAACTTCGTCAACAGCGGCAGCGGGCACACCTGGGGCGTCGAGGCGCTGATCCGGCGCGAGATCAGCGAGCGGGTCTACGGCTGGCTCTCGTACACGTTCGGCAAGAGCGTGCGGCGCCAGCGCGACACCTCGCGGGCGGTGGCGACGGCGTTCGATCAGCCCCACAACCTCAGTGCCGTGACGAGCTGGAAGCCGGGCGGCGGCTGGGAGCTGGGTGGACGCCTGCGCCTGTCGTCCGGCCGGCCCGACACGCCGTACATCGGCGCCACCTACGACGCCGACAGTGGCGGTTATCGCCCGGTGAGCGGTGGCTTCCGCACCATCCGCCGCGAGCTGTTCCACCAGGTCGACCTGCGCATCGAGAAGACCTGGCTGTTCGAGCTATGGAGCATGGGGCTGTACATCGACGTGCAGAACCTCTTCAACGTCGCCAACGTCGAGGCCATCCAGTGGGACTACCGCTATCGCGAATCGGCGCCGGTGACCGGCATCCCGTTCTTGCCCACCATCGGCATCCGGGGCCAGTGGTGACCGTTCGACTCGACCGCGTCGCGGGCGCGCTCGGGGCATGCGGTCCGATCCTCGTGGTCGCGGCCGTGCTCGGGGGCTGTGGGACCTTCGAGGATCCGGCGATCGTGATCGACCTGCGCATCCTGGGCATGACCGCCGAGCCACCCGAACAGGTGTCGCCGTTCGATCCGATGAACCCGCTCGACGTCATGTTCGGACCGGTCGAGGTGTGCGCGATCGTCGCCGATCCGGCGGAGGTGCGGGCGCTGGCGTGGTCGATGGTCGCCTGCCCGCCGGTCGGCGACCGCCGCTGTGATGATCTGTCGCGGCCGTTGCATGTGATGGGCGAGGGCACGCTCGACGATCCCGAGACCGCGCCGACGCCGCAGGTGGCATGCGCGACGCTGCCGCCGGGGCCCGAGCTGATCGCGATCCTGCGCGACACGATCGAGAACGACAGCCTGTCCGGCTTCGGCGGCATCGACGTCAACATCGGCTTGCGCGTGGTACCGGTCGGCGGTGGTGAGGCGGCGGCGATCTACGGCGCCAAGGCGGTGCGCTTCTCGCCGCTATTGCCCGCCGGGCGGGTCGCCAACACCAACCCCAGGCTCGACCAGATCGCGGTCGACGGCGGTGACGGGACCACGCCGGCGCCGCTCGGGCTCGGTCGCTGCGTCGATCAGCTGGCGCCGCTCGCGCTCGGGCCCGCGCAGACCATCCACCTCGATCCGATCGAGCCGCCCGGCGTGCGCGAGGACTACCTGGTGCCGACCTTCGAGGGCGGGGTCCGCATGTTCACCGAGAACCTGCGCTACGAGTGGCTGGCCGGCGGCGGCGACTGGACCCGCGCCGGCACCGGCGGGCCGCGGGACGGTGCTGGCAACCAGCCGGTGCTCGACACCGAGTGGGAGTCGCCGCCGGCCGATCGTCTCGACGGCGTGACCGACGTCCCGCTGTGGGTCGTGCAGCGCGACGAACGCGGTGGCGCGCGGTGGTTCGAGAGCTGCGTGCGCGTGACGCCGTGACGCTGCGATCGCCAGTGAGGTAGGCTGGTGGTCATGAAGGCCAGCCTGGGTTGCCTGGTGCTGCTCGGCGCGATCGGGTGTGGTCCCACCTCGGGAGGGCGGCGGTCCGCGGCTCCGCCCAGCGGCGACTGGCCAGTCGAACCGATGGCGTCGGATGGAACCGCGGGCGCGTGTCGGGCGATGGCCCCGGCGGCGGCGGGCGACGGCGAGGGCGCGGCGAATCCGGCCGAGATCGCGAACTGTCCCGACGTCGATGCGCTGTCGCGCGGTGATGGGATCGGGGCCTCCGATGACCTGCCGCCGGTCGAGCCGTCGGAGCTCCCCGACTGGAACCTCGACGAGCTGCGCGACTTCGCCTGCGCGTACGCCTGCGCCAAGGAGGGCGCTCAGGCCTACCTGCTGGCCTGGTACGTGATCGAGGACGGGCGGCCGCTGCGCAACCACAACGCGCTGTTCGTGGTCGCGCACCCCGCCGCTGCCGACGCGGCGCCGCGCTGGACCGTGGTCGTGATGTACCGCCACGCGACCAACACGTGGTGGAACGTCGCCTTCAGCTTCCACAGCCGGGCGCGACCGATCCACGACTTCGATCATCGCCCGAGTCCCGCCGAGATCTACGCCGTCCTCGACGAGAACGACTGGGTGTTCGCCGACGACGACGACTGGCACGTGCTGGCCGGCAACGTCATCGACCCGCTGTGGCCGGCGGCCAGCGGGGCACCGGCCACCCGCTTCTATCCGGACGCCATCGAGCGCTGACCTGCCACCGGATCACGCGATACGACCCGAGGCTCACCCATGAATCCCAGCCCCCGATCGTCTCCGCACGCCGCGCCCTCGTCGTCCTTGCTGGCCGGCGTGGCCAGCGCCTCCCTCATCGCTGCGACGCTGGTCGCGGCCTGCGTCCGGGTTCCCGGCCCGGCACCGGGCGGGCCGACGCCGGCGAGCCCGGCGCCGGGTGGCTCCGGCGGCGAGGCGGCGATCGCCTACGGGTACGGTGGCGGCTACGGCGGCGGTGGCGGGTACGGTGGCGGACACGGCTACGGTGGCGGTCAGGGTTACGGTGGCAGCTACGGCTACGGTGGCGGCTACGGTGGCGGTTACGGCTACGGTGGCGGTTACGGCTACGGTGGCGGTTACGGCTACGGTGGCGGTTACGGCGGCGGCGGCTACGGCGGCGGCGGCGGCGGCGGATCGGTGGCCTTCGATGCGTGCGGCGCCGACGCCGACTGTATGGTGCTGTTCGTCGGACAGAGCTGCGTGCCGAGCGATCCGCGCCCGATCGCGAAGGCCCAGCAGGCGGCCGCATGGCGAGCCCTGATCGGATCGCCGCCGGCGTGCGGGATCGGCGGTCGCGACCACCAGGAGCGCGTCCAGGCGATCACGTCGCGCTACGGCGCCCGCTGCGCGGCGAGGCATTGCACGCTCGTCGACCGCGGCCAGCGGTGAGCCACCCGCGGGCGCGGGTCGGGACCGTCGCTGCGGGCCTGCGCTCACTGTGCGCATCGCCCGGACAGTGCGACCAGATCTGAGGTCGATTGACCGCTCACGACAGGCCACACTGCGGTCAACTGTCCGCCAACCAAAGTTGCGCGATGCTGCGGATCTCGCGTGGGTTCGCGCTGGGCTGGCGTGGCGCGCGCCGTGCAACCGCTCCGGCCCATGCTGCTCTACGTCGAGATCGTCGGACCCAGCGCGCCGCGCCAGGATCCGCGCCGGCCGTGCTACGTCGACCCGTCGCTGCCGCTGTGGATCTTGACCAGCCACGAGTTCCTCGACGCCGAACGTCAGGGCCGCGCCGGCAGCTGCCGCGTCTTCCACGTCGAGGGCGGCCGCTACCTGGCCGAGGAGTGCATCGCCGAAGCCGGGGTCTCGGAGCTCGACACGCTGGTCGTGGTGCAGAGCGCCGGCGCGGCCTGATCGCTGGCTGGCAACCTTGCCAGTAGGCAAACCTGCCAGCAGGCAACCTTGCCAGCAGGCAACCTTGCCAGCAGGCATGCCCGAAGCTCAGGCCGCGCAGCCGTCGCAGCGGCCGCGAACCTGGACCTCGACCTGCTTCCGCCTGACGGCGCGTGGCGCGGCCTTGCCGACCGCGAGGCCGACGTCGGGCATGCACTCGACGACACCGCACTCGGTGCACACGAAGTGGGCGTGGCGGTCGTCGGCGTGGGCGACGTCGACCGCCTCGAAGCGCCAGGTGTGATCACCGACGTCGGAACGGCGGGCCAGGCCGGCCTCGGCGAGGTCGGTCAGGTTGCGATAGATGGTGGCGCGGTCCCAGCTCTGGTCGTGGAGGCGATCGGCGGCCTCGGCGTGCGAGAGCGGACCGCCGTTGCTGCGCAGGAGCCCGAGCACCGCGAGTCGCGACGGCGTCGCCCGTAGCCCGCGGCCACGGAGCGCCAGCTTGAGCGCGTCGATCCGGGACCGGTCATCCGCCGGGCGTCCGAGGTCCTTGCGCGTGGCCACGGTCCCAGTCTACGCGTCGCGTCGAAGGCCGGCAACGCAGATGCAACCTGGGTGCACCTGGGGATCGGTCGTGGTAGCGTCCGCCGCCGCCATGACGCTGGCTCTGCTCACCGCCGCGATCTCGGTGCTCGTCGGGCTCGCCGCCGCCATCGCGGCCCACGCGCGGCTGTGGGTCCTGGCCCCGGTGCGCGCCTTCGCCGTGGTCGCGGTCGCCGCCGCCATCGCCGTCCACATCCTCCCTGAAGCCATCGACGGCGCCGGGTGGTGGGTGCTGGTGCCGTTCGTCGCCGGGTTCGTGGCGCCGCCGCTCATCGGTGCGCTGTCGCGGCAGGCGGCCGGCGAGCATCGGCGGGTCGCCGCCGAGCTGTCGTACGGCGGGGTGCTGATCCATCAGCTCGGCGACGGCCTTGGCCTGGGCGCGCTCACCGGCGACGGGCACGCCGATCACGTGCATTGGGACTTCCTGATCGGCATCGGTGCCCACACCGTGCCGCTGGTCGCGGTCGTCGCGCTGGCGTTCGCCGAGCTCGGCGGCCGCCGAGCCGCGCTGGTGCGCACCGCCGGGTTGTTCGCCGCCACCGCCCTCGGCATCGCGCTCACCCGCGCCGATGCGTCCCTGATGCTGCGCGCCGGCCCGTGGCTCAACGCGGCGGTGAGCGGGTTGTTGTTTCACGTCCTGCTCCACGACGCCGACGATCGTGACGTGCCCCGGCAGGCCCGGCCCCTCGAGGCGCTCGGAGCGCTGGCCGGCGCCGCGCTGCCGTTCCTCGCCGCCGGTCACGATCACGGTCCGCTGACCGCCGCGATCCGCCATGGCGCTGGCGACGTCATCGTCGCCTTGGCGCCGGTGCTCTTGATCGGCGGCGCGCTCGCGGCGTTGCTGGCACCGCACCACCGCCGCTCACCGGCGAGCGTCGCCGCGCTGATCGCCGGGCCGCTCACCGCCCTCGGGCTCCTGGCCGCGGCCTACGTCGCCGCCGCGCGCGACGCCGCCGCCGGCACCGGGGACGCCGAGGTGCTGTCGCCGGTCCCCATCGAGGTCGGCGTTGCTGCCGCCGTGCTGCTCGCGACGCTGGCGCTGGGCCGCATCGCCACCGCGGGCTTCATGGCCTGGCTCGGCCGCGGCCACGTCCACGATCACTGACCGCCGGCGCCGCGCCTCACTGCCCGCCGGCGCCGGTGCCCATGAACTGCTCGGCGAAGCGGCGCAGGCGGAGGATCGACGGCACGCCCTCCTGCGAGCTGAAGGTGAGCTCCTTCGCGAACTGGATGTTCGCCGCCGCCTGCCAGGCCACGAAGGCGCGCCCGCCCGGCGAGCTGAGCAGGGTGTTGAGCTTGGCCTCGTACTCGCCTTGCACCTTGGCCACCAGGGCCTCGCCCTCGGCCTCGAGTCGCCCGGCGACCGCGTCGGCCTCGGCGTTGACGCGGTTCTTGTACTCGAGCGTCTCGGCCTGGATGTTCTTGAGGCCGATCAGGTAGGCGTCACTGACCGACGCCGGGTCGTCGAGGCCGAACAGCTTGGCCGCCTTGACGCGCAGCTCGGTGATCTGCTCGGGAGCGAGGGTGGCGAGCCGGGCCCGGGTCGCGCCCGGCGTCGGATCGACGATGTCGAGCACGCCGATCTCGTACGCCCGCTCGAGCTCGGCGCGCCGCTTGATCCAGTCCTGCTCGCGCGATGCCGCCTGCGCCGCCGTGCCCTGGCTGTAGTTGTCGAACTTCTGCTGCTCGGCCGCGACCCGCTCGCGCGCGTGGTCGAGCAGCTTGTTCTGCTCGTTGAGCTGGATCTGGCCGAGCTGGACCTCGTACTCGGCGCGGAACCTGACGGCGCGGATCAGCACCGCCTGGGCCTCGAGGTGGAGGTCGGCCAGGTGCTTGTTGAGCAGCTCGAGCGCGTGATCGCAGATCTGCAGCCGGCGCTCGGTCGAGTAGAAGCCGACCGAGTCGAGGTTGGCCAGCTCCTCGCGGAGCACGCTCACCGTGGTCTGCTCGGCGAGGCGCTGGTAGCGGTAGCGGCCGCCGTCCTTGATGTGATTGCCGGTCGCGACCACCTTGTTGGCGTGGCCGGGCTTGATGCGCACCGGCACGCTGACGTCGATGTGGACGTTGTTGTTGTCCTTGGTGCGGATCTGCAGCGGTTCCTGCGGCCCCTCGTCGTCCTCGGTGTAGTCGAGGAAGAAGTAGGTCGACGGCAGGTAGATGATCTTGTGGTAGGCCGGGACCCGCAGTCGCCAGCCCGGCCCCAGATCCTCGGTGTCGACGCCGGCGGCAGCGCTGCGCCGCACGCCGACCATGCCCGGTTCGACGCGGGTGAACAGCAGCCACGGCACCACGAACAGCACCGCGGCGCCGAGGACGACGACCTTGGCCAGCGCGATGACGCCCTTCACTGGGCAGCTCCGATCTTCTCGACCTGGAGCCGCGACGGCACGCTGTCGTTGGCCCACGGCTGGATGTGGATGGTGACACCCTCGAGGCGCTGGCCGAGGCGTTCCATGACCCGCTCGACGGGCTGGGTCCGGAAGGCGTCGATCTCGGCGCGGCGCGAGGTGAACTGGGCGTCGAGCTGGCCCTTGAGCTCGATCGACGTCGCCGCCGACGCCGACAGCGCCGCCTGGCCGGTGCCGAACTTCTCGATCTTGTAGGTGTCGACCTCGCGCCGGGTCTGGGTCTGGGTGGCCACCGAGGTCGCCAGCGCGGCCTCGAGCGCGGCGCGCTTCTCCTGCATGATCTTGTTCTGGTCGCGATCGACCTCGGCCAGACGGCGGGTGCGGTCGGTGGCGGCGCGCTGCAGGTTCGACCCGATCACCGACAGCTCGTTGTCGGTCTGGTTGCGCGACTCGATCAAGTTCTCGTAGGCGTCCGAGAAGCGGGGCCGCGGCGTGACGATGCTGGTGACCTCGATGCCGTGCTTGGTCAGCAGATCGTTGATCCGGGTCCGGGCCCGCTCGGTGGCCTGGCCGAACGTGGTCGGGTTGGACACGCTGATGGTCGACTCGCGGCCGAACTCGTCACGCAAGATGGAGCGCGCGTAGGGCGACATGAACATGCGGTACGCGTGGTCGAGGCCGGCATCGAAGATGACGCGGGCCCCGCGGTCGGGGACGACCTTGAACAGGATGGTGGTGTCGTTGAAGATGAAGTTGGAGCCGTCGCTGGCACGGACCGTCAGCTCGCGGACCTCGAGCTGGTCCTTGTTGGCGGCGCCGCGCATGTGGAAGGTCTGCGGACTGGCGTCGATGAGGTAGACGTGGTGGATCCCGAACGGCAGCTTCATGATGAGGCCGGGCTGGGTGATGGTCTCGACGGTGCCGGTGATGTTGTTGACCCGCACCGCGACGTGACCGGGTTCGACGGTCACGCACGATCGGAACGCGATCAGCACCAGCACGATGGCCGCGCCGATCAACCACAGCTTCGATCGGTCGCCGCCGAGTTTCTCGAGCGCTGCGCGGGCTTGATCGCGCGCCTTGTCCCCGTTGCTCATGGTGCTCCTCGTCGCGATGGTGACTGCGACCTGGCGCGCACGGTACCACCGGCGGGCGGCAGGGCGCGGATCAAGCACCACGATGCGACCCCGAGCGCGAGGTGCTTGAGGCTGTGGCCGCTGAGGCCGATCGCCTCGAGCAGCGCGTCGTCGCGGCTGGCCAACCCGCGGGCGGCGACGAAGGCGGCGACGCCGGCGAGGACCCAGCCGCGGCCGAGCGCCGCGGTGGTCCCGGCCGCGGCGGGCACCATCGCGCCCAGCGCCACCACCACCACCAGCGTCGCCTGGACGGCGACGTACCAGCGCATGTCGCCGCCGGCGGTGCCGCCGCCCGCGGACCACACCGCCACCGAGCTCAGCGCCAGGGCCGGCAACCCGAGCGCCGCGGCGACGCCGGCCCGGCGGTCGACGCGATCGGCGACCACCAGCGCCGCCAGCCAGCCGAGCGCGAGCACGATCGGCGCCCAGTCGAGCGCCAGCGTCGCGTCGCTCGGGTCGGCGTGATAGGCGCCCGAACCGAACCCGACCCCGGCGATGGCGGCGAACACCAGCGCCACCAGCGAGCGCGGCAGCGGCTGGGCGGCGAACGCTCGGCGCAGCCCGACCACGCCGACGACCACGAACGGCAGGTTCGACAGCACGTCGCCGGCGTGGGGGATGCCGAACCAGCTGCGCCGATCGGCGTAGGCGTGGAAGCCGGCGCCGCGCTCCACCGCCGGCGCCATCACGGCGACGATCGCGGCCGACGTCATCAGCAGCGCGAGCGCCGCCGTTCGCCAACCCGGCCAGCGCGGCGCATGTCCCACGCCCAAAAGGTACTGCTACGCTGCCGAGCTCGTGCCGGTTTTCGGTCGCCTCGTCGAGATTCGCCGCAGCTTGCCCGACGAGTACTGGGTCGTCTGGGTCGGCACCTTGATCAACCGGATGGGTGGCTTCGTGGCGCCGCTGCTCACGTTCTACCTGGTCGGCGCGCGCGGCCTGTCGGTGGGCGAGGCCGGGGTGATCGTCAGCCTGTTCGGCGCCGGCAGCGTGATCGCCGCGCTGGTCGGCGGCGTGCTGGCGGATCGAGTCGGGCGGCGAGCCACGATGCTGGTCTCGCTGATCTCCGGCGGCGTGCTGATGGCGTCACTCGGGAGCAGGTACGACTGGCTTGGCGTCCACGGGCGATAGCTCTTGGCCATGCCGTATTCGATCAAACCCCGGCTCCCGTGTCGATCCGGAGATGGACATCTCTGGATCCGGAAGCGGTCGTTTCTCGCCGGCCGTTGGGGGCGCCCCGCCGTCCTGATACCCACCTCTCAGGATCCATCACAGTGCGCCAGGACAAGCCTGGTCGGAGAGGAGGGAAGTAGCGCCCAAAACTTCGAGGAGCAGCCCGGGGTGAGAGTCCCCCCGCCCAAGGTGGAGGTCGC
>CANKMW010000042.1 GCA_947483555.1 Myxococcales bacterium
CACCCGGTCGTCCTCGAAGAGCGAGGACGCACTCGTGCTCGTCTCGACGCCGCACGAGCAAGGCGAAGAACCGTCACCGCTCCACCGGGTGGGTCCCTGGTCACCGGTGATCCCGGTGGAACTGGTACCCGCGATCGTCGGTGGCGACAATCCGCCCAAGATCTTGCCCAGCGTCGTCGGAAGCGGCTTCGTTTCGCCCGCCATCGTCGCGGACAAGGTCCACACCATCTGCGCGAGCGGCTTGTAGTAGGCCTCCATCGTCGTCAGGGTGGCCTTCGCCAGCGAACGCATTCGGAGTTCGACTTTCGGCGACTCCAAGCCGTCGAGGTGCTCGGGGCCGACAGCCTTCCGGATGTCCGGAAGGAATGGGACCGCGGCGGTGAGCTTCCAGTCTTTGGTCACGACCTGCGCGCCCAAGTGGAAGCCTGTGTAGACGAGCCCCCGCGGCGTCCGTAGGTAGGCCCCAGCCTTCGCGAGGCGCTCGTCGTCCTTTTGCTTCGCCCACTCGGCGAAACGTCGCAGCGGTGCCACTGGCGCGCCACCGCGCTCGTCCACGACGTGCACCGACTCGTCGCGCAACCGCTTGTGAAGCGCGAGATAGGCCCGCTCGAAGGTCTTCGGCTCGTCGACGCCGGCGCGCCTGTCGCTCAAGAGCGTGTCCATCTCCGAGACCAGATCGTTCATTCCGATCGCCATGTAGAACTCGCGCTGCATCGACCAGGCATCGCGCAGGTGTTCGTTGTGCCACTGGCCGGGCTTCTCAGGTTCCACGTCGCGCTCCCGCCGCTTCCAACTTGTCGGCCAACGCGCGACGGACGCTGATCTCGCGATCGACGCCGCGTGCGATCGCGTTGCCCGTGCTGATAGTCCACTGGTCCAGGCGACGCACCTTAGGAGTGCGCGGCGGCGGCGACCACGGATAGATCGTGATGTCGCGGGCGGACTCCATGCCGAGGAGCTGCACGACGTCCGCGACAGTCGCCTGACCGATGAGCTGCAGGAACCCGAACGGTTCGCCGTCCCGCTGATCTGGTGTCGCGTACACGAGCACCGTCTGGACGACCGAGTTCCGCATCATGTGCCGCCACGCCATGTCGGAGAGGACCGCGCGTTGAGGCAGACCCCACTCGAACGACTCCATCATCGCGGGGTCCACCTCGATGCCGTAGAGCCGCACTCTAGAGGTCTGGGGTTCGATCCCCCACAGCTCCACCAAAAAACCTAAGGGTCTCGCGTAACTGCGGGACCCTTGGTGGTTTCGGGTTCCGGAGATCCGGGTTTCCGGGCGGAAACCCGGGCAATAACCCCCCGCAACGTACTCCGGCGCACGCTCACGGGACCGCTCCTTCCATCGAGCGATTGGGGTCCAGCACCCCGATCACCCGTGCCTGCTTCGCCCGCCCAACCGCGTCCGGCTGGGCGTAGCTCTGGGCCGTGGTCGCGAACGACTCGTGCCCCAGTGCATCAGCCACCGCACGCGCCGTGACCCCCGCCTCGACCGCGAGGGTCGAGTGGAGACCGCGCTGGCCATGTGCCGTAACGACCGGCACGTCGACCTCCGTGCAGATGCGCTGCACCCAGTGCCTCGGCCACGCGCGATCGCACGGCTTCCCGAAGCGCCCGGAGAACAGGAGGTCCGTCGACTTCTTGCCCTTGATCTGCGCCAGCAAGTAGGGCCGGAGCATCTCGGGGACCCTCAGCGTTCGGCGCCCCTTCGCCGTCTTGGAGTCCGGGATCCACAGGATCCGCCCGTCGTCGTCCACGTCGCGGACCACCCGGCCCACGATCTCCGTGCAGCGCATGCCCATCAGCAGCGTCATCATCGCGGCGATGGCGCCGGCCTCCCGACGGTTGGCCAGCTCCATCGCGCGCGCGATCCACTTTCGAGCTTCATCAATCCGCAGCTGCTCCTTTCCATGGTGCCGCCGGCCGACGCCTTCGACGCCGTCCAGCGGGTTGGCCTGGATCCACTGCTTCTTGATGCACCAGTTCAGGAACGTGCGCGTCTCGGAGAGCGTGTTGCGGTGATAGTCGACCGAGACGACCGGCGTGTTCTTCGTCGCCGGTGTCCCGTCCAGCCTGATCTGCGATTTCCTGCGCGACCTGCGAAGCGCGTCGTAGTACCCGGCGCACATGGTTCGCTCGAGCTCGGCCACGCCGAGCTCGAGGTCGGGGAAGAAGCGCCATAGCTTGCGCTTCGTCTGGTCGACGCTGCGCGGCTTGTTGCCCTTCTCCTCGAGCATGTACAGCATGTAGTCCTTCATCGCTTCCCTGATCGTCTTCTCGTTCTTCTTGCGCGCGACGTAGGTGCCGTTGATCGTGTCGATCTCGCGCTGTGCTTCTTCCTCGGTCTGGAAGAACTGCGACACGCGCTTGCCTTCCTTGTCGACGCGGACAACTCGGTACCCATCAGCTTCCTTGTAGGGCCCCCTGACATGGGGCTCCGTCTTTCGTGGTCGTGCCATTGTTCACGCTCCTTCCCGCGGCACGACGCAACCTGAGCGCGTCGATGATGGCCACGGTTGGCGAGTCGCGCAAGCTGCGCGCTGACGAGTTGGTCGAGCAGCGACGCGATCTCTCGTCGGTGTCGCGTGCGCTCGATGGAATAGGGAGCCGCGCTCGTGGCAGCGGATCAGAACGGGACGTGTTCGTCGGCCTGGCCGATCAGGTTGTCGCGCGGCCGCAGGCGGCGGATGAGGCGCGCCTCCATCTCGAGCGCGTGGTGCGGCGGTGTGATCACGACCGCGGCCTCGGCGGCGTCGCGGTCGTAGGTCAGGCCGGGGTCGTGGCCCTCGGCGAACTGGCCGCGCCAGAAGCCCTTCCAGCGACGCCACGCCTGGAAGTGGCGGGTCAGGGTCTCGTGCAACCGGTCGGTGTGCGATTCGCCGACGTAGACGATCGGCGCCGAGCCGTCACGCTGGCGCTCGCGGATCACGTACACGCCCGACTTGCCGCGCAGGGCCTGGACCCAGTCGGGGTAGGACTCGTCACGGTTGCCGACCTGGCGGAATGCGAGGCGGCCGTTTCGCAGCGTGCCGCCGCTCGCGACCGCCTCCTCGAGAAGGCGGATCAGCGCGGGGAGCTGCTTCCGCCAGAGCTGCTCGTTGCCCGGGTACGGCTCGGAGTCGTCGTCCGACCGTAGCGAGCGCTGGACGGCCTGGACGACGAGCCGCCAGTGGTTCCACATCGCCGCCGCCGTCGATGGTTCAAACGTCGAGAGGTCGTTGCCGAGGGCGAGCGAGATGAAGTTGGTGAGGTAGCGGACGTCCGCGTGGTTGGTCGCCGGATACGCCGCGGAATACGGCGAAGATCCGGCGTCGACCGGAACGAGCCGTCGTCGAAACGAGAAGCGCTCCTTGAGCCGCCAGATCGCATCGCCTGGGCTCGGCAAGAGCGTCGGCCCGCGCCCGCTCGGGGCGGTCGCGTTGCGCGGCCAGTCGAGCCCCTGGACGTCGAGCTCGAGACGCCGGAGCAGGTCGCGCCCGCGCGCCTTCAGCGCCTCGACGCGATCGGGCGGGAGGCCGCGGTACGCCGCACCGTCGGCCTGGGCGCGAGCCATGCGCAGCAGGCCGTGGCGGAGGACGCCGCCATCATCCGCGGCGTCGACGACGAACTGCCGCGTGACGTACAGGCGGTCGTCGATGCGGAATCCGTCGCTCCAGATGACCGAGAACGTGAGGGCCTGGTACGGGCGGCCTTCTGGCGGCGGGTTCTCGGCGACCGCGTCGGCGAGCATGGCGTCGGCGTCCGCGATCGATCGGTACAGGCCGGGTCTCGCGGCGTCGTTGTCGGCGGTGGTGATGTGGACGCGCGCAACGCGCGGCACGGCGGCGCTCACACGCTCTTCCAATGGCCGTCGTCGAGGCGAGCGACGCTCTGCACCTCGGGCCAGAAGCCGAGGCTGAACGCCGCGGTCTGCAGGGCGGTCAGGTAGTCGGGCGCCAGGTGGTGGGTGACGTACTCACCGCCGCGCGGGCCGCGGTAAGTAATCCGGAACTGCGCTCGCTCGTCGGCGGTCGTCGATGCGGTGACGTTCCGCGGGGCGTGGCCGTGGAGCGCGACCGAGACCTTGTGCGCGATGTGCGGCGCCTGGTCGCTCCAGAAGACCTGGTTGTCCGGGTACGTGGCACCGGGATCGGCGCCGAGCCGCCGCTTGATGGACTCGACGGTCCTGGCCCACCTGTCCCAGATCGCGCCATGTGGTCGGCCGGTGGTCGCGCGCAACCGGGACATGTCGCCGGCGAGCGCCATCGTGATCCAGTTGGTGGCGAAGCGGAGGTCGCGGTTGGTCGTGCGCGGCACCGTTCGGCCGTGACCCATCCAGACCGCGACCGACGGTCGGCGCGCGGCGAAGCGGGACTCGAGCGCGGTGACGGCGGAAAAGGGATCGGGCAGCAGCGTCACCTCGGCGAGCGAGGCCCCCTGCCCGATCGGAACCAGGGTGTCGTCAGGCACGCTCGTGAGGTTGCGGGGCGCCCCGACGGGCGGCTCGGCGTCGAGCCGACGCTGGAGATCCTCGCCCCACGCGGCGTGCTCCGTGCGCTCATCGGGTGTCCACCAGGTCGCCGCCGCGCTCTTGTCGCGGAGCCAGCGGCTGACGTGACCGAGGTGCTGCCGGAGGATGCCGCCCGAGGCGCCGGCGGTCTCGACGTCCACCTCGCGCACGTCGGCGCGGCCCTCGTGACGCTTGCCGTCGCTCCAGACGATCAGGAACGCGGTCTTGTCGTAGGCGCCGCCGGCCGGGGGCGGATCTTCGGCGAAGGCACGGGCGAGAGCGGCGTCGGCCTCGGCCAGCGAGCGAAACGTGCGCTTGGGGACGGTGGAGTTCTCCGACCACAAGATCTCGACGCGCGCGATGCGCGGGACCGTTGCAGGCGGCGTGAGCCTGGCCCGCATCAGACCGCCTCCGGATGGAGCCGCTCGTACGTGAAGAAGTCCGCCTTCCAGGGGCAGTATCGCTGGGAGACCTGGCCAGGCGTCGCGATCGACGCCACCAGATCTTCGCGAACGACCCAGGTGCGCGTCAGCAGCTCGTCAGAGGCACGCGGAGCGTGTCGCTCTCGATCGGCGACACGCAGTCGCTCGCGGATCGCCGCGACCGACTGCCGCCACTTCTCCCAGATCACCGCTGCGTCGTAGCGGTCGAGGCCGGGGAGGTCGTTGCGAAGCGCGAGGGTCACGAAGTTGGCGATGACCGTGATGTCGCGTGGCCGGAGCGCGGGCTCGAAGTCCTGCGGGCGTGTGTCCGGCGCCGGGCCGTTGATCGCGAAGAACTCCTTGAGGACCGACGTGTGAACGCGGTGCGGATGCGGCAGCAGCGTCGCCGCGTCCGCGCCGGGCAAGCGGACCGCGGTCCTGGGACCGACGGTCTTCAGCTCGCCGATCCCTCGACCCTGGTAACGACGCGCCGAGGCGTCCGTCGAGCCACTCACGACAGCCTCGGGACGGGCACGAGCGACAGACGGAACGGTTGGCCCGCCGGAACTGGCTGGGCGCCGTCGCCGACGGCGCCGCGAAGCTTGGCGATGGCGAGGTCGAGGATCTGATCCGCGGTCATGCCGGCGAACGGGTTGGGTCCGAGCGCGAGGCTGAGGGGTGTCGGCGCCGGAACCGGCGGCGGCTCGGCGACCAGCGCGATCGGCGCGTCGGGCCCATCCGCGCACAGATCGATGGTCCCGGCCGTGTCGACCGCGGCGATCGGCTCGGCGGAGCCGTTCGCGCCGTCGAGCGTGTCGGCGAGTGCGCGACAGGCGGCGGCGCCCCGGCGGCGGTCGTCCGCCGAGGCGCCGTCCCCCATCGCGATGTGGATGGAGTCGAGCATCGAGTCCATGGGGCCTCGGGCTACTTGCGCACCATCGCGACGATCGCGACGGCCAGGGCGACGCCGGCAAGCGTCAGGGCGATGACGATCGGCGGCTTGACGCGGCGCTTGAGCTTCTCGCCGACGTAGCGCTCGGCCGCGCCCGAGACGCGGTCGAACGTGCGGTTGGCGGCGTCACCGACGCGGCGGACATTGGCCCGTACGGTGTCGTAGGCGCTGCGGAGGATGCGCCGGAGCTCGGCGCCGGTGGCGTGAACGGAGTTGGAAGCGAGCATGGTGCTCCTTGCGGGATCGGGGTGGGAGTTCAGGCGACGGCGGGCGCAGTCGCGACGCGCTCGCGCCCGTCGCGGCTGCGCTCGTGGAAGAACGTCGCGGCGACGCCCTTCGAGTAAGCGAGCTTGCGGGGATTGGAGAGGTGCTCGGCGACGCCGGCGATGCCGGGGGCGGCACGGAAGACGGCATCGATCGTGACGTCGGCCGCCGGGACCTTGCGGTCCTTGAGTGCGCGGACCACGCGGCCGACGCCGGCGCGCTCGCTGAACCCGGCGTTCCAACCGAAACTAGCAAGTTCAACGAAGCGCGGGTTCTGCCAGTTCTCGCGCAGGTTCTTGATGTCGCCGTGGTTCCGCTCGTAGCTGGCGATGATCGTGCGGAGCGTGTCGGCGGCGACGCGGATGTTGTTGGCCGGCTCGCGCATCTGGCTCGGCGCGACGGTGGCCTCGGGGTGGCGGCGGTTGAAGTCGGCGAGCGCGACCGGGACGACGTTGATCAGGCCGAGCGCGTCGTTCGGGTTCATCCCGCTCTCGGCGTGGGCCAGGGCGCGGAGGTAGGGGACGGGGATCCGCTGACCGTGCTGGCGGAAGAGGTCGTCGAAGCGGCGGGTGATCGCCGACGCCTTCGCGGGCGGAGCGTCGACTTCGACGTCGGCGGTTGGAGTCAGTGGCGACGGCGGCGAGTAGGCGTGGCGGGCGTGGCGGGCGTCGCCGTCGACGCGCGAGCCCTCGTCACGCCGCTCGCGGCGCCAGTACCAGTAGGCGCCGCCGGCGATCCCGCCGATCAGCAACCAGTCGAGTGTCCGGCTCACGACGCGGCTCCCGGGCCATCGAGCACGGCGAACCGGGTGAGCAGCGGGGCAGGGTCGATCGCGGCCGCGCCGTTGCCGCCGAACCAGATCTCGAAGTGCAGGTGACCGATGCCGTGTTTGTCCTTGGCGTCGGCGCCGACCACTCCGAGCGGCTGGCCGGCGCGAACGCGTTGCGTCGATGATCCACGTCGGCTTGGCGCGACGTGAAGCAGCAGCATGTGCGTGTAGTAGGTGGCCCACGGCGCACCGTGCGAGAGCACGATGGACTGACCGCGGGGCGTGTCGCCGGCCGACCAGACCTCGCCGTCCGCGGCGGCGAGCACGAGCGTGCCGGGCGGCATGAAGTGCCAGAGCGAGTGTGGCGCCGCCGGTGGGAACACGTCGGTGAGTTCGCGCAGGGATCGGCGCCGATACATGAGGTCGACGCCCCGGTGCGCGCCGCCCGTGCCGCGCGTCTCGGTCTCTCGGGGCGAGCCCCAGCCATCGGAGATCACCGGGGCCCGCCCCTGCCAGCGAGGCAGCGGCCACACCCACCGACCGGGCGGAAGGGACAGCGCGGTGGTGACGTCGTGCCCGCTGCGGTGGAGCTCGCGTCGCACGTCGCCTTGCCGCTGGTGACGGAGGTAGATGAGTCCTCCGACCGCCGCCGCGCCAGCGACGAGCGGCACCACGATCGAGGGCGCGGTCGTCTCGCGCACGGCGATCACGACGCGCTCCGGTCCGCCGGCGCCGGCGCGGTTGACTTGCGTGCCGGGAACAGCTTCGGCACGACGACGATGCCGCCGATGATCGCGGCGCCGACGAGGAGCGGCGTTCCGACCGGACCGAACAGGCCGCGGAAAGCGCCGCGGACGGGCGCGGTGGCGATCTCGCCGGCCTTCCCGGCGACCACGGCGCTGGCGTCGACGACGGCTTCTGCCCCGCTGACCACGTTCGCGGGCAGGTTCTTCACCGAGTCCTTGACCGACTCGACGACCATGTCCCAGCGCGTTGGCATGTCGCGGACCGCGGACAGGTAGATGGCCTGACGCTTGGTCCAGCGCAGCCAGAATTCCTCGTTGCGCGAGAACGTCGCCGCTGGGGCGGCGCCCGCGGTGGCGATCTCGACCGCCGAGCGAGCTTCGCGCCACTCGTCGCGGTGCTGGCGTGCGCGCACCAGGTCGTCGCGCATGAGGCGGCCGTGGACGCGGCTCCACACGTCGGCGAGCTGGCGCACTTCGCCGTTCGTGGTCTCCGGGTACGTGAAGTTGCGCGCGCCCGTTTTCACCGGCCGACGCTCCTTGAAGAAGCGCCGGGTCGCCTCCCACAGGTCAAGCGGGTCGGCGATGTCGGTGATGCGGAGCTTGCCGTCGCGCAGCTCGATGCCGAGGTTGCGAAGCGTCATCGGACCGCCTCCTCCACCGTGCCGTCGTCGGCCTCCGAACGAGCGAGGTCACGCGCGACCGACAGCCAGATCGCCAACCGGCGCGTCGTGCGCCAGAACGCTGCGTTCCAGGCGTAGGTGTCGTCGAGAGGTCGGTTGACCGCATGCACTTCGAGCTGGCCCGCGACGGTGCGCCATTGCCCGAGACGTCCGCGCAGCGCCGACGCGGCAGCGGAGTACGGCAGCGCCATGGCGATCGTTCGACGCGCGTCCTGGTCGATCACGCGCGCGACCTGGATGACATCGCCGATGGTTGTCTCGGGGTACGCCAGACCGCGCACGTCGGTTCGCACGGGGCGGCGCGCCCGGTAGAAGTGCGCGAGGTCCTGCCAGGTGGTGAGCGGGTCGGAGCGATCGCCGAGCACCTCCAGCAACCCGCCGTCGCCGTGGACGATGGCGTTGCGCCGCGTGTCGACGACGGCGAGGCGCTGGGCCAGCGCGAGCGAGTCCGAGAGCCAGAATCGCTCGTTCTCGGGGTACAGCTCGAGCCAGCCGGTCCGTGCACACAGTGCATCGGCGCGGGCGAGCGCGTCGCGCCACGCCGCGCGCGTCTCGACCAGCCCGGCGAGGTCGTAGCGCGGGTGACACAGCTCGCGCGAGAGGCGCGCGGCGACGCGGCGCACGTCGCCGGCCGTGGTCTCGGGGAATGCCTCGCCGGCGGCGGTCATGCCGATGTTGCGCGTCTCGATGTAGCCGGTGAGCAGGTCCTGCCAGACGTCGAAGGCGCCCTCGGACGCGAACTGCGCTTCGTCGTCGGGCGCTGCCGCGGGTGGGGCTGCCGCGGGATCGTCCGGCCAGGCGTAGCCGTCGGGCAGGGTCGGCGCCTGCGTGCGTCGATCAGCGACGTAGCCGGTCGGTGGCGGCGCGTACGCGTCGGGCGGGGCGATCGGCGGCGCGGGTGGGTGTAGCGAGTTGCCGGGCGCCGACGGATAGGCGGTGATCGGCGGCGCCGGCGGATAGGGCGGGATGGGCGACGGCGAGGTGATCACCGACGGGGGCCTCACCGGAGGACGCGCAAACGCCGGTGGGCGGGTTCCGAAGGTGCGAGCGAAGGCGCCAGGCCGCCGGCGACGGCCGAAGGCGCCCGGGTATCGCCCGATCGATGAAGGCGGGTGGGGCATGGGATTTCCTGGGGAGAAGAGGTGGAGGAGCAGAGAGAGAGGAGAGACGGAGGAGGACCGGGGGTGCAGGCTGCGCGCGAGCGCGGGAGAGTCCGAGTTCAGGTCATGTCAGGTCGGTCGCAGTCGGGATTCAGCGCGGCGGGTCAGACGCGCGGGTTGATCACGATCGTGATCGGGCCGGGGCCGACGGGGATCACGGCATTGCCGTGCTCGTCGAGCACGACCGGCGTCGCGTCACACGTGTCCGCGCTCTGCTGCACGGGCGTCGGCGCCGGCGCCGTGGGCGCACTGGGCGCGACAGGCGCGGTCACCGTCGTCCTGTACGCCGGATGCGCCGAGCCACCGAGGAAGCCACCGAGCCAGCCGGTGAGGCCGTCCGACGCGGCGGGCGTCGGCTGGCCGGGGCCCTTGTAGACGGGGGTGCTCATCTGGGGTGGTCTCCTTGGCTAGGCCAGCAGCTTGGCGACGAGCGCGCCGAGGGTGCGGAGCTGCTCGTCACGCTTCGCATGCGTCGCGAGCGCCGACTGGTAGGTGATCAGGTTGCTCACGTCGTCGTCGGCCTTGCCGAGCGCGACCGGCGCCGAGGGCAGCGGCTGCAGCGCGGCGAACGCCTGCGCGGCGAGGGCCAGCACCTCGCCCGTCGGCAGATCCATGAAGCGGCGCTGCCGCTGCACGATCACCGGGGGCGCCGGGGGCTGGTACATCGGCGCCGGGTACACCGGCGCCGGGTATCCGGCCGGGTAGTGCGCGACCGGGTACACCGGGCGCTGCTGCATCTGCGCCGGGTAGGTACCCGGACGCAGCGCCGCGGGGTGACGCACGACTCGCACGCGCGAGTTCCGCGGGTCGCCGTCGTCGATGATGATGTCGTCCATGTCCATGGGGAGTCCTTGTCGTTGGGGTTGAGGACTGCCCGGGCTCGCGCGCAGCCTGCGCCCCCGGTCCTCGTGGGGGCGTCTCTCTTTCGTGGTTGAAGCTCGAGCCGCTACGCGGCCCAGCCGTAGTCGTCGAACAGCTCAGCGTCGATCACGCCGTCGCCGTAGCCGTTGCGCTGGTCGTCCTCGGCGAGCATGGCGCCGAGGCGACGCTCGCTGCGCTCCATCGCGCGGACCATGTAGTCCTCGTCGACCGCGGGCAGGTACGCGTTGCGCTTGCCGGTGCCTGGCGCCGCCGGCGGCGTCCCCGACGACGCGCCACCCGCGGCCTTCTGCGCCGCGGCGGCCTTCTTGAGGGCGCGCTCGGTCAGGTACGCCGTGCCGAGCTGGCCGACGCCTGCGCCGAGCACGCCCTGGGCGATGCGCTGCCAGTTGCCCTTGAGGAAAGCCGAGCCGAGCCCGCCGACGACCGTGGCGCCGACCGCGAGGGGCACCGCTCCGACGTTGTCGACCAGCTCGCTGGCGACCAGCGCTGTCGCGATGCCGCCAGCGGCGTTGGCGCCAACGCCGATCAGGTGATCCTTGTTGATGGTCGCGGCCTCGGGCGCGAACTTGCGGCGTACGGCGGACGCGGCGCGTCGCACCTTTGAGGGGCGCGCAGGCGGGAACCCGCCCGAGCCGAACCCGGACTGCAGCCCGAGGATCGGCGCAGGCGTGAGCAGGATGTCGTCGGGGATCGCGTCGTCGTTGCGAGGACGCAGCTTGTGGACCTTCTTGTGCATGTTCTTGTGGATGGGCTTCTTCTTGGGAGCCATGTTGTTTCTCCTGGGTCAGCCGATGATGAGGATGGTGCCGACCGAGCCGTGCTCGAGCTCGTCGGCACCGTGCGCGACGCGCGGGCGGCGGCGGACGATCACCGGCAGGGCCGTCGGCGTGCGGGTCGGGGAGGTCGCGGAGGCGCGCACCGATGCGCGCGCGATCTGCACGACCCGGTCGATGAGCGGATCGGCGATGTCGTAGACGGCGCCGAACAGTGGCGCGAGCCCGGACACGCCGAGGTCAGCTTCGAACGCAGTGAGCAGGATGCCCAGCACGACGAGGATGTCCTCCTCGGACGCACCGTGCCGCGGGCACGGCGACGCGCCCCCGAGGGTCGCGTGCGCCGCGGCGCGCACGCGATCGATCGCCTCGATGTCGGCAGGATCGGCTGTGCGCGAGCGCGCCACGTCGAGGAGCCAGTCGGTCACCTGGCGGCCGGCCGCGAGGATCGGGCCGACGTCGATGGGCGCGGGCGCCTCCGACGGGTCACGCGCCATATCGGCGTCGCTGACCTGCTGGAAGCCGGTGCGGAGGGCGGGATCGATGGGGAATCGGAAGATCACAAGGGCCTTTCTTCCGGCGGGGACGCCGGAACGACGCCGGCGGGGAGCCGGCGCGATCGGCGCGCATGGCGGCGCGACCGATCAGGGGATCGGATGAAGCGAAGCGAAGTAGCTGGCCGCCGGGTGGCCAGCAGGGGGAGCAGGCGGACGCGACGCGGGCTACGCCGCGCCCGCCCGCTCCAGGTGACGAGCCACGAGCGCGTCGCGGCTCAGCGCGCCGAACGCGTGAACGGGTGGTGCCGGCTGGGCCAGCGCACCGAGGCTGAGGCCACCCCGATTCAGCTCGCTCTCGAGGACGCCAAGCATGTCCGGCGTCATGCCGAGCGCGGCGAGCTTGGCGCGCGCCACGGCGCTGCCGGCGGAGAGTCCGACGACACCCAGCGCGCGCAACGCGGCACCGAGCCCCTCCGGGATCGCCGGCCGCATCCGGTAGCGCCCGACGCGGAGCTCGACCGCATTGCGCGAGGCCAGCGGCATCGCTCCCGGGGCCGCGGGAGGTGGATCGTCCGGTGACCCGCTGTCAAGCGCGAGGCCCAGGACTGTTCGCTGGAGCTCGAGCACCGCCCGCGTGACCCGCTCGACGACGCCCACACCCGCGGCGCCCCAACGCTGGGCCTCACGAGCCGCGAGCGCCAGCACCAGCGCGACGTCGTCGGCCACCGATGGGTGCAGTGCGACACCCTGCGCGGTCGCGACGAGCGCCGCACGCGCGTTGCGAAGCCGGCGCGGGCCGCCGGGCAACCGTTGCGCCGGCTCGGCGGCCACCTGGCAGATCCACGCCGCGCAGTCGCCAACGTTCTCGGGCGCGTTCTTTGCGCACAACGTGTCGATGCCGGCCTGCGCGCAGTTGCGCGGCACGCGCGGATCGAGGACTACCGGCCCGCCGTTCTCGACCGGCAGCGTGTGACGCCCGACCGGGGTGTCGATCGTCGCCAGGCAGCGCTTCGCATTCGGGTCGAGAAACTCGCCGAGGACACACAGGAGCGAGGCGCGCTCGATGCAGTTTGGGTCCGGGGCCGGCAACCGCAACCGCTGCGGTGGCGCGCACGCCTCGATGCGCGGGCCATCGCCGGGCTCGCCGGTGTCGTCGCGCTGGGGCAGCGACCGCATCCAGCGGATCGCAGCCGGCATCGACCCGAGCTCGCGGGCGAGCGCCAGCAGCTCGGGGTCACGATGCGCGGCGAGCGACCGCAGGATCTCCGTGATCGGCCCGAGGCACTCGTGGTCGTTGAGGGGCGAGGTGATCATGGTTCTCCAAGAAGCAGGGGGGGTGAGGAAGGAGGGAGAGTGCTCGGTCGGGTCGGTCACTCGGTCAGTCGGCGGGGATGATCAGCTGCCGGCGCGGCGGTTCAGCTCGGCGCGGACCACCACGGCGGCATCGGCCGGGGCGAGCGCGGTCAGCTTCTGGATCCACGCGCTGCGTTCGGGCTCCGCGACGGTGTCGATCAGTGCCTGCGCCTGGAGCATCTCGGGAAACGTCAGATGCCCGGCGATCAGGAGCATGTGCGCCTTGAGCTCGGCATCCGTCGGGCTCGGGACGCGTGCCGTCGAGGCGGTCGCGGCAACGGGCGCCTCGTGGTCCAGTTCGACGTCGGGCTCCAGGGCGTCGGCGCCATCGGCGTCCGTCCTGATGGCATCGCTCGAGTCGTCCGCGTCGTCGGCGACCGGCGAGGTGTCACGTTCGGCGGAGCTGCCGCAGGTCCGCGCACTGCGCGCCGCCATGCGCGTCTTCACCGGCGCGAGCTGTGCGACGGCGTCGGCCACGGCGTCTTCGAGGCTCATCGAGCACAGGTGGTCGATGAGCGCACGCTTGTCGTCATGCGCCATCCTTTGCAGCACCTGTCGGAGCAGCGCGCCGTCCTCGCCCAGCTCGTGGGCGATCAGGATCATGTGCGACACCATCGTGGGCGTGACGGCGGACTCATCGTTGTCGTCGTCGCCGTCGTCATCATCCGCCTCGACCTCGTCCTCGCCCTCGGGCACCACCGCCGCAACGTTGCGATGCGCGACGTCCGCCTTGGGCGGGTAGCCACGCACCAGCGAGACGATGTGCGGCATCGTCGGGCCGATGACCGACATCACCTTGCCGAGCTGGGCGATCATGCCGTTCATCTCGTCACCCCCGTCGCCCGCCGCCGCGACCTCATCACCTTCACCGACGTCGCCCTGGTCCACCGAACCCGCGTTCCGCACCTCGGTCGCCGTCACCCCGAACGTCATCGGCGTTGCCGCGGCGATGAGCGGCACCGGGATCTCCGGCGTCGGCCGTCGGCGAGGCATCGCGGCGCCATCGGCCGCGCGCACCAGCTCGGCAGCAGCGCCGATCATCCGGCTCGCGCCGTCGGCGTTCGACGCCACGCGATCCGACAGCGCCGACGTGAGCATCTGGAACATCTGCACCTGGCCGCGTAGCGCCTCGGCGAGCAGGTACTCGGTCCCCGACATGCCGATGGGCATCGGTAGCGCTGGCCAGGTGCCGAACGGCGCTGTCACCACCGTGGCCTGCGCCGCCGCACCCTCCGCTGTGGTCCGCTCGCGGTCCGTCCCGAGCGCTTCCGCCGCCGGCGTCAGCCGTTGCACCGGCACGCTGACGTATGCCGGCGGCACGTCTCTCATCGCCAGCTTGTCCTCGGTGAGCGCATCGAGACGGTAGCGGCCAGCGTGACTGTCGACGGCGGTGCGGAAGTCATCGATGCTGATGTCGATCGGCACGATGAGCGGCACCCCGTCGCCGTCGCGCACGACGTCGAGTTGACCGCGCTGGGCGTCGCGGATGCGCCGCACTCGCCAGAACACCGCCTCGCTCGGCGGCACGAAACGCTGGCCCTGGTAGCTGAACGCGAGTTCGGACACCGGTCACTCCTCCACCCGCACACGCGGATGCATGGGCGCCACACGGCGCGGGTTACAGTTCGCCTCGCCTGCTCGCCATCGCCTCAGCGGCGCGACAATCACGAAGCTCTCATCTAGGTAATCGTCTGCAAGAAGGTGTGCCAGGACGCTTGGCACGATCATCGCGAGAGATTTCTGCGAGCCCATCGACCGCGAGCAACGCTGAGCGCCTCCGCGAGCGCTCGATCGAGTGGCTCGAGCGCCACATCGCGCAACCCATCGAGCGCGAGTTCGGTCGCTCGTTGGGTCGCTCGAAGTTGCTGATCCGCCTCGCATCGAGCGGTCCGGTGGGCTGCGGATTCGCTCATTGCCGTGAGCGCGTGGCGTGACGTCGCGCCTGAAACGAATCCTTCACAGGCTGGCCGCGATCTCGGCGAGCAATTCCGGAGAGACCCGGCGAGCCAACCGCTGGATCCGCTTCCGCACGCCCTCCACCGTGCGCACGCTCATGCCGGTCGCCGCGGCAACCTCGGCGTTGACGGTCGTCCCGGCGGCCAGCTGGTCCAGGACGCGGAGAGCGGCCTCATCACCGGCGGCCAGCACGCGCAGCTCCGCTTCGAAGCGCCGGGCGACACCGATCAAACTGTCGTCCGGTTCGACCACGTCGGCCGCGAGCGCTGCCTCGACGTCGTTCCAGATCGGATCCTCGTCGCGCAGCTCATCAAGAACGATCCGCACGGTTCCAGCCAGGAGCCGGCTTCGCCGCCGGAGCCGCCGGCAGGCGAGTCGCACCTTGTCCCGGAGGTGAGTCCGCAGCGGTGCCGCCTCCGGGCACCACTTGAGGGTGCCAGCGCAGGTCGCGGTCAGGACGTCCTGCACCAGATCCTCTGCGTCGAGATCGATGGCGCGGTTGAGCCGCTGGAGCCGGTCGATCTCGACGCGGGCACAGCGGACGGCGGCCTCCATGGTGGCCATCGTCGCCTGGCGCTTGAGCACCGAGCGCCACTCGGCCGATGGCCAGGTGATCCGCGCGGCGGACTGCGTGGTGGGCTGGGTGTCGACGAGGGCAGGGCAGATCGCGGGCATGGAATCTCCGTTCCGGGCAGGGCCCGGCTGAGCGTGGGTGGCACGCCCGGGAAGGAGCGCTGGCGCGCTCGCTGGGCTGGGGCTCCGCGTGATGCCAGCGGAGCTCGTACCTACTTCCCTGTCACCAGCGCCCGATTGATCCCATCGCGCTCGCGCTTTTCGCGGCAGCGAATCAGCCCTGGCGGTCGCGCCATGGCGCGAGTATTGCGATCGCCGCCTCGTCAGCCGCGTGCGAACCCGCTGCGCCTCCCGTTACTCGGTGGCGCGTTCACCAACGTCAGTGCACGCGCACGGCCGGCGTATTCGCCGCGCGCGCTGTACTCCCCTCCAGATCCTCCAGATCAGCTAGCCGCGGCAAGACCTCGTACAAGAAGGCGTGGGAGAGCGCGAAGGGATCAATGAACGCTAGGGCCTTTCTGTCCGTTGCTGCCTTCACATACGGCACAACAAGCGCGCCACCATCAATGACTGCCATCTCCGGTGGTAGCTCCTCAAAACCAACAACGAGTGTCTGAGCATGGATGATCCGATTCAACCCGTCCCGGAGTTCTTGGACCACGTCGCCGTCAACTCGTGGCGACCACGTCCAGCGCGGCTGGCCGAGTTTGAACTTCAGGTTGAACGGTAGAACTTCGAGTGCGCGGCGAGCGTTCAGCGCGAATGAACTCACCGTCTCGACGATGCTCACACTCGCAGCATCGCAGATCAGTCCATGCTGTTTTGGATACTGTGCACTCGCCAGAGCCCAGAGTTTCACCGCTTCATCCGTTGCGCGTGTGACAGAATGACGAGTGATTGGTTCCATCATGATCTCCACTCTTCAGTCCCAGCATAGCGCAGCGCGACGACGGAATCCGCGCAGGGTCGCCGATCTCGTTGAATCTCGCCTGGTCATGCCGGTGCCCGTGCCCTGGACATTTGCCGCTGCCCCTCAACAGCCGCGTCCTCGTGCGCAAATGGATTGCCTTCGTCGCAGCGTCAGTCGTAGCAGCGAAGCGACGCCGCGTGCTTCTCGCGGATCCACAGCAGGGACGCGACCGCGCCCATCTCGGTCACCGGCACCGCGTGCTCGACGATCTCGGCGCCGCCATCGTCGCTGATCTCCAGCCAGGCCGAGGCCGGTACTTCTTGCGCTTCGTCGTGAACCGCGCCGCGCTCGATGTCCCAGGCAACGCTGTCGCGCTCCACCCTGCGACCGGGCTCGATGCATGGGCGGAACGTGGTGCTTCGAGCCACCCATCTCACGGTGCCGCGCGTGACGAACACCAGCGCACAGCGCTCCGACGTCAGCTCGACGAAACGACGCGCCGCTGCCAGCAGCGACACCCGGAAGTCGTGCGCGATCGCGCGCGACGGCTCCAGGCTGACCGGCGACACCTCGCAGCGCCGCCGTACGAGCGCCTCTGGCATGAGCAGCTCTGCGGCGAACGCGTTGGCCTCGGTCTCGAGCTGGTGAGCGGACTCGCGGGCCAGGCGCGACTCCGCCGTCCCGCCTTCGCACAGGCGTCTGAGCGGTTCCTCGTGACCGAGCACGAGGTGGCCCAGCTCGTGCGCGATTGAGAACCGGCGCGCTCCAGGATGTCGGAGCCGCTCGGTCACACGAATCGTGGCGCGATCTCCGACTCGCACGAGCCTCGCCGTGGCCGAATCAATCGGGTCGGCCGGTGAGGTCACGATGACCGCTCCGGCCCGTGCCGCCATCGCTTCGACCTCGATGTGTTCGGCCGCCTCGACGCCGAACTCCCGGAGCATCTGGCGGGCCGCGCGTCGCGCCCGTGCAACGCCCAGGTCACTCACCGCGCAACCCGATCGAATCGAGGATTGCCTCCAGGTCTTCCAGCGTGGTCCGAAGATCATTTTCGGAAACTGCGCCGTTGAAATGGCGGTGGGACACCGCGAGGCGCGTGACGCCGCTCATCGATTGCAGCTCACGCAGGCGCCCGATGAGAGCATCGCGAGTCATCGCGAGGATCGACGGTCGAACTGGTCGCACCACCGTCGCGACTGGAAGGACATCGGCGCGCGCCTGCTTTGCGAGCTCACGCCGCGCGAACACGATCGCGGCCTCGACCGCGCGAAGCTCTTCCGCGGTCGGCTTCGCGTCGGACTCTGCCGCGCCAAAGCCAGCCTCGCGGGCGAGGGCGTCGAGCATGTCGATGGCGTCAGGTCGGGTGGTCATGGTCGTTTTCCTCATTGCAGCACTGCCTGTGCGGCGGCGCGTGTGGCGACGGGCAGTCGCGAGATGATCCGTCCCAGCCGCCGCCGCGCGTTGCGGAACTTCGCCGCTCGCAGCCCCGACGCCCTGATCAGGTCGCCGTGGTCGGTGTGGCCGGCCCCGATCGTGTCGATGATGCGAACGACATCCGTGTCGCCCTTCACCAGCCCACGCACTTCCTCGAGAACGCGGTCCGCCGCACCGCACAGGTCCGCCGATGCGGCCGGCTCTGGCGCTCGCTGCAGCGTCGCCTCGTTCTCGAGTCGCCGGCCGTCCGACGACGTGTCGTCACGCGAGTCGTCGAACGACGCGTAGCGGACACGGCCGTGCCGTCGCCGTGTGTTGCGGGTCTGCCACTGGATGACGTCGATGAGGTGGTTCTCGAGTGCCTTGCGCGTCGGGTCCCAAGTCGCCGCGCCGGCGAGGGTCGCGGCGATCGCCTCGTTCAACAACTCTTCGGCCGCGTTCTCCTGGTCAAGCAGGCCGCCGCGCACAAGAGGTCTGGCTCGGGCCGCGGCGAATCTCAGCACGACGAGCATGGTCGCCGGCGTCAGCTGGTCATCGAACGATCGTCGCCACACGATCCGCTCGGCCCGTGCGGCGGTGTCCCTCGCTTCGCTGTTGATCATCGGTGCGCACTTCCGGGTTCACGGCGGGACCAACGAGCTGGCCCGCGATGGCGCGGACCCTATCGTCCGCCCCTGACACTGAACAAGTGTCCAGTCTGGCGTCGCCAGGCGGAGGCGACGCAACTTCCTGGGACGATCCCCGACAACTACTGCTGAAACCCCAAGGTTAAGCGCCCCAAGATGATCCCGTGGTGAAGAGCCTCCAGCGACACGTGCTCGCTGCCGTCCTGTTGTGCGGGGCCATGCTCGTTGCCTGCAAGCAGGGCGACGAGAAGGGCTCGCGGGTCAAGATCCGTACGCTGCCAGCACACGCTGGCAGCAGGTGGTTGACCGGTGGGCCAATCCTGCTCGCGAGCTTCGAGCCCGCCGAAAACGACGAGGGACCCGGTACGGTGCGGATCTCTCGAGGCGACGGCCCGATCGAGAGGACAGTGACCGGCTTGCTTTCGGGCGTTGCGGGGACGAGCACATTTGTCCTGATGCCCGACGGCGAAAACGTGGCGGTGTACGAGGTTCCCCTGACCGGGCCGGGTGTCGAATGGGCGACGGTTCCAGACGACCATCCGTGGGGATGGCGGGCGAGCACGGTGGTGAACCATGGGGCGGCGATCGTCGTCTACACCGGGGCCATCCGGGTCGTGGAAAATGGCAGTGTCCGCGAGATCAAGCTGGGTCCCGGCGACCGGGTGGTCCAGCTTGCCGGCAACCCGACCGGGCCCGAGGTATTCGCCATCGTCGAGCGTGCATCAACGCCAGATTCACCGGCCGGCGCCTGGCTGATGATGTTCGACTCCTCAACCGAGCGAGTGCTGTGGCAGGAACCCATGGATCCGTATCCGGGAGCGGACCTTGGTACCGCTCGCTTCGTCGCGGGTGACCGGCTGCTGGTCCAATTCCGCGACGGCGTGATGGCCTTCGATCGTGGGCGTGGAACGCCGTCGGTCCACTGGCCGGGTCCGCGTGTGGCCTTCAGCGGCGGAGTGTTCGCCGAGAACGGCCGCCACCTCGCCGATGTCAATCAGATCGGCACCGGCCACGGGTCGCTCCTGAACCCCACGTGTGTCGTCGACTACTTCGGCGACACCGTCGCATCGAAGCAGCATTGGACCGAGCAGGTGGCCTCGTTTCCGGGATTCTGCAGCGATGGCCCGGCGATCACCTTCGTCGGCGACGAGCTCTGGCTCGCTCCGCCATCACGGTAGCCTGGGGCTCGTCGAGATCGACGGCGTTCGGGTATCGTCGCGCGTGTGCGGGACCCTTTCCACCACTTCGATCGGAACGCCGACGATCGCCACCCACCTCTCGACGAGACCGAGCTTCGTCGTGTCGAGGAACTGCTCGGCGTCCGCCTCCCGGAGTCCCTCGTGGCGCGCTTGCGCGTCCAGAACGGAGGAACAATGCGGTACGACGCGTTCCCGACGGCGGCACCGACCAGCTACGGCGCGAGCCGTGTGCCCTTTCACACGCTGATGGGCATCGGCACGGGCACACGCAGCCATGATCTCGCTCACGTGCCCTACCTCCGCAGCGAGTGGGACGTCCCGGACTGGGCGGTGATGCTGGACGGTGACGGCCACACCTGGGTGGCACTCGACTACCGGGTGACCGGCGATCCGGCCGCGGTCTGGATCGAGGTGATCGGCACCGAGGACGGGCAGCCGACCGTGGTCCCGCTCGCGCCGTCCTTCGATGCGTTCCTGGCCGGCCTTCACGTCGGCGACCGGGCGACCTGCTGGGGTAGCTCGGCTCCGACCGCGGTCGTCCTCGACGCGATCCGGACGCGCCACGGCGTGCGGCTGTCGTCGTACTTCGACGCTGTCGTGCTTCCACCTGGAGCACAGTCGACCGGTTCCGTCCAGCTCAAGAGCAGCCGCGGGCGTCTCGACGAGCTGGTCTGGCCGGAGTTCCCGGCGATCCGCTCGATCCTGCGCTTCGACATCGAGACCGACCAGCGCGACGCCGCCGCGGCGTGGGTCGACGAGCTCGGCGTGCCCACCGAGCTCGTGCACGTGCCCTTGGACCGTTGACTACGAAGGCGGTCTCCTCCAGGTCACCACCCGGATCCGATCCGCGACCAAGCGCACCACCGTCAGGGCGCCGCCGGTGGTCCCTCGGATCGCGCGCGTCGTTCAGCGCTCCTCCTCCCTGCCGGTGACCTGCACACGCAGCTGCGTGTCGCGCTCGGGCTGGAACCGGAGCTTGTCTCGCCCCAGTTCGACGCTGCTGTAGTCGCACGACCATCTAACGCCGGGGCTGGTGTGCGACTCGGAAAACCGAATGACCGAGCCGGACCACAGCAAGCCCTTCGAGATCCCTGCGGTCGATACCTGCCGTTCGTTCGTGCCGCCGAGCAAGTCAACCGCGGTGCCACCTCCGGCGCGCCCCGTCGTGACGTCGATGTCCACCCACATCTGCGCAGGCGGGGGACGAAGCACGGCAGCGCCTCCAACGTGAAGCGATGCGCCGTCCGTGGAGAACATGACGGGCACGCTAACCTGCGCCGAAGGGACGTTGTTGCGGAGATGGAGCGTCGTTCTCCACCGTTCTCGGCCGTCGCGGGCGTCGAGAAGGGTCACCTCGAGGCGATCGTCATCGTTTTCCTCGACGACGCCGATCAGCTCTCCGTCCGGAGATAGCGCGACGCCACTGTCCGATATGAACCGCCGAGGGCTCGGCTCCATGTGATGCTTGCCTCCCGGTACCAGACGAGTAGCAGCGCCGGTTGGTCGTCGGCATTGCGGCCTAGACGCGTGAGGACTCCGTGGCGATAACGAGGGAAATGGGAGGTTGGTCCGGCCGTCAGCGACAACTACATCTCCCCACCCTGCGAGGTCAAGCTCAAGCCTCGCCGACGGTGTTGCAGAGCATCGCGGCAAGCACGGATGCGCGGAGCTCGGTCTGCCGCTCCCACTCCTGGGGGTCGTCATCCTCGGGCAACTCATCGCGCAGAATCTCGCGCAGCTCATGGCGACGGTCCCCGAGGAGCTGCCGCAGCCGGACGGCGCACGCTTCGATCTCCAGGGTCACCACCACCGGCGCGTCACCGCGCAACAGCGCCTCCTGGGCGGCGTCGTAGATGGCGTCGATCAGCTCGATGTAGCGCTCGAACCGCGGCGAACCACCTTCGTCCGCATCTGGTCGCTTCATGGTCGCCTCCTTCACTTCTGTCCAAGCGCGGTGAGGCCTCGCATGAGGCTGATGAAGCCGAAGACCACCGGTCCCCACGCGAGCATGTAGTGCCCCCCAGCCTCGGCAGCCGTGTACGTCGCCACCGTGACGCCGACGCCGACGACCATCAAGATCGTGCCGAGGACGATCTGTCGAACAGCGGTTCGCCGCGCGTCGGATTCCGCCTGGCCCAGAATGGCGGCTGCCGGGTATGGCGTGGTCGCGGGCGCGGCGCCGGCAGCCGTGACGTAGCTGCGGCGGTTCCATTGCTCGACGATGGCGTCCTGCGCCGGGGCAGGGGTGGTGGTGTTCATCGCGGGGGATGCGGTGTCCTGGTTGTCCTTCATGACCCGTCTATCGGAGTGAAGCGCGCGAGGTTTCCGATTACGTGTAACCCCACGACTCGACGGCGGAAATCAGCCACGTCTCGAGCCATCCACGCTGGTCGCGTGGATGGCGGCATCGGCATCGGCGATCAAGCCCACGTCACTCACCCGCCGGAACGCCAGCCGGTGCTTGGCGATCACCAGGTGCGGCATGAACTCGACGCCACCGATGCGGTCGATCACGGCGGGCACGAGCAGAAACCTGCGTCGCCGATGGTACGCCTCCTCGAACCCACGCAGCGACACCCCCCCGGATCCGACCATCCGGCGCGACGCCTGGTCGCGATCGTCCAGGGCCGCGGTGAGCGCGATGCCCGCATCGCGTAGGCGCTGCTCCGCGACCGCCACCTCCAGCCCGACATGGACCGTGTATCCGGGCCGCTGGCCGGGCAGGTCGCCCTCGATGATCGCCACGCGTAGGAGGTCCGCCGTGTCAGTCTTGCCGAGGACGTGATGCCACCCGGTGAAGATCGCGGTGGCGGTATCGCGGTCACGGAATACGAGACCGAGGGTTGGCGACAGGTCCCTCGGCGACAGAAACGCGACTGCGATCCAGCCGGCGCGCTGCCAGAGCGCGGGTTCGATGAGGCGGGGCAAGAGTGGGGTCGTGTTCATCATCGCGTGAGCGTTGTCGGCGGGCGTGCGCGCCGGTTGCGTGTCCAAGCCAGATCTGTCCCTGCCGACGATCCAGACACTACCCGCGGAGATCTGTCCCTGCCGACGATCCAGACACTACCCGCGGAGATCCCGGTTGTCTCCGGAGTGCACCCCAGGCCGGGGCAATCCGCGTGCGGGGTGCGGTGGCCATTTGACGTCGGCGCGAGTGCCTTGCGCCTGGTCCGGTCCGTCGCCGCGCGTCAGCCCTCCGCCTCGTCCTCGTCGGCGCCGAGATCCCCACCGAAGATGCGCTCGAGGAACCGGGTGAACGCCTGCCGGCTCGAGCCGACGCGCTTCGCGGCACGGGTCTTGTTCTTGGTCTCGAGCCAGGCGCGGAGCCGCTTCTCTGCCTCGCGCACCTCGCCCAGGCTCGCCCACTCGTGCTCGGCGAGCCGCGACAGCCACGGCTCGCCGAGGTCGCGCACGCGCAGCGGCGACCCGTGCTCCTTCATGAGCCGATCGAACAGGCGCAACACCTCGCCTTTTCGATCGGCCAGCGTCGGCAGCGCCAGCGTATGCCCCTGGACGAGCTGCTGGAAGGCGCGCTGGCCGGTGAGGTGGTCGACGGCGGCGACGATCGGCCGCCGCGCGAGCTGCGGCCCCTCGCCCTCGAACAACCGCGTCGCAAAGCCGGCCGTCACCTTGCCGACGTGGGCGAGGTCGACGAACACCGTCCCGAACCCGGCCTTGTCGAGCTCGGCCTCCGCGCCCCGCCCGAGCTTCGCGGTGAACGTCGTGAATGGCTGCTCACGCCGAGCCGACACATCGTGGATCTTCCGCGCCAGCCACTCCTGGTCGCTGTCGCGCGGTCCGACGAGGAGCAGCGGCCCGTCCTTCTGTGCCAGCCCGAGCGCGCGGTCGATCTCCTTGTGTGCGTCGAGCCCCAGGCACCACGCCAGCGGCTCCACCAGCTCGGTCAACCGCCAGTCCATGGCGAGGACGCTGGTCTCGCCCAGGTCGAGGCGCATGCCGCTGGTCACGCAGAACCAGTCGTGCTGGGTCTCGTGGTTGGCGTGCGTGCCGTTGGTCGAGCCGGCGTCCTTGCACCACAGCCGGTCCGTCCGCCACTCGAAGGTCGCGTGCACGAGCGACATGCCCTTCCGCGGGCTGGGCAGGCGCACGTCGGCGCGCGGCTCGGTCGGATCTTCCTTCCTCGGCTCGCGGCCTACCGTGTACGTCGCGATGGAGGGAAGCTCCACTTGCTGCCCCGTCCCGCGGATGCGCAGGTGCGTGATGCGGCTCGGCGCCGCCGCGCGGAACTTCGACGAGCCGGTGAGCGCGTTGGTGCCCTTCGGGCCCCTGCCCATCGGGGTTTTCGTCGTGCGCGGGCTATTGCGGGTCGATTGCTTCGCCATCGTTCGGCTCAGCTTACGGTCACTGCCTGGCGCTCACCCCCCAACCGCACCCCTGGCCCCATCGATCTGCGGTTCAGGGTGCGGTGCCCACCGCCCCCAGCTCCGCCGCCGCCAGCGCCTTCCGCCAGGTCCCGAAGTGCTTGAGCGCCGCCTTGAGCACCCGCGGCTCGTCGCGCTTCGTCGCCGGCATGCTGAGAGCGTCACCGCGCGCCTGCCGCTGTCGAAGCAACCGCACGACATCGTCGCGGCTGGGCAGAGACCGGTGCAGGCGCCGCGGCCACCGCCTGAGTCCGGCCCGACCGAGCGCCCTGGCCAGGGTGCCGAAGCGGTTCGCCGCCGTCGAGCCGACCCGCGATCGGTGCAGCTCGCTCACCGTCATCGCGGGCTGTTCATGGGCCAGAGCACGGAGCGCCGCCAAGAGCTCGTGGTCGGTCCACGTCCGGTGCGAAAGCTCGTCCTCGACGACCAGCCCCGCGCCCTCGAGCGCCGCCTGCCACGTCCCGAAGAAGCGGCGCGCTGCGCCCCGTAGCCGCGATGGCACCTCCTCCTTCTGCAGGCTCCTCCCGGCCCGCTTGCGCACGCGAATCATCGCCAGCACGCGCCGGGCGTCGGCGATCGGCACGTCCTCGGCCTCAGGCACCAACGCCGTCACCGCCCGACTCACGGTGCCCATCCTCCGCTGCGTGGCGCGGTAGAGCGCCGGTGCCTCGCGCAGGAGAACTTCGGGCGCAAGCGACTTCCCCTCCCGGTGCCGTGCGCGCAACTCGGCGGCGACGCGCTCGCGCGTCCAGCGCACGTACACGGGCGGCAGACCGACCACCACCCGCGCCTCGTTGATGCCGCCGAAATGCCGTCTGATCCCGTTGAGCAGGTCCGGGGCGTCGCGCCGGAGGTCGGCGACCACGAACGAGCCCTTCTCTTCCTTGCGGCGCCGGAGCGCGGCCTCCGTCGCCGCGCACGACAAGATCTGGCGCTGCTCCGGCGGTCGCAGACGCGCGGCGCGTGGTGCTGTGGCCGCACGCCGCCGGCGCCGGGGCCAGCCGTCGACGTGCGCCGCCGCGAGCGCCTGGTCGAGCGTCCCATACCGGCGGATGGCCGCGACGCCGACCTCGTGGTGGCGCAGCGCGCTGCGCGTCATCGTCGGCTCCGCGCGCGAGAGCGCACGCAGCTCGCGGCCCACCTGTCGCTTCGACCGCGCCATCGGTTTTATGCGCGTCGCGGCGTAGTCCAGGCCGGCCATCGTGACAGCGTCGCGCCAGCTCCCGCACCACATGATGGCGGCATCGCGCAACGTCGGCGGCACGCGCGACGAGGCCAGGGACTCGCCCGTGATGTGACGCATCCGGATCGCCTGGACCACCCGCACCGCGCTCCAGCGCTGGGTCGTCATCGGTCGGCGCACGACGAGCTCGATCTGCGCCAGCTCGCGAGCGCGCTCGATCGATCCGATCACCCGGGCGATCGCGCCCAGCACCTTCGCCTCACCGGCCCTGAGCAGCGCCTGGCTCGTGATGCGCACGCCGCGCGCGTCGAGTCGGCGGAGCTCCTGGACGAGTTCCGACTGCGTCCACTGCCGGCGCGGCAACGGTAAGGCGGCAGCGACCGCCACGCGCTACCTCGGGTACCAGTAATACGATGCGTGCGCCGTGACCTCGAACGTCCGGAACGCCTCGCCCCCGAGCGGCACCGCGTAGCTCGCGCCGCCAGCGACCCCGACGATGAGCCGCCGGTTCAGCCGGTGGTCGAGCCCGACTGTCGCGACCCCGACGACATCCAGGCCAAGCTCGCCGCCGCGCCCGGTGTTCTCCTCCCCGGTCACCTGGCTCCCGCCGCTCATCACGACGGGGCTGCTGGCGCGCCGCGCCTGAACGCCCGCGGCGAATCGCAGCGTCGGGATCCAGACCACCCCGGGCCGCAGTGTTACACCGCCATCGAACCGGGTGAGCTGCGTCGCGACGGTGTACGGCCCGGTCACCGCGGGGCGCCCGGGTGGCATGAACGTCGTCGACGGAAACGCCGCCGCGCCCGCCGCCAGGAGCGAGAGCGCCACGTCGTATTGGTAGAGGTTGCTCGTTGCGTAGCTGGCGCGCACCGCGAGGCCACCCAGCGGCGCCGACGCGCTGGCGGTCGCTGACGCGTCGCCGCTCGTCGCCAGGCCGCCGACCACCTGCGCATGCAGCGAGGCCTCGCGCCGGTCGGCCTGCGCCGCGCCCGCGCCGAGCACGAGCACCGTTGCAACGGTGATCCGGCACCTCATCGAAGCACGACCCGATCCACCGCGACCTTGCCGCGCCCCCCCGGCTCGGCCACCACCACCGCGAGCTTCTTTCCGAGCAGGTCACCTGACCGCCGCACCACCACCACGCCCGAGCCCTTTCCGCCCGGGCGCACGACACCGATCACGCCCTTGCCTGCCGCCTCGGCCGCGTCGCTGACGAAGCGCACGACGCCGGCGCGGTCGCTCGCCTCGTCCATCACCTGCACCGTCGCCAGCCGGTACGGAGCCTTGTTGCGGTTCTCGATCTTGAACACCACGTACGCGTCCTCGCCCAGGAAGAACACCTCGGTCGCCTCGACCACCACGTTGTCGTCGTTGCGCTCGATGGCGTTGAGCTTCCGCACCTCGCGCCGCTGCAGCAGCCGCGCTGCGATGAGCCCGTCGGCGACCTTGGGCAGCTCCGCGTCCATCGTCTTCTGCATTTCGGCGATCTTGGCCTCGAGCTCCGCCGTGCGCTTCTTCACGCCGTCCTCGATCCGCCGCTGTACCTCGGCCTCGACGTCGGCGCGCTTGAACGTGACCTGGGTGAGCGCGTCGTCGCGGCTCTTGGCGATGCGCAGGACGACAGACACCTTGATCGTCTCGGTCGCCAGCGCCAGGTTGGCCGGCTTGGCGTCCGCCTTGAGCGGGCGGATCGCCAGGCTCTTGTCGCCGATCGGCTTCACCTCGTACCCGGTCGTGTCCGACGCCAGCGCCTTGACGATCTTGTCCGGCAAGTAGACCACCGTCACGAAGTCGGGATGGACCGTGATGTCGTACGAGCCGCCCTCGTCGACCAGAATGACCCGCGACTGGCCGGAGTCCTGGGCCGCGGCTGGGCCGGCGGCGGCGAAGAGGGCGAGGGCAACGATGGGCAGGGCGAGCAGCCGCGGGCGGGGTGTCATCTCGTTCATCCTTATTAAGGAGGCGCTCTGCGCGCCAGCTTTGCGTGGAGCTATCGACCGCACCCCGCCTCCGGTTTCGTCCTACTGGCCAGGCAACGTGATCTCGTGAATCGTCCCCGTCCCCGATCCGGACCCAGAACCCTTGCCGTCGCCACCCCGCGAGCCGCGCTTCTTGGCATCGGCCGGCACCGCCGCGTCGACGATGGGCGCAGCGGCGTCGATGGGTGGCTCGGCATCCACCGCTGCCGCGTCGATGGGCGCAGACGTCACGTCGGCGTCGACGGCCGCCGCCGCGGCGGTGCCGGCGCTGCCGTCATTCGTGCCCGACCCGCTACTGCCCCCGCCGGACGTCGCGATCACCAGCGCGACGACCCCGATGGCCACGGCCGCGATGGCCCCTGCCACCACGAGCCCGGTCCGGCGCGACGCGGTCGGGTCGGCCGCCATCGCACCCGGCGTCGCCGGCGCCGTCCGGGTCTCGGCGCCCATCGAAGGTGGCCCGAGCGGCACGGTCCCGAACGGCGCCTGCGCCGGAGTTCCCTGCGGCAGGGCGCCAGGCACCTCCGGCATCACCGGCCGGCTTCGTTGCCCCGTGCGCACCGGCGCCTTCTGCGGGAACCGCGCGATGAGCAGCTGCTCGAGCTCGCGTCGGCCATCGCGCGGCGCGTGCTGGCAGCGAAGCAGGTCGTCGATGGCATCCTCGGCAGTCGGGTACCGCTGCGCCGGGTCGCGCGCGAGCAGCCGCATCGTCACCGCTTCCAAGTCGAGCGGGATGTCGGCCACCACCGTGCGCGGGCTCGGCACCGGTGCGAACAAAACGCGCGCCAGCGTCTCGGTCGTGGTCCCGGCTGCGAACAGGTACTGCCCCGTCATCATCTGCCACAGCATCACACCCACCGCGAACAGGTCGCTGCGGCCGTCGAGCGGCGAGCCGTTGATCTGCTCTGGGCTCATGTACGCCGGCTTGCCCTTGATCGTGATCGACGCGCTTGCCGCCGTTGCCGCCCTCGCTTTGGCAATCCCGAAATCGCTGATTTTCACAGCTCCGTTCCACGACACCAACACGTTGTGCGGTGAGATGTCCCGGTGAACCAAGCCGCGCACGCCGTCGGCGCCGGCGGGTAGATCGTGCGCGTAGCCCAGCCCGCGCAACATCTCGGTGATGCTGTAGACGACCACCGAGTACGGCAGTCGGCCCGACTCGATGACGCCGTCGAGATCGCGGCCATCGACCAGCTCCATCACCAGGTACAGCCGCCCCTCGTGGTCCCGATCGAAGTCGAGCACGCTCACGATGTTCGGGTGCTGCATCCGCGACGACAGCTTCGCCTCCGCGATGAACATCTCGCTGAACGCTGGGTTCTTGGAGGCGTCGGGGAGGATGCGCTTGATCGCGACCGGACGCTGGAAGCCCTCTGCGCCGAGCGTGTGCCCGCGGAACACCTCGGCCATGCCGCCCGCGCCCAGCGGCGCATCGAGCACGTACTTGCCGAGCCGTACGCCGCCGCCGCCGACGCCGCCCACGTGCGTCGCGTCGCCTGGCCCGATCGGTCCGCTCATCGCTGGACACCCAGCATACCGGAAGCGCCGGACCCGCGGGAAGTTCCGCTTCGCGCGCATCCGCCTGGCCCGATGAAGTGCGTGCGCGGAAGGTCGGCTGTCTTGATCTCGATCCGGTCATGACAGGCGAGCAGTCGCTCGACCCGTTCCTGCGCGGCCGCTTGCTAGCACTTCATCAGCGGAAACTCGACGGCCTCGGCGGGAACCACGGCCAACAGAGCCGCGCGCGCTTCCAGAATCGCGAGCGACCGCGTTCGCCACCGCTTCCCGCCGATCGACGAAGCGCATGCGGCGACCGTGAACTCGCCGGGCGGACACCGACCGTCCGAGACGAAAGAATGATGCGTGCGCTTCGCTACAAACGGTCCCCGTTCTCAAGCGCAATCCTCGAACGAAATCCATCGTCGCCGCGGCTGGTTCCACGACGCGATCACCCCTCAGGGGTTACCGCACCCCCCGAGGCAGATCCATGCCCGCTGGGGTGCGGATGCTTGACTGGCCTCGCGCCGTCGCGTAGAAATCTGCGCTTGGGCGACGGTGGACGGTCTAAGGTCGGCGGGGGGCATCTTTGAAACAGCACGCACGCCCCTCCCTGGGGCGACCTGTTGTTTTGCCCTCGTGTCGATCTTCACCCTGACCTTCCGGAGTCACCCATGGCAGCACATCAAAGTCCGACCTGGTTCCCCGGCGCTGCGAAGCGCTGCGGGCATCGCGGTGGTGGCGGCTTGATGCGCGCCAGGGCACGGACCGAGGCGATCGTCGCATCTCGCAGCCGTTGGATTCCACGCACCTACAAGAATGTGCGCAACCGTGGCAAGGCGACGCCGACAACGAGGGCATGAAGCAACCGGTCCCGTCAGAGCAGCCACGATCTACATCGACCAGTTCGCTTTCCGGAGTTTCACCCATGGCAGTCCTTGGCGTTCGTGCTGGTTCCTGGTGGCGCGGACTCGCGGTCGCCGCGGTGGTGGCATCCCTCACCTGCGGCGGCGACGACGGTGGCGGCACGGGGGGGGCCTCTCTCTCCGGTACCGCCTACTGGAGCGGCCCGCTCCGCGGCGCCACGGTCGTCGTCCACCAGCTCGTCGATGGCCAGCGCACGCTCGATCTCGGTCGAACGACCACCGCTGACGACGGCAGCTGGTCCCTCGAGCATGACGGCTACGAGCACGTCGAGATCGACATCATCGGCGGCAGCTACACCGAGGCTTCCGGCGGCGAGGTCGCACTCGACGCCAACACCACGCTGCGAGGCGTGGTGCTCGACCTGCAGATCGGCGAGCAGCGCTCTGGCGTCGTCGTCTCGCCGTACACCCACCTCATTGTGGCGCTTGGCCGCGCACGCCTGGCCTCGGGTGCGAAGGAGTCCACGTACGGCGCCGCCGTTGGCAAGGCGGTCGAGCGCCTCACCGCGCACCTCACGTTCGACCCCACGAAGACGGCGGTCGCGCCGGTGTCGGCCGCTGCCGGCTCGCCGACCGAGCAGGTGAAGTACGCCTTGGCGCTGGCCGGCCTGTCCAAGCTTGCCGCGCTCGCCGCCGCCGACCAGGGCGCCACGGTCCAGAGCGTCAACACCGTCGAGCTCACCAAGGTGCTCGCTCGCGATGCCGGCTCGGTCGAGGCGCTCTTCGATGGCAACGCGTCCGAGGTGCTCTTCGTCGGCGCGAGTTGTCCGCCGCCGACCGGCTGCTCGATGGAGGGGCCGGGCTGCTACGCGACCTGCCACATCCACAGCAACTCGCTCAGAAGCCGACTGGGGTCGGCGATCTTGTCCTTCCTCCTGACGCCGCAGAACGGCACCACGCTCACACGTGACGACGTCGCGCCGTGGCTCGAGGGCGTTCGCGCGAACGTTGACTCGGAGCTCTTCGGAACCGATGCCACCGAGCCCTTCGACTCGATCGGCCCGACGATCACCTGGGTCGCGCCTGCCGCCGACACCACCGTGGCTGGCTCCATTGCCGTGGAGGTCACTGCCGCCGACCCGGTCGGCGTGATGAGCCTGACCGTCACCGCCGAGACGCCGACGCCGATGCAGCTCGTCGACACCGACCCGGCGCCCGAGCGCTTCGCTGCCACCTTCTCCACCCTCGGCCTCGCCGAGGGCGCGCTGATACTCACCGCGACCGCCACCGACACGGAGGAGAACTCGACCGCGGCGCCGCGGATGATCAACCTGAACAACATCTCGGGTGGCACCGCCAGTGGCGTTATCTACAAGGGCCGCGTCGGCGCCGCGACGGTTCGAATCTACCAGTTCATGAATGGCGTCCGCGGCACCCAGGTCGGCACGGGCACGACGGCCAGCGACGGCTCGTTCACGAATGTCATGATCGCCGACGGCTACACCGGCCCGCTGCTCGTCGAGGCCGGCTTCGGCGGCACCTATCCGGAGGAAGCCGCGAACGCGACCGTCACGCTCGATGTCAACGACCGCCTGCGCACCGTGATCCCGACGTACGCCGACGGTGGCGCCATCTCCAGCCTGATGGTCACGCCGCTCACCTCGTTCGCCGTGACCTACTTCGAGTACCTCCAGCAGTCGAGCCAGGGCGGCACGACCGTCCCGGCCCGCTGGACCACCGCGCGGTCGGCGATGGAGTCCCACTTCGGCGTGGCGAACATCTACAGCCTGACTCCGCTCGCGCCGGCTGAGATGACGACCTTCAATGCGCCGGCCCGCTACGGCCTCATCCTGGTGGGCCTGAGCGAGACGGCCCGCGCAGCGTCGACCCTCGGCGGCGGCGACGGCGGCACGTTCGGCTCGGCCATGAACGCGATGCGCGTCGTGCGCGTGCTCGAGACCGACCTGGCCGACGGCTGCTGGGACGGTCGTCAGATCACGACTCCACTCTTCTTCGGCGGCACGCGCGCGGTGACCGTGCGCTCGACGCGCCGGGAGCTCGCCGAGAAGATCGTCTCCTACCTCTCCGACGGCGCCCGCAACCAGACCCCCTACGCCGGTGCGGTCGATGTGCTTTCGCAGCTCGACACGCTCTCATCGGGCGGCGGCAACACGTCGCCGGGTTCGTGCTCGGCTACCGGCAAGCTCAACCCCGACGCCGGCACGCCGTTCGACCAGACGCCGCCGGTCATCACGTTCCTGGGCACCACCACCACTGCCGGCTTCGTGCGCGGGACGGTGACCGTCGACGCGGTGTCCGCGGACCCCGACATGCTCGACATGCGACCGACTCTCCGCTTCACCACGCCTGCCGGAACGGCGGACACCGATGGCGACGAGACCGACCCCGACGCCCACCACATGTTCGACACGACGACGATGTCCAACGGCCCGCTGGTCGTGACGCTCGAGTCCGTAGATGACGCCGGCAATGTTGGCACCGCAACGCGCTCCTACACCATCGACAACATCGCGCCGACGGTCACCTTCAACATCATGGACGGGAGCTGGCACAGGTCACCCGGACCGGTCGTCTCGTACACCGTCAACGAGATGAACGTCGCTTCGGTGACCGCACTGATCGATGGCCTGCCTTTCAACAACAACTCCCAGATCTCCGCTCCGGGCGCGCACACGCTCGTCGTCATGGTGCAGGATCAGGCCGGCGCGATGGTGACCGGCACGTTGACCTTCTTCGTCGACATCGTCGCGCCTATGCTCACCTTCGGTCCGATCACACCGTCGGGGTCGGTCGTGAAGGACACGCTCTCGATCACCGTCAACGCCACCGACAACATGATGGGGTCCAGTTCACTAGGGACGGACATCGGCGTGACCGCGACCGACCGCAACGGCACCACCGTCGTGCCAAGCCTGAGCTACCCCGTCCAAGGCGGTGGCGCTCGGCAGGTCGTCGCGACGTTCGACACGAACAACATCCTCGACGGGCGACTCACGGTGCTGTTCAACGTCTCGGACCGTGCTGGAAACGCGGCGACCGAGTTGATGCAACAGTGGACCGTTGACAACACGGATCCACAGATCGTGATCTCCGGCGTGACCGCCGGTGCCTGGTACCCCTCGGCGCGCACGGTGACCTTCGACCAGACGGACACAAACCGAGCCAATACCACGGCGACCCTCGACACCATCACGATCCCGTCACCGACGACCGTGAACACCGAGGGAAGGCACCAACTCCTCGTGACGGCCACCGATCTGGCAGGCAACGTCACCATGATGGCGCAGCCACTTGTGTTCTACGTGGACCTGGCGAACCCGATGCTGGCCGTCGTGCCGCCCAACCCGAACGGGATGTGGATCCGCGGCACGTATGACGTCACCGTCGAGGCGACCGATTCGCTCCAGGGAATCGGATCGCTGTCGAACAACATCACCGCGACCGTTACGAGCTCGCCGGGCACGGCGCCGCCCGGAGAGTCGAACCCGCTGGTCGGTGGTGGAGCGATCCGCATCCGCAACCAGATCGTCACAACGTTGATTGCCGGCCCATCCGTGGCCAGCGGAACGCTATCCGTGACGTACAACGTCACCGACGCTTCAACCCGTGCGGCGATGCCCCCCGTTACGGTCGGGGTGATGATCGACAACCAGCCGCCTGTCGTCACAGTGCTTGCAGTGCGCAACCAGGTTGGTGCGATGATCGACAACTTCGTCAGCGAACCAGGCGCGACGATCCGAGGCACGGTGACGACGGGGGGCTCACCGACCACGGTCAACGTCACCGTGACCCCGGGGCCCTTCACCGCGACGCCCACGCCTGACGCTTCTGGCAACTGGTCCTTCGCCATCCCCGCGCTCAACCAAGGCGCGTACAGCATCGTGGCCACGGCGACGGACCTGGCCGGCAACGTCTCCATGACGCCGGGTAGTGGTGGTTTCACGGTCGACCGAATGGCACCAACGATCTCGCTGTTGCAGAGCTCGGTGCTCGACGAGCGCAACTGCGACGTTCTGGTCAATGTGAGCCCGGGCAGCGTTCCCACGCCGGGGCTCATCGGTTCCCCGGCCGTCAACCACGGGACGTGCGACATCACGGGAAATCCGGTGCGACTCGACACGGCGACCGCGTCCACAGAAATAGGAAAGTTCACGACGCGCCTCACCGCGTCGTCGGGCGACAACCCGCTCAAGTGGCTGCCGCAGGCGACCGACGGCACCGGCGTCGGCCTGGCGCAGGCGGCGTCCACGATCCAGCTCCGCGTCTACCGGGTCGGTCAGACCCCGCCGGCCACATGGGTGGACACGGCGACCCCATCGCTGTCGAACGGGATCCTGAGTGCGGAGGCGTTCGTCACGTCGGCGCAGTGGCCCGAGACGAAGACCCACACCGCGGCCTTCACGATCGAACTGCGTGCGGTCGATCGCCTGGGCAACGCCAGCGACCCGCTGCTGTTCCAGACCCTGGCCAAGTCCTGGTTCCACCGACCGCTGGCGCCGCCAGTGCTGGTTCGCTACGTGGGCCTCTCGAATCCGAATGACGCCGACCTCGGGACCTTCTCGCTCTTCAAGCACTCGCTGACGCCGACCGGGTCGCAGGTGGGCCTGGCCAGCGCAATCTCCAGCGGCTTCTTCAACGATGCCCCCCGAGGCCTCTATGAGTACGACGTCTGGAACCCGCACGAGGAGGCCATCAACGTCGGGTTCTACGTGCCCGCGTTCAACGGCGGTTCGTACACCTCGCAGGTGTGGGAGGTGAACCCGTTCATCACCGACACACTCGGGATCGTCAACAACCCGTCACCGGCCATCTGCGGCTGGCCGGCGGGGACGACCAGCTTCCGCATGAGCGGTGGATCGGCCCCGTTCACATGCGGCGGCGGCACCACCTGCACGTGCTTCAATGGCGCGTCGCCGGAGCCGACCGACGTGAAACCAGCGGCGGCGAGCGGAGCGATCACGACGAACTCGTTGCGTGTCGTTGCCTGGGATTCGACGACCGCAACACCGCAGCGTCTCTCGCCGCAGTCATTGAGCCCGACCCTGGACGGGTACACGTTCTACGAGTTCACGATCCCTGGTCGCGCGTCCGCCTCGACGATCGCCACGCACATGCGCGTGATGGTTTCGCTGCCGAACCTCGACCTGTTCTCACCGGCCGATGACCCGGGGACGCAGACCGTTCTCGAGTCCGACGGCGCCAACGCGGAGTTCCACGTGTATCGGATGGGCGGTAACAGTTTCCAGCCTACGATGACGGTGGTCTTCAAGGAGCGGTGGGCAGATTGCCGCGCCACCAGTCCCACCACCGGATTCTGCACCAACATGCACGCGCGGCGACGATTGCGCGCCACGGTGCAGGCTGCGGCAAGCGTGCCGGCGCAAACAGTTCGACCACACGTGCGGACTCGCGCTGTCGCGGCGACCAGCGCAACACCGGAAGGTATACCCAGCGTGCCCGTTCGAGACGGCAATCTTGGCTCCACATCGGGGACGGTCTCATGGGCTAGTTGCGAAACGGGCTCCATCTTCCCGTGCCCCACCGTCCCAGACTTCGCCTTCGGCGTTGCGTTCTAACCCCTAGTAATCCTTCCTGTGGAGACCATATGTTGAAGAACCTCGCTCTCGTGCTCGTAGGGGCCGTCGGCGCCACCACATTCGTCATCGCATGCAGTGATGACTCGCCGGGGGATGCCGACGCTGCGGTGTGCGATTGCGACCCAGCCGAACCCCCGCTCGCGGGTCGAATCGTGCGGGTAGAGAACCGGACGACGGTTTCGACCATCGGGATCACCGTCGGCGCTACATGCGCGGCTGGCGCAACCTTGCTTGGTGGCGGTTGCTTCACCGAGGGTAACGCCAGCCTGCAGCCCCGTCTAATCCAGAGCGGCAATACGCTGCCAGGACCTACCGTGTACTCGTGTACCTGGGATAACTCCCAACAAAACGAAGTCACTGGTGTGGCGTGGGCCACTTGCCTCAACCCGGCGCAGTGACGCGCGTAGGATGCGTCGAGAACGATGACCGAGACCCTGGACTCCGACAGATCCTCCCTAAGTCCCCGGCAGTTACAAGATTTCTGCTCGGAACCGGCAACCGCCAGCCTCGGGTCTCGATAAACGACGTCATGAACAGCCCGTCGCGAGCGCAGGTCGCTGCAGCACGATCGGAGCGCCACCAGCGCGACCCCAGGCGTGGCCGCCGGACTCTCGCCGCAAGTGAGGACAGACGCGTGAAGCTACCCGTATCGACAATTCTGTTTCCAGGACTGGCAATTGCTCTGTTGGCCTGTTCGGAGTCACCTGCCGCCCCGCAACTCTCCCTACTCTGGTCTTTGGATGTTGAAGACGCTTCGCGCAACCGCGGCTACCCATCCCGAGTGGGACTCTATCAGGACAGTTTGTTCTTCAGCGTCCACGTAGGCGACTTCGGCAACAGCGTCATTGGTCGAGTTCAATCCCGCTCCGTGACTTGGAACAAGGAGATCACAGGTGGGAGCATGACGGTCTCCGACAGTGGACGCGTTCACTATGCGTCCCTCGGAATCCAGCGGATCGAGCCCAGCGGAAACGAGATCTCTCCATTGCTCGCTGGCCTCGCGTCACCAAATCTCGTGACAACATACGAGAACGCGGCCATCGCCGTACAGATGAACGGCGGCAGCGGAGCGCCGCAAATCGTACGCGTCTCCGCGGCCGACACGGTGGACTGGACTCAGACGATTGAGCGTCCTGGTCGGTGCTTGAGCGCCCATGTCATCGAGTCCGCGCCCGAGCTGGTCGTCGTCGCAGGAGCGGAAGGCGCGCTATCAAGCGAGGCATGCGGCTGGGGAAGGGGCGAGAACTTGTGGGTGGCGGCTCTTTCGCCGCTGGATGGTCGGGTGTTGTGGTCGCAGGTTTCCTCGGATGCTCTGTCCCAGGTGGTAACGGTAGCCGAAGACATTTCCATTTCGACCGACGGCGATGTGTTCATCGGCGGTACCTTCGGCCTGAAGGCACTCCGCCCGGACGGGACCGAGATCTGGTACCGCGAAGAGCCGTTTTTGTGGGACTCGTTCTCAGCCATCGAGTCACTATCGGACAACACCCTCGCGATGGCGGAGGCATCTCGAATCCACCTGGTCGACTCGACCGATGGAACCGAGCAGGAGGAGTCGCTCACCGTCGACGCGCTTCGGGACGCCAAGATGAAGTTCGACGGCGATGAGACTCTCTACGTCGTCGGACAACGTGCGCTTGACGACGAACCCGAATTCGTACAGCACCGGGTGAGCGCGGTGAGGTGGTCGCCACAATCTCCATGACGCACCGCAGCCGCACCCTGAACCGTGTTCCAAGCGCGCAGGGGTGCGGTTGGGGGAGGAGCGAGCGCCACCGGCCGTAGGATGCAGCAAGAACGGTGACCCGAGACCCGACGCCAACAGATCTTCCCACAGTCCCGAGCAGTTGCACGATTCTCGCTCGGAACCCGCAACCGCCAGCCTCGGGTCTCGATAACCCAAGCATGATCAGGAACCCCTCACCGGCCATCGGCCACGCCGCACTCTCCCACGGCGGCGACCTGATCTCGGGCACGGGCACCTCGACCATCGAGGTGGCGTAGTGCCCTGGGACTTCAAGAGCTGGCTCGACGGACTGCCTCCGGCGGCCGAAGAGGAGGTCCCGCAGCGCCCTGCCCCCGGCAAGGTCTCGCGCACGTCGCGCCTCCAACCGGTGCAGCGTCGTGCCGCCTCCGGATCGGTGTCGGCCGCGCCGCTGGACGGCATCGACTATCTCTCGCAGCCCGCCGAGCGTCAGGTTGCGCCGGTTCCGCACGAGGACCCGTTCGCGATGCACTTGATCGGCACGCCGGTCCAGCGCTCCAGGGATGGTGCCAACGCCGATGACGTTCACGCCGCCGCGGCCCGTGGCCTCGAAGCGCCGGCGTCGCCTTTGCCACACCTCGATCAGATCCAGAAGTCCTTCGGCCATCACGACATCTCCCATGTCCAAGCCCACGTTGGCGGAGCGGCCGCCGAGGCGAGCACGGCGATGGGCGCCAGCGCCTACGCCGCAGGCGATGACGTTGCATTCGCGAGCGCACCCGACCTTCACACGGCGGCGCACGAGGCGGCGCACGTTGTCCAGCAGAAGGGCGGCGTCCAGCTCAAGGGCGGCGTCGGCGAAGTGGGCGATGCCTATGAGCGGCATGCGGACGCCGTTGCGGACAAGGTCGTCGCGGGTGAGTCGGCAGAGGTCTTGCTGGATCAGTTCGTCGGCGCCGGTTCGCACGTAGCCTCGGCGCACGTCCAACGGAAGAACATCGGTGGCACCGGTGAGGGTCGGGAGGACTCCCCGTCCGACGTCTCTGCGGACCGCTTCCGCTTCGAGGCCGAGCGAAGTGGCGCGTTGGTCACCGCCCGCGAGTACCTTCGCGGCTACCTGCTGACGAAGATCGGGCCGGCGTTGTCAGCCGCGATGGCGGACAAGGGATACTCGCCGCCGCATCGACGCCTTGGGTGGGGCGAGAAGGCGAGCGACTTCGGCTACGAGGTCGTGGCGCGCATCCCCGACGTCTTCTCCGACGACTATCACGGCCTGCCCGATCTCCTCGGCGACGAGCTCTGGCAGCTGGTAGACGACAACCGTCTGCGCACCACCGACGGCAAGTCGCTGGCCGACAAGGTGATGCCCGCCGCACCGAAGGAGGGACTGAAGGATGGCATCAAGGGACCGATGCGCTGGGTCCCAGATGTTGCGGTCGCCATTGCCTCACGCTTCGACGAACAGGTTCGCGCCTCACTGCCGCGCGTGGGCGAGCGCTACGTCCAAGCCTACGACCGGTTCGCAGCAGATGCGGCAGGCGCTCATCAGCGCGCCGTGAAGTCGAGCGACATCCTGCCGGGACATCCGATGGATCGGCTCGTCATACGCGTGATGAGCACCGAGGGCATGGTCACCGTCGAGCCTCGCCACGATGCTCATGGCGCTTCAGCCGAACGAGGCACGCGCGGTCCGCGCCGCCTCAAGTCCATGACATGGGTCGACGAACCGGGCATGTGGAACTGGATCAAGGTGTCGCCCGCCGACGCGACCGCTGAAGAGGTCGCGTATCACCTCTTCAAGGACTACAGCGCCGCGCACCGATTGGTAGCATCTCCGCCGTTCTTCGGCCTGACGATCAAGGACGCCGCTCAGTTCCCCGCGGCGCGCGCTCACCGTGCGAAGCACGACGGCGGCAACGCGTTCGATGCGATGGATGCGGCTGCCAACGAGTCGCCAGACCTGACCCGCACGCGCGCCGAGCAGACCCAGGACCCTGCGCACGATCGACCAGCGCAGCTCGTGAACAGCAAGGCCGGTGAGGAGGCGTCGCGCGCGCACGGGACCCGCAGTGGCGCATCTCAGCCATCGGCAACCGAAGCCGACGCCACCGATGTCACCGCGCCCCGCGAGACGACAGATCCAGTCCAGACGTTTGCCGCCGTGCTGGTGCAGCTCGAGGCGATCGCACGCATGGTGGTGTCCTTCGGCGCGGCTGGTGAACTCGCCCCGGTCCACGAACGCACCGTGGCACGCAGATCCCAAGCGGCGTCAGCACCGCCCGAGCTTCGCGCACAGCTCAGCGGAGTCGCGCGAGCACAGCAACGCGTGCTCCTCGAGATCGGCTCGCCACTCGGACAGGTGGTCGTTCAGCTCCAGGCGCGCGGCATCAAGGCAACGGACAAAGACGGCGCCGGGGACGTCGCGCGCAGCGCGGTCGTCGGGCTGGTACGGGCGGCGGCATTCTCCGACCTTCCCGACCTGGCACGAACCGAGCTGGAAGGCGCACTCAAGGCGCAGCGGCTCGCCGGCACGGACGCGATGGAGGCGATGCTGGCGGATGCCATCGGCCGCGTCGAGTCCATCACGATGCAGCGGGGAAAGGTCGCCTACGAATCCAAGCGCAGCGAGAAGGTGTTCGACGGTGACCTCCAGGGGCGCCAGCGAGCCCTGAGGGCAAAGGTCGCCGAGCTGCGGGGGCGACTCATCGCTGGCGAGGCGGTCGCGCCGAGCGAGGTCAAGGCGATCTTCGAGAAGATCGACGCCCTGCGGTTCGAGGCCGAGCTGATGACCAACATCGTCAGCCTCGAGAGCATGTTCGAGGCGGTTCAGCAGACGCTCGACGAGGGCTGGGTCCGTGCCGCCGAGAACACGCCGGGCATGGGAACCAACCTCGCTTCACTCGAGGAAGGCGGCGCGCGACTCAAGAGCACGCTGACGCACGCCCACAAGCGGTGGCTTGAGATCCACGCCGAGCTGCGCGCGATGAAGCAGGCTGATCCGGAACGCGCCGCCGATCTCAACCACGCGTTGGACGACCTCAAGTCGAAGGTCCGAGCACTGGCGGGAGACAAGGCCGTCGCCGACTACCTGAACATGGCGTATGACCGCATGAGCGACGCGCGGACGAAGGCCGCGATCGTGCAGATCGCGTTTTTCATCGGCGTCTCGATCGTCGCTGCGGGTGCCGGCGGCTTCGTGGCGGCAGGCGTTAACGCTGCGCGTGGGGCCGAGACCGCGGCGCTCCTCGGCCAGCTCGCCGGCATGACGGTCGAGTCCACCATCGTGGCCGGGGCCAACGCCGCGACCAGCGACGGCAGCTTCGGAACCGAGTTCGCCTCGGACTTCGTCGGAAACCTGGTGACCTTCGGCGCGCTGCGCGGCGTCGACAAGGCGGTCGAAGGCACCAAGATGGCGCGCATCGCGAAGAACGTGGAGCATGCGCCGGCCGAGCTCAAGCTCGCCTACAAGACGATGCACGCGGGCCTCACCGGCGCGACCATTCTCGGGACGCAGGCGTTCTCGATGCAGGCCGACGCTGCGATCCATGGCCGCTCGCTGTCGCTCGACGAGATGGCCGAGGGCGGACCGAAGGTCCTGGGCATGATGATCGGCCATTCGGTGGCCGGTCGGTTGATGTCCGGCCCGATGGAGGAGCTAAAGGCGCTCGGTGCCAAGGGTGGCGAGTTCATCCGGCGTCGGCAGAAGCTCGCCGATCGCGCCCAGATCCTCCGCAAGACTGGTGACCCGGACGGCGCCATCCGACTGCTCGCCGACGAACGTGCGCTCTACGAAGCCGAAGTGGCGTTCTTCCGCGCGGAGCTGGCCAAGAAGGGCGGCTTCGACGCCGAGCTGAACGAGCGCATCAAGGGTTCCACCGAACGGCTGGGCGACGTGGGTGCAGAGCAAGCGGGTCACGCCTTCGCACAGATGCACCTCGAACCGGTGGTGCCCGGCCACAGCTACACCGGGTCGCCGTCGCACATCGACGGCGTCGTCGCTCACTACAGGGGCCTGGGCTTCAAGGCGACCGAGTACGCGGATGGAGCGGGGGAGGGCAAGCGGCTGATCGAGCTGACGTCGCCAACCAAGGAGACGACGCTCGAGCTGCTCGACAAGGCGCCGCGACGCGGTGCGAAGTCACGCACGTCCGGCGCGGACGACGAGGGGCGCACCGGTGGGAAGGACCCGCAGGGGATCGACTCGAACCGCGATCCCTTCGCGCCCGACGAGGTTCGCAAGAACGCGGACATCATCCGTGCCGGGGAGCCTGGCCTCAACGCCGTGGTCGGCTTCGTCACCAAGGACACCGACGGCCTCGCGCTGCTGCAGCGCCTCATGCGCGGCGATGAGACGGCGCTCGCCGAGCTCGGGTTCGAGGGCAACGGGAAGTTCGATCCAAGCACGCGCGAATGGGGCCTCGGCAAGTTCGGCAAGAAGTACGTGATCGTCGCCGGCGAGCCGTCGGGTGTCGATTGGGGCGCGCTCAAGGGCGTCGAACCAATCGGGCACTCGCACCCGATCGACATGTATCGGAAGACGATGCAAGGGCGACGGCAGCTCGATATCAGGAGCGTGGTGGCGGAGTCGGGCGAGGACGCAAGCCTCGTGTTCTCCTCCCCAGAGGACGTGCGGTTCGCGGCGCTGCGGCGTCTCGGCCTGCACGTCATCGCGCTGCCGTATGAGCACCTCGGTGGAACGGAAATCACGCTCGCCTCGAAGACTCCTTCTGGACGGGCTCAGGTCATCCTCCTGCTGGAGGGCGCCACCGGTCCGATTCACTCCGCCGACGGGGCGACGCGATACCGAGCGCGAGCGACCATGAAGGCCGGTGGTCAGCCGATCTGGCAAGGCACGATCGACGCCGTCTTTCCCGCAGGCAAGAAGTCCCACCTCGAGTTCGACGCGCCCGAGCCGGCGAGCACACACGCGGATGGTGGTCCTGGCGCACCCGCTACCACCAAGACCAGGAGCGGGGGCACAGCGGACGAACTCGACGGACGCGATCTCGTCGACCTGATAGACGGTAACAAGTCCAAGCGGGCCCGTTCGGCAGAGGACTCGGCTGACGATGTCGACGACGGTGTCGAACAAACAGTTCGTGAAGCAGACCTTCCCGCGCGACATCGTGATCTGATGGAGGGAAACAAGAACGGAGTCACCGTTCGCACCCACGGTGACGCGAAGCAGTCGGGAATTGTCCCGGGGCCGGGCGAGCTGAACACCGAGCAACACCATGTCTTCCCCAAAGAGTCGCAGTACGCCAAGTTCTTCAAGGATCGCAGCCTGGACGAGAATAAGATCCACGACTACACGATCTCGATCGACGAACACACCCACGAGCTCGTCCATGTCGGGCGAGACAAATGGGACCAAGAGTGGTCTGCGGCGATCATCAAGAGGATTGCCGACGAAGAGAAGATCTATGGGCGACTCCTGACGGTGGATGAAATGGTCGGCACCGCCCGCGACTTGATGGCGGACTGGAGAATCCCGCGCGATCTTCCGTTCGAGCGTTGGAACGGTGCCCCGGCGAGCAAGGCGCCGCCGCCCAAGCGGAAGAAGCCTATGAAGAGGACGCAACCATGACAACACCGCAATCCGCGACGCTCGGTGCCTGGCAAGGTGACTGGCAAGCGCGCCTGACCGAGCGGCTTCAGGGACTCGGGTTCGCCTCGGCGACCGACTACGCAGCCCAACGGGCGGCGGTGTCACTCCTCGTGCTCGCCGATGAGCTCAGCGGAGGGCACGACGATATCGCGGCTGAACAGATCCGGCGACGACTTCTTGCCGAAGCCAGCCAGCTCGGCACGGTGGAAAGATGCGCACGCGATCTTCTCGTACGAAGTCTGCACGAGAAGCTCCCCGAGGGGTGGCATAAGGACTGGGGCGTCGATGTTCCGGGTGACCGCACCACCCCGATCGCGCGGCGGGCTAGCGCCCTCGGCGGGTGGACGTCCTCGATCTCGGTGCATCTTCCCGAGTACGACGACGTGTTGATGCGCATCGCTCTCGCCCTTCGCGATTCGCCGACCCCGGCCGGATGGCTTCCCTCATCCGCCGATGATCCAGTGCTCCTCGAGATCTTCCGCGAGCACTGGCGCGAGGCTGCTCAAGCGTGAATGTCATGGATGACCGCTCGCGGCTCGCAACTGTCCGCTTCTTCACGAGTGCCTCGCTAAGGCCAATCGAAGAGGTATCCGGCGAAGTGGTTCAGTGGCTCCCCCGGTGGATCACCGTCGAGTTCGAGGGAGCTCGCCCGGTGACCGGCGTATGGCAATCGGCGAAGGGCCGTCGGCGTGTCTGCTGGTACGCACGGGAGCACAGCGCGGAGCTGGCTGCCACCCACATGGAGCGCTACGGCGACGAACCGTTCTGGATCATCGACCTTGCAGCGGCGAGCCAGGGTCGCGTGTCTGTCCTCGAGTGCGACGCCATGGGCCAGCCCAATGCGCGATGCGAGTGGGCCTTCGACGAGTGGTACATGCCGACTCGCGAAGAGGAGCGTTCGCCGGAAGGCGCGCTGGTCATGACTCGCATATTCGACTGCGTGCAGACCGGGCTCATCATCGGCGTCACCGAGCAGCGCCCGGGTCGACCTGACGTCGAGCGTTCACGCCCCATTTCGTTTCCAATCCCTGAACTCGCAGGGGAGCCGTTTCTTTGCGGCAGCACCATCACCGACGGCGGCCCTCGACTCATCGCTCCGATCGCACAGAACGAGTACCAGGGACGATTCTTCGCGGTGTACCGCGAAGGCGGGACATGGAATCGGGGAGTAGCGACCATCGCGCGCAGATACAGCTGGCCTGCGAAGCTTGATCCGATCGTCAACTTCCACGGCGAGCATGTTGCGGCGATGGTCAAGGCCGGGGAGTTGATGCACCCGTGGAGTCCGAGCTACTCGTTCATAGGCGTGGTCGAGGCGCTTCCGGACGGCCGACCGATGGACGAAGTAGTCGCCGAAGGTCCGCTCCTGCTGGAGGATGCCGTGACCATTGCGATCCAAGTCGCAGGCGTTGCACGTCGCGCGCACGCCGCGGGCCACCCGCTCGGTGGCGTCCGTCCTGAGCTGACATTCGTCCGCCGTCATGGGGCGCACTGGGTCCTTTCGGGAATCATGCACCGATGTGCCGCGATTATCCCGGCTACCCAGTCGGGCGAAGCTGTTCTCTCGCCCGTCTTCCCGTGCGACTTCTCAAGCAAGAACGACGCGCACGGGCTCGCGCAGCTTCTCTGGTTCGCGCTCACCGATGGCCACCCGTATATCGCGCCCGCTGACATTCGGCGACCGCAGGCCTGGAGCGACTACGAGTACGGCAGGGCCCGTCGCCAGGCCTGGACAGGTCCTGCCGCTATCGGCCCGTTGCTGGAGCGAGTGCTGTTCCCATCTGGAGACTCGATGGGCTTTGAGGCATTCGTTTCGGAGCTCGAAAAGCTGCGGGGCGGGATCGCCTAATGTTCGCGGACAACTCGAAGCCGCAGCCAGTCGATGACCTTCTCGATACGCTTGGCACGCGCCGATTGCGTGGGTGGTCACCTCCGTCGGAGGCGGACCTGGCTCGCCTCGCGACGGCGCTCGGCGGAGAGCACCGGCCCGCCGGTACGCTGTTCCGTCGATGCGACAACGTATCGGCCGCTTCGATTCGGCAATCGCAGGCCTGGAGCGACTACGAGTATGGTCGCGCCAAACGCCAGTCGTGGAATGGGCCCTCGATCGTAGGCCCGCTGTTAGAGCGGGTGATGTTCGAGTCGGGTGATTCGCCGGACTTCGAAGCGTTCGTCGCTGAACTCGTGCGAATTCGAGCCGCGACCACGGGCCACGAGTAGGGACGAGTGCAGGCACGATCAACCACCAAGTTCGCGTACGCCCACACGAAGGAACATCAAGATGAAAACCGACCCTCGCCTCGTACGGCGCGCAGCTTGGCGACCACTCTCCTGCGTGATTCCGGTAGCGGCACTGGCCGTGCTCGCAGGATGCGGCAAGTCGAAGGCGACCGATGAGGGGGCCGCCCAGTCCCAGTCGACGCCGAAGACCGCGCAGCCCGATGCGCCGCCACCCGAAGCGGCAGCCGCGTCGCGACAGGGGACGCCGGCGACGAAGGCGGACACGCCACTGTTGGCGATGGCCAACGTGCGGCTTCTCCAGCCCGAGGTCGACATCGAACGGCGACTGGACAATGTGGATGCGCTGGGCGATCTGATCCAACGCGCAACCGACGCAGTGGTCGCCTACGACCGTGATCACGCAGGTGCGCTTCCATCTACGATCGACGTCTTCGTCGTCGCACGCGCTGGAAGCGTACGGGTGTGGGTCACGGGACCCGCTGGCGACGTGAGCCTTCCCGAGCTCAACGCTGCCTTCGCCAAGCTCCCGCCCATTGCAGTTCGCGAGGAGAATGTAGCCGTTGACGCACGGATGGTTCGGGCCGGGACAGCTCCCACGTCGACCGAACCATACCTTCCCACAAGTTGGAGACAGGCTGCGAGCGCCGGCGCGCACGGGACATCGGTCGACGAGATTGTGAAGGCGGTTTGGTCCCGCTGATGTGGCCCTCGAGGACGCACGCGCCTACTCGGTCGAGGCCGTGGGCGGAATCGCTCGCAAGATCTTCGGGTTCGTGGGTTCCTCCTCATCGTGGCGGCGTTCATGTATCTGTGGATGCAACGGGAGCCACCGCGCGGGCGACGCCCGAGTGGCGACGAAAGAGGTTCCGATCCCGCTCCTGGGCGCGACGCTTGTCAATCACGTCGCCGACCACGTGCGTACTTCTACACGTGATGGGTTTATCCTCGGCTAGCCCTCGAGCTTGCCGTGACCAAGCGTCTGAAGAGCAAGAAGGCTGCAACGGCTGCAACCCGTTCATCATCGCGCTGGTCAACAACGAATGAAGGTGGTGCATCTGCTTGTGCTCGTCGCAAGCGCCGTGGGGACCGCGTGTGGCGACCGGCCTGGCACCGCGAAGCTCAGACCCGACATCGTGCTCCGCCTTGAGGGAGTGGACTTTGAGTCTCGGGCCTGGGTCGCAGGGCATGATGCCAAGCTCCTCGCGATCGCCTCGGCGTTCGACGCATTTGGCGAGGTCATGTTGGTCGAACTGGGCATGGGCACGTTCGAGATGCGCACCGAGGTTGCCTTGGCCCGCTCGGACCGCCCGCTCCTCTGGTACGGCTACGAGCGCAGGTACGTGGAGCCGGAGTCGAACGCGACGTTCGACCTGCCCATCGACTCGCTGGATCGCGAGGCCGACGTGCACTTGAGCAACAACGGTCGCGGCGCGCTCGTGCGACTCGCTCGATCGTTCGACGGCTCGCGCATGACGCTCCAGGGCTGGAACGGCCAGCCGGCGCCATTGTGGACCAAAGAGATCGCGCCGTTGCCGATCGGCGCAGGGCTCGCGCTCTCGCCGGCCGGCGATCTGGTTGCGCTGGTCAGCGTGTTCGACGACCCCGGCCCCACCAAGCTCACCATCTTCGACGCGCGAACAGGAGAGCGCCGATGGCAGGGCCACTCCGCGCTCTTCAGTTTCATGCCCCAACACGTCGACGAGCAGGTCGCGTTTTCCGACGACGGTTCGGCCGTTTACGTTCATGGATCAATGCGAACGAAGGGTCAAGCGACGGGGTTCGAGGGCTGGGATGCGGCAACGGGCGAGATCACCACCCGCTTCCAGGTGGAGGGCGCGCTGGCATCGTGGGACGGAACCCTGCTGGCGATCAGCAAGAAGACGGTCTCGTTTGGCAAGGTGACGTACTTCGATGGCAACAACGCTGACTTTGGCCCGTTCGCAAAGCCGGACGAACGACCGAGCTGGCGGTGCGAGTACGAGGAGTTCGCGCTTTCCTCGGCTCGCGCGAGGGTGGACACGTCGCTGCACGACGCCGACTACGCTCGGCTATTCGGGAACAAGGCGAGCGAAAGCTGTTCGACCCGCGCGATGCTGCCGGTGGCGGGGGGAGTCATGTTCGTGCGGAGTGAAATCGACCGGCTCCGCGTCCAGTTCTTCAGGAGTGGGGGGTAATTCGGCCATGAACGTGACGACTTCGGCCGCTCGGCCACGCGGTGTCCGGCTCAAGACACGCAGCCTCGTTCACGCCGATCACATCGGAGGTAACCGGTGACCCGAGCGATCGAGCAGGATGACGCGACACCGGTTGCGGTGATCTGCCTCGCCGGCGCCGGCGCCGCGGGCTTGACGAGCCCGTGCTTCTGGCCGGAGGACGGATATCACCTCGTGTTGATGCTCGGCAACGGGCTCGAGGGGGATGTCCGATTCACCGGCAACAACGCCCACGCCGTCGAGCTCGCCCGGGGCCTGATAATAGGGACCGGCAGCTGCTCGTCGATCGAGCCGCCGAGCGACTCGGATCTCTACCAGCCGGGCGACGAGTGCTACCGACAGCCAGGGACGGCCCGCGCCTTCCTGGACCCGAATCCGACGGGCGTTGCGTACCGCAGGATGGAAGCTCGGATCTCCGCGGACGAGTTCGCGTTTCACTCGACGATGGGCACCTTCCAGATGACGACGGTGGTGGAGCGCAACCAGTCGTGGTCGGTCGAGAGCTTCGAGATCCCGATGATGTCGAAGGCGCCGCCTGTGCTCGATCGGTCACCCTGCTACCGTCGCGGCTGCCTGACGTACGCGCTCGAGGAGAGCGCCCGATTCGCCCTCCTGCCGTTCACTCGGCCCGGCGGCGAGGCTGCGGTGGGGATCGCCTTCCGACAGCGGTGGAAGGACTGGCCCGTCTGCTGGGCGCCGGTCGCTGCGACGCTCGACGTCGAACGGCTGGTCTCGACGCTGAACGGCGAGATCAACGAGGCCTGGACGCGATGGCGAGCGTCCCCGAGATTCAAGTAGGACGCGGTTAACGCCCAGCCAATCCGGGCGGTTACGCCGATGTTGATCATCGTAGGAAACCGCGCCGAGCTCCGGCCGATAGCCAGAGGCAAATGAGCCTCGACGACTTCGATGTCTTCGCGCGCTGGCGCGAGCCGGCCGCCATCGTAACGGTGGAGCGGGCCCCAGGGCGGGTCGCCAACACGGAACGACTGGCGTCGCGCCCCGGCGTCATGGTCGTGCGCGACATGCTCACTGCGGCCGGCGGTAGCCTCGTGGAAGTGGAGCAGCACGCCGCCGCGCTCCGTGAATTCATCGACGAGCGCCTCTGTGCGCTCGCAGCGGAGCGCGCCAGCCAGCTCCGGCACGCCCTGCGCTACGCGGAGCACCAGCTCGAGGTCGCGCTGTTTCGCGCCGAGGTCGAGGCGCCGCACCTGTACGAGACCATCGTGGGGTACTACGGGCGGGTGCAGACCGGCGCCACCGAGATCCAGAGTCTCCTCGACGACGCGCCGACCGCCGCCGAGGAGGCTCACCCGACGGCGTGGCGCGCGCGTCTCGATGCTGCCGACGGAGATCTGGACCTGGTATCCGAGGACGACGAACCGATGGGCGAGCTCATCGACGCGACGGAGCTGTTCCGCCCGACCGCCCGAGCCCGCGCTCCACGCATGAACGGAGATCGCTGACATGGAGATCGCGGCCTGGTACCTGCTCGGCTTCATCGCCGTGCACTTCCTCTTCCGCTGGTTGCTGATCCGCGCTGGCATCACCGACGGTCCGCTGGGTCGGCGCCTGCGCGCGGCACGCCTTCACCCCTGGCGAGGGTCGGCGCTCCTGCTTGTCATCGCCGCCGGGCTCGTACTCCAGCTCGCCCACGCGCCGGTCTGGGTCGGCGTCGCGGTCATCTATCCGGCGTTCGCGGTGATCTGGCTCGTCTCGGAGTCGATGGTGGTGAGAGCGCTGCGCGACGAGGGCGCGCCGCGCGCGCTTCGCGTCATCCACGCCGTCCGGCTGGTCGTGTACCTGCTCGCCATCGTCGGCCTGGGCGCCATCATCCACGTCTCGACAAGCACGGCTGGTTCCTGGCGCTGGATCGGCGTCGGGGTGGCCGGTGTATTCGTCACCGTCGCAATCGCCGTGCTCGTGGTCGCCTGGCGCGAGTCGAGCGCGATGCAGGTGTCCGTCCGCGACATCGTCGACCGCGTCGCCAAGGACATGCAACGGGCCTCGGATGCCTCCGCCGGTCGCGCTGACCGCGTCGAGGTGCTCGCCAGGGCCGGCAGGCTCGACGCCGCACTTCTCCAGGCCGCCCCCTTGTTCTCCGAGGTCAGCGATGACGAGCCTCCCTGGGGCGTGATGGCGGCTGCCTGCCGCGCCGCCCAGGCGCTCGTCATCGCGCACGCCAAGGCCGGCGATCCCGACGGCGCGGCGGCGATGCTGGACACCCTCGCCGCCGTCGCCGACCGCGCCGACCTCGGCGTGGTCGCCGGGATCACGGCGATGACCGGCATGGGCGCCGTCGTCGACGCCTTGCTCGCCGCCGAGCAGCGATCTGAAGCGGTCCGCGCGCTCGACGTGCTGGCCGCCGTGCACCGTAGCTCGCCGGGCATCGACTCTCCGCGCAACGGGCCCATCGCCCGCGTCCTCGCCGCGCTCCTCGCCGCCGGCGATCTCGACACCGCCCGCGACGTCTTCTGTCGCCACGTGGCCGCCGCCGTTCCACCCATCTCGCTCGACGCCGCGCTGGTCGCCCGCCTGGAGGCGCCATGACCGGGCTGTCGCGAGCAACCCCGGTCCAGCACGCACCGTGGTGTACGTCGCGCCGTCAACGATCGTCCACTACATCGACGCGCACGGCTATGCTCCGCCGCCGGCGTTCTGCCATGCCGTGTTCACCTGTCCGCCGATGCGCACGATGGAGTACCGCCACGACCTGCTGCACTGGCCGCCCGAGTTCGTCGCGAAGTACCTCAAGCAGCCGGGCTGAGACATCATGACGTCCCGAGAGCCCACACCTGCGCCACTTCGACAACGAATGCTCCTGCCGTGGTGGGACGCCACCATCGAACCCGGGGAGCTTCACGCTGGCGACCTCGTCCTCCCGACCGGCGTGATCGTCGCCTGCGACCCACTCTGTTCGCTGGACCGCGCAACACCGTTCACGACCACCGTGCCGCCGGGCACGTACCCGGTGGTCATCGGCATGCGCGATGGCTCCGTCGCCTATGCACGCCTCGACCTCGCCGAGGGCGAGCTCAGCGCCTGGTTGCCCGCGATGTGCCCCGACGAGGCGACGCCAACGAACTTGCGGGACACGCCGGGATACCCCGTGGACGCCGGCACCGGCTGCTTCGTCGACACCAGCTGCACGGCGGCGGCCGAAGCGGCCGCGCCCGCTCTGCTCGATCGCCTGAACGCCGCCGGGTACAACCGCAACGGTCACGCGATGGTTCCCGCCGGTGACGGCAACCTGATTGCCTTCGGCACCGGCCAGGGCGACGGTTTCTATGCCAGCTACTGGGGCGTCGATGCCCTCGGGACTGTGCTCTGTCTGCTGACCAACTTCGGACTGCTTGACGCCGACGAACCCGACGGTGCGACCGATGACGAGGAGCCGGAACGCGATGTGGACACGCCCGGTCCGGACCACGCTCCGGCGCCTGCGACGCCGCCGATGCTCGTGCTCGCGATCGAGCTGGTCAACCGGCTCGTGCGCGACGAGTTGATCGAGCTCTCCGACGACGCCAACCGAGAGGTTCTCGCCGACGAGCTCTCCGAGCTACTCGCCGGCCTCGCGACGACGCGCGACCCCGGCGCCGAGCTAACCCACTGGCTCCTGGAGCGCGACCACGTCGCCGAAGTCTTCGCGACCGACGACGAGCTGCTCGCGACGTTGCGGGCCGCGACGAGACCGCGGTAGCGAATCGACGCATATGGACTGACCCTGCCCTCGACCACACCCCACAGGTCGGCCGACCAACGGCGACCGTCGTTAGACTCCGTACTTCTGGCACTTCTGGATCAGGTAGGACCGGCTGATGCCGAGCTCCCGTGCGACTTGGGACTTGTTTCCACCAAAGCGTGTCATCAGCAACTGGATGACCTCGTGCTCGTACTCATCCATGATCGCGGAGAGCGTGCGGCCTTTGCTGGCCTGCGTTCTGGCTCGACGCTGGGCTGCGGTGACGTGCGGGATCCCAAGTTGTCCCACGGTGATCACATCGGTGTGCGGATTGTCGGCGTGGCGCGCAGCGATCTGTTCGGCGCGTCCCGCGAGCTCGGCGACATCGCCTGGCCATGTGTACTCCGCGACCGCTTCGAGCGCGAGCTTGTCCATGCGAACCGCTTCGCCGAGAAGTCTTTTCAGCAGCCGCGATAGCAGCACGGAGGCGTCCTCAGCGCGGGTCGCGAGCGGCGGCAGGTCTACTTCGAGGAACACGCCGGGGAACGGCGGAAACGAGCCGCGCCGGGGATCGAACTGACAGACGAGTCGCGCCGCGAGTCGCGTGCCCCGTGCGTCAATCACTCGATCTCTCGCGACTATCGCCAGCAGCCTTTGGTCCTCCGGCGAAAGATGGTCCACCTCGACGAACGCGACGAGGCCAGCGCGACGCATCAGGCCTGCGTGCTGCTTGACGACGCCGAGTAACGCGCCCGAATCGCTCGGCATCAACGGGCAGAAGATTTCGAGGATGTCCTTCGGTGCACAGAAGCGCGGGAGGATCGCGCGGGCGGTCGAAGTCTCCCCACGAATGAGCAAGGGCGATTCCCGCGTCGCGTAAGTGTCGATCAGCCGGAGCTCCTCTACGAGCCCCGGACACGCTTCAACATCCCCAAGGGTGAGCACGTCTACAAGCCTACAGACCCGCTCTGATCTGCGAGCGCGGCGAGGTGCAGCCGCATCGGATGCTCATCGTCGAGACTGGGAAGCGAAGTAACCCACGGTGGATCGTGAACTTCCCGACCAAGCGTCACTGGCGCCAGCCCAGCCTGCTCGAGGATATCGACGCTGGTCTGGTTGCGCTGACCGCCGACATCCGGCGCATCGGCATCACGTCGATCGCGGTCCCGCCGCTCGGCTGTGGCCTCGGCGGCCTACCCTGGTCAGCGGACGCCCTCGCATCGAGCGCACCTTCGCCGAGATGCCCGACGTAACGGTCCTGCTCTTCGCCCCGAGCTGAGGGTGCGCGGGCGCCCACGCATCGGTAGTCACCGCGCAGGGGTGACTGCTAAAGTGCCGATCCCCCTGTTCCTCTGGGGTGCAGCTCCGGGTTCCTCGGATGTACGATGGCCCACCCATGGGGACCGCGGCCTTAGCGAACAGGTCGCCTGCGGCGTTGGACGAATACGCCCGGGCGCTGCTGCATGCCCTCGCCCGCGATGAGGCGGCGGGCCGACGTGCGCCCCGGCTGACCGAGCCTGGCCTGGCGACCTGGCAACGGTTCCGCGGGCGGCTGGCCTCGGCGGATCTGCTGCGCCTGCTCGCGGAGGACGCCGCCGTGGGCTACCCGATCCCGTTCGACCTGCGAGGCCACGCGGCCGAGCTCGATCTGGCGCGCGTCGACGATGACCTGGTCGACGCCTGGTTGCGCGATCTCCCCTCCCTGGACCTCGCGCAGCCTGGTGCGGCGTACATCGAGGCCCAGGCGAAGCGGCTCGGCGTGACCACCCGGCTCGCCCGCAAGGAGCTGCACCAGGTCAAGCAGCACCAGAAGGTGCTCGAGCTCCCCGGCACCGGCGGGCAGCTCGGCTACCACATCGTCACGACGCAGGACGAGCCGACGCTGCAGGTCAACTGCATCATCGCGTGCGGCGACTGGCGCGAGCTTGCGCTGGCCGGGATCTGCGCGCTCGATGCCGGCGCGCCACCCAGGAGCGAGTTCATCGTCGCGGCGTCGGCCGAGGACCTGGCCAGCGACACGCATCCGCTGCGCAAGCAGCAGTTCGACTTCGTGGTCGGGGTCCGCCCCGACAAGGGCGGCAAGCTCGACGTCGCCGACCAGCTGGCGCTGTGGTTCCACGGCGCGAAGGTGGTCCTCGTCTAGTCATGCCCGCCAAGTTCATCCCGCTCGGCGAGCCGGCCCACGACGCCGAGCGCCAGGCGCTGCGGTTCCTGAAGGACGGCCTGCCCAGCACCTTCACGGTGTACGGCAACCCCTGGCTGGCCGAGCGGACGGGCGTGGTCTACGAGACCGACGCCATCATCGTCGCGCCCCACGCTATCTTCGTCGTCGAGCTCAAGGCGTACCGCGGCACCATCGAGGGCACCGACTACGACTGGTACGTCCCCGGTCCGGTGAAGAGCCCGCTCGGGCTCAACCGCAAGACCGCGCAGATCCTCAACGGCCACATGAAGCGCGAGAGCTACGAGGCCGGCCAGATCTGGGTGCAAGGCCTGGTGTTCCTCTCGGCCGCCGGCTTCTGCAACGTCCGCGGCCCCGCCAGCCGCGATCGGATCCACACCCGCAGCACCATCCTCGCTGCTCTCCAGGATCCTGAGTTCATCACCCGGATCGCCAGCCGCGCGACCGCACAGAACACGCCCTCCACGGAGAAGGCGCTCCACCGCATCCTCACCAGCGAGGACACCGCGCCCAAGCGCGCTCGCCCGGCGCGCCGCGTCCGCGAGTACGAGATCGAGCGCTCGCTCGAGACCCACGACAACTGCAAGGAGCTGCTCGCCCGCAACACGCTATCGGGCGACCGCCGCGTCCTGCGTATCTACAGCATCCCGTCGCTGGCGACCGACGAGGAGCGCGAGCAGATCCTCAAGCGGGCGCGCTGGGAGGCGCAGGTGCTCGGCCGCATCGGCAAGCTCGACGGCATCCTCGCCGCCGATCCGCCGTTCGAGGACGAGGCCGGTATCGTTTTGCCGCTCGAGTACTTCGAGAGCATCACGCTCGCCACCTGGGTCGAGCGCTACGCGATGACCAAGAAGGCCGACTTCAAGGCGCGCGTCGGGGTCTGGCTCGAGATCGCCGCGGCGCTCGCCGACGCCCACGACGAGGGCGTCGTACACCGCCTGCTCCGTCCTGAGGTCATCCTGGTCAAGGACACGCCGACGCCCACCGAGGTGCGCATCACCGGCTTCGACCTCGCCAAGCAGCTCTCGTCCGACTCCACGGTCGCGTTCACCACGCTCGCCGACGAGCGCCTCCGCTTTGCCGCGCCCGAGGTGGTCACCGCGTTCTCGACGGCCGAGCCCGCCTCGGACCAGTTCAGCCTCGGCGCCTTGCTCGCGCTCCTGGTCGCTGGCCGCCCGCTCTTCGAGAGCACCCGCGAGCTCCTCAACTCGCGGCGCCTGGTCGTGCGCCTGCGTGACATCGCGTCCAAGGTCTCGCTCACCGTCGACGAGGCGTGCTCGCGGATGCTCGCCCTGCGGCCCGCGGATCGCTTCCCAGACGTGTCCGAAGCCAGCGCCGCGGTCCGCGCGTACGAGGGCAAGACGCTGGCCCTGCCGCACGTTCCGCCCGCGCCCACCAAGCTCAACCCCGACGATCTCGCAGTCGGGACCCGCGTCGGGACCGACTACGAGATCGCCACCCGCCTCGGCCACGGCGGCATGGCGGTCGTCTACGCCGCGCGCCATCTACCGAGCGGGCGTACCCGCGCCCTCAAGATCTCTCGCCCCGACCCGGCCGCCGAGGAGGCCCTGCGCGGCGAGTTCCAGGTCCTGTCCACCCTCGACCACTCGGGCATTGTGCGCGTCCTCGACCTGACCAACATGGTCGAGTCGCACCTGACTCTGGTCATGGAGCGCGTCGGCGGCGAGACCCTCAAGCACCGCCTCGGCCCCGACCGGCCGCCGCTCGATCCGTCGACCCGCCGCCGCTACGCCGAGGACCTGCTCGGCGCCCTTGATTACCTCGAGCAGAAGGGCGTCACCCACAAGGATCTCAAGCCCGACAACCTGCTCGTCGGCGACGGCGGCCTCACGGTCATCGACTTCAGCCTGGCGTCGATGCCGGCCGATGCCCCCTACGGTGGCACGGCGCTGTACCGCGATCCGTCACGCGCCGACTGGACTCACGCCAGCGACCGCTACGCTGCGGCCCTCTGCTTGTTCGAGCTCTACGCCGGCCGCCACGCCTTCGACGGCAAGGTGCCTGAGCCCGGGCAATCGCCGAGCGTTCGCCCCGAGGACATCGACCCGCCGGGCCTGGCCGCGTTCTTCGACAAGGCGCTGCACCGCATCCCGGAGCAGCGCTTTCCGTCGGCGCGCGCCATGCGCGACGCCCTCCTGGTCTTTCTCGGCGCCAAGCTCGACGTCGAGGAGCCGGGACCGATCCCGGATCATCTCGACTCGGCGACCTCGCTGCGCTCCACCCCGCTGCCGCCGCGCGCCGTGAACCAGCTCGCCCGGGCCGGCATCGCCACGGTCGGCGAGCTGCTCGGGCTCGCCGAGAGCCAGCTCCGCAACATGGCCAACCTCGGCGACAAGACGATCGCCGACACCATCGCGTTCCAGACCGCGATGCGGGCGCGCGGCCTGGCCGCGACGACGTCATCGGCGCACCCCGAGCCGCCGATCGTCGCGGCACTGGTCGACGTGGCCGAGCCCATCTCGCATCTCGCACTCTCGGCGGCCGTCCGCCGCGCGCTCGAGCAGGCCAAGTTCACGACCATCGCCGCGCTGGCCCGCCAGTCCCGCACGCAGTTGCGGGCGATCGACGGCATCGGCCCGGGCCGGCTGCAGCAGGTGGTCGAGGCCATGCTGAAGTACGCCGAGCGGGCCAACGCTCCGGTCACGCGGACCTACAGCCTCGATGCGCTGTGGGACCAGGCGTCGCAACCGCTCACCGACCCGCAGCGGGTCGCGGTCGGTCGCTTCGTCGGTGTGACGCAGGAGCCCGAGGTCCAGGGCGCCATCGCCGAGTCGCTCGGCGTCCACCAGTCGACGGTCAGCATCAACTGCACCGAGGGTCTGACGCGCCTGCACGACGCGGCGCTCGCCGACGTGCTCGAGGCCGTCGAGCAGCTTCTCGACGCCCAGGGCGGCGTGGCCCTGCAGGCGGAGGTCGGCGCCCGCCTCGAAGAGCAGTGGGAGCCGGGCGCGGTGCGCGGTGCCGGCATCGTGCGCCTCCTGGCGCGGACCCAGAACACGCGCCTTCACGCGTTCGAGATCGACGGCGTCGACGGCCCGGTGCTGGCGCGCCCGATCTTCGACCGGGCCGCGGTGCGCGCGTTCGTCGCCGAGGTCCACCGCCTCGTCGACAAGTGGCCGCCTATCGAGAGCGACTCGGCGCGCCGTACGCTGGTGGCGACGCTGCCCGAGTACGCGGGCGATCCGTTGCAGCTCGCCACCCGCCTGTGTACCGACGTCGACTTCACCGAGAGCGGGCAGCTCTTCCAGCACGCCCTGCTTCCGGAACAGTCGATCGGCTACGTGCTCGAGCGTGAGCGTGACGGCATCCCGCTCGCCGACCTCAAGGCCCGCGTCCGCCAGGTCTTCGGCGAGCGCTGCCCGTTCCCCGAGCCGGACCATCTGCTCGAGGTGTTGCGTCACCTCGAGTGCCATGTGCAGGACAGCCGCGTCATCTCCGGTGACGCAGGTCGGCCGCGCAGCGTGACCGCGCCGGCGCCGTTGTCGTCGGACACGCTGCCACCGCTGCTCGGCGCTGACCGCCCGCCAGAGGTCGCGCTGCGCGATCTGCTGCGTGACGCGGCCGCCAGTCGCGGCTTCCGCATGCTGGTGACCCCGCCCGAGAAGCACGCCGACATCGGGCGCTCGGTGGCCGCGGCGCTCGGAGGGACCTTCGTCTCGTTCGAGGATGCGTTCTTCCAGCGCCACGGCGACGACATCGCCGGGCTGGAGCGGGCCGAGCAATACGCGGCGCAGCGCGGGATCCTGACCGAGCACGCCGACGAGCTACTGCGCGAGCTGGTCGAGGAGCACGGCCGCGCCGGCCGGGTCATCGTGCTGGGCGACACCGCCATCCTCGCGCTGTGCGACGCACTCGATGTCCCGCGCCGGCTGTACGACGAGACGCTGTCGGGCTCGCAGGGGCTCTGGGTCCTGGTCGTCCCCGGCGTCATCCACAACCGTCAGCCGCGCTTCAACGAGGATCAGCCGCTCTGGCACCTCGAGGGCGTCACGTTCCCGTTGCTCGTTCCCATGCCGGCGGTCGCACCGGTCCCGTCTGCGGAGTCGCGATGAATCCTGGCCACCGGCAAGCGCTCACCAAGGCTCTGTCGTCGCATGTGGGAGCCATCGCGGCCGACCTGCGGGCACAGATGCTCGCAGCCGGGCCGGTGCGCGACCGCGCGAAGAAGCTGCACGGCGAGGAGCAGGTCGGCGACGACTTCGATGTCTGGACCGATCTGCTGTCGCGGCGCGCGGCGGTGCTGTGGGTGCTCAAGACGGTGTACGTGCGCGTGCTGGAGGATCGCGGGCTGGTGCGGTGTGGCTTTGATCGTTGCTTACGAGATGGGTGCGTTCGAGCCACCGCGGGGGGGACCCACCGGGGAGGCGGACGTGCAACGCCTCGAAGCTCTAGAGGCGGTACGGCGCGGCTACACTCCGACCAAGTACGTAGCGCCCCCAGGTTTGGGTTTCAGTGGTGAAAGCGGCGGTGGGGGTGGCGGTGCCGGCGGCGGAAAGAAGTGCGGGGACTCGTACATCGCCTCGTGGAAGACATGCCACAAGGACTAAGGGCCCGCGAGTGACCAAATCGATCGGAACGTGAACGGGAAGCGCCGTCGTGGATCGCGTCGATCACGTAAGACGTAATCTGCGTTTGCTCCTGGCCAAGCGCCCACGCCTGAAGATCGTGCTGCTCAGCGACCGCGCCCACGACATCGTCGACCTGCTGGCCACTGAGGTCGGTGGCCACATCGACCGCGTGGCGACCCAGGTCGTCGACTTCTGGCACCTGGTCGAGAAGCTCGCCGCCGCCGCCGCGTTGCTCGACGGCGACGCCAAGTCGCGGATGGCCCGCTGGCGCATGAGACTGCAGGTCGGCGAGCATCGCCCTGGTGTCGTGTCCGTCGCTTGCCGGAGGCCATGTGACCGCCAGGCAGAACCAGCGGCAACCGGCGCGGATGTGCGCTGGGTTCACGGTCGCGCGACCGCTGCTCCGCGCGGGACATCCTTCTCGGTGAACTCTTCGACCGACGCCATCCCAGACCCTTTCTTGAACTTCATCCTGCACAGGAAGTTGGCCATCGCCTCCGACGGGTCGAGCGTCTCAAAGCGGAGTCCTTCGAGGGTCTGCCTCGGAGTGACGATGGTGAGAACACAGGTCGGCTGGATGTGTCCGGTGCCGGGATCGAGGAGATCCGTGCGAACCGTGACGACAACCCACTGTGCCGGCAACGCCGCGAAGGTCTCTCGGCATGCACGCAGCGCGGCACCGCAGATGTAGTCCTGGTAAATCTCGTTGCCTCGCGTCTTCGGCATCTTCTTCGACGAGAGCTTCCCGCGCGCGGTCAACGTCTCCTGCTCGTCCGGCACAACCTGTCGCTCGTGTGCGAGGAGTTGGAGGCAGACGACATCCGAGGACGGGACATTGACACCGATCTCGACACCAACCTCGCGCAGCTCCTCGAAGACGTCAAGCTCCTCCAGCGCCACGGCGTAGGCGGACACGTCCCCGTCGAGGACAAAGCGAGCAAGGTCGCGAGCGGCGGCGACTTCCTCGCACTGACCCAGGTGCTGCTGATGCGCAGCCTTTGTCTCGCGCTGATCCTGCTCGCGCGCTGGCTCCACTTCGGCTGCAAGTGAGGCCCGTCGTTTCGTCGCACCGCCGAACATCCGGGCGAGCAGGCCAGGCCGGTAGTTGTCGCGATCCTGTTCCGCCTGCCTTGTCCTGGTCGTTACCGGAGCGGGAGGCGGCGGCGGAGGTGCCGCGGCGATCCCGCGCCAGTCGATCTGCGGTCCGCAGTCGCGATGAACGGACGTGAGCATCGCGATCGTGGCCTCGTACCGAGCCACCACATGCTCCGCCAGTTGCTGCGCTTCCCGCAGGTTGGCTTCCTTCTCATCCCGAATCAGCTCTCGTAGCCGACGGCGTTCCTCTCGAATCTCTCGTCGGGCCGCAGCCTGATACCCCCGGAGCGCACCTCTCCATCCCATCCGGCGATGATGGCATGTCTCCCCATCGCAGTGGCACAGAGGCCGTACACCGGACCTCGCCTGCCCATCTTCCTAAACGTACGCTCGGCCTGGCGGCCGCCCGTGCGTTCTGGCGCGGCGCGCGCCTACGTCGATCGCGTCACGCTGGGCCAGGCGTGGTCGACCACCGCGTCACTCGCGGGCCAGGGCGGTCACGCAGTCGGTCGTCACGCGACAGGTCGGCGATGCCCACCAGCACGCACCGATACGCGGATTTTCAGGCCCCGACGCGGCTCCCGCAAGGCCGCGACTTCGATCGGTTTCTCCGCGCGGAGGGGCGCGTGGGTGCCCCCGGGGACACATCGGGGACAAACGCGACCAACTCGACGCCGCCAGATCGAGCGCCGGCCGCGAAGCTCCGCCATGCTGACCACCGTGCTGCCCGCCGACCTGCGCCGCGCCGTCCACCGCCTCGAACGCGGCGACCTCGACGGCGCCAAGCGCGTCACGAGCCGCATCGCGCGCCGCTGCGGCTCGGTCCCGTCGGTGACCGCGCACTACCTCGCGATGCTGCAGGGCGACCCCGCGCCGTACACGCGCTGGTTCGTCATCGAGGGGTTCCGTTCGAGCGGGCCGCCCGCGCTCTAGGTCACGGTGGCCGGCGCCCTGCGGCTCTCTTCCGACGGGGAGCCGGGCTCGACGGCGACGTGGACGTGGCGGTAGGTCACGCCGTCGTGCGTGACGTCAGGGAACGTGGCGAGACGGTCAGCGGCGACTGTCACGATGTAGCGCGTCGACCGCATCTCGAACCCGGCGAGGACACCGAGGCCGTAGCGCTGCAGCTGGCGCATCGCTTCGCCGTGCTTCCTCGGCAGCTCGCTCGCGCCGTCGACGCACTTCCACTCGGTCAGGATCATCAACTCGGCCGCCCTCGTCACTCGGTCGAGGTCATCGGGCGAGACGGGCGTGCCGAGGACGAGGTCGGTGCGCTCGCCCTCCCCGTGCGCCTTGAACGCCCATATGCCGTGGTGAAGCAGGTGCGCACCGCCGAGGCGTTCGCAGCGCGTCTCACCCTTCTGGAGAGCCGCAGCCCACTTCGCCTGGACGTCGGGGTCCGCGACGATGAGCCTGTCGAGGTGGAGGAATGCGCGCTCGACGGCGCTGCGCCAGCGCACCTCGCGGTCCGCGAGGTGGTAGTCGACGGAGGCCAGCTTGAACGCAAGGGCGGCGCTTCCCGTCGCCATGGCCGGCAGGTTGTCGGGGTCGACGATGCTCTTCCGGTAGCCCAGCAGGTCGGTGAGCCCGGCGCGCCCACCGGGCGGCAGCGCGTCGCCATGCGACGCGAGGAACTGCTCAATCCCCGCGAACAGGTCCGCCGCCTCGCCGCGGACGAGCTTCATCAGGATCGCGTAGCTCGTGTTCCCGAAGTCGGGTGCCTTCGTCGCGAGCTGCAGCCCGTGGTTGTGCGCGTGCATCCGGTCCCGAATTCGCTGCCAGTCGCTCCACCAGTTCGGCACGCGACGACGCTACCACCCGCGTGCGCCAGGGGATCCCGCCACGCGCGTCGGCCGTGCGCCCCTGCCCTCGCAGCCCCCTCGGCTGCGTCGCCGCTACGGGATCCCTGGCGCGCGCTGCGCGTTGTGCCCGCTGGCCCCGATGTCCCCGCAGGCCCGTTGTCCCCGCTGTCCCCGATCAGGGGGCGTTGGTACGCTCGGCCCATGGCAACGCAGCTCAAGACTGGTGACGTTGTGTACCTGACCGGTGGCGGCCCGACGATGACCGTCGTAGGCGTCGACGCGGACGGCGCGGCCACGTGCCAGTGGTTCGACGACAAGAAGCTCTGCTCCGAGGTCTTCCCTGCGGCGGCGCTCACGAACGTCGACCTCAACGCGCCGAAGCCAGCGCTCTGGAGCCGCTGACGTGGACAAGGCCGCCGCGCTCGCCGACATCGACTCAGTGCTCGCGGCCCGGCCGTCGGGCGACGGCGGCGGCTCGGCTGCGGTCGCCGAGATGGCGGCGCTCCGCTACGCGTGCATCTGCCGCTTCACCGCACCGGGCAGCGCCTACCGTCGCCAGGCCGACCAGTTCCAGGAGATGTCGACGAGCACCGTTACGCACGACCGCACGAAGGCGGAGATGGCGCTCGTCGGCGTGCTGCGCGCGCTCCGGCAGGACGTCGACGCAGACCGGCTCCGGTCCTTCGAGGAGCTGATCCACGCCGACATGTTCGCCGACCTCCTCGCGCAGGCCGAGTACCTGCTCTCGGGGGGCTACCTGCGAGCAGCGGCCATCCTCGCGGGCGCCACGCTTGAGGAGCAGCTCAGCAAGATGGCGGTCCGGAACGGCGTACCGACGAGGCTTCCGAACGGCCGACCTGCGACGGGTGGCACGCTCAACCAGGGGCTCCGCGCCGCGGGCGTCTACACGAACGCGGTGCGCGCCGAGGTCGAGTCGTGGCTCGCCATCCGCAACCCGGCGGCGCACGGCGAGCCCTTCGAGGGGATTTTCAACGACGCTCAGGTCAAGAACATGATCGAGCGCGTGAGAGCGTTCGTCGTCGACCACCCGGCGTAGCGCGCGGGCCTACAGCTCGACGAGGTCGGCCAGCTCGGCGGGCTGGCGCTTGAGCCACTTGAGCTGGCCCGCGCCGCTGAGGCAGCTCGTGACCCGATCGACTGCGCCAACCTCGACAACTTGCAGGCGACGTCCCCCTGCGACGAGTAGCTGGCAGCCAGGTCGAGCCTGCCGGGCTGGCATCCGCCGGATCACGCCCTCGGCCCATGCGTCACCGCGGCGCATGGCCACGCCGGCGAGGTTCATCAGGCCGTCGCTGACGCACGAGTCGCGCAGCGGCGGCTGGCCGTTGCAGGTGGAGCAGGTGATCAAGGCGCCGAGCATGTGCCGACGCCCCTGATGCCGTGTCCGGCCCCCGTCCACCAACGGACGGCAACCGGCCGTGTCCGGCCGGGATCCGGCCACGATCAACGAGATCTTCAGGCGTTAGCGCCGGCACGCGGCGTGCTCTTGATGGCGACCATGACCAAGCCGAACCAGCACCAGCACCGCCCACCGTCCCCGATCGACACAGCCCTCTGGATCCGCGCCCTGGCCGTTCACGTCGGCGAGCCGCCCGACATCGACGCCGAGCTGGCGCAGCTCCTGGACGAGGCGCTGGTGGTGTGGCCGCCGACGGCGCTGGCGTAGCCGATCGTTCCCATCCCCACCCGGTTGCCGACGGAACGACTTGTGGTCGATCCTGGGGTCAACCCGCGTGGACCACGATCTCGCGATCCGAGATGCCGCGATCCGTCACTGCCGCGACCCACCTGCGCGCTGGGGCGAGGCCGTGCCGTACGCCGAGTTGCAGCGTGGATTCCCGTACGAGGGCACGTGGATCAAACTGACCGGACCGCAGGGCGTCTTCAAGCCCAAGGAACTCACCGACGGCCCGCTCACCCTGCTCTCGACGCTGGCCTCCACGTACGACGACGAGCAGGTCGAGGGCGCGCGGCATCCTGCTCATCCACGACAACTACGAGACGGAGGTACGGCGGGACCGACTCGTCGCCGCCGAGTCGCCAGAGACTCAGCGATTCTTGCTCGACTTCGCCGGTCGCGTGATCCACCGACCGAAGCACGAGGCGCTGTGGCCGGAGCCCGCGTTTCTGCGACGGAAGCTCGACCTCGTGGCGTGAAACGATTCCTGCCGCGGTCGCGGTCGCGTACCCAGTGTGAGAGCATCTCGCAGCAAAAACGCATGGCAAGGATGAGTGCCCGTGACGAAACTTGAGCCGGTCATCGATCCGTACGCGTCCGTGGTGGTCGCCACCTACGAGCCGATCATTCTGGCGTGGCTCAGTCGGCTCACCCTGGGCGTGCTGCGAAACGATCTGCTGGCCCGTTCGGTGACCCCCGTTGCTGGTGCGCCGACGGACCAGGTTCCGACGATCGGGCGTTTTCGGTGGCGCCGCAAAGCGATTCCTGCGCCGCCCGCGACACCACCGGGAAGGACACCTGGCGGGATGGTCTCCGCGATGATGGCTGCGGCGGCTGGGACCGCGACGCAGCCTACCTATCGACTCGCCCCGACCGCGATACTTGACGGCCCAGCGGTGACGCGAGGCGTCTCAGCGGAGGAAAACAAGCGACGGATCGGTGAAGTGGAGAGGATCTTCGCGCAGGCGGACCTGAACCCGACGACGCTGCGCGAGGAACTCACCAAGCACAGCGTCGCCCATCTCCTCGGAGAACGCGTCGAACTGATCCTGTCACCCATCGGAGTCATGCACCTGTACCGGCAGCTCTACTTCGACGCAGGTGCCGCGCTCGGGCCGCTGGAACAGGTGTTCGCGGTCGCGCCGGCTGAGGTGCTGGAACTCCTGGTCGAGACATCGCATCGCATGACCTCGGAGCGCGTCGAGCAGTTCGGCGCCGAGACCACTCTTGAGAACCAGCTTGAGCAGACCAACACCGACGAGATCTCGGACCAGGTGCAGTCGACCATCACGCGAGACATGTCGGTCGGCATTTCGGCGCACGCCGAGGGCAACGCAGGGGTCTACAGCGGTGGCGGCAGCATCGACCTCTCGCTGGGTCTTTCCAGCGAGCAGTCGCGGACGTCGATCCGAAACCGGTTGCGCACGACGACGCGGCGCAGCTCAGAAACGATCCGCAAGACGTATTCGCTGACGGTCCGCAACGTGGCCGAGATCGCGGAGCGATCGGTGGTTCGACGGGTCATCAGGAACGAGTCGACGGCGCCCATCAACTACGGATTGCGCCGCGTGCTGCGCAAGGTGCGGATCAAGGTCCAGTCCTTGGGACCCCGCCTCGTATGGCAGCTCTATGTTTCGCGCCCAGGCGGCGGACTGGCAGATGGTCGTCTCGTGATGTTCCGGGAAGCGGATCCGGTTGTGACTCCCGGGCTACCGCCGACTGCTCCGCCCCGCCCGGAAGGAGGAGTGGAGTCCGGCAGCCAGACGGTGGCGATCGAGACCGGTCCCGAACCCGACATCGTCACGATCGCGATCCCCAAAGATCCCGATCGCGAGATCACGGCGCTCGTGATGGACTCCATCGTGGACGCCTCGCCCGAAGGCAAAGAACCCACGGCGCCGGCACTGCTCCCTCAGCAGTACCCGAGGCACGACACGGCCGAGAAGTGGATCTTCACCTTCGCCATTGCACGCGGAGACGCCTCGCGTGCAACGGTCAACTACTCGTTCCACTGGGAGCCCTCGGACAAGGTGATGACCGCGTGGCAGGTGCAGGTGGACGCCGCACGAGCGGCCTATGACGCCGTCAAACTTGAAGAGCAGTTCGAGCGGGCGAAACGCATCATCACGGCCAAGAGCAAGATCTCACCTCGCCCGAGCGCCGACCTGCGGGGCGAGGAGCGGTACGAGATCCTCAATCGACTGATCTCTGAAGCGTTTCAGACGGACCCGCGTGAAGGCTTCCCTGGTCCCGTGGAGATCGAGCTGTTCCACCGCTACTTCGACATCAACGCGATGTTCTATTATGTGCATCCGTCGTGGTGGAGACCGCGGTACCAGCTCGCGCGTGACTCCTACGAGCTGACGGATGAGAGCGAGCCCGCCAAGTTCGGCAAGTCGCTCGGCTGGCTGATTCAGCTCGACGGCGACCGACGGCGGAACGAGTTTCTCAACAGCCCCTGGGTCCGCACGTGTCTTCCGATTCGACCGGGCCTGGAGTCAGCTGCCATCAGGTGGATGGCCGATCACTTCGAGGGGCGCCGGGGTTTCAACACGGCACCCGATAGCCCACTCGGGAAGATGTTGGCCGATATCGAGGCCCAGCGTGCTGCCGAGCTGCTCGGATCTCCAGGACCGGACTACGTCACGCTGGACGGCGAGGTTGCACCGTCGAGGGCAGATTCGGCGACGGCCTATCCGGTGATCGACGAGTTCGAGGTGATGGTTCCCACCGAGGGATTCGTCTACGACCTCGTCACGATGGACTGATCCATGCAGCGGATGCCCAGGAACATTGACGGACAGCACGTTCCTGGTACCCATCGGGCGCGACGATGCGACTGAACCCATCTCGTATTCCCTTCGCGGTAGTTGGCCTTGCGGCCTGGCTGGTGCCGCGTGCAGCCCACGCCCAAGGCGTCGAAGGTGTCGCTGGCGACCTAGGGCGTGTCCTTCTCACGACGGCCGCGATCCTCTTGTCGCTCGCAGCGGGCGCGACGTCGGTCGCGTCTGGTTTGGGCCGCGTGCGGACAGGTCTCGCGGCTGCGTTCGCACTCGCGACGATGTTGCTGTTCGCGGTCTGGTTGCTCCACTGGCGCGACTTCGTCCTCTGGTCTACATGGCTGGGAGCAGGCATCACAGTCGGTGCGGTTCTCGTCGGACTCGTCCTCCGCAATCGACGCATTCATGGCTGACACGCTTCCTGTCGTCCTCGCAGGTCCGATCCTTCGCAGCTGCGAGCGTGACGACATCGCGGTCTGGTTTGCGACCTCCGCCGCCCCAGGTGCCGTTCGCATGGCCCTTTCCACCGTCGTCGCGGGCCAAAGCCCGCAGCGCCTCGGCTCGCTCAGCGAGGACACGATGTCGACGCAACTCGGGCACAACCTCTGGGTGACGCTGCACCGCGCCAGGCTGGCCGACGGCAAAGCCCTGCCAACGGAGACGCTCATCACGTACGACATCACCGCCCAAGCTGACGGGACCTCGGCCTTCTCAGTCGTCGATGCCGTGAGAGGCGGTCGAGCGACTCTTTCGTACAAGGCCCTCCCAGGACCGACGTTCTTCTTGCCCGGCACGTCGCGCGAGGCGCTCACCTTCGCTTTTGGTTCCTGCCGAAAGCTCCACGGTTACGGCCTGGACATGATGCAGGGACTCGACGCCTACCTCGACGCTCAACTCGCCCCCTTGGAACGACGACCGAGTCTCCTCGTCCTCAACGGGGACCAGATTTACGCCGATGAGGTCGCCGTTCCGATACTCGATCAGATCCAACGGCTAGTCCCCTCGATCATGGGCTACCACGACGAGATTCCCGGCTTGCCGACGGGACTCGCGAAAGCAGGGAAGCGGAAACCACTGGTGAGGTCCATCGGTTTCACGACGTTGGAGGGCACGTCGCATGTCCTCACGTTCGGCGAATACTGTTTACTCTATCTCATCGGCTGGAACGAGGATCTCTGGCCGTCCTCCCTTGCCACGTCCAATCCGAACATCACCGCGGCCCTCGAAGGGGCGAAGGCAAGCCTGCCCTCAGTGCGGAGGGTGCTTGCAAACTGCCCGACCTACATGTTCTTCGATGACCATGAGGTCACCGACGACTGGAACCTCGACGCGAGCTGGCGAGCGCGAGTCACCAAGAGTCCGGGCGGACGCCGCGTCGTTGCCAACGCCCTCGGCGCATTCGCGATGTTCCAGTACCTCGGCAACGCACCCAAGGTGTTTCCATCGAGCATGGTTCGCGCAATTGCCGACCATGCCAGCTCGCTCATGCAGCTGACGACCGCCGCGAACGCCGCGAGGGCCTTCGACGACGTGATGTGGGGATTCGATCAATGGTCCTTTGCGACCCCTAGCACGCCACCGATACTCTTCGTCGACACGCGCACGCAACGCGACTTCACAGGGACGCAACTCCCGCGACTCGTGAGCGAGGCCGAACTCCGCCGAGTCGGAGCCCTCGCGAGGCGTAGCGGCGTCAAGAAGCGTTCGACGCTCATTCTGAGCCTCGCCGTTCCTGTCTACGGTGTTTCCGGGGTCGAGGATCTCCAACAGCTCACGGACCGATACAAACGGGATCACGAGCACTGGATGATCAACCTGTGGAGCTACATCGAGCTGATGAGCTACATCGCCGAGGAACTTCAGCCGAGGCACTGTGTGTTGCTGAGCGGCGACGTGCACTTCGCATACAACCTGGGGGTCTCGTTCAGGCAGACACGCCCGCACCGCCGCGTTGGCGGTCCCCCACCGACGGGCTTCACTCCGCTTCGCATCCACCAGCTAACGTCGAGTTCAATCAAGAACACGCCGGCATCATTCGACGCGGCGTTTCTGCGCAATGTCACGCCGCATGTGTTCACCGGGACGCCGGGCTACTTCGAAGTCGAGGACCGCGCAGCAACGTGGGATGTGGGTTCGCCCGGTGGAGGGGATCCCTTCTCCACTATGCCGCCTCCAGTTCGCAGCTCGGTCCTCCAGACCAAGGATCCTCTCTTCGTGGAGCGACACGAGTGGAAGAAGGTCGGCGGTGATTACGTGATGGCGATGTCCAACATCGGACTCGTGACCGTGTGGCCCCGTCAGAAGCGGACGGAGCACGCGTTGATTACAGGGCGCCGGACGGGAAGCGAGGCGGAATTCTGGATGTACCTGAGCGATCTTCAGTGATCGTGAAACGCCGGTCTTGTCGCGACCGACGGCGCGTCTGCTCGACGCGAGCTGCGAACCGACCACGAGCGGCGCCGCCCCATTTGCCGAGCATCTCACGATGTGAGTCCAGCGCCGTCGCGGCGCGCGCCGTCCTGGTCGAGGTCCATGGTGATCCACGCCGCCCTGCCGTGCCCGTGGGCAAACGGTCGCGTAGAATCTGCGGCTCGGGGGTTCTCCATGAACGCGAAGCGGCGCGGTGTCCTCACGTTGTTCCTGCTACTGGCGATTGGCTGCATCGGCTGCGGTGGCCCACAGCGACCGAGATCGACCGGCTCGGCGTGGCACGAACTGCGGTTCAAGGCAGCGGCGCTTCGGTCGCGGCGAGCGAGCGGCGCACCGTGGCATACGAGCGGCGGCGACAAGTCGGCCACTCTACTCGGTGGACTGATCGGCCTGGCCATCGGCTACCCGGAGGTCGGCGTCGCCCTCGGCTCGGCGCTGGTGTCGGAACCCGAGCCGACGGCACCTGCACCATACGTCGTCGTCAAGGTCGGCGCTGACACGTACCGGCTCTCGCCGATCGGCCAGACACTGGCCCCGAAGTGGTCGCAGCCCATCGCAATTCCTGCCGGGCTCTATTCTCCGAAAACACCAGCGTTGATCCAGATCCTCGACGCGGTCGATGACGGTGTCTTGGGGCAGCGAGCGACGACTATCGGCGAGCTGCTTGCACCGGGTGCGCGGACGCTGACCGAGATCGATGACGTGGCATCGCTCGACGTCGAGGTTCGGGTGATGAAGCCGCGTCCGTACATCACGGTCGAGCTGTTCGTCGATGCCGGGCACAGCCTCGATGACCTGAAGGATGGAAAGGATCCGCGATGGACCCCGGTTCCAGTCTGGAACGGCGACACCGTCACGATCAGCGCGGCCGGCGAGGTCTGCCCCTCCGAGCCGACGCCC
>CANKMW010000043.1 GCA_947483555.1 Myxococcales bacterium
ACCGTACTCCCCAGGCGGTCTACTTATTGCGTTAGCTGCGCCACTAAGTCCTCAAGGAACCCAACGGCTAGTAGACATCGTTTACGGCGTGGACTACCAGGGTATCTAATCCTGTTTGCTCCCCACGCTTTCGCACCTCAGCGTCAGTATTGGCCCAGGTCGCCGCCTTCGCCACTGGTGTTCCTCCCGATATCTACGAATTTCACCTCTACACCGAGAATTCCGCGACCCTCTTCCATACTCGAGCGCTGTAGTTTCGGATGCACTTCCTCGGTTGAGCCGAGGGATTTCACGTCCGACTTACAGTGCCGCCTACGTGCGCTTTACGCCCAATGATTCCGAGCAACGTTTGCACCCTTCGTATTACCGCGGCTGCTGGCACGAAGTTAGCCGGTGCTTGCTAAGGAGGTACCGTCACCCCCGTTTCTTCAACGGGACGTTCGTCCCTCCCCACAGAGCTTTACGACCCGAAGGCCTTCATCACTCACGCGGCGTGGCTGGATCAGGGTTGCCCCCATTGTCCAATATTCCCCACTGCTGCCTCCCGTAGGAGTCTGGGCCGTGTCTCAGTCCCAGTGTGGCTGATCATCCTCTCAGACCAGCTACGCGTCTTCGCCTTGGTAGGCCATTACCCCACCAACTAGCTGATGCGACGCAGGCCCCTCCTTCAGCGCCCCTTGCGAGGCTTTCCTCCCCAGGATCGGAATCCCGGGGAACTTATGCAGTATTAGCGGTCCTTTCGGACCGTTGTCCTCCACTGAAGGGCAGGTTACCTACGTGTTCCTCACCCGTCCGCCGCTGTACTCGGGGCCGAAGCCCCTTTCTCGCTCGACTTGCATGTGTTAGGCCCGCCGCTAACGTTCGCTCTGAGCCAGGATCAAACTCTCCATGTAAGATATTTGAACCTGAAGCTCCTGAAATCCCATAGGAATTCCAGTGAATCAGGGTTCTACTTTGCGTACGCCGCCGTCGCGCTCCTGTCGTTCCGAGGAACTTCAGGAACGCTGGGCGGCTAAAACCCAACGTTTTCGATCCGCTATCCAGTTTTCAGAGACCGAGTCGCGCCTCGTCGCGTTACCGTCGAGGGATGCTGCTTATACAGGGCGATATCGGCATCGTCAACCTGGATGGTGCGATTTTCTAGAGGTCTCTTGAAGCCCACGTAACCGGGTGGAAAGACGAGCGAAAAGCGCCTACCCTGGCGGCCCATGCTGGAGCGGATCGGCAACTGCCGCATCGTGGAGGAGGTCGCGTCGGGCGGCATGGCGGTGGTCTATCGGGCGATCCAGGACTCCCTGGGCCGGACGGTTGCGATCAAGGCCCTCAAGACGAGCGCCTCGGCCGAAGAACACATCTCCACACGCTTCGAGCGCGAGGCCAAGAGCCTCGCCAACCTCCAGCACGAGAACATCATCAGCGTCTACGACTTCCACCGCGAGCACGGCTCGCTGTTCATCGTGATGGAGTACGTGGCGGGGATCGACCTCTACGACCTGCTCGACCGCAGCGGCCGGCTGCCGTTCGACGTCGCGGCGATCGTCGCGCTGCAGGTGGCGCGCGCGCTCGATTACATCCACTACCGCGGCATCGTTCACCGCGACATCAAGCCGGCGAACATCATGATCGCGCGCCAGGGCGGCGTGAAGCTGATGGACTTCGGCATCGCGCGCGATCGGTCGTTCGAAGATCTGACCGAGGTGGGCACCGGGATCGGGACACCGGCGTACATGTCACCCGAGCAGATCCTCGGCGACAAGATCGACGCCCGCAGCGACCTGTTCTCGCTCGGTGTCGTGCTGTACCAGATGCTCACCGGCGGCAAGCCGTTCGTCGAGGACGAGCAGCGCTCGGTGATGCACAAGATCCGCCTCGAGCGTCATGTTCGGGTCCGCAAGCTCAACCCCGATCTGCCCCGCGAGCTCGAGCGCATCGTCGACAAATGCCTCGAGAAGCAGCCGCGCGATCGCTGGCGCTCGGCGCAGCACCTGGTGATGGCGCTCGAGCGCTTCCTCGCCAAGTACGTCGAGATCAACTACCACGCCCGGCTGGTGCTCTTCCTGCGCAACCAGAATGTGATCACGCAACTCGAGGCCGACGAGTACGTCAGCCCGCTGGTCGGCGTGCCCGGACAGAGCGCGATGGGCCAGCCCAACATCACGGCCCGCCTGGTCGGGCGGCGGGCGGCGACGGTCCACGCTGCCATGCTCGGCGTGTTGCTGCTGATGCTCGGCCTCATTCACCTGGCGCCGCTCGGCGAGGCGCCGCTGGCGCCAGCGGGACAGGCCGCGATCCGCACCGGCTACCTGCGCGTCGCTGCCTACCCGTGGGCCGAGGTCACGATCGATGGCAAGCACCTCGGGCCGACGCCGCTGCCGGCGCCGATCCGGCTGCCCGTCGGTCCGCACACGATCGTGCTGGCGCACGAATGGTACGTCCCCATCGAACGCAGCATCGAGCTCGAGTCGGGGCCAGCCGAGCGTCCGACCGAGCTGGTGGTCGACTTCGAGGACAAGGGCACGCTGCTGCCGGGCAAGGAGCGTCCGCCCGAGACCGAGGACCAGCTGCCGTGACGGCGTGGCGGACAGCGGTCCGAGGCTGGCGACCGACGCTGGGCGTGGCGGTCATCGCCGCGCTGATCGCCGTGCTGGTCCTCGCCGCACCGGCCGCCGCCGACCGCGACTACGTGGTCCACAAGGTGAAGGAGGGCGACACGCTGGGTCTGCTCGCCGCCGAGTACTACGGCGATCGCAATCACGCGGTCTTCATCATGGTGGCCAACAAGCTGCTTCACCCGCGAGCGCTCAAGAAGGGTGAGAAGATCCGGATCCCGGTGTCGCGCGACGTGACCGTTGCCGTCGGCGACAACTGGGACGGCCTGGCCCAGAGCTACCTCGGCGACAAGCGGCGCGGTCGCTACCTGGCCGAGTTCAACGGCGCTGATCCGGCGGCCACGCTGGCGGCCGGCCTGGTGGTCTCGGTGCCCTTCCACGTCACGCACACCGCCGCCGCCGAAGAATCGGTGGCCAACATCGCGCTGGCATATTTCGGCGACAGCTCCAACAGCGAGATGTTGCGCGGCTACAACTTTCTCGAGGGCGAGGCCATCGCCGCGGGCGAGACGCTGGTGATCCCGATCCACCACGTCAAGGTGCGCGACTCGGCGATGCCGCCCGCCGATGCCGAGTCGAAGGCGCGGACCGACAAGCGGCGCACGATGATCGAGGCCGCCGGCCGGGCGCTGCCGCGCGGGCTGCTGGCGTGGCGGCGCGCGGCCTACGCCGACGTCAAGCGCGAGCTGATCGAGCTCGATCTCGACTTTCTCGACGCCGACCGCGCCGCCGTGATCGGCACCTTGCTCGGCGCGGCGTACGTCGCGCTCGGCGACGAAGACTCGGCGGTGGCGACGTTCCGGCGCGTGCTCGAGCGTGCGCCGCGCACGACGCTGTCGCCGTACCGATACTCACCGCGGATCCATGCCGTGTGGGCGAAGGCCAGCGTGCCGAAGGGCGTCGACGGCGAGGCGAGCGGAGCTGGCGGAGGATGATCCGCGCCACGGCGGCGACCGTGGCGCTCGCGGTGGCGGCCTGCGGTAGCGGTCGCAGCGGCAGCAGCGGCGGTGCGGGAGCAGCGGCCGGGCGCGCGATCGTCGCCACCATCGCGGCGGCCGCCAGCGTGCGCGCGCCATGGCGCTGTGCGCTGGCGCGAACCGGCGGTGCCACGGCGACCCTTCCAGCGCCGGCGGGATGGCGGCGCGATGGCGACCGCGTGGTCGCCGAGCCGGCGCGACCCCGGCTCACGCTGGCCGCCGTGGCGCAGGCGCGCGGCACCGCGATCGATCTGCGCGCTGGCCTGCGCGCGGCTCACGTCGATGTGGTCGTGACGGTGGGAGGAATGGGCGCCACCGCGGCCGAGAGCAAGGCCGCCCTCGAGGTGCTCCTCGATCCGGCGTGGCTGGTGGTGGCGCTACCCGGCGACACCGAGGACTGGCCCGGCCACGCGGCCGCGATCGCCGAGCTCGCCACCAGCGGCGCTGGGATCGTCGACGGGGCCACGATCCGGGTGGTCGACGTCGGCGCCGCCGTGCTCGCGACCATCCCCGGAGAGCGGTGGGCGGAGCGGCTGGGTGCCGGCGCGGCGGGCTGCGTGTACGACGATGACGACGTCGCCGGGGCGATCGCCGCGCTGACTGCCGTGGCCGCCGACCGGCCGCGCGTCCTGGTGACCGCGTCGGCGCCGCAGGGAGGGCCGAGCGACCTGGCACCGGGCGGGCTGCACGCCGGGGATGCAGCGCTCGCCGCCGCGGTCGCGGTCGCCGAGCTCGAGCTGGTCGTTCACGGCCCGGTGGACGGCACGCCGGCCGGCCCCGGCACCACCCGCCGTGGAACCGCGGTGGCGCTGGCCGCCGGCTCGCTCGATCCGGTGCCGCGCCGCGACGTCGAGGGCCGCACGCTGGCCACCGGCGCCCTGGTGGCGACCATCGACGCCCGTGGCGTCGGCTGGCGCTTCATTCCGGCGCCGTAGCCCCGAGACCGTTGCCGTCGCCGAAACCGTCGCCGAAACCGTCGCCGAAACCGTCGCCGAAACCGTCGCCGAAACCGACGCCGAAACCGTCGCCGAAACCGACGCCGAAACCGACGCCGAAACCGACGCCGAGACCGACTCAGCCAGATCCGGCACCCGCTTCGTCGTCGCGGCATCAAGTTGTCGGTCTCGACCGCGCGGCGCGTGATGGGCGATTCAGGGGCCCAAGCGGGCGAGCCGCTTCATTTCTTGCCCGCACGCACGAGGCGCATCGCGGTGTAGTCGCCACCAAAGCCCGCCGGGTGGTGGCTGCGCACCTCGTACGTGCCCGCGGCGAGCTTCACGGCCTTCCGGTTGACGCCCTTGCCCTTGCCGACCTCGGCGGCATCGAGCACCACGAGGCCCTTCGCGCCGACGGTCAGCGTGCCGACCTTCTTCCATGCCGCCGCGACCTCCTCGTCGGGCTCGCCGCTCGCGACGAACCGGAGGCCGCTCGGCTCGGCGAAGACGTCGCAACCCTGCTCGGCGAGCACGACCCCATGGCCCTTGCCGATCGTGATCACCGGCGCCTTCGCGTCGCACGCGCGCTCGTAGTCGTTGGTCCCGCCGCTGTCGTACGGATCCGGGCCTTCGGTGCCGAGCCAGGCGGCGAGGTGCTCCGCGGGGACGACGAGCGGTGGACCACCGTCGGTGCCGACCCTCGCGATCGGCGTGCCGAACTCGCGCACGGGTTCCGGTGCCGCGCCGAGGGAGAGCCCGATCTTCTTCAGCGCGCGATCGAGCACGGCGAGACTCGGCTTGTCGTTCTTCGTCGCAGCACGTTCGCGTAGCGCGCGGAGCGGCTCGCCGAGCCCGGAGAGGATCGATCGATCGCGGATCCACGCCCAGTACAGCTGGTGCGAGATGACGCCGACCACGCCGCGGAGATCGCGATGCTCGAGTGCCCACGCGACGTACGCGAGGAACATGGCGGCCTGCTTCGTGATCAGCGAGCCGGCAACGAGCGCGATGCCGCGGTCGGGGTGGAGGGTGAGGGGCGCAACGAGCGGGAGCCACTCCGTGTGGTCCTTCTCGTTGTGCTCGATCTGTTCGAACACCAGATCGACGAGCACGTGGTCCTTGGCCTTCGGCGCCTCGAGCACGGCGGTCCAGCGCGCACGCGCCTTCTTCGGATTGGTCTCGAACAGCACCCAGAGGGCGCCACGCAGGACGGCCACGTCCGTGCTGGTGTCGAGGAGAGCGACGAGCTTCGTGTCCTTGGACCGTGGAAGACCGATCTGTCCGCCGCGGAGGACATCGACGATCGTGCCGCGGATGGTGCCATCCGGGAGGTCGCGCGCGAGGGCGACGAGAGGCGCGTCGTTCGCGGCCCCCCCCTGGCGCAGACTCGCGACGATCATCTCGAGCTGGCTCTGGCGCTCGTACGCGGCGAGCTGGGCGGGCTTGCTCTTGATCGCATCGAGCTTGCCGAGCGCGGCGAGTCCGTGCGCGAGCTCGGCCGTCACGACGTGGAGCTTCTTCGTCGCAGCCTTGTCCTTCGCGAGCAACGTGCCGAGGGCGCCGGCATTCTTCTTCATCGTGTCGACGTAGCCCTGCTTTCCGAGCGTCTTCGCGAACGCCTTGGCGATCGGTGTCGAGACCTCGTCGAGAACAGGCACCGGCGGGACGACCTGCTTCTTGGCCATGGCGGCCGAGGATCCTCGGACCGCGACGCTCGTGCAAGCGCACGCCAGCGAGTCTTGCCCGTCGATTCGCACTAGAAACCGTCGCCGACTCAGGCTTCCTCGGGTGGCCAGACCGCGCGAAACGCCGCGTAGAGCGCGATGTCGTACCCGATCTTGAGGCCCGCGCCGATCACGACCGCGATGACGAGGTCGCCGCCGATCAGCGCCGCGACCAGCGGGCCCAGCGCCCAGCCGAGCAGTCGCACGAGCTGCGTGATGCCGGCGACGCGGGTGCGCTCGTCGGCCGCGACCACCGCCATGACGTAGGACTGGCGGGTCGGCACGTCCATCTCGACCAGCCCCTCGCGGAGGAGGAACAGCACGGCGGCGACGGCGAAGCTGGGCGCGAACGGGACCGTGAGCAACAGCAGGCTGGACGGCAGGTGCGTGAAGACCATCGTCCGCACCAGCCCGATCCGGCGGGCCAGCCACGCCGCGCCCAGGTGCGAGAACGCGTTGAGCACGCGAGCGCCAGCGAACAGGACCGCGATCGTCGTCGCGCTGGCCGCGAAGCGGTCGACGAACATGAGGGTGAGCATGGTGGTGGTCAGGAAGCCGCCGCCGAGCGCGTCGACGGCGAACAGCGCCGAGATCCGCACGGTCACGCGCCGCGTGGCGGGCGACAGCGGGCGAGCTTCCTGCGATCGCGGCACGGACTCGACCGCGGCCGACAGCCCCAGGTACGCGACGCCGAGCGCGGCGATGGCCACGGCGTACGCGACCAGCCCGCCGCGCAGACAGAGCGCCGGATCGAGGTCCGCCACCTGCGACAGCGCCAGCGGCAAGCCGGCGGCGAGCGCGCCGGCGGCGTGGCCAAGGTCCTGCGCGAACGCGTAGAACGCGAACACCCGGGTCCGACCGGCGTCATCGGTGGTGGCCGGCAGCGCGGCCTGATCGACGATGGGCGCCAGCCCGCGATCGCGACCGGCGCCGTTGACCATGCCCAGGAAGGCCGCGACCGCGGCTGGCCAGATGCCGGTGGCGAACGCCAGCGCCAGGCCGCCGCCGGCGGCCAGCACGCACGAACCGCACAGCCAGACGCGGCGCGGCAACCGGTCGCCGACCAGCGTGACCGCCGCCGCCGCCACGGCGGCGCCGCCAAGGCCGGCCGCGACCACCAGCGCGATGTCGCGGCCGTCGAGCCCGCGGGCCTGCAGGTGGAGCCCGAGCGCGACCCCGATGAAGCCGATCGCGGTGGCGCGCACGAACGCGCCCGCGATCAGCAGCCGGCGATCGCGAACGTGGGCCATCTCACGAGCTTCACATGTGCTGCTGACCCACACACGCCTGAGTCGTGGCGTTGGTGGGCGGGACCCCTCACACTGAAAGGATGCGCGCCGTCGTCCTCGCGCTGGTGGTGGTGACCGGGTGCTGGCAGCGCGGCGTCACGATCGAGGGCTCGGCGGCGTCGCGTGGCTCGGGTCGAGAGCTGGTGCTGCCACCGGAGCTGGGCGAGGCGGCGCGGCTGCGCGCCGTGATCCTGCGGTTGCCGGTGATCGGGCGCATCGACGGTGGCGCGACGCCGGTCGTGATCCGTGGTCGCATCCCGCGCCGCGACGTCGCCAGCCTGGTCGCGCTCGCCCGCCAGGTGCACGCCGACGTCAACCGTCGCTTCGTCGCGCCGCGGGCCCAGCCGCACCCGGCGGTCGATCTGGTGCTGTACGCGCACGACGACGAGTACCAGGCGCTAGCGCTCGGCTACGCCCGCGTCCCCGCCGGGCAAGGCTTCTACCGCCCCGATGCGCGGGTGGCAGCGGTCAACCTCGCGCTCGGTCGCGGCAACCTGCGCCACGAGCTGGTGCACCCGCTGATCGTCGATGACTTTCCGCAGATCCCGGCGTGGCTCAACGAAGGGATGGCCTCGATGTACGGCGGCGCCCGCGTGCGCCGCGGCGGGTTCCAGTTCGTCGCCAACTATCGGCTCCGCGATCTGCACGCCGCGATCGCCCACCGCACCCTGCCGGGTCGCAACCGGCTCGCGTACGCCGGCCGCACCGAGCTGTACGGCCCCGACGGCGCCATCTACTACGCGGTCTCGCAGCACGTGGTGCTGTACCTCGAGCGCAGCGGCCAGCTGGCGGCCTTCTACCGCGCCGTGCGGGCCGCCCCCGACGCCCGCGGCGCCGCCCTCGCCGCCACGGTCGACTGGCGGCGGTTCGTGCGCTGGGCGCGGCGGCTGCGCGAAGGTCACCGTCCGCCGGCGCCGTGAACCGCCAGGTTCGTGACCAGGACGATGGGCTGCGGTACGGTGGCCGCCGTGATCACGTGACCACACCCGCGCCGCGCTATTTCTGCCCGCGGTGTCGCGCCAGCTACACCGACCAGCAGCGCTTCTGTTCGGAGTGTGGCGCCGACATGCTGCGGGCATCGGCGCTCGACCTCGCCGCGGTCCGGCCACCCGGCGATGGCGCTGCCGGGGCAACGGCGCGTCCCGACCGCCGCGTCACCGCGTCCAACCAGGCGTGGCTCGGCAAGATCGTCGACGGCCGATACCGCGTCATCGAGGTGATCGGCCGCGGTGGCATGGGCGTGGTCTACAAGGTCGAGCACGTGCGCATGGGCAAGATCGCGGCGATGAAGGTCCTGCACCGCGACCTCGCCCAGGATCCCGAGGTGGTGCACCGTTTCGAGCGCGAGGCGAGCGCGGTGTCGCGCCTGCAGCATCCCAACACCGTGCAGGTGTTCGATTTCGGCACCGCCAACGATGCGCTGTACCTGGTCATGGAGCACGTGCGCGGCCAGGATCTCGGCCTCATCGTCGACCGCGACGGACCGCTGCCGTTCTCGCGCACCGCGCCGCTGCTGGTGCAGATCCTGGGCGCGCTCGCCGAGGCGCACGAGCTCGGCATCGTGCACCGCGACCTCAAACCCGAGAACATCTTGATCACCCGCACCACCGGCGGTCGAGACTTCGCCAAGGTGCTCGATTTCGGCCTCGCCAAGGTGGTCGAGCCTGGCCGCGCGCCCGACGTCAGCGAGCTTGGCCAGATCGTGGGCACGCCGTACTTCATGGCGCCGGAGCAGATCCGGGGCGAGGACGTCGACGCTCGCACCGACGTGTACGCGCTCGGCGCGTTGACCTACCGCCTGCTCACCGGCGAGTACCCGCACGTCGCCAAGAGCGCGGTCGGTGTGCTGACCAAACACCTGACCGCCGAGGTCGAGCCGCCGTCGCGGCGCGCCGCCAGCCAGGGCATTGCCCCCGGCGTCGACGCCGTGGTGTTGCGCGCGATGGCCAAGGACCCGGCCGAACGGTGGCAGAGTGCGACCGCGATGGCGGCGGCCGTCGAGGCCGCCTACGCCGACCTGGTCGGTGATGGTGCGCTGGCCGGCGGCTCGACGCGGCCGAGCGGTCACCGCCGCGTCGCCACCGAGAACGACGGGATGCGGTCCGACCTCGCGCTGCGCCGCAGCGATATCGACGGTTACGAGCGATCGCTGAAACGGCAGCGCGCCGGGGTCACGGTCGGCGCCGTGCTGGTGGTCGCCGGCCTGGCGGCGGCGGCGGCGTGGTGGACGATGGTGCGGCGGCCGCCGACGCGGCGTCACGAGCGCGAGCCCAATGACACGGTCGACCGCGCCACGCGCATCGCCGCTGACACCAAGGTCACCGGCTATCTCGGCCGGCGACGAAGCAAGACCGAGCCCGACGGCGACTTCTTCCGCGTCGAGCTACCGGCGACCCAGCCGCTGGTCACGGTCCGGGTCAGCGGGCTGCCCAACATCGACGTGACGCTGACCCTGCGCGACGGCGGCGGCCGCGTGGTGACGACCGCCGACGAGCAGGGGGCCGGCGGCGGCGAGTCCATCCACCGACGGCGAGGCGCGACCGCGATGACGGTCGAGGTCGGTCAGGTGATCAGCGGGCCGTGGCCGGTCGAGAACGTGTCGGACCCGTACACCCTCGAGGTCGCGGTCGAGGCCGCCGACCCGGTGTGGGAGAGCGAGCCCAACTCCGAGGCCAGCGACGCGACCTCGGTCGCGCCGGCCACCACCGTGCGCGGTTTTCTCGACGCCCGCGCCGACGTCGACAGCCTGCGCTGGGAGGGCGAGGACGGCGACGTCCTGGTCGACGTCAGCGCGCCGACCGGCGTGCCGATGACCTGGGCCAGCGCCGACGGCGCCGCGCGCAGCGGACGCGCCACGGTCCGGCTCCGCCACGGCGACGTGGTGCGCCTGCGCCGCACCGATCGCGAGCAGGGCAAGGGCGCGCTGGCCGGCGCCGACGCGCCGTGGTCGGTGACGCTGACGCCGGCGCGTTAGGGACAATGCCGATCACTTCGCGACAAGTGATCGAGATGATCCGCGTTTCCGCTTGTCCTGAGCGAAACGCGAGCGCCAGCGAGCGTGAGTCGAAGGACGTACTCCCTCGAACATGCGCCCTTCGACTCGGCCGCTGCGCGGCCTCGCTCTGGGCGAACGGTGTCGGAACTGATCGACATGATTGGTGTTGCGGCGCCAAGGGCCCGGCATTGGCGTTAGGGAGCCGCAGGAGCTACCGCATCACTGCGCCGGCTGCGGGTACGCGGTCCAGCCGGCGGTCCAGTCGATGGTGCCCATGGCCCCGACGTAGGTCGCGGTGGCGTCGAAGAAGCCGTCGTTGGGCGGCGTCGCGCCACCGGTGAGCGCGGCGGCGCCCGCGGTGGGCAGGAAGTCGGGAGCGGTGAGGCTGCTCGCGGCCGCCTTGAGGCCCGGATCGACGAAGCGGTTGTTCATCAGGGAGTTGCCGAAGAACGTGCTCTCGACGATGTCGCCGGTCACCTGCGCCGGCGGCCAGTTGTCGTCGTCACCGGCGGCGTCGTTGTGGAAGACCATGGAGTTCTGGAGCGTCAACATGCTCGCCGTGGCCTGATCCGAGGTCGCGGTGTCGCGCATCTCCAGGCCCTTCGGAAAGCCGAAGACGATGTGGTTGAAGTAGCGACCACCGGCGCCACGGCGCAGCACGGTGGCGAAGCTGCCACTGCCCACGATGTAGTCGGGCTTGCCGATCATCGTCACGTTGTAGATCGTCGGCAGCGTGCGCGGGATCGCGGTGTACGACGCCGCGGTGGCGTGGTTGTCCGATTCGTAACCGTTGGCGGCGTCGCTGGAGCCGTCGGGGTTGACGTGCTGGATGACCATGAACTGGGCCTTGCCGTTCCAGCCGTTGTCGGTGTCGAAGCCGTCGTCGCCGTTCTGGCTCGAGACGATGTGCTTGAGGTTGACGGTGCCGCCCCAGATCTCGATGCCGTCGTCGGCGCCGGCGTGGCTCTGGATGTAGTCGATCTCGGTGCCCGAGCCAACCCCGGCCAGGCTGAGACCGTTGAACTCGCGGCCGGCGACGAACTGGAAGCCGGTGAACTCGATGCGGACGTACTTGATCGTCCCGCTGTCGTCGGCGGCGACGCTGCCACCGTAGTAGCCCTCGGGGATCGAGCTGGTGAAGGCCTCGAAGATCGCCTCGGTGCTCGGCGGCACCGAGTTGACGTTGGTGTTGATCGGCGCCGCGCCGCAGATCAGGACGCCGCCCCAGAAGCCGCGGGTCTGGGTGCCGGCGGCCTGGGCGCTGGTGAAGACGATCGGCGCGGCGGCGGTACCGACCGCCTCGAGCTTGGCGCCGCGCGTGATGACCAGCAGCGCCCCCTGCTCGCCCTTGATGACGGTGCCGGCCGGGATCGTCAGCGTGGCACCGTTCTTGACGAACAGCTGCTTGAGGCGCGGGATGATGTAGGTGTTCTGCGCGTCGAAGGTGGTGTTCGTGGTGATGTCGTCGTTGAGGCGAATGGTCTGCGGCCCGGGCGGGGCATCGACCTCGCCGATCGCGGCATCGATGGTCGGCGGCGTGACGCCATCGTCACCGCCGCAGGCGGCGAGACCGGAGACGGTGGCGAGGCCGAGCACGGTGGCCAGCGCGCGGGACAGATGCATGCGATTCAACATGAGATGGCTCCTTCAACTAGGGTTCGACGAGAACTGGTCACTCGACACTGAGCTCGAGACTGAGCACGGCGGTCGTGGCCGCCGGAAACGCGTAGATCTCGACGCCGTTCTGGGTCCGCTTCACGCGCTGGTGCAGCAGGTTGGCGCCGGCGAGCTTGAGCTTGAGGTGGTTGGGGAGCTGCTTGCCGACGGTGAGGTCGAGGCGATGAAACGGCTCCTCGTAGACGTCACCGGCACCACCGGTGCCGACCTCTTCGATGCGGCGCCCGAAGGCGTTGTAGAGCGCGTTCACCTGGAGGCCGCTCTGGGCCCGCGAGTAGCCGAGATCGACGTTGAAGACGTAGGGCGACTGGCCCTGCAGCGCCCGCGACGCGCCCATCAGGTCGATGCTGGAGCGGATCACGGCCAGGTTGGTGCCGACGTCGAAGTCGGACAGCGCGCGGGAGATCCGTCGCAGCGAGGCGCGACCCTCGAGCTCGACGCCGGAGCTGTCGGCGCCGGCGGCGTTCGAGAAGCCGACGTTGGCGCCCGAGCCGGCGTCCTCGAGCGTGCGCTCGATCGGATCCAGGAAGCGCTTGTAGAACAGGCTGGCCGCGACCAGCTCGGTCTCGCCGAGGAAGGTCTCCCAGCGCAGGTCGGCGTTGTGGACCCGGGTCGTGATCAGATCGGGGTTGCCACCGATGGCGCGCCGACGGACGTAGTCGTAGTAGAGCGAAGGCGCGACCTCGCGGAAGTTGGGCCGCGCCACCGTCATCCCGTAGGCGACGCGCAGGTTGGTCCGCTCGGTCAGCGCGTAGACCAGGTTCAGTGACGGCAGCAGGTTGCGGTCGGTGCGCTCGCAGCGGCCGTCGGGGTGCTCGTCGCACAACGGCGGCAGCTCGCCCTGATCGATCGTCGACGAGATGTTGAGGTCGAGCACCGAGTGCTCGAGGCGGACCCCGGCGACCGCGCGCAGCGCCTCGCCGGCGGCGACGTCGGCCATCAGGTACCCGGCGCTGATGCCGCGGGTGGCCTGGTAACCGTCGCTGGGCAGCGTCGCCTCGTAGAACGAGAGCCGGTCGGCGTTGGCATCGGCGAACGCCTGCTCCGGCTCCATGAAGCGGCTGTCGTCGTCGAAGATCGACCAGTGGAAGCGGCGGGCCTGGTACTGGCGCGCGCTGCGAAGGTACGAGCCGCCGGCCTTGAGCTTGACGATGTCGAACGGCACCGTGACGTCGACGCCGGCGCCGCCGCTGAGGTCGCCGAGCTCGCTGAACAGCCGCTCCGACGACCCCGACGTGGTGTCGATGGCGTAGCGGCCGTCGCTGCCCTGGACCCGGACCACGTCGCGGGTATCGGGTTCGTGCTGCGACACCGCCGCCGCGTTGCCCTGCCAGCCGACGATCACCTTGCCGCCACCGAGCGAGCTCTCGCCGAGCAGCTGCGCGAACGCCATCTGGCGCTCGACGAACTGCAGGCGGCTGCGCTCGACGATCGAGGTGTTGCCGTCGATGCCGCTGGTGATGCTCGCCGAGTCCTCGGCGGTGTGGGTGTACAGCGCGATCAGGCCGACCTGATGCGCCGACGAGTAGCTCCAGCCGCCGCTGACCAGGCCGTTGACCGCGGCGCTGGCGCGGCCGAGGGTCTCGTCGAGCTGCAGGGTCGATGGCAACAGCCCGCCCATGCCGTCGTCCTCGCCGGTCGCGGCGATGTGGGCGCGCCGGTTGAGGTAGCTGCGGCTGTAGTTGCCGCTGGCGAAGTAGCCCAGACGCTGCCTGCCGCGCTCGAGGGTGTCGCCGACCGTGACGCCGAGGCTGCCGTTGGGGCCGGCGGTGCCTTGCTCGATCGCCCACGTGTCACTGAACGACACCATCTGGGCGTCGATCTGTGCCGGCGTCAGGTCGAGGCCGGCGGCCAGCTCGCCGGCCGGGATCGCCGACGGCAGCGCGCGGGTGCCGTCGTCGAAGCCAAAGGCGTCGAGCGAGCCACCCTGGTACTCGTTGAGGGTCTGGAAGCTGGCCTCGCTGTCGGCGGCCAGGCCGCCCCGGACCTTGAGCGTGAACTTGCTGGGGAAGCTCCGGGTCTCGATGCTCAGCGCGCCGCCGGCGAAGCTGGCCGGCATGTCGGGGCTGAAGGTCTTGGTGACGGTGAGGTTGGCGAGCAGCGCGGCCGGGAACAGATCGAGCGGCGCCGCCGGCACGTCGGGGTCGGGACTGGGCAGGGGCACGCCGTTGAGCAACGTGAGGCTGTAGCGGCCGCCGAGGCCGCGGATGACGACGTACTTCCCGTCCTGGACGGTGGCGCCGACCATCCGCTTGGCGGCGTCGGAGGCGCTGCTGTCAGGCGAGCGCGAGATCTGCTCGGAGCTGATCGCGTCGCTGACCGTCGCGCGCTTGCGGCGGCGCACCACCTGCACCGCGTCGCTGGCGGTATCGGGCGGCACCAGGACGATGACCTCTTCGATCGCTTCGGGTGACAGCTTGATGTCGACCCGGGTGGAGCCGCGACGGACCACGACGCCGCGGATGCGGTGACGGCGGTACAGGTCGCCGCCGACCCGCAGCGTGTAGGTACCCGGCGCCAGCTCGAGCTCGAACCTGCCGTCCTGGTCGGTAGCGGCGCGGACCACGCCACCATCGACGGTGAGCGTGACGTCGGGCACCGGCTCACCGGTGTCGGCGTCGACGACCCGGCCGCGAACGCCGGCGAAGCTGTGCGGCGCCACTGGCGGCGGCGGTTGCTCGGGCGGCGGTTGCTCGGGCGGCGGTTGCTCGGGCGGCGGTTGCTCGGCGGGCGCGTCGGCCGGCGGCCGCGGCACGGTTGGCGGCGCGTCAGCGGGCGGTAGCGGCTCGCCGGTCGGATCGGTGGTTCCGTCCGCGGTGATCTCCTCCGGCAGCGCGATCGCCGGCGCCGGCATCGCCAGCACGCCAGCGGCGAGCGTCACGCGCAGGAGAGCTGGGAAACAACGCTGCACACGCGCACTGTCGGCGACGCCAGTGTCGAGACCTTCGCGGCTCTGTCACGATGTCGTGGCGGGTCGGTGGCGACGCCGAACCTGCATCAGGGCAGGACGGTGTCGGTGAGCACGGCGATGTTCACCGCACCGCCACCGCGAGCGGCGTCGAGCGCCGCCATCGCGGTGCCGTAAGGCACGTCGGCGGCGGCGTCGAAGAACATCAAGCGGTCACTGCGCGCGGCGAAGATGCGTTCGAGCTTTTCGGGCAACGCCGCCAGCTCGACGCGGTCCTGGTTGATCCACAGCGAGCCATCGGAGCGCACCACCATCACGATCGACACCTGATCGTCGGGGCTGGGCGGCTCGGGTTGCGCCGCGGCCGTCTTCTTGGGCATGTGGAGCCAGAACTGCTTCACCATCATCGGCGCGATCACCATGAAGATGATGAGCAGGACGAGGACGACGTCGACCAGCGGGGTGACGTTCATCGACGGCCGAACCTGGCCCCGCTTCCGCTTGCCACGGCCGCCGACCTCGATGCTGGCGCCCATGGTCAGGCGCCTTCCTTGCGCAGGTCACCGACTTGCAGCGACACGCCCGGGAACCCGACCTGCTGGCACTCCTTGAACAGCGCGCGCAACAGGCCATAGGGCGCGTCGCGGTCGCCCTTGAGGATCAGCTTGCTGCTCGGCGAGCTGGTGTGCCCGGCGCGGAGCAGCCGCACCAGCGCCTGGCGATCGACGGGCTGTTTCTCGAGGAACAACCCGCCCTCGCTCGTCACGCTCAGCGTGATCGGTGGGTAGCGCGGATCGCTCTTCTGGTCGGGGTTGGCGGCGCCCGGGATCGAGACCGAGGCGCCAGCCTGCATCTGCGGGATCACCACCATGAAGATGATGAGGAGCACGAGCACGACGTCGACCAGCGGGGTGACGTTCATGTCGGGCCGCGGCCGTTCAGGCCGTCGCACTGGTCCGCGCCTCCATCGCGTCACCGGGCGCCGGCGCAACCCGCAGCGTCGCCCCATGGCTCACCGCGCGAGCCGGGGTGCCGAGGCCGGCGCCGACCTGGTTCTCGAGGTAGTCCAGGAACTCGCCCTTCGATTGCTCGAGCGCGAGCAAGAGCGAGTCGGATCGGGTGCTCAGCATGTTGAACGCCAGCACCGCCGGGATCGCGACCACCAGGCCGATCGCGGTGACGATCAGCGCCTCGGCGATCCCGGCCGAGACCGCGGCCAGGCCACCGGAGCCTTCCTTCCCGATGCCCTGGAACGCGCCGATGATCCCGATGACCGTGCCGAGCAGGCCGACGAACGGGCCGACCGAGCCGACCGAGGCGAGCACACCATGGCCACGCCGGACCTCGGCCGAGATGGCCTCGGCCCGACGATCGAGCTCGCGCCGGGTCAACTCGAGTGGCGAGACCTCGCCCGGCTTCTTGCGCGCGGCGATGAACGTCTTCATGCCGTCACCCAGGAGGGCGGCGAGATGGCTCGCCTGGTAGCGCTGGGCCAGCGCGACCAGGCCGTCGTGGTCCAGTTGCTCCAGCAGCGGGCCGGCCTGGGCGGCGAACCGGCGCGACATCCGGCGTGACCGGTAGTAGACCCAGACCCGCTCCACGAACACCGACAGCGAGGCCATCGCCATGATCGCGAGCACCGCGACGATGGCCATCGCGAACGGCTGCATCTCCTGGAAGACCTTGACGAGATTGAATTCCATCGCACGACTCCTTGGCTCTGACTCAGTGGAGGCGGAAGGGGATCTTGACCAGCCGGACGAACACGATCGGCCGACCGTCGAGGGTGGCCGGCGAGTAGCGCCAGGTCTTGACGGCGGCCAGCGCCGCGGACGCGAACGGCTCCGCGCCCCGGACGACCTTGGCGGCGACGACCTCGCCGCGCGCCGAGATCTGGATCTTGAGGATGACCTCGGCCTCGATGCCCTTGTGGCGGGCCTGCTCCGGGTAGGCCGGCATCGTGTTGCTCGCCAGCGCCTTCGGCGGGGTCGCGTCGGGATCGACCTCGAAGACCGGATCTGGCGTGCTGGCCTCCGCTCGTCGTCGCGCCGCTTCCTCGGCAGCGGCCGCCGCCGCCGCCGCCGCCGCATCTGCGGCGGCTCGGGCACGTGCCGCTGCTGCCGCGGCGGCGTCCTCGCCGCCATCACCGAATTCCGCCTGCAACGCGGTGGCGTCGATGCGCTCGGTCGGCTCGGCTTCCTCGGGAGGCGCGTCAGGAATCGCGGTCGGCGGCGGCGGCGCCGCGGCGCCAGGTCGCTTGACCTTGGCCGCCACCTTGGGTGGTGGCGGCGGCGGCGGTGGTGGTGGTGGCTTCTTCTCGGGCTCCGGCGGGGCGTGGAAGGCGACGTCGATCGACTGTTCCTGGGTCGACTTCGCCGAGGTCTGGCGGGCCAGGATGACGAGGCCGATGCCCAGGATCACGAAGATGACGAGCGACGTGCCGGCCGAGGCGAACCAGCGCTTGCTGGCCTGCTCGTCCTTCTTGGCCTCGAATCCGCCGAACATCCCGGCGGACGATGCCGGCCTTTCATGACAGTCCGCACGTGGCCATGTGGCGCTCGGGTGACAAGAGCTGCGCCGCGGAACGTCGCAAGGCTGTCACCTGGGTTTTTCGTCATCGCAACGAATCGGTCACCTGCCGGTGACAGCATGACGTGTGCATGCGCCGAACCTCGAGCCCGACCCCGCCGCGGGTCCCGTGAGCACGGCGGTCGGGGTGACGATCGTGGCGGCCGAGGGCACCACGGCACCGGAATCGCTGGTCGCCGCGCTCCGCCGCGAGGTGGTCGACGGGCACCTCGAGGTGCTGGACGTCTTGCTCGCCCAGCCCGAGGCCAGCACGGCCGTCGTCCTGCTGTGGATCCCGGTCGCGGCGGCGGCGGCGGCGTCACCGCTGGCCCGGATCATCCGCTGGGCTGACCACAAGCAACCACGACCGGGACTGATCGGCTGGTCCGTGAACGGCGCGACCGCCGACGCCGAGTCCGCGCTCGCCGCCGGCTTCGACGACTTCGTGGCCGGCGCCTGCTCGACGCGCGAGATGGCGGCGCGGATCCGCGCCGTACACCGCCGGGTGCACTGGAACGGCCAGCGCCGGACCGGCGTCATCCGGCGCGGGGCCATGACCCTCGACACTGACGACCACGAGCTCCGCATCGACGGCCAGACGTTCGCGCTGACCACCACCGAGCTGCGGCTGGTGCTCGCGCTGGTCCGCGCGCGCGGCCGCACGCTGACCCGCGCCGAGCTGCTCGATCATGCCTGGGGATCGAGCAACTTCGACATCGGCGAACGCGCGGTCGACAACGTCGTGCTGCGGCTGCGTCGCAAGCTCGGCAAGGCTGACCTCATCCAGACCGTGCGCGGCGTCGGCTTCCGGATCGATGCCTGACGTCAACGCGCGGCCGGAGGCGCCTCGTCCGGGTTCCGGACGAAGCTCACGAACGCCATGGTCGGGCGGCGCGAGGCGTCGGTGGTGACGAAGCGGATGCCGTCGAAGCTCCAGCCTTGCGCCACCCACTCGTTGACCGCCTGATCGAGGGTGTCCTCGGTGACCGGCGACACTTCGACGAACTTGTAGATCGGCGGCATGAGTGAACGCTCGCTCGCGCCTAGCGCCCGAGCAGCCTGGCGGCCAGCAACGCGTGGTACGTGATGATGACGTCCGCGCCGGCGCGACGCATGCTGGTCAGGGTCTCCAGCACGATCCGATCGCGGTCGATCCAGCCGGCCGCCGCCGCCGCCTCGATCATCGCGTACTCGCCGCTGACGTTGTAGCAGGCGATCGGCAGGTTCACCTCGTCGGCGACCATGCGCACGATGTCGAGGTACGCCAGCGCCGGCTTGATCATGACGATGTCGGCGCCTTCGCCGACGTCGAGCACGACCTCGCGCACCGCCTCGGAACCGTTGGCGGGATCCATCTGGTAGCCGCGGCGGTCGCCGTGCTGGGGCGCGCTGTCGACGGCGTCGCGAAACGGACCGTAGTAGGCCGAGGCGTACTTCGCGGAGTACGCCATGATGGCGACCTGGTCGAAGCCCTCCTCGTCGAGCGACTCGCGACAGGCGGTGACGAAGCCGTCGAGCATGCCCGACGGTGCGACGAAATCGACGCCAGCCCGCGCGTACGACACCGCGGTCCGGGCCAGGTTCTCGAGCGAGGCGTCGTTGTCGAGCCGGCCCTCGCTGACCACCCCGCAATGCCCGTGATCGGTGTACTCGCAGAAGCAGCTGTCGGCGATCACCACCAGCTCGGGGCAGCGCTTCTTGATGGCGCGGATCGCCTTCTGCACCACGCCGTTCGGGCTCCACGCCTCGGAGCCGACCGCATCCTTCTTGTCGGGGATGCCGAACAGCATCACCGACGGGATGCCGGCATCGAAGGCCTGGGCCGCCACGTCGACGACTTTGTCGACCGACCACACCGACTGCCCGGGCATCGAGGCGATCGGCTTCTCGATGCCACTGCCGCCGATGGCGAACAGCGGATAACAGAGGTTGTCGACGGACAGTCGGGTCTCGCGGACCATGCGGCGCAGGCCGTCGCTGCGGCGCAGGCGGCGGGCGCGGTAGTCGGGGAAGTTCATGTTGCGTCCGGATACACCGACGCCAGCGCGTTGGCCATGGCCTCGGGCGTCGGCGCGGCAGCGACCGCGGCGAGACGGACGCCGCGCGCGACCAGCGCGGCCGCCGTGGTCGGCCCGATCGCCACCACCCGGGTGCGCGCCAGCACGCCGAGGCCGCCATCGCGGGCCAGCACCGAGTCGAGGGCCGCGACCTGCGAGGGCGCGAACACCAGACACGCGCCAGCGCCGGCGAGCAACGCGGCCTTGCCGGCAGCCACCTCGGCAGCGCCATGGGCCGCGGCGATGGTGCGGTAGGCGATGGCGTCAGCGACCTCGGCGCCCGCCGCGCGCAGGATCGTCAGCGGCTCGGTGCGCCCACCGGCGGCGCGGGGTGCCAGGACCCGGCGGCCGCGCACGCCCAGCGCCGCCAGCGCCGCCGCCGCCGCCTCGCCGGTGTCGCCGCGAGCCTCGGAGGTGAAGCCGGCGGCCACCAGCGCCGCCGACGTCGCGGCCCCCACCGCGGTGACCGGCGGCGCCTGGCCGGGCACCCGGCCGACCGCGGCAAGGGCGGCGACCAGCGGCGGCACCGCGTGCCGGCTGGCGACGAACAGGTGGTCGTGAGGCTCCGAGACGGCGACCCGCAGCCGCTCGAGGTCGGCGTCCGCCGCGGCGGCCACCACGGTGACCGGCATGAAGACCACCTGGACCGCGCCGATCCGCAGGCCGCCGATCGCATGGGCGAACGGGGCGCCGTCTTCGGAGTCGCGGGTGATGACGACCTGCACAGCCCACCGTACCAAGACCGGGACCGGTCGACCCCCGGCGCGGGCCGCGACATGGGGATCGCTGGGGTCGAAACTCCGTTGGCCACTGGCGTCCAAAGGCGCCAGATCGACCACACGAAACTCACGTGGGATCGCTTACTTGTGCTTCTGATCCGGAGGAACGGTTCTTGCGTACTTGCAGCAACGTGCGTCTCGGCATCCTGGCCACGCTGCTCATCCTGACCGCGCCTGCCCTCGCGGGTGCGGGGCGTCAGGGGCCGGTGCCCGGGGCCCGTCGTGCGACCAAGGTCGCGGGGCGCCATTGCCTCGATGCCGCGCGAGCCGTGGTCTCGGCCCCCGCCGGCTTCGATGGCATCCGCGTCGTGGTCGCGGAGGCCCTCCCCGGCGCGGCCGTCGACGTCACGGTGATGGTCGGCACGTCGGACCGGCGGGTCCGCGCCTGGGGTGGCGGCGCCTGGTCGCTGCGTATGGACGATGCCCCGGCGGGCGAGGTGCTGGTCGCCATCGAGCCGTCGCTGGATTCACCGTTCGGCGCCTGCGTGGAGCGCATCGAGTTGCTGCGCAACGAGCAGGTCGTCGCGCACGTCCGGATGCCCTGACCGGCCGACCGGCCGACCGGCCGCGATGCGCGTCGTGCTAGCGTGCGCCGCATGCGATGCGCACTCCTCGCGACCGCAGGTGTCCTGGCGCTCGCCGCGTGCTCCCGTGGACCGGCACGCGGAGACGATCGCGGTAGCGTGGCGATCGCCGCGGGCAGCGACAGCGGCAGCAGCGGCGGCACGGCGGTCGCGGTTCCGACCGCAACCGTGCAACTCGACGGCTCGACCGGGACCAGCTCGGTCGCGGTCGAGGTGGTCGCGTCACCCGGGCTGATCCAGAAGGGCCTGATGTATCGCAAGTTCCTGCCTGCCGACGGCGGCATGCTGTTCCTGATGGGTGACGAGGACGACCACTACTTCTGGATGAAGAACACGCTCATCGCGCTCGACATCGTGTTCATCACCGCCGACAAGTCGGTGGCCGGCGTACTCGAGAACATGCAGCCTCATGACACAACCTCGAAGGGGGTCGGCAAGACCTCGTTGTATGTGCTCGAGGTCAATAGCGGTTGGACCAAGACCCACGGGGTCGGCGCCGGGACCAAGGTCCGATTCGAAGGCGTCGAGGCCGCAGCTCGGTAGGCAACGGTCAGCGGCTGCCACGGCGTGCCAGGAGGCTGGCACCGGTAAGTGCGCGTATAGTGCCGGCCATGCGCACCTGCCGTGTCCTGTTGCTGCCTTCCCTCGTCGTGTTGGGGGTGGGCTGCGGCGGCGGCGGCAGCACCGAGATCGACGCCGCCTCGACCGAGGGCGACGGCGGCGGTGACGGCGACGGCGGCAGCAGCGCCGACGCCCGCGTGCTGCCCGACGCTGCGGTGGCCACGTGCACTCCGAAGAACGGCACCACCGTCGGCGTGGTCACGGTGGCCACCGGCCTCGATACGCCGCTGATGATCACCGGCGCGCCCGGCGATCCGCGGCTGTTCGTGATCGAGCAGACCGGCGCCATCCGCGTCATCAAGGACGGCCAGCTGCTGGCGGCGCCGTTCCTGGATCTGAGCGGAACCTCGGGTCCGGTGATGTGCTGTAGCGAACGCGGCCTGCTCGGCATCGCCTTCCATCCCGACTTCCGCAACAACGATCGCTTCTACGTCCACTTCAGCCGCAAGCCCGATGGCGATCACGTCATCGCCGAGTTCCAGGCCAACCCCGGCGCCGACACCGCGGTGCTGGCCAGCCGCCGCGACCTGATGGTGTTCGACGATCCGTTCACGAACCACAACGGCGGCATGATCGAGTTCGGCAACGACGGCAAGCTGTACATCGCGATCGGCGATGGCGGCTCGGGCGGCGACCCCGGGGATCGGGCCCAGAATGACGCCTCGCTGTTCGGCAAGCTCCTGCGCATCGACGTCGACACCCGCACCGGCAGCAAGCAGTACGGCATCCCCACCGACAACCCGTTCGCCAGCTCGGCCGATGGCGCCAACGACCCCCGTCCCGAGGTCTGGCACAAGGGCCTGCGCAACCCGTTCCGCTTCTCGTTCGACCGCGCCAACGGCAACGTCTACATCGGTGATGTCGGCCAGGAGATCTGGGAGGAGATCGACGTCGCCGCCAACACGCCGGGCATCAACTGGGGATGGGACGACCGCGAGGGCCGGCACTGCTACGAGCCGGGTACCGGATGTCTGACCGCCGGCCGCGTCGAGCCGGTGGTCGAGCACAACCAGAGCACGGGCTGGGACTCGATCATCGGTGGTCAGGTCTACCGGGGCAGCTGCTTCCCCGATCTGGCCGGCACGTACTTCTACGGCGACTACTCGGCGCAGCGGTTGTGGGCGTTCGAATATGCCGGCGGCGCGGCGGTCAACAACCGGCAGGCGATCACGGCGGCGCTCGGCAACATCACGGCGATCCACGCCGACAGCCTCGGCGAGCTGTACGTGGTCTCGCACAACGGCACGATCCGGCGCATCGTGGTCCCGTAGCGCACCATCGCCGATCAGCTGCCGCGATCAGCCGCCGCTGAGGGCGCCGACGATCTGCAGGTCGGAGCCGGCCGGGATGGTCGCGTGCAGGTCGTCCTGGCGCTCGCTGCCGACGAACAGGATGATGTGGCGGCGCACCCGCTCCTGCTCGTCGATGACCCGGAAGCGGAAGCCCGGGAACTGACGGTCGAGATCGGCGAGCACGTCGGCCAGCGTGGCGCCGTCGGCGCCGACCTCGTCGCGACCGGCCGTGTAGCTGCGCAGCTGGCTCGGGACGATCACGCGCATCTCAGGCCGGCTCGCCCGCGGTCACCGCGAAGATGTGCGGCAGGTGGCGGAACAGACATCGAAAGCTGTCGCCCTCGTCGGGGCTGGTCCACAGCTCGCCCGAGGTGGTCCCGAAGTAGATGCCGACCGGCTCACCGGCGTCGGTGCACATGGCCTGCCGCTTCACCGTCCACCACGCCTGCTCGCGCGGCAGGCCCTCGTCGCGCCGCTGCCAGCTGGCGCCGGCGTCGCGGGTGACGAACATGGCCGGCTTGCCACCCGGCGACGTCCGCGGCCAGTCGCCGCCGGCGTCCATCGGGTGCACCCATGCGGTGTCGGGGTCGCGCGGGTGCATGACCACCGCGAAGCCGACGTCGCCGATCTCGGCCGGCATCGCCTTGCCGACCCGCTGCCAGCGATCGCTCGGCCGATCGAGGCGATAGATGCCGCAGTGGTTCTGCTGCCACAGGCGGTCGGGCGCCAGCGGATGCTGGACCATGCAGTGCGGGTCGTGCCCGTACGTGTACTCGCTGCCGTCTTCCTTCGCCGGGGCGAAGTCCATGGCGACGCCGAGGTTGAGCGGCTGCCAGCCGGCGCCGCGATCGGTCGACTCGAACGTGCCGCCGCTCGACATCGAGAGGTAGAGGTGGGCCGGGTCGCGCGGATCGACGACGATCGAATGCAGCTTGCCGCCGTCCGGGGTCTGGTCCTTGTCGCTGCCAACCCAGTTGTGCTGGTCGGGGTGATCGTTGAACCCGGCGACCGGCGCCCACGTGACGCCGCCATCCTCGCTGCGGAACAGCCCCTTCGGCGAGGTGCCCGCGTACCACACGCCCGGCTCGCTGGCGTGGCCGGGCGTCAACCAGAACACGTGATCGACGGCGCGCTCGCGCGGCTCACCCTTCACGAACTGCGGCGGCGTCGCCGCCTCCTTCCAGGTCGCGCCGCCGTCGTCGCTGCGGAACACCGTCGGCCCCAGGTGCCACTGGCGCGAGGCGCACAGCAGGGTCTTGCGGTCCCGGGGGTCGAGCACCACGTGGTGGCACTGCTGGCCGAGGAAGCGGGGGCCATCGAGCGACCAGGTCCGGCGATCGGCGTCGGCGCGGGCGATCCAGACTCCCTTGCGGGTGGCGATGTAGAGCTGCAGCGGCATGGGCCAGAAACTAGCGCATTCCGGAGCTACTCGTTCTGATCGCCACCGCCGTCGTCGGGCTCGTCGCGCTCGTCGCCGCCACCTTGATCGTTGCCGGTGGCGCGTCGCCACAACCGGCGCAGCCGACCGGGGTCGTCGCGATTGGAGTCGTTGGTGGTGTCGCGCTCGAGCTCGGCGTCCCGCACGTCCTTGTCCTTGCCGTCCTTGTCCTTGCCGTCCTTGTCCTTGCCGTCCTTGTCCTTGCTGTCCTTGTCCTTGCCGTCCCGGTCGGCGCGCTTGACGCGGACCTGCGCCTTGACGTCGGGATCGACGCCCGCGTAGCGCTCGCTGTTGGGGATGAAGCGGATCTCGGTCTTGATCTCGAACGACAGCGTGGTGAGCAGCCGCGTGATCTCGTCCGACAGGTTGACGTGGGACAGAAACTCGCGGACCTCGCGGGCCACGATCTCGAGCACCTTGTCCTTGGTGTTGTCGGCGGTGTCGGCGAGATAGCCGGCGACGTTGGTGAGCTGCAGCTCCTTGGTGACCTTGCGGATCCCCTCCTCGGTCGAGAACACCGCGCCCAGCCCGGCGGTGAACGTGCGGCGCACCAGATCGGGGACCAGCTGCTCGAGACGAGCGCGAAGGCTCTCGGACAGATCGCGGTCGCCGGGACGGTCCTTCGGCGGCGCGTCCGTGGCAGGCTCGGGAGCATCGCCGTTGTCGTCGGAGGCCATGTCCTTGCGTACCGCTCCGAACCGGGGCTGTCAACGAGGGCGCGACGACCGACGCCACATGTTACGATCGCGGCGTGGACGCAGCCCGTCGCGGTCTCCTCGACGCCGACGCCGCCGCCGAGGCCAAGCTGACCCCGGCGCGGCCGGCCCAGGGTGCGCCGTCACCCGAGGAGCGAACCGGGCGACCGCCGCGGCGGATGCTCCGCTTCGTCAAGGCGTACTGGTGCACGTTCCGCGTCATCGTGAGCTACCTGTGGCTGCGGTTCTGGTCGCGCTGGCGCAGTGACGAGTGGCTCGATCGCCGGCTGCGCGAGGCCCACCTCCGCAACGCGCGCCGCATCGAGCGCACGATCTGTCAGCTCCAGGGCCTGTTCATCAAGGTCGGGCAGCTGATCAGCATCATGACCAACTTCCTGCCCGAGGAGTTCCGCCGCCAGCTCGAGGGACTCCAGGATCACGTGCCGCCGCGCCCGTACGCCGACATCGAGGCCCGGGTCCGCGCCGAATGGGGCAAGGGCCCCCAGGAGCTGTTCGCCGAGTTCGCCGAGCGGCCGATCGCATCGGCGTCGATCGGCCAGGTCCACAAGGCCCGGTTGCGCTCGGGCGAGGAGGTCGCGGTCAAGGTCCAGTATCCCGACATCGACGAGATCGTGAAGAGCGACCTGCGCACGCTGCGGCGCATCCTGCGCATCGTGCAGATCTTCGTGCCCTACCAGGGCCTCGACGACGTCTATCGCGAGATCCGCGCCATCGTGATCTCCGAGCTCGACTTCCGCGCCGAGGCCGATCACGGCGACCGCGTCGCCGCCAACTTCGAGGGCCGCACCGACGTCGCCTTCCCGCAGGTGGTCCGCGAGCTGTCGAGCGAGCACGTGTTGACCACCCGCTTCGAGGTCGGCTGCAAGATCTCTGACTTCGCCGCCTGCAAGCAGCTCGGGCTCGACCGTCGGGCGCTGGCCCGGCAGGTGGTCGAGCTCTACTGCCAGCAGATCTTCACCGACGGCGTCTATCACGCCGATCCGCACCCCGGAAACATCCTGGTCCGTCCGCTCGAGGGTGGCGCGGCGGGCGCGGCGCAGATCGTGTTGCTCGACTTCGGCGCGGTGGCGACCATCTCGCCGCAGTTCCGCCAGGGCATCGCCGAGCTGATCCAGGGCGGGCTGACCCGCGACACCCCGCGGGTCGTGCGGGCCATGCGCCAGATGGGGTTCGTGGCCAAGGGCGCCGACGACCGCGTCTTCGAGCAGGTCATCGAGTACTTCCACGACCGCTTCAACGAGAGCATCTCGCTCGACACCCTCAACCTGAAGGACCTCAAGCTCGACCCCGAGAAGACGCTCGAGAAGAGCCTCGAATCGCTGGCCGACCTGCGCCGCATGGACATCTCGCTGCGCGAGCTGTCCGAGAACTTCCACGTCCCCAAGGAGGCCATCGTCCTCGAGCGCACGCTGCTCCTGCTGATGGGACTGTGCACCGAGCTCGACCCGACGCTCAACCCGATGACGGTGATCAAGCCGTACCTCGAGCGCTTCGTGCTCGGCGACGAGGACTGGTCGGGGCTGCTGCTCAACACCAGCCGCGACGTGGTGATGAGCGTCGCGGCGCTGCCCGGCGAGATGCGCCGCTTCCTGCGCACCGCGCACTCCGGCGACATGCGAGTGCGCTTCGCCAACCTCGAGCCGTCGGCCCAGCTCATGTACCGGCTCGGCCACCAGGGCATCTTCGCGGCGATCGGGATCGCCGGGGCGTCGATCGCGATCGTGCTCGAGGGCCGCGGCGAGCTCGAACGCGCCGACTATGGCTGGTGGACGGCGCGGGTCGCCGGCGCGCTCATGCTCGTCAGCTGGTGGGGCTCCCGCCGCCTGCTGCGCAAGACCAAGTAGCCAGGGTCGCCCCTGACGTAGCGGCGGCACCGCCAGTCGCGCCGGCCGGGCACCAAGGGCCGTACGCGTCGAGGCTCCGCGACGCCCAGGGTGGGCCGGCGTTCCATCGAGCGCCAGGACCATCGGAGCAGCGGTTGGCGTGTTTCGGGTGCAGCGCGGCGAGCGCCGCGCGCAGGCTGAGGACAGGCGGGACCGGCGCGACGGGTTGCGCCACTTCGACGGGGCTCACGACCGCCGGGATGGTGTCGGCCGGCGCTGTCGTGGCCCGGCGCCGCCGCTCCTGCATGAAGGCGGCGCCGAAGACGCGCTCGGCTTCGTATGCGTTGTGACCCTTGCACATCATCCTCGTGTTCTCGATGGTCGACTGCCCGCCGCGGGCGATCGGATTCACGTGATCGATCTCGAGGAAGCCGCGCTCGCTGCAACGCTCGCCGTCTTCACTCACGAACGAGCACTGCTCGCCATCGCGCGCATGCACCGCGCGCTTGACGTCGGCCGGCACGTAGCGCGGATCGCTGCCCGCGGTCCGCGCCTTGCCGGCGCGCGGTCGCGCCGCGGCGGCGAACTTCCCCCGCTCCAGCGTCGCCAGCAGGACGTCGAGCGCCCGATCGAGCACCTGGGCCAGATCGCCCGACGGGATCCGGTGGCGCAACAGCGCCTGGGCACGGGTCAGCTTCTCCTGGGTCGACTGATCGATGGTTACCTGGAACGCGAAGCGCTCTGCCGCAAGCGGCATCACCCGCGCCCTCGGCGCATCGGCGACTGGCCCCGGGGCCCGTGCCTCGGCCGTGGAACCTCCGCCTGGGCTCACGACCGGCGCGAGCGTCGTCGGCAGGTCAGGCCGCGGACGGTGCCGAGCGAGCAGCAGCTCGATCTCGCCCTTGCTCAGGTGAGCGGCCGCCGCGAGCAGCTCGTCGGCCCTGAGCCCAGTCGAAGCGTCGTCGGTCAGGTGCGGCGCCAGCAGGACCACACCGCTCAGGTGCAGCCGGCCGTCGGCGACCGCCTCGAAGATCTGCGGGAACTGCCGCGCGGCGCGGGCGGCGCGGATGCGCTTGAACGCCGCGTCCTCGGCGAGGTGCAGGACGCGCGTGCAGTACGCGTGCATCGAAGCGCACGCAGCCGGCAGGTACAACCCACGGGCGTCGACCTCGGCGATGTGCGCCAGCAGCGCCGCGGTCGTCTGCCGATCCGCCGCGACCAGCACGGCGAGGTCGGCGAGCAGCGTCTGATCCGAGAGGTGCGTCAGCGAGTACGTGCTCATGATGAGCACCCATAGCACGGGGTTTTTCGTGCTCTCAGGAGGCCCGCGGCGCGACGAAGAGCCGTCCGGAATCGCGCGACGACCGAGCGACGGTCTTCCGTGCTCCTGCGTCAGGCTGCGCGCTCTCGTGGGAGATCAGGCGGCGATCCCCGACTCCATGCCTCGCCGCGTCGCTGAAGTCGTCAAGGGCTTTCTTCTTCGTCTGCTCTTCTTCCGGAAGGAAAGATCTCTCCGGAACAGCGGCGGGACCTGTGGGCGGTGTGGAGAACCCGCACCGCGACGACGTCCTCCCCACGTCCTCGATTCGGAGGCGGCGTTCTCCAAGCGGCGGTGGGCAGGCGCGCCCACGCCACCCTCGTGCGCAGCCACCACCTCACGGGCGCGGCTGTCCACCGCCGCGTCACCGTCCACAGGTCAGCCGCCCGCATCTGGCTCTAGCCCAGCGGCCACGCGGTGCGGATGGCGTCGAGGCCACCGTCATGGCAGCCGGTGCAGGTGTCGTCGCCCTGTCCGCTGAACGCCGGCGTCGCGCCCGGCGCGGTGTCGAAGACCTCGTACCAGTACCAGGACGCGGCACCGGCCGCCGGCCGGGTCTTGACCATGACCGCCCAGCCGCGCAGCCCGGCGTCGCCGTGCAGCTCCTTGACCGCGGCCGCCCCGACCGGGTGCGAGGTCGCGCACGTGCCCAGCGAGCCGGCGAGGGCACGGTTGACGAACGTCCGCACCGAGCCGCCGTGCGGACCGGCCGAGGGATGAGCCGCCGACTCGGGCAGGTAGGCGACGTAGCTGGCGCTGGCCAGCCAGCCCTGCAGGTCGGCGTCGACGATCGGCGGCACGGTGTCATCGATCGTCGCCCCGGCGGCCACCGGAGCGCACTCGGCGAGCGAACCGACCTCGGGGTCGCACGCCGAGGCCAGCACGAGGAAGGCGAGCAAGATGGTGCGCACGCCGCTGATACGCCGCTGCCGCCCATCCGGTTACAGGAAGGTCGCGCTACGGCCGGGTCTGCTGGTACCAGGCGCCGACCTCGGCCGGGGACAGGGCGCGGGTCCAGATCACGATCTCGTCGAGCTTGCCGACGAACGCCTGCGCCGGCATGCCCAGCGGCAGGCAGCCGACGTACAGATCGGTGGCGAACGCGGTGGCGGTGGCGCTGGTCTCGGTCGCGATCACGTCGAGCGCACCGTCGACGTAGGTCCGGATCCGCTGGTCGCTGGCGACCGCGCCGTCGTAGACCACCGTCACCTGTTGCCAGGCATCATTGACCAGCACCGCGCTGCCGTTGAGCCGATCGTTCTCGGTATCGACGTCGACGTACACGTGATCGCCCGACCACAGGAAGACGCTGTACTCGCCGGCGACGCCATAGTCGACCCGCTTGCTGACGATGCCGAACTCCCTCGAGCCGTCGAGCGCGGTCGGAAAGACCCAGGCGCTGATCGTCAGCGCTGCGCCGGCGTGCAGGCCGGCGCGATCGGCGATGCGCACGCAGCTCGAGCCGCCGCTGAACTCGCCGGCCCGGCCGCGCACGCCGGAGGCCACGGTGGTGGCGCCGGCGGTGGCGGTGCCGCGGTCGTCGTCGCCGCACGCGTCGCCGACCTCGCCGGACAGCCCCGACCAGCTGGGCTCGTCCATGTGCTGGTAGAGCACGCAGCCGGCCAGCAGCGGATCGGGCCCGGCGTCGACCGCGGCGTCGACCGCGGCGTCGACCGCGGCGTCGGTCTCGGCGCCAGCGTCGGTCACCGCGTCGTAGCCGATCCGGCCACAGCCGGCACCGCTCAGCGCGACGATGCAGCTGCAGCTGCCGACGGCCCGGCCCAGCATCAGCGCGGGAACAGCTGATCGCGCATCGCGACGATCTGCGTGCACGTGGTGGCGGGCGGCACGCGCACGGCCCGGAACAGCGATGGGTTGCCGGGCTGCGGCGTGATCATCGGGTTGAGGTTCTTGACCGCGCCGACCTGGCCCGGCGAGCAGGCGCCGCCGCCGGCGAGGTGGCAGCCGAGGATGCCGAGCTCGATGGTGGCCTCGATCTCGCCGAGCAGCAGGTCCGACGAGAACACCTCGCCGGAGAGCGCGAACTGGGTCCGCAGCGCGACGTAGACCTCGTCGAGGTTGACCGCTGGCACGTTGTAGGCGAGCAGCGTGGTGCCGGGCTTGCGATCGCCCTCCTGGTCGCAGGCACAGTTCGAGCCGATCGCCAGCTCGCAGGTGGTGTCGGCCGAGGGCGGGCAGAAGCGGAAGTTGCCGTCGACGTCGGCCTCGGGCAGCGGCGCGGTGGCGATGGTCGATGGATCGAGCACGGCGCCGAGCACCAGCGTGAAGAGGTCGGTGTCGAGGTGGGCGCAGACCTGGTCCGGCGACGACAGCGTGCCGGCCCCGGTCACGCCGGCGACCGATTCGATCGTCGACTGCGGCACCTCGAAGCGGATCGGCTGATCCTGGCCCGCGATGGGGACGTCGGGGATCTCGATGGCGCAGCCGCCGGCGACGACCTCGACCGCGGAGCCGTTCTGCACGATGTCGATGACCAGCAGCAGCTCTGCGGTGGTGTCGACCTCGACCAGCCCCGAGGCGTTGACGTGTACGTTGAGCGTGCCGAGCACCGCGGCGCGACCGGTGGCGTTGAAGGTGCCGCCCGGCCGGCACTGCTCGCCGAACACGCGCGCGTCGACGTCACCTCCGGTACCACCGCCGCCGCATCCGGCCACGGCGACCACGGTCGCCATCATGAGCGCGCCTCGCACCATCGTCGTTCGACGATACCACTGCTTGAGGTGCGCCCGCGGCGTCGTGTCTAATCCCGGGTCGTGCGTCAGCTGACGGCCACCATCGTCGCGGCGGGTGTGGCGTTCGCCACACCGCACGCGCAGGCGTCGCCCGCCGACGTGTTCGGGCTCGGCAGCCGGCACGCGGCGCAGGCCGGCGCCGGCGTCGCCTCCGTCGACGACATGGCGGCCCCGCTGGTCAACCCGGCCGGCCTGGCCCGCAGCCGCGGCAAACGGCTCACGCTGGGTGCCCAGGGCGCGTTCGCCAACCTGCACATCAACGACCGCCGCACCGGTCTGTCGGATCCAGTGGGCGCGATCTTCGGACTCACCGCGCCGGCTCCGCTCGGTGGGGTGCTCGCCGATCGCATCCACGTCGGTCTCGGCATGTACCTGCTGCCAGGAGCGATCGCCCGCATCGTGGCCCGGTTCCCCGACGAGCCGTACTACCCCTACTACCAGGGCCGCACCGAGCGGCTGGTGATCGTGCCCGGGATCGGGGTCCGCGTCGCGCGCCGCATCGAGGTCGGACTGGCCGCCAACTTCCTCGCCGGCCTCGGCGGCTCGCTGCAAGCGAGCGAAGGCCCGACCCGGGCGCTCGAGGCCCGGGTCGACGAGAAGGTCCCCGGGGTCGCGCGCGTGATCGCCGGGGCCGCGTGGCAGCCGCTCGACGCGCTGCGCGTCGGGCTGGTGTTCCGCCAGCGCTTCGAGGTCCCGTTCGCGACCCGCGCCGAGACCGAGGTCGCCGGCGAGCCGATCGATCTCGACCTGCGCGCCGCCGGCCAGTTCTCGCCGATGCAGCTCGCCGCCGGCGTCGCCTGGCTCACCGACGCGACCACCGTCAGCGCCGACGTGATCTACGCCCGCTGGTCGACGTACGCCGGGCCGTTCGTCGAGGTGAAGAGCGAGCTGCCGCTGGTCGGCCCGCTGGCCGCCGAGCTGCCGGCGGTGCCGTGGCACGACACGCTCGGCGGTCGCCTGGGTGCCGAAGCCCGCCTCGGCAGCGCCGCCACGCTGCGCGGCGGTTACGGCTTCGAGACCTCGCCGGTTCCGGCGCTCCAGCCCGGCGTCACCAACCTGCTCGACGGCCCGCGCCACACGCTCGGTGCCGGTTTCGGCCTGTCGTGGTCGCGCGGCCGCGGCAAGCGGGTCCGGGTCGACGTCCACGTCCAGACCCAGATCGTGCAGGCGCGCACGCTGCGCAAGTCGGTGTTCGCCGCTGGCGAGGAGGGTGACGGTTTCGACGGGCTGCGCGACGAGGTCACCGATGACGCCAACGATCCGGCCACCCAGGGCGCCCAGATCTCCAACCCCGGCTACCCACGCATCGACTCGGGTGGCCAGGTGTTCTCGGCCGGGCTGACGATGGAGGTCGAGCTGTGAGGCCGCGAACGACCATCTCCGCCGCCGCCGCCGCGGTCGCCGTCGTGGTTGCCGCCGGCACCGCCGCCGCCGACCCGCTCGACGAGTTCGGGTTTGGCGCCGCCGCCGCCGCCACCGCCGGCGCGCGCACCGCCACCGCCACCGGTCCCGAGGCTGCGCACCACAATCCGGCCGGGGTGGCGCTCGGGATTCACCCGGCGGTCCTGGTCGGCTGGGGCTACGGCGCGATGCGGCTGTCGATCAACGGCCGCGACGCCCGGGTGCTCGACGCCCACGGGACCACGATGGGCCTCGCGGTGCCGGTCGCGCTCGGCGGCGGCTGGACGCTCGGCACCGGGATCGCGCTCTATCTGCCCGATCAGTTCCTGGCCCGGCTGCAGCTCATCCCGAACAACGAGCCGCACTTCGCGCTCCTCGACAACGATCCCCACCGCGCCGTCGTCGAGCCGGTGACGGCGGTGGCGTACGGCGACAAGCTGGCGCTCGGCGTCGGCGCCTCGGTCCTGGCCAACGCCCGCAGCAAGAAGATCGTGTTCGACGTCGGCGTGGTGGCCGGCGAGAAGGTCGGCGAGGCCGAGCTGGATGTCGAGCTCCCGGTGCGGCTGGCGCCGCTGATCGGCCTGTGGGCGCGGCCACACCCGCGGGTGCGCGCCGGCCTCACCTACCGCGGTCAGCTCGCGCTCGACATCGCGCTCGACATCCTGGCCAACGTGCAGATCGCCGGCGTGGTCACCGGCGACGTGCTGGTCTCGCTGCGGGCCTCCAACTACTTCACGCCGGCCCGCTTCGGCGGCGGCGTCGCCATCGACGTGCTCCCCGAGCTGACGCTCGAGGCCGACCTGACCATCAACCGCTGGTCGGCGTACCCGGCGGCCGCCGACCTCGCGGTCCTGATCGCGCTCGACATCGCGCCGCCGCTGGTGTCGACCAGCCTGCCGGTCCCCGCCTTCACCGACACGGTCGACGGCAAGCTCGGGGTCGAGTATCGCCGGCCGGGCCGGCGCACCGACGTCGCCGTGCGCGCCGGCGGCGCGTGGCGACCGACGCCGGTGCCGCCGCAGATCGGTCTCACCAGCTGGGCCGACGGCGACCGCCTCCTGCTCACCGCCGGCGTCGGCGTGACGCTGGCGGACTGGGCGCCGATCCTGACCCGGCCCATCGACCTCGACCTGGCGCTGCAGTGGCAGCACGTGGCGCGGCAGCTGACGCAGAAGCACATCGAGACCGTGCCCGGCGAGGCGTTCTCGTCGGGTGGAAACATCCTGCACGCCGGGGTGTCGGCGACGGTACGCTTCTGATGATGACCCCTTCGACTCGAGCCTCGCTCACGCTCGGGTCTCGCTCAGGACGAACGGGGCATTCGATCGTGGTCGTGGTGCTGGCGACCGCTGGTTGCGGCTTCCTGCCCGAGGACGACTTCACCGGCGCCCGGGTCGGCGATGGCATCGCGCCGTGGACCGATCTGGGACCGGCCCCGACCTGCCTCGGCAACCAGTTCCTCGGTCCGCCGACCTCGACCCCGGGCGGCTTCTGTTTCGACCGCAACCAGGTCGAAGATCCGTGCACCGGCGACGACGACTGTGAGTCGCGCGAGACCTGCGTGTGCGGGCGCTGCACGGTGGCGTATTGCAGCTCGGCGTCGGATTGCGCCGGTGGGCGAACCTGCTCGTTCAGCGAGAACCGCTGCGACACCAGCTGCGCCAACGCCACCGATTGCGTCGCCGGCGAGGAGTGCTTCAACGGCACCTGTCGCGGTCGCTGCGACACCTCGGCCGAATGCCAGACCGGCGAGGTGTGCTCGAGCCGCAACTACTGCGTGACCGTCGACTGCGCCGCCGACGCTGGCTGCCAGGCCAGCGAGCGCTGTCACGTGCAACGGGTGCCCCGGCTGGTGCTCGAGCCGTTCGCGGTGGCCCAGCGCGAGTCGCCGCGGGTCGTCCTCTACGTCGAGCTCGGTGACGCGATCCAGCCCCAGCGCACGATCTGGCGCGCGGTGTCCGACGACGGGGTGCGGTTCGAGCTCGAGCCGGCGCGGCCGGCGCTCGATGACGGCGGGGCGGCGCGCGCACCGTCGATCGTGCGCACCGAGAGCGCGTGGCTCCTGTACTACGAGGCCGGCGACGGGGCGGCGATCAAGGTGTCGTCGTCGCCCGACGGCTTCAGCTTCACGCCCGGCACCGTGGTGCTCACCGGCGGCGCCGGACCATCGGCGGTGCGGTCTCCCAGCGCGGTGCGGCTGCCCGACGGCTCGGTCGCGGTCTACTACCAGGTCGGCGACGGCGCGGCGATCGCGCTCGCCACCGGCGCCGCCGGCGGGATGCTGACGACCCGCGGCCCGGTGCTGATGCCGAGCGCGGTCAGCGTGACCGCGGCTCGTGACGGCGCCCCGTTCTGGACCGACGTGGTCGCGGTGAAGAGTCCCCACGCGGCGGTCAGCGACGGGCCCGGCGGTCCGTCGCTGCGGCTGTGGTTCTCGGCGTTCGGGCGCGAGAGCGGTGATTCGGAGCAGTTCGGCATGACCGTCCCGTTGCCACCCAACTACTCGGTGGGTTACGCGCTCGCCAGCGTCGACGATCCGGCGCGGTTGGTGCCGTGGCCGTACGGGCCGGTCGTCGATCGCGTCGACGCGTTCCTCGACCACAAGGAGGAGCTGTCGCCAGGCGTGGTCCAGCTCGTCGACGACGACGGCGCCACTCCGGCCTACCTCCTCTACTACGTCGAGGCCGCCGCCGACGACCTGGCCATGGGACCGACCGGGCCGTTCACGGTCGGTCGCCTCGGGGTGCTCGGCAACGGCGCGCACGCGGCGCTCACATCGCCTTGACCGCGCGCGCCTGCGAAGGCTAGAAGGAGCCGGGCCGCCGAATTCTGGATCCCACCGCGCGCCCTCTCTAGGATCGAAGCTTCATGCTCGCAGTCATCGGCAACCTGGTCGCGGGCGTCCTCGCCCTGTCCCTGTTCATGGCGACCGTCCGGCTGTCGCGTTGACACCAGCGTCCGACGCGGCAGCCGTCAGTTGTCGTCGGCCGGCGCTGCGCTGGACACCGGCAGATCCTTCGTGATCTTGGCGGTCTTGCCGGCCTCGATCTTGACGGTGTAGGTGAACTTCTCGCGACCGACCGAGAACGTCACCTTGTGGATGCCCGGCGACAGCGCGATCTTGCCCATCGGCGTGATGGGCGTGGTCTTGCCGGTCGCCTTGCCGTCGACGGCGACCTGGGCGAACGGCGTCGCGTACGCCGTCAGATAGCCGACGGTGGCGTCGGCTTTCGGATCGGGCCGGGGATCAACCTGCTTGTCGAGCTTGGGATCGGTCCTGGGCTTGTCGGTCTTGGGCTTGTCGAGCTTGGGATCGGCCTTGGGCGTCACGATATCGGGCCGTGGTTCGTCGAGATCGATCTTGGCGTCGACCTTGGGGTCGGTCCTGGCGTCGGTCCGCGAGTGATCGTCCTTCTTGGGGTCCGGCTTGCGGCGATCGTCCGCGCGGGCATCGGTCCGGGCATCGATCTTGACGTCGGCACGGGCGACCATCGCTTCGCCAGCGTCGCTGGTGGTCACGGCGCCGACGGCGCCGGCATCGACCGCCACCGCCACCGCCTCGGCCCCGGCATCCACCCCGACTGCCTCGACGCCAGCATCGCCATCGGCGATTGCCAGGGCCGCACCGCCGGCGCCGCCATCGGCGACCTCGATCGCTGCAGCTGCATCCATCACGACCGCCGCCGTCGCGCTGCCCGCACCGAGCGCGGCGTCGAGCTTGTCGGTGACCTCGGTCGCCGCGACCGCCGTCGACTTGCCCTCGTCGACCAGGACGACGAACTTGACGACGGCAAACACGCCCAGCACCACGGCGGCGATGGCGATCCCGATGCTGATGTCCTTGGCGAGCGATGGCTTCTTGCGTCGCTTGGCGTTGGCATCGATCGGCGCTGGACCGGCGGGCGGACCGTAGCCGGGCGGGTAGCCGGGGTACGACGGATTGCCGCCCGGGTAACCCGGGGCGCCCTGATACGGCTGACCTTGATATGGCTGACCCTGATACGGCGCGCCCGGGTACGGCTGGCCTTGATACGGCGCGCCTGGGTACGGCTGACCTTGGTACGGCTGACCGTGACCTTGATACGGCGCGCCCGGGTACGGCTGACCATTCGACGAGTACTGCCCGCCCGACGCCCCACCTTGGTGAGGAGGGTGGCTGCCAAGCGGGAACTGATCAGGGGCCGGGAACCCAGGCATGGGGATCGCCGCGGCCGAGCCCGGGCCATGGAGCTGGCCCGCCGGCATGCCGGCGAACGCCAGCGCGGGATCCACGGCCGGTCCGTGCCCGGTCGGCGGCGGCAGCAGCGGCAGCACCGGCGCCGACATCCCGAGCAGGGTCCGGTTCCCGGCGTTGTTGGCTTGATGAGCCTGCGCGCCGGCAGCGGCCTGCATCGCGGCATGCTGCTGCTGGGCCGACGGGACCGGCACCGCGAGCATCGCGAGCGGCGACACGGTCGGATCTTCGGCGCGCGACTGCGGCAGCGGTGGGGTCGGGCGCGGTCCCGGCGCTGGTTGATTCCCCGTCGAACGGCCGCTCGCAGAACGCTGATCGAGCGTCTGCGGGCGGCGGATCGACGGCGACACCACCACCGCCGGAGCGGCCTCGGCCGGGCCGTCCGGCACCGCCGCGACCTCGCTGATCTCGCCGAAGATCACGGTGGGACCCTCGTCGACGAACTCGTCACCGTGATCGTCTGACGCCGCGGCAGTCGCGGCGCCGCTGGCGACGCCACCCGAGGCCGCCGCGACCTCGGCGATGATGTCGTCGAAGCTCGGACCACCCAGGATGGTTGGATCCTCCGACACCCCGGCGACGCCCAGGTGCTCGACCACGTCGAGCTTGGCCTCGGCCTGCGGCACGCCGGCGATCAGCCCCTCGCGCCCCACCTTCTTGAACGACTCGAGCTGCTGGCGCTCCTTGTCGAGCTCGGCGTTGAAGGCGTCCTTGAGCCAGGTCGCCAGCGACTTGGCGGTGAACACCTGCTCCTGCGACATCAGGTAGCGCTGCAGGTCGGCCACCAGCTCGCTGCACCATTGGTAGCGATCCGCGGCGTCCTTGGCGAGCGCCTTCATGATGATGCGCTCGACCGCCTCCGGGATGCTCGGGTTCACCGAGCGCGGCAGCGGCACGTCGACGTTGCGGACCTTCTCGAGCGTCGAGAAATCGGTCTCACCGACGAACAGCCGATCACCGGTCAGGCACTCGTACAGGATCGTGCCGACGCTGAACAGATCGCTGCGGCGGTCGAGCGGCAGCCCGCGGACCTGCTCGGGTGACATGTACCCGAACTTGCCCTTGAGCACGCCGGCCTGCGTCTTCGAGCTCCGCGACGCCGCCTTGGCGATCCCGAAGTCGATGATCTTGACCTCACCTTCATACGAGATGAGGACGTTCTGCGGTGAGCAGTCACGGTGCACGATCTCGAGCGGACGGCCGAGCGCGTCGCGCTTCTTGTGCGCGTAGTCGAGGCCTTCGCACACCTTGGCGATGAGGAAACAGGCCATCGCGGCCGGCATCTGCTGCTTGAGCTTGCGGAGGCGGTTCTGGAGCTGGAGCAGATCCTTGCCCCAGATGTACTCCATCGCGATGAAGTGGGCGCCGTCGGTGCGACCGAGCTCGAAGATCTGGCAGATGTTCGCGTGCGAGAGCTGGCCAACGATCTTGGCCTCGTCGATGAACATCTTGATGAAGTCGCGGTCCTCGCCCATCGACGGCAAGATCCGCTTGATCGCGATGACCTTCTCGAACCCCTCGACGCCGTAGCTCTTCGCCTTGAAGACCTCGGCCATCCCACCAACGCTGATTCGGTCGAGGAGGAGATACTTCCCGAACGGAATTGCCTGTCGCACGCGAGAACCATGGTGGCGCACTCACACCATGATCTCAATGTAAAAGGGGCCTCGAACCCCTGACCCACAGGCGACAACGTCTGTCGCCGCTATCGCACATGTCGTCGCCAACCCCGGGGCGTGAGGCGACAGGCGGTCAGAAAGTACCCGAAAGCCCGATCCCGCCGCCCGAACCGGCTCCGAACCCGCCGATTCCTGGGGTCACGGTCAGCGTGGTGCGGGTGCGCGCCGTGCGCCGGTAGTGGCGGAAGCCATCGACGACACCGTACACGTAGAGCCCGATGAGCGCGATGCCGGCCACCGCATTCGCCTGCTGCAGCGTGCGCGCGGTGCCGGCGCGTGATTCGCTACCCGATTCGCAGGTGCGGTCGACGTCGTCACACCAGCGATCCAGCAGCACGTAGCTGCCGATGTTGGTGGCGAGCAACGCGGCGCCGAGGCCACCGAAGATCCAGCCCTTCACCGCCTGCCGGTTCTGGAACTGGCCGGCCGGGGGCACGAAGTTGAGCACCGCCCACCGCCGCGTCCTCGGCCGCAGCGCGCGCAACTCGGCGGCGTGCTTGGCCTTCACGCTGTCGAAGAACTGCACCACGTCCGGCGCGTGCAGCCCGATGTCGAGCTGGCCGTCGAGGTCGAGCCGGAGGTAGGCGTGGAAGTGGGCCTCGGCGGAGTCGTAGCGTCGGCGGTAGAACTCGGCGATCCCGAGCAGCCGATAGGCCTCGGCGGAATCGGCGCCGCTGATCGACGGGTCGCCGGGGATGTCGCCGACCAGCGTGATCACCTGGTCCCAGTCCTGGTCCTCGATCGCGATGGCGGCCGCGGCGAGGCGATCGACCGCCGACCGGGTGGCGGTTGGCGCGGCCTGGCCGGGCTGCGCCGCGGCGGCCGTCATCGTCGACATCACCAGGAGCACGAACGCGGCCAGCGCGGTCCCCGGCACGGCGCAGCGACGGCCGCGAACGATCATCGCACCCCGGCAGCCTCGACGACGGCGGCCAGGCGCTCACGGATCCGCTCGCGGATGCGCGGCGCCGCCACGTCGGTGACCTGGGCCGCGGCGAAGCGGATCAGCGAGTCGACACGATCGCCGCGACTGCCGACCAGGGTGTCGGTCCGCACCACTCGCCGGTAGAGCTGGGTCCCGGTCGCGTCGTAGACAGTGACCCGGGCGCGGGCGCGGGCCACGGGAATCTCGCGCTGGGTCCCGGCGAGGAACGCCATCAGGTCGAACCTGACCACCAGCGCGGCGCCGCGACCGCGGATGGCGATCGGATCGAAGGTTGCTTGCGAACCGGCGAGCGCGACCTCGACGGCGGCGCGATGGCCGAGCTGGCGCGCCAGCTCGATGGCCGCCGGCGCCATCAGCGGTGCGACGTCGACCGCGCTGCCGTCAGCCCCGGCGATGCCGGGGCCGCTGATCATCACGATGGCCAGCGGGCGCCGATCCTCGACCGCGACCGGTCGGGTCCCGACCGGTGCCGAGGGCGGGGGGCGCGGCGCCAGCGCCGCCGCCGCGCGCGCCGCCTGGGCGTCCTGTTCGGCGAGCCCGGTGCGGATCGCGACCACCAGCTGGGCCGCGACGCCGGCCGCGGCGCGATCGATATCGTCGAGCGCATCGACGGCGCCCGACGGCCGCGCGACGTCGACGCCACGCTCGGGATCGCGAATCCGCGACTCGATCACGACGCCGCCGCCGTGTCTGACCAGCCGGCCGTCGACCACCAGCCGGGCCCGCGCCGGGACCGGATCACCATCGGAGACCAGGGTGACGTCGAGGCCCGCCTCGCGCAGCGCGCGGGTGATCTCGGCGGCCACCGGCTTGCCGTAGAGCTTGAGTCGCTTCTCGGCCGTGAACGGGATGAGCGCGATCGTGGCGCGGCCGTCCTGTGCCGCGGCGGTCCGCGGCGCTCCGATCGTCAGCGTTCCGAGCAGCATCGCGATCGCGATCAACCTGATGGCAACCGTCCGCTGGGGCACGACGCCATCGTACACCGCCGTCGACGATCGACTCACTGAGCGACGCCCGGATCGGGTACCGCCACGACGAAGCGACCGGCCGGATCGGTCACCGCGTCGCCCAGCGGGCGGGTCCGCTCGATGCCGGCGCAGGCCAGGTGACAGAGCGCGGCCACACCGACGGCGCGGGCGCCGACGCTCTGACCGGTGGCCCGCACTTCGCCGGAGATCGCGAGCGCCGCGGGCAGCGACAGATCGCCGAGCGCTTGCGCGGTCGCGCTGGCGATGGCGACGGTCCGCGCGGCGTCGTCGGCGGTGGGATCGATCAGGAGCAGCGCGTAGGCGCCACCGGCGGCCAGGGCGATCGTGAAGCTACCGTCGCTGCCAGCGGTCGCGACCGGCACCGGGGCACCGGCGTGGGCGAGGGCACCGGTCAGCGTGGCGCGCACCCGCGCCTCGGCGCGGGCGCCACCGGCGGCGCGCAGCACCCGGCCGGTGATCGTCACCGGCGCGGCGGCGTCGAGCGTGCCGCCCAGCGGCAGGGCCAGCGCGGCGACGCCACCGGGTCCGCCGCTGGCGGTGATGAAGGCCGCGCCGGTGCCATCGATGAAGCGCGCCGAGGGCAGACGGCCGGCGGCATCGGTGCGGAGCGTGCGGCGGTGCGAACCACTGGCCGCGGCGAGGATCGTGGAACCATCGCGGATCGTGCCGGCGCCGGCGCGGCCGAGATCCACCACGACCTCGGTCGAGGCGGCGATGACGCCGCCGACCCGGACCAGCGTGCTGGCGACGTCGCTCGACGGGACGGTGGCGTGACGCACGGTGACCACGGCGAGCGCGCCGATCTCGACCTGGGCGTCGAGGCGCGGCAGGCTGGAGGCGGCCGGTGGCACGGCCGTGACCTGCTCGATCGTCCCGCCCTCGCGCCAGCGCAGGCTGAAGCTGCCGTCGGCGACGGTGGTGGCGACCGTCGAGGGCACGCCGCCCGAGGTCAAGGACACCCGCGCGCCGGCGACCGCGGCCCCGGCGTCGTCGAGGACGAAGCCGCCGAGCGCCGTGCCGGCGTCGATCGTGATCAAGGTGGTCAACGGATCCCAGTCGAGGACCAGCCGGGGTGCCAGCGCCGCCGAGGTCGGCACCACGAGCACGTCGTAGCGGCCGGGGATCAAGCGCACCGCCGTGTTGCCGGCGCTGTCCGTGAAGCCCTCGATCACCGCGTCGGGGGTCGAGCGCGACGTGAACCTGACGTACGCCGGCACCGCGGTCGCGGTTGGCGTGCGGACGTTGATCGGATACGCGTTGCCGGCGTCGAGGGTGAGCACGCCGGCCGCGAAGTCGGCGCCGCCGGGGACGATCACGATGCGCTCCTGTGGCGGCGCGGTGATCGACGCCGGCGGCACGAAGCGCAAGCGCACCGCGCGCGTGTTGGCACCCGGCGTCATCACGTTGACCGCGCCGTCGAACGACGGGCAACCGGCGCCGACGAACAGGTCGACGTCGTAGATCCCGGCGGTGGGGGCGTCGAACTGGATGTCCCGCGAGCTGGCGTCGAGAGGCGTGAAGGGCACCTCGGCGCCGGTGGCGCGCAAGGTCACGCGCCACACGTAGGTCGTGATCCCCGACGAGCCGAACACGTCGCTCTGGGCGACGATGGTGGCCGGCGCCACCGGCATCGTGGGTGCGAACGAGACCGCGATGCTGCAGCCGGTCGCGCCGTCGCTGCCGCCGGCGTCGACAGCGTCGTCGTCGCTGGCCATGTCACCACCGCAGGCGGCGGTCGCGAGGGCGGCGGCGACCGCGGTCGCGAGGGTCGATCCGGCTGGCATGCGGCGCTTCACCGGACCTCCACCGCCCAGCTCTGCCGCTGCAGGCAGGCATCCTGACCGATGCTGCAGGTCGCGACACCGTCGGCGCACGGGATGGTGCGGCCGAGGCGATCGTCGATCTCGACCCGGACGTCGACACGATCGCCGGGATCGAAGTGCGCCGGGTCGAGCTCGAGCGCCGCGACGCCGGTGTCGACCTGGGTGAACGCGGCCGCGCCCGGCGCCCTCAGGTACCAGCGGAACCCGGCGGCGCCCAGGTACGGATCACCCGGCGGTGGGGCCGGGAACAGGTCGAGATCGTCCTCGACCACCAGCACCGAGAAGCGACGGGGTTGATCGACAACCAGCATCGCGCCGACCGGCGGCGGCGCCGGATCGCTGGCACCCAGGCACGGCGGCTGATCGGGCACCACCAGGATCGGCAGATCGACCGCGCGGGCGTCGATGGCATCGGACACCGTGACGCGCACGATCCACTCGCCGTCGACGTCGGGCAGCAGCAGCCGCTCCTCGCCGCCGCTCGATGGATCGGGCAGCGCCTCGAAGCGGCGATCGGCGGGCACCGAATCGCGGGCCGGAAACAGCTCCCAGGCCAGGGTCACGGCGTCGCCGTCGGCGTCGCCGCCGCGGGCGCTGATGGTGATCGGCACGTCGGGGGGGAACGCGCCGTCGAGCTCGCGGCCGCGCCGCTGCACGACCACGGACGGCGCGTTGTTGATCACGTCGAGCTCGAGCCGCTGCTGCGGCACCCCGATCGCACCGTACTCGTCCTGGACGCCGAGCGACACCACCACCCGCACCGTCGGCAGGCCGTCGACCAGCGACGGCACGGTCACGTAGAACATCTGGTCGGCGCCGGTCTCGTCGGCGGCGCAGATCGCCTGGGCGTTGCATGCCTCGAAGCGCCAGCTCGGGGTGACGCGATCGCGATCGGGGTCGTCCATCAGGGCCCGGAACGACAGGCTGCCGCCGCGGGCCGGCACCCCGGTGTCGACGCGCTCGATCTCGGCGCTCGGCCGCTCGTTGATGACCTCGCCGTAGAAGCAGCCGGCCGCGCCAGTCGACGCGCCTGCGGCCACGACGGCGGCGCAGACGTGATGCACGAGGCCGCTCACGGGTCGATCGTGATGCAACCGGCTTGCCATGCGCAAGTGTCCAGGAGGTCACGGTTCCGGGTCCGTGATCCACGTACCGCTCCCGTCGGGATCGGGGATTCACGACAGACGTGTCCGGATCCGGGCCCCGACTGCCACCGTCACTGGTAGCAGTCGAGCGTCGGCTGATCGCGGAGCGTGCAGCGACGGATCCGGGGGATGTTGACGTAGGCCGCCGGCCGCGCCTTGCCGCCGGCGATGACCTCGACCCGGTAGCGGCCGGGGCGCAACACGACCGCGTCGCCGCGGGCGACGGTCTGGCCGCCGATCCGGACGCTGTCGCCGGCCTCGATGGTCACCTCGACGGGTCGTAGCAGCGTGCCGTCGATCCGCCGGACCTCGCCAGCCGCGACCTCGACCGACTCCGACCACACGCCGAGCCCCGGTCCCTGGCTGCACGACGCGCGGTGGCGCCCTGGTGCCAGCGACACCTCGCGCGTGCGATCGGCACGACCGCGCAACTCGTCGTCGACGACCAGATCGCACCAGGTGTCGAAGCTGAACGTCACCCGCGCCGGCGCCGGCGCCGGCGCGCCGGCGTCGGCGGGCGATGCCGGTGCAGCGTCGGCCGCAACCGCCGCATCGATCGGAAGCGTGGACGGCGTCGCGGCGTCGGCGACCACGCGGCCGGCGCCGCCATCGCGCCCTCGCCCATCGAGCCCGCGGGCGTCGAGGTGCGGCGCGCCGAGCGCCGCGTCGGCCGCCAGCGGGCCGGCGTCGACGACCGACGTGCCGCTGCGCTCGAGCTGACCCGCCGCATCGACGGCGGCGGCGGCCGGACCGGCGTCGACGGCGAGCGCGAGCAAGCCCTCGTCGCGCGGACCGGCTGGCGAGCCGCGCACCAGCATCCAGGCGCCAGCGCCGGCAAACCCGACCGCCGCCACCCCGACCAGCGCCACCAGCCAGCGCCGCGCCGCCGGGGCCTGCAGCTCGGCGGCGAGCGCCTGCGCCTCGGCATGCTCGGGGGCGATCGCCAGCGCTCGATCGATCAAGGCCAGCGCCAGCGCCAGCGAACCCCGCCGCGCGGCCCGGGCACGCTCGACGAGCCGCGCCACCACCAGCGGTCGGCGCGCCGCGTCCCATCCGGCGCGGTCGAGGGCGAACGCCCGCACCTCGTCGGCCGGCTCACCGAGGCCGGCGGCCGCGACCATCACGCGCAGCGCCGCCGCCGCCGCCGCCGCGGTGGCCGGGCGCCGCGCCGGCTCGGGCGCCATCAGCCGCTCGATGAAGCGCGACAGCTCGGAGCCGACCGCGGGCCGGCGCCGCATCGCCGGCGTGGCCCCACCCCGCGACGCATCGGCGACCACCTTCGCCGTCGGCCCCGAGTACGGCAGGACGCCGGTGGCGAGCTGGTACAGCGACGCCCCGACCGAGTACAGGTCGGCGCGGCCATCGACGGGATTACCCAGCGCCTGCTCGGGCGCCATGAACGATGGCGTGCCGAGCATCGCACCGCTCTTGGTGACCAGCGAGTCGTCGTCATCGAGACGGGCCACGCCGAAGTCGGCGAGCAGGAGGCGACCGTCATCGGCGAGCATCACGTTGCCGGGCTTGACGTCGCGGTGGATGATGCCGGCCGCGTGCGCCACGGCGAGCGCGTCGCACATCAGGGCACCGATGCATGCCACCAGCTCGGCGAGCATGGCGCCGTGCGCTTCGGCGACCTCGCGCAGGCTGTGGCCGCGGACCAGCTCCATCACGATGAACGGCGGCGTGCCGGGTGCGGCACCGACGTCGTAGACGCGCAGGATGTTCGGGTGCTCGAGCACCGCGGCCGCCCGCGCCTCGCGCTGGAAGCGGCGCGTGATGTCGACCTTCTTGGCCAGGTGCGGAAACAGCACCTTGACCGCCACGTCGCGGCGCAGCTCGGTGTCGCGGGCTCGCAACACCGACGCCATGCCGCCGGCGCCGAGCTCGTCGGCGAGCTCGTAACGACCGAGTCGATCCCCGGGACCCACGCCGCGGATCACGACCGCCACCGCGACCGCCGTCGACGATGACGCGGCCCCGCTGGCGCTCGACGCGGCAGCCGCGGGTGGCGAGTGGCCACCGCTCGAGGCGCCGTCCGAGGCCAGGGTCTCGGCGGCGCCGAGCTCGGCCTTGGCGTCTGCAACCGCCACGCCGGGACCGGTCGAGTCGATGCCGTCGCCGCGGTCGCCCGTCGTCATCCCAGTGACGTCATCCGCGCGGGGCGACCGGCCAGCTCACGCAGCCGGCCCGACCGGCCTCTTTGGCCACCCGCATCGCCTGGCCAAGCCGGCGGCCGAGCTCGTCGAAGCCCTGCGGCCCCAACCCTTCGGTCGGCGCCATCGCGATCACCACGGCGAGATTGTCGGACTCGCCGGGGAACAGCTCGGCTTTTCGCTCGGCGCTGAGCTCGACGAGGCGGGCGGCCAGGGCCTGAGCCTGGACCGGCGCGGCCACCGCGATGAAGTCGGAGCCACCCAGGTGGCCGACGAAGGCGCCGCCGCCGGAGACCGCGCGGGCCTCCTCCAGCACCAGCCTGGCCACGGCGCGGACCGCATCCTCGGAGCGCGCGAAGCCGATCTTGTCCTGATAGGCGTCGAAGTGGAGCACGTCGATGTGCAGCACCGCGACCGGCGTGCCGTTCTTGAGCAGCTCCTCGAGGTGGTTGTCGATCGCGCGCGAGCCCGGTAGGTCCGTGGTCGGGTTGCGGTCGCGCTCGCGGCGGGTGGCGCGGATCATGGCGCGGACGCGGGCCGAGAACTCGCGCAGGTCGAACGGCTTGGTCATGTACGCGTCGGCGCCGGCGTCGAGGCCCTCGACCGAGTTGTCGACCGACGCCAGGGCGGTGAGCATCAGGATCGGGGTGCGCGACCACATCACGTCGGCCTTGAGCCGGCGGCCGACCTCGAGGCCGTCGACCCGCGGCATCATGACGTCGAGGATGAGCAGGTCGGGATCGTGGGCGCGGACCAGCCGCAGGGCCTCCTCGCCGTCGAACGCGCGCAGGCACAGAAACCCCGCGTCTCCCAGCGCCATGCCCACCATGTGCGCGATGGCGTCATCGTCCTCTGCGATGACTATCTTCTTCAGGAGCATGGCCGCACCCTGTGATACCGCCGCAGCGCGGCGAGGTCAACCGCCCACTCCCGCAGTCCCGTGCTACTGCTCACGACCGTGCCCTCGCCTGCATCCTCGCCTACCGATCCTTCAGTCGAGACCACCGTCCTCGATCATGGCCTGCGGGTCACGACCGTCGCCTTGCCGCACCTCCACACCGCCACGGTGGCCGTCTTCATCAAGGTGGGCTCGCGCTTCGAGAGTGTGAGCGCCAACGGCCTGTCGCACTTCACGGAGCACATGCTGTTCCGCGGCACCGAGCGATTCCCGACCTCGCTGGCGCTGAACACGGCGATCGAGCGGCTGGGATCGACGTTGCACGCCGAGACCGGCCGCGACTACACGTTGTTCTCGATGGGCTTCGAGCCCGAGCGGGTCAACGCCGGGCTCGAGCTGCTCGGCGAGCTGCTCGGTCGGCCGCGGTTCGGCGACATCGAGCTCGAACGCGCGCTGGTGCTCGAGGAGATCAACGAGGACTACGACGAAGACGACGTCGAGATCAACGCCGACGACATCGCCCGCGGGCTGATGTTCGGGGACCATGCTCTCGGTCAACGCATCATCGGACCGCGCACCAACGTCGAGGGATTCGGCGAGGCCGACGTCCGCGCCCACTTCGCGCGCTTCTACGGGGCGCGCAACATGATCCTGTGCGTGGCCGGACCGATCGAGCACGGCGTCGTGGTCGATGCCGCGCGCCGCTACCTCGGTGACCTGCCGGTTGGCACCTCGGCCGAGCCCGCACCGGCACCGCCGGGGCCCGGCGGACCGCGTTGGAAACACGTCCGCGACAGCGGCGCGCAGACGTCCTTGGCCATGCTGTTCCGCGGCGTTCCCGAGCTCGATCCCGGGTACCACGCGTTCGTCGGCATGCTGCGCGCCCTCGACGACGGCATGTCGACGCGGTTGCACTACCAGCTCGCCGATCAGCAAGGCCTGGCGTACTCGGTCGGCGCCAGCATCGAGCCGCTCGCCGACGCGGCGCTGTTCGAGATCACCAGCGCCACGGCGAACTCCAAGCTGCCGACGCTGGTGGCCGAGATCCTGCGCCTGGTCGGCAGCCTGCGCGACCAGCCCATCGACCGCGACGAGCTGGCCAAGATCCGCACCCGTTACCGCTACGAGACGCTGGCGTCGCTCGACGATTCGTCAGCGATGACCGGCTGGTTCGGCGGCACCGCGCTGTACTACCCGCCGCTCCCGCTCAGCGAGCGCCTGGCCGCGATGGCCAAGGTGACCGCCGACGACATCGTCGAGACCGCGCGCCGGGTGCTGACCAGCGACGGCATGGTGCTGGCGGCGGTGGGGGCCCTGAGCAAGGCCCGGATCGGCGAGCTGCGCGAAGTGGTGACCGAGTGGCGGTAGCCTGACGCGCCTGGTGGCGGCAGGCCAGGCCGCGGTGGGCCGCTGATAGGCTGGACGGGATGGGCAAGACCAGGAGCGCGAACTCGACGTGACGTTGATGAGCGACGGCGCGCCGTCACGCCCGCACCTCGGTCGGCGCCGGCGCGCGGTGCGGGCGGCACCCGTCCAGCAGGTCCTCGACCACGCCGGCGGTCCGCGCCAGGTAGAGCGAGGCGCGCAGCGCGGGTCCGAGGACCGGGCCCAGCAACGGCACGTGGCGGCGGGTGACCTCGACGCCGTGCTGCTCGCCGCGGGCGGCCACGTTGGCGGTCAGCAGCGCACGGTAGACGGCGACCCGCTCGCCATCGGTCGGCGGTAGCAAGCGCTGGCCGCGCTCGAGCAGCGCGCGGGCCTCGCGAAAGATCCACGGATGCTGGATCGCCGCCCGTCCGATCATGACACCGGCGCAGCCGGTCTCGTCGAGGGCGCGGACCGCGTCCTCGGCGCTGCGCACGTCGCCGTTGACCACCACCGGGATCGCCACCACCTCGCGCGCCCGCCGGGCCCAGCGCCAGTCGGCCTCACCGCGGTGCCCGACCTGCGCGGTGCGGCAGTGGACGGTCAGGCCGGCGACCCCGACGTCCTCGAGCCGGCGGGCCAGATCCACGATCGGCATCTCGGACTCGGGGCCCCAGCCGATGCGGGTCTTGACCGTCACCGGCAGATCGACCGCCGCCACGACGCGCCGCGCCATCTCGACCATCGCCCGTGGATCGCGCAGCCACCCGGCAGCCAGCACCCGCAGTTGAGGTCGATGAACGCCGGCCGGGCCGCCGCCGCGACCGCCGCCGCCGCCATCAGCAACTCGGCGTCGGCGCCATAGATCTGGATCGCGGTCGGCCGATCGTCCTCGGCCAGCGCCGCCTTGCGCCGCGCCAGGTCGGCGCCGGCGATCATCTGCTCGGCGCGGATGAACTCGGTGACGCACAACTCGGCGCCCACCGTCCGACACACCCTGCGGAACGCGGCGTCGCTCACGTCCTCCATGGGCGCCAGCACGAACGGAGACCGGCTCCCGATCCTCAATGCCGGACGATCGCATGGAACCGGACCGGTCGCGGTCGGCATTGATTCGCGCCGGGAACGGCTGTTCCCGGCAGCGGCCTGGCACCGCGGGCCGGCGTGGTTATGTCGCCAGCAATCTCATTCAACGGCGGAGGCGTCCATGCGCAACTCGAAGCGTTTCCTGTTCGCGTCGCTGCTCTTGCTCGGCGCATGCGCCGACCCGCCGGACACCTTCGTTCCGACGATTCCCGGGGTTCCGAGCGCCGCCGAGGCCGACGAGCCGAGCGACCTGCGCCTCGAGAACGCGGCCAGCACGTTCAGGCCCCGCGAACACACCGCGCCGTACGGTGACCCGGTGGTCGACGGGCTCGGCCGCTCCCGCGAGGTCAAGGAGTTGCGCGCCGACGAGCCCATCATCGACGGCGTGGCGCTCGGCCAGCGCAGCCGCCTCCACTACGACCGGCTGCGTCGCGCCGGGTTCGCGCGCTGACGCACGCCGTCAGTGCAGGACGTCCACGATCGGCTCGTCGCAGGCGCTGGCCTCGCCGGGCCAGCACGGCGGCGGCAGTCGCCAGCACAGGCCGCTATCGGAGCGGAAGTCGCCGTCGTGACGGGCGTGGCCGTGCACGCAGGCATCGACCGAGACCCGGATGAAGACGTACGGGTTCGTCGCCGAGCTGGTGGCATGGCAGATGCCCACCTGGCCGTCGTCTTCGACCAGCGGGCCTGGGTTCACGACCACACACTCGGCGGCCGCGAACCGCTGGACCGCTTCCGTGACGTCGGGTTCGACGCAGCCAGCCGCGGCTGCCAACGCATTGCCCGCCAACCATCCATTGCCCTTCAACATGGCGCGCTCCTTCCGGATGGGCCACCCCGCGAGGTGGCGTTCACCTCATGCGTGCCACTGTGGGTCGGGGGTCGCGCCTGTCGAGGGGCAATCGTGCGAGCTCGTCACCGCCGGCGGCGGCCGGCGTCGATCGGCGGCGGGGCATCGACGGCGGCGTCGACCGCGACCGCGGCGTCGATCACGATCGGCGCCGGCACGTGGACGGTGACGGTGCGCGTCACGGTGATGGGCCGGCAGACCCGTGACCCGCACAGCCAGAAGCGAACGTCGAGGGCGACGGCGTGGTCCCCGGGTTCGCGCGCCTTGACCTTGATGTCGAAGCGCGGCGCGTCGGCGGCCGGATCGGCGGCGTCCTTGCGGGCGTAGCGGCGGCGCGGCAGGCCGAGCTCCACCGGGACGGTCACCGCGACGCGCACCGGACCATCGGCGGAGATGGTCCGGCCGGCCGCCGGCACGATCGCGACCGACAGGGCGGAGGTCGCGCCGACCTCGACGGTCATCTCGGCCGCGACCCGCAGCTCGTAGCCCGGATCGTCGGCGCGGGCCGGCGTGCACGCGGCCAGCGTCGTCACCGCCACCGCCGCCGACACGGTGGCGAGCGCCGCGATGCCGACCCGGATGTTCACAAGATCTGCGTCGCGAGCTCGGCCAGCGCGCTGCGCTCGCCCTTGGCCAGCGTGACATGGCCGGCGATCGCCTCGGGCTTGAACCGCTCGGCCACGGTCGTGAGGCCGTTGTTCAACGCGTCGAGGTACGGGTGATCGATCTGGTACGGATCACCGGTGAGCACGATCTTGGTGCCCTCGCCGGCCCGGGTCACGATGGTCTTCACCTCGTGCGGCGTCAGGTTCTGGGCCTCGTCCACGATCATGAACACGTTGGGCAGCGAACGACCACGGATATAGGTCAGCGGCTCGATCTCGACGAAGCCGAGGTCCATCAGCTCGGCGTAGCTACGGCCCTCCTTCTTGTCGGAGCGGTTGAGCCCCAGCAGGAGCTCGAGGTTGTCGTAGATCGGCTGCATCCACGGGTTGAGCTTCTCCTCGATGTCGCCGGGCAAGAAGCCGATGTCGCGGCCGAGCGGGAAGATCGGCCGGCTGACCAGCAGCTTCTGGTAGGTCTGCTCCTCGGTGACCTTCTGCAGCCCGGCGGCGAGCGCGAGCAGGGTCTTGCCGGTGCCGGCCTTGCCGACCAGGGTCACCAGCTTGATGTCGTCGTTGAGCAGCAGGTCGAGCGCGTAGTGCTGCTCCTTGTTGCGCGGCCGGATGCCCCACACACCGTCGCGCAGCTTCTTGACCGGCAACACCCGCCCGGTCGCCTTGTCGAACTTGCCGAGCGCGCTCTTGCCGCCGCCGTCGTCCTTGAGCAGGACGTACTCGTTGGGGTAGAGGTTGCCGTCGACCTCGACGGTGGCGCCGCCCTCGGCGTAGAGCGCGTCGATCGCGCCCGGCTCGACCGCGACCTCGCGGTTGCCGGGGTACAGCTCCTCGATGGTGATGCGCTCCGGCTCGTAGTCGACGCAGGCCAGGCCAAGCGCGTCGCCACGGACGCGCATGTTGACGTCCTTGGTGACCAGGACCACCGGGACGGCCGGCGTCTCCTCGCGGATCTCCAGCGCCAGCTCGAGGATGCGCTGGTCCATCGAGCGCGAGTCGTAGCTCGGGTTCTTGGGCGGGTTCTTGCCCAGCGCCACCCGCACCGTGCCACCGTTGGGCATCGGCTGCGGTCGCGACAGGCCGCCGTCGGAGCGGTACTGATCGAGCAGGCGGGCGATCTGGCGCGCGTTGCGACCGAGCTCGGCCTGGTCCTTCTTGAAGGTGTCGAGCTCCTCGAGCACGTAGATCGGGATGATCACGTTGTTGTCCGCGAACGCGTAGACCGACCGCGAGTCGTGGAGCAACACGTTGGTGTCGAGGACGTAGTTCTTGACCGTCACCCCTCGATGTTCCCGGTGCCCGATCGGCGAGTCAAACCCGGCGGTGCGGATTCTTCTCCACCTGACCCGCGGCGAGCCTAGACTCGTGACGTGATGAACCACCTCCTGCTCGTGCCCGGCGGCCTCGCCCTGCTGGTCGCGTGCGATGCCGCTTCCGGTCCGATCGACGTGCCCCGGGCCCGGTTCGATCTGCGCGCCGCCACCGGGCTCGACACGGTGTCCGCGGTCGGGATCGCCGTCGATCCGTCGGGCCAGCGCTTCCTGTTCGACGAACGCGCCGGCCTGTACCGCCTGGCCGCCGACGGCAGCGGCTTCCTGGTGTCGTCGATCGCCAGCCTGCCCATCCCCGACGTGCCGGTGCAGCCGCCGTTCACGGATCTGGTCGCGGTCGGCCCCGATCGCTTCGCGGTCACCGCGATCGGCGACGGCTTCCTGCTCGACGTCGCGAGCCACACGATGGTGCAGTACTTCTGCTACCTGCCCGACGACCTGCCGGACGACAGCCGGCAGCGCACCGATGCCCTGGCCTTCGATGGCGCCAGCGATCGGATCTACGCCCAGCCGCGGACCTACTCGGCGTCGGACCCCGACCAGACCGTGCTGTTCACCCAGATCGCCGGCTACGACCGCGCGACCGGCGTCGACCTCGAGTGGCACGAGGCGCCCCCGGACCTGCGCGCCGGCGGCATGGTCATGCTCGGCGGTGAGCTGGTGGTCGGCGCCGGCACCCGGCTCGGCGTCTTCGACCTGGCCGCCAACCACCTCGAGCGGCGCGACGATCTCGCCCGCTTCGGCGTGGCGGCGATCGAAGGCCTGGCCTTCGATCCGTCGGCCGACACCCTGCTGGTGGTCGACGGCCCGAGCCAGGAGCTGGTCGAGATCGACGTCGCGCAGCTGCGGCTGTGACGGTGCCGCGGCTGCGCCTCAGGACGCCTTCTTCGAGCGCGCGGCCTGGAACTGGGCGTAGGTCACGACCTGGTTCCGGCCCGAATGCTTGGCGTGGTAGAGGGCGTGGTCGGCGCGCTCGATCAGCGTCGCGCGATCCTTGGCGTCGTCGGGGAACGAGGCCACGCCGACCGACATCGTGACCGACAGCGGCCCCTTCTCGGTCTCGACCACCAGCTTGCCGACCTCCTGGCGCAGCCGCTCGCCGACCAGGCGCGCCTGCTCGGCGGTCGAGCTCTCCAGGACCACCGCGAACTCCTCACCGCCGTAGCGGGCCGTGATGTCGATCTTGCGCGCCACCTGCTCGAGCACGCGGGCCACGCGGCGCAGCACCTCGTCGCCGACCGGATGGCCGTAGCCGTCGTTGACCTTCTTGAAGAAGTCGACGTCGCACAGCAGCATCGCGACCGGGTAGCCGTGGCGTTCGGCGCGCTCGAGCATCTGCCCGAAGCGATCCTGGAACGTGCGGTGGTTGGTCAACCCGGTCAGGCCGTCGGTGGTGGCCATGGTCTCCATGCGCTTGTAGAGCAGCCCGTTCTGCAGCGAGACCGCGACCTGGGTCGCGATCACGCCCAGCATCTCGCGCACGTCGGCGCCGAAGCGCTTCTCGGCCCGCGCGGCCAGCATCAGCGTGCCGATGGCCTCGTCGGCGGCGACCAGCGGCAGCACCAGCAGCGAGCGCGCCTCGTCGAGCTTGATGCGCTTGGTGTAGATGGGGGCGGTGACCTCGCGCGGCTCGCCGCCGGCCGGCAGGTAGTGGCGGTTCTTGACCACCATCGCGGCCAGCCCGGCGTTGTCCTTGAACTCGAGCCCGGCCAGCGTGGCGGCGTCGAACAGCGGCGGCACGCCGTCGCGGACCCGCACCGCCGCCACCCGATGCCGCGACCTGTCGCGGTCGTAGAGCGTGATCGCGGCGGCGTCGCACTCGACGATCGCGGCGGCGGCGTCGAACGCGGTCTCCATCACCTGCTCCGGCGTCAGGGCGCGGCCGAGGAGCGCCGTGGCCTGAAAGAAGCGCTCGTGCTCGTACTTGGCGCGCTCGACGGTGCGGAAGACCTGCTCGGCCTGCACCGCGCGGACCAGCTGGGCGGCAGCATCGGCGAGCAGCTCGCGGGCGTCGTCGGCAAACGGGGTGCCGCGGTCGGCGACCAGCACGCCGCGCAGGTGCGGGCCCTCGAGGACCGGCACCGCGACCACGGCGGCGCCGGCGCCGACGCCCGGATCGTCGTAGTACGGCAACTGGCCCGCCTTGGCGGCGGCCAGCACCACCGGGGCGCGATCGCGCACCACGGCGCCGAGCACGCCGGCGGCGGGCAGCTTCACCGCCACCAGCTGATCGCGATCGCTGACGATCTCCTTGAGCTTGAGCCGCTCGCCGTCGTCGTCGAGCCAGGCCAGCGCCACGGTGCGGGCGTCGAGCGAGCGCTTGACGGTGCTGAGCACCCAGGCGCAGGCGTCGCCGACCAGCGCCACCCCGCCGGCGGCGAGCAGGCGTTCTTCCTCGTCGCGGGAACGCGGTGCCCGACTCGCCGGCCCGAGCGCGGCCGAGATCAGACGATAGTCGCGGGCCTGCTCGGTCATGGCGCGGACCTCGCGTTCGAGACGCACCGCGCGACGGCGGCGGTGGCTGGCGACCAGGCCGCGCAGGAACAGCGCGTGCGCGGCGGCGGCGGCGACCAGGAAGACGGCGTGCAGCGCGACCGGCAGCGCCAGCGCGCGCGGGTCGTCGGCGCGCGCGACCCAGGCCGCCTCGATCGCCACCGGCGTGAACAAGGTCATCGCCGCCCCGGGGGTCGACAGCAGCGTGAGCCCGAACGCCGCGATGCCGTAGACCAGCGGGTGGACCGGTGACAACACGCCGCCGGTGACCGCCAGCACCGCATAGGCACCGGCGGTGACCGCCAGCGCCAGCTCGACGTCGACCAGCGCCGGCGCGACCGCGAGCCAGTACGACACCCGTTGCGCGCGCGCGCTCGGCGCCTGGTAGTGCAGGCGGCGAAAGATGGCCGCGACCAGGACCGCGCCGATCGCGGTCAGCGCCAGCAGGTCGAGCGCGCGCGGCGTGGCGGTGTGCAAGGCGTCGGGGCCGAGCCCGCCGCCGGCGACCAGCGCACAGGCGCCGAGCGCGAGCGCCGCCGGCGACACCACCGCCGCGGCGCGACGCAGGGCGCGAAACCTCATGGCGGGGCCCAACGATGGCTTCGGGGCCCGGCTCCGGCCTGACGCGCTCGCGCGTCAGCCGGTGGGGCCTCGAGCCGGACCACCAGCTCGCCCGGGTAGACCATGCCCAGCTCGTCGCGGGCGTGGGCCTCGATCGCCGACGGATCGGTGCGCAGCGCGTCGACCTCGGCGGCAACGATCCCGTTGCGGACCCGCAACCCGACCGACTCGGTGCGCAGCCGGTCGAGCTGATCGCGGAGCCGGGTGGCGCGAGCGTCGTCGCTGGCCGGGACCCAGGCGATCAGGCCGGCGACCAGCACCGCCAGCACGACGCGGATCGACCACCGTCGCAGTGCCGGTGGCACGTGCATGTCGGCGAGGACGCGGCTGGCCATGTCGGCCCATAGTGGGGAGCGCACCCGAGGGCGGGCAACTTTCCGGCCGCCGCAGAACCCGGAGCACATCCGCGCACTTGTATGCGCCTGTCCTGAGCCAGTCGAAGGGACCGGGGCGCCGATGGGGATGCCGTCACGGCGGCGCGGTCGATGTCACTCCGTGACCCGCGGCCGCCGGGTCGCCGATGGTACGGTGCGCCGATGGGGAGTCGCGCCGTCATCGTCTGGCTTGCGTCCGGAGGTCTGTTGCTCGCCGCCTGCGGCGATGATGGATCGTCGGGTACCACCACCATCACCTGCGGCGACGGCGCGTCGGGCGCGCTGTCGCCCAGCGGCACCGTCGAGGTCACGGCCGAGAGCGGTGCCGACCTGCGCGGCGCCGCCATCCATGCCCAGGCCGCGACCCGACCGCCGACCGCGCCGGTGACGATCGCCTGCGCCGCCGACATCGTGCCCGACGGGTACGTCGCGCTCGGCCCGGCGGTGACGTTCGGGCCGGTCGGGGCGGCCTCGGACCGACCGTTCGAGCTGACCTTGCCGTACAAGGCGGCGCGCCTGCCGACCGGCGGGCTCCGCCGCCACGTCCGGATCGTCGCCCGCCGCGCCAGCGGGGAGTCGTTCTTCGCACCGGTCGCCAACCGCGCCCTCGTCGACGAGGATCGCTACGCGTCGCGGTTCGGCTTCCGCGCCCACGAGCTGGCCACCTACCAGGTCGTGGCGCCCGCCGACGCCGGCGCCACCGAGCTGCGGCGCTTCAACTACCGCAGCATCGTCGGCATCTCGATGGGTGGCAACGCGGCGCTGTCGATCGGCCTCCGTCACCGCGATCGGTTCGACCTGATCGGTGACCTGGTCGGTGAGCCGGGTCCGTCGATGAAGTACTCGCTGGCCATGTTCCGCGACTACATGTTCGGCGGCTTCTGCACCGCGTCGCCCGACGACGGCGGTGACATCGGCCAGCTGTGCCGCGCCGATCAGCGCCCGGCGCAGGCCGAGCAGTTCGAGCTGGCGAGCGACTTCGAGCACATGGTCTACCAGGAGGGCGACGGCGTCGGCCTGACGTTGCGCCGCGACCTCTACATGCGCGCCTCGCGCGACCTGTCGCGAGCGCTGTCGAATCCGGCGCTCTACAACCCCGACCCGGCGGCCAACGGCTACGCCCCGCCCGGCGTCGATGCGGCGTACCTGGCCCGCACCGCCGCTGATCGATGCGCCAACCCGCTGGTGCTGCGCAACTTCCACGATCAGGAGTTCAACCCCGACGGCCTGCGCCCGGTGATCACGTTCTGCGACGGCGGTGACGGCCAGGCGCTCGGGCTCGGGGTCTTCGATCCGGCGCAGCCGCAGACCAACCCAGCCGAGGTGTTGCTGGCGGTCGACGTCAACAACAACGGCCGCCGCGACTCCGGCGAGCCGGTGATCACCAACGCCTTCGAGCCGTTCGCCGACGTCGGCAGCGACGGCGTCGCCAGCGCCCAGGAGGCCGGCTACAACGCGGCGACCAACCCGGATCCCGCCGGCGACGACTTCCACGCGCTGCGCAACCCGCTCGGCACCGAGCTCGATAGCGACCGCCAGCAGGGCGAGGTCTACCAGGACGTCGGCCTCGACGGCGTCGCGGCGACCTGCCAGTACGGCACCACGCCACCGTCGGGCACCGCGGCCTGTTACGACGTCGGCGAAGGTGACGGCGTGTGGACGCTGTCGCCCAACGTGTCGCGCTGGTACCAGCACGACATCACCAACATGCTGGCCGCGCTCGATCCCACCGAGCTGCGCCGGGTCGGGATCTGGATGGACGCCGGCATCCGTGACTTCTTGAACGCCAGCGTGTCCGCCAACGCCGGCTTTGGCTCGCTGATGAGCCGCTTCGAGCTCGCCGGTGGCGTCTATGACAGCTTCGGCGCCCTGGGCGGCCTCGCCGACGGGGCCGGCACGTACGACTTCACGTTCGTGCCGTTCGAGGACATGCCCGACAACGTCTACATGCGCTACGGCGATCCCGATGCCAGCCCGGCCAGCATCCTCAACGGCGATGGGCGCCACGTCGGCACCGGCCCGCAGATCATCAACCGGGTCTCGACGATGTTCGCGTGGCTGAACGAGAAGTGGCCCGACGGCGACCGGCTCCCCGAACGCGGCTCGGGCCAGATCATCAAGGGCCAGACGTTCACCCCACCGACCACCGGGCGGCCGTCGCCATACGCGATCTTCCTGCCGCCGGGCTACGCGGCGCCCGCGAACGCCAGCCGCCGCTACCCGGTGGTGTACTTCCTGCACGGCTACGGCCAGGAGCCCGACGACCTCGTCATCCTGTCGGCGGTGTTCGAGACCTACATGCTCGATTCCGGGCTGCCCGAAGAGGAGCGCTTCCAGAAGTTCATCATCGTCTACGTCGACGGCCGTTGCCGACCCAACGTCGACACCGTGCCGGTGCCACCCGGCGGCGACAACTGCGAGGGCGGCACGTTCTACATGGACGCACCGGCGGGCGGCTTCGCGCGCATGGAGACCAACCTGCTCGAGCTGATGGACCACATCGACACGCTGTACCGGACCCGGGCGCCGGAGATGGTCGAGGTCGTGAAGTAGAATCTGGTCGTTGTCGCCCGCGCTGCGAGCTTCGCTGATCGGCACGTTCCTCGCGTGCAGCGCAGTCGCACGCGCCGACCAGCCGGCGGCGAAGGCCGCCGACCCCGACGAGACGATCGTCGTCGACGACACGCCACCGTCGCCGGCGCCCGGCCGCGCCGCCACCACCGTGAGTCGCGCCGATCTCGACGAGCGCCTGCCGCGATCGGCCCCCGACGCGCTGCGCTGGGAGGCCGGCGTCTACGTGCAGCAGACCGCGGCGGCCCAGGGTTCGGCGTTCGTGCGCGGCCGCACCGGGCAGCAGACCGTGCTGCTGTTCGATGGCGTGCGCCTCAACAACTCGACCTGGCGTCAGGGCCCGAACCAGTACTTCTTCACGATCGATACCCGCACGCTGGCGGCGATCGACGTGGTCCGCGGCGGCGCGTCGACGCGCTGGGGCTCCGACGCCATCGGCGGCGTGCTCGATGCCGTGCCGCGCGACCCCGATCCGGGTCAGCGTCGACTCGCGCCGCGCCTCGAGCTGCGCTGGGGTTCCGCCGATCACGAGCTGGGCGGGCGGGCCGAGCTCGCGGCGCGCCCGTGGTCTGGCGGCGCGCTGCTGGTCGGCGGCGGCTACCGCGACGTCAGCCTGCTCGAGAGTGGCGGCGTGGTCCGCGGCACCGATGGCACACCCGCGCTGGTGCCGACCCACGGCGACGACGGCCGCACCCAGCTCGGCACCGGCTTCCGCGAGGCGACCTGGGACGCACGACTGGTGCAGCGCTGGGACGACGTGCGGCTGACCGCGGCCTACTACGACTACCGCCAGCTCGACGCGCCGCGCACCGATCAGTGCCCACCGGCGTTCGCGCCCCTCGACGAGTGCCTGCGCTTCGACGAGCAGTTCCACACGCTGGGCTACGCCGCCGTCGACGCCCGGCTGGGCGCCTGGGCCGAGCGGGCCCGCGTCGTGGTCTCGGCGCAGGAGCAGCACGAGCGGCGCATCCGCGACCGACCGCGCGCGAATGCCCTCGATGGCGGCCGCGACCAGACGCGCACGCTCGGCGTCGCCGCCAGCGCCGTCACCGCCGCGACCGCGGTCGGCCCGCTGGCGCTGCACGCCGAGTACGGCGCCGACCTGTACTCGGACTGGATCGACTCGGTGGCGTGGCTCGAGCTGACCGACATCGACTTCGTGCGCTACGACAGCCGCGGCCAGTACGTGGCCGGCTCGCGCTACTCGAGCGGCGGCGGCTTCGCGCTCGCCGAGGCGCGCTGGCGCACGGTCACGGCCCGGGCCGGCGGTCGCGCTGGCGCGGCGCTCGCCGACGCACCGGCCGACGTCGCCTCGGCGACCACCGCGATCGACCGCCGCTGGCTGGCCAGCGCCGGCTTTGCCGGCCTGAGCTGGCGTCCGGCGGCCGCCATCGAGCTGCTCGCCACCATCGACCACTCGTTCCGGGCCCCCAACCTCGACGATCTCACCGGTCGCCAGGCGACCGGGCCGGGCTTCCAGTTCGAGAATCCCGCCCTCGCGCCCGAGCGAGCCAACACCGCCGAGGCCGGCGTGCGGATCACCTCCGACGCGGTTGCGGCCGAGGCCTGGGCCTACGTATCGCGCGTCGACGGCGCGATCGCGCGCTCGCTGCGCGACATCGCCGACTGTCCGCCGACGGCGCGCGATTGCCAGGGGGCGTGGTTCCGCTATCAGCTCGTCAACCTCGACGGCGCCGCTACCGTGCGCGGCGTCGAGGCTGCCGTCGAGGTGACCGCGAACGCGCTGGCGCTGCGAGCGACGCTCAGCCACGCCCGTGGCGATGGCGCCAACCCCGAGCAGCGCCCTGCCGATCCGACGCTGCCGTACGTCGAGCGGGTGCCGCTGTCGCGCGTGCCGCCGCTCAACGGAAGCGCCGAGGCACGCTGGCGGGCCGAGCGCGCCTACGCCGCGTTCGGCGTGCGCTGGGCGACGGCCCAGGAGCGCCTGGCGCCGTCCGATCGTGGTGATCCACGGATCCCGCCCGGGGGCACGCCGGGCTACGCCGTCGTCGACGTCCGCGGCGGCGTGCGGGTCACCACATCGGTCCGCGTCGCGGCGGTGTTCGAGAACCTGCTCGACGCCGCCTACCGCTATCATGGCTCGAGCATCGACGGTCCCGGCCGTAGCCTGCTCGTCTTCCTGGAGCTGTCACCATGAGACTCACGTACGCTGCATTCGCCGTCGTCGCCCTCGCCGCCTGCAAGCAGGATGATCCGCCGGGTTCGCCCGACGCGCCGGGCGCCGACGCCGATCTCACCGACGCACCCACCGACGGCCCGCCCGCCGACGGTGACCCGGCGTGCCTGGCGGCTGCGGACGACTACACGCCGCGCGACATGATGTCGGCCACCGATCCGTTCCCGGCCTGCGTCTCGGACGCCGATCCCGACTCGTACGTGGTCATCAACCCGAGCGTGTCCACGATCGCCCGCGTCGCCGCCTTCGAGGAGATCGCGACCATCCTGTTCACCGGTGGGGCGCCGTCGATGCAGGCGTTCATCGACGCCCGGATCCAGTACCTGCAAGCCAACGGCCTCGAATCGAGGATGTCGCGGCGCGAGGACGAGCACTACCCACCGGCGATGAACGGGGCCGGCGCCGGGGCGGCGTGCAACACGCTCACGCTGGCGGAGCAGGCCGCGTATCCGGACCGCTGCATCGGGCCGCTGACGCTGGTCCCGCTGGTCGCCGACGCGTTCACCACCGGCGCGACCGCCGCCGCGCCCCGCGATCGCCTGCTCGCCGCCGCCCGCATCGAGGCCGGCCTGGTGCGCTTCCTTTACCTGAGCGTCTACAAGGAGGCCGTCACCTGCAAGACGGCCCCCCAGGACTGCGACTCGGCGTGGGCCTACTACGGCGGCGGCGACCAGCGCAGCGGCGGCAAGGGCCTGGCCCGCTACGTCCGCGGCCTCGAGACCCTGACCCACGACCGCGCCTTCGACGGCGTCCTGGCGGTGCGCTGCTGGCGCGGCCTCGACGATCCGGGCCTCACGACCGACGACGCCCTGTTCGATCCGCTGCGCACGATCGCGCTCGGTCAGCTCGATCGCGCCGCGTTGCGCGCCGTCGTGCTCATCGTGCGGGCCCGGACCGTGGCGCTCGCCGCCGCCACCAGCGACAGCGCCGCCGGGTACTGGGAGCTCGTCCGCTACCTGGCGCCGACGCTCCTGCGCGAGGCGTTCCAGCGCGACGCCGCGCGGGCCGCGGTCCTGGCCGCCGAGCTGGCCCGCACCGACGCCGCCCTGGTCGACGAAGCCGCGATCCTCGCCGTGCTCGACGCCGTCTTCCCCTGCCCCTGACCCTGGCCCTGGCCCTGGCCCTGGCCCTGCCCCTGGCCCTGGAGAGTCTGCACGGTTGATCACTCGGGCTTCACGCTGGCGCGCAGCGGGACGCGGAACGTCATCGGCTTTTCGAGCGCGCCGAAGCGGGTGGCGCGGGCGATCCCCAGCAAACAGTTTCCGAGCGGTGTGGTCGCCAGCGACGCCGGCACCAGTTCGGCTTCGGCGACCCGGCCGTCGATCTCGACATGGAAGCGGAGCGCGAGATTGGTGGTTCCATCGGCGTCGCCGATGTGGGCCTGGAAGCAGCCATGGACACGCCCCATCTGCTTGCCGAAGGCGCGAGTCAGATCCTTGACGGTGTCGGCCGCCGCGGCCGCGCCGGCGTCGTGGGAAGGACGACGGACGCCGGCGTCGATGGTGACGACGGAACCGGCGCCGGCGCCGGCGGCGGCGGCGGCCACGCTGGCATCGGCAGCTTCGCTGGCATCGATGATCGCTGCGGCGCCGGCGTCGGCGGGCCCGGCGGCGCCGGCGTCGGCGGGCGCGCGCTGGTCGACGACGACGTAGGCGCCCTGATCGGGTGCCGGCTGCCGGCTCTGCACCAGCGCGATCACGCCGATGGCACCGACGACGACGAGGCCGAGCCCCATGACGATCGGGCCCCACGGCACACGACGCGGCGGAGCTTTCGCCGGGACCGCCGTGCTGGCGCGTTGGGCGTGGCGCGCCGCCACGGCAGCCGCTGCGTCCAGCGTGGCCGCGCTCCGGTTCGCCGCCGCCACCGCCTCGGCGCTGGCTCGCGGCGTCAGAGCTACGGTGTCGGCCGGGGGGCTCATCGCATCGTACGGCTTGACCTCGAGTAGGTCGCTATCGTCACTGTCGTCGGAGCGCTCGCGGCCGCCCTCGGTGTCATCGCCCCCGACCTCGTTGGGCGCCGGCAGCGAAGCCTTGAGGTAGGTCGCCGATACCGGGGTCGGCGTGTTCCAGCTCGACGCCAGGTCGTCGAGCGACGGCGTCGACAGCACCGCCGTCATGCGCGGATCGCGGAAGTCCTCGCTCGCCATCGCGGCCACGTGTCGCGCGGCTTCGTTCTCCGTCGATTGCTGGACCGCGGCCAGGGCGTCGGCGAACTCGGCGGCAGATCGGAAGCGTTCGGCCGGCGCCTTGGCCAGCGCGCGCGCGACGACGTCGCTCAATTCAGGCGAGACGTCGCCTCGCACGTCGGCGAGTCGGGTCGGCACATGGTTGATGACGCGACTGATCTCGGCGGCGATGTTCGGCGCCCGGAACTCGTTGCGCCCGATCAGCACCTCGTGGAGCGTGGCGCCGACCGCGTAGACGTCGGTGGTGGCCGCCGGCTCGGCGCCATCGATCAGCTCCGGCGCCAGGTAAGGGAACTTGCCCTTGATCGCGTGCTTGCCGCCCTGGGTCTTGTCGGTGTTCATGCGGGCGATGCCGAAATCGGCGAGCTTGGTGTGACCGTCGACGTCGATCAGGATGTTCGACGGCGTCACGTCGCGATGCACGATGTTGAGCGGCGAGCCGTCGGGGCCCTTGAGGGTGTGGGCGTAGTGGAGCCCGCGCAGCACCTGCAGGATCACGTGGATCGCGATCTCGACCGGGAACGGACCGCGGGTCTTGCCGACGAAGCGGTGCCAGCGTCCGAGATGGTATCCGTGGACATAATCGAGCACCATCACGTGCAGGTCGCGTTCCTGCGCGAAATCGATCACGCTCACGATCGACGGGTGGCGCAGGGTCGCCATGATCCGCGCCTCGCGCATGAACATCTCGACCATACCGGGGTCGGCGACCAGGCCAGGCAGGAGGACCTTGACCACCACCGGGCGCACGAAGCCGGCGGCGCCCTCGTTGCGGGCCAGGTAGATCGAGCCCATGCCACCGTCGGCGAGGTGGCGAAGCACGCGGTAGCGGCCCAGGAGCATCTTGCCGAGCAGGCTGGTGGCGGCCGCCGGCATCCTAGTCGCCTCTCAGCACGTAGTAATGGACGCCACTCTCATGGGCGACGATGCGAAGCGCCAGGGTCCGCCGCCCCGACGTGATCTGGCCGCTGGCCGTGAAGCGGTGCTGGGCATCGAGGGTGACCGCGTCGCCCTCGAGCGAGACCGTGGCGTCGGCAACCGCGGCACCGTCGACTCGCACGATGTCGGCGGCGATCTCGACGCGGCGAATGTAGGCCGTGGCGGCGGCGTTGTCGAAGTCGATGACCAGGATGGTCGCGGGAGAGCGCTGCCCATCGGCCTCGAACCACCAGCGGTGCTCGCCCTCACCGAGCTCGCCGGATCGCAGCGTGTGACGCGCTGCCCGGACCTCGAACGAACGCTCCTTGCCGGCGGACGCGACGTGAAGGACGTAGCCGGAGTCGGTCGACGCCTGCGGCGCATCCGGCCAGCGCAGGATCAGCTCGGGCAATCGATTCTGGTACAGGACCGTGTAGCGACGACCGTCGGCGTCGACGACGTTGCGCGGTGGGCGGCTGGGGAGCTCCTTGGCGGCGGCATCGCGCCGGACGACGAACTTTCCCGACGCCTCGACCTGATCGCCGCAGTGGACGCGATAGCGATGGGAACCGACATCGAGCCAGGCGCTGACGCCACCGCTCCCGGCGGTCACCGTGGCCTGCTTCCAGCCGTCGCGGCCGGCGACCTCGAGGCGCCCGTGGCCCTGACACTTCATGATCACCCCGACCGCGGTCGGTGGCCGCGGATCGTGGAGCACCGCAGACTCGCCGGAACGGACGACGACGTCGACCTGCCCCGGTCCAGCACCCTCGAGGGCGCCGGCATCAGGATCGGGGGCGGCGACGACGTCCGCGCTGGTGGGCGCGTCGAGGCCGGCGTCGCGGGGCCGCGAATCGTCCTCGAGGATGACGCCGCCCATCGCGATCTCGACCCGGGTGCCGGGCGCGAGCGTGCGCGCGCCACCTTCCGCCTCCAGGACGATCGTACCAACCAGCACCTCGAGGTGCGTCTCGCCGCCACGGGCGGTGACTCGCGCCCGACCACGTCCCGAGATCCGGGCCGCGCCAGCCTCGGTCTCGAGCACGAGCTCGGCGTCGGCGGCCTCGATCTCGACCGCGCCGGACTCGACGCCGATGTCGAGGCCACGCCCGGCGGTGCGCTGGAAGCGGACCACGGTCTCGGGATCGAGGTCGAGCGTGCCGCTGCGCGCGAGACGTAGGCGGGCACGGGCGCCCACGGCGGTGCGGACGGCGTCGCCGATCCGGTAGCGCTCGCCGCGGGTTGCAGCCGTCCACGCTGCGTTCGGATCAGCGCGCTGCGATTCGACCGTGCCCTCCAGCTCCACGACACTGGCGACGCTCGCCTGCGACTTTGCGCACGCGCTGGCAACGAGAATGACCAAGACGGGCACGAGCTTCATGTGTGAAGGAGCGCGCAAACGCCCACATACTCAGGATCGCAGAGGAATTGCCGCGCGCACAGCTTCTGATCTTACAATACCTGTTACTTGCCGCCCAGTGGTCAACGAGGCTGGCGTGTTCGGTCGTGTTCGCCGAACGCGCTCGTGCTGGCTGCGCTCGGCGCGTGCGGTGGCGGCGACGGCCTGTCCAGTCCCGACGCCGACCGCGGCGGTCGCGACGATCCGCACGCCGACGTGTTGCTGATCGAGCCCGCCTTCTACGCCGCATACGGCGTGACCCGCGCCGACGAGCTCCCTGAACGGCGCACCGCCACCGGCTTCACGTTCCGTCGACCCGACGGCAGCATGGTCGCGGTGGTCGGGCAGGCGCCGCTGAATTTCAAGGACTCCGCCGGCCGCTTTCGGCCCATCGATCCCGGGATCGCCCCGGCGATCGGCCCCGCCACGCCAGCGCCGATCGCCGGCTTCGCGGCGGCGTGGTCGAACGTCACCAACCCGTTGCGTACCTGGTTCGCGGCTGATGGGCGTGACGGCGTGGTGATGGCGGCGGACGGCGTCGTGCTGCGCTGGACGCCGGGCGGCGTCAGCGGCGACGGCGTGACCACGCGCTCACCCGATCGCGGCGCGACCACCGTCGACGGTGCCGCGCTGGTGGTCGCCGGCAGCTACCCCGGCGTCGACGAGCACTGGACGGTCGGCCGCGGCCAGCTCAAGCACGATCTGGTGCTGTCGGCGCCGCCCGCAGGCGCCGACACCGGCTGGCTGATCTTCGACGGCACGCTCACCGGTGACGAGGTCGAGCTGCAGGCCGACGGGGGCCGGCAAGATGTCGCGTTCCGCACCAGCGGTGCGATCGACGTGGTGGCCCGCGCCAGCGGCGCCCGGTTGCGCCTCGACGTGCCCTTCGCTCACGAGCGTGATCGTCGCACCAGCCAGGTCGCCGCCGAGTACCGCGTGGTGCCGCTCGCCAGCGGCGGTGCGCGCGTCGCGATCGCGGTGCCGCTGGCGTGGTTGCGCGACCCGTCGCGGCGCTACCCGGTGGTGATCGATCCGACGGTGTCGATCGGCTCCGTCACGGGTACCTTGCCGGTCTACCTCGACAACGCGACCGTCGAGGACTGCCCGACCGGGCAGCTGGTCCGCGGCGGTCAGACCACGTTCTTCCGCATCGGGCTGGTCGACAACCCGGGGCAGCCGTCGCAGGGTTTCTGGTGCTATCGCGGCGCGTTCAGGTTCAACACCGCGGCGATCCCCGACGACGCCACCGTCAGTCGGGTCGATCTCAACGCCTTCGTCGCCGACAATTCCGGGGTCGACGACGTCGACTTCGTCCGCCTGGCCGGGGATCCGGAGGCGATGACCACCGCCAACCTGTTCGCCGCGATGGACCAGACCGCGGTGCACTACGTCTCGGACTACGTGCCGCCGGCGGCGGGCGTGTGGCTGGTGCCGCCGCCGACCACGGTCGGCGTGAATCTCGGAGCCACTGCCGCCGCTGATCTCCAGGCCCGCCTCGCCACCGACGTGTTCGCCCTCGGCTCCCACCGCGGCAACCACGCCGACGAGTGGACCGTGGGTCCCAACGTCCACCACTTTCTGGAGCTCACGCGGGTCAACCTGCCCAACGAGCCGCTGCTTTACGTCACCTTCACCGCCCCGCCGCGGGTGACCTCGATCAGCCCGGTCGCCGGCCGCGACACGCAGACCACGCCGGTCACCATCACCGGATCCAACTTCGAGGGCGTCACCGGCGTGACCATCAACGGCGTCGCGCTGACGTCGGTGGTCGGGGTCAGCGGCACGACGATCACCGCCACGGTCCCCACCGGCATCGCCATCGGAACCTATCCGGTGATCGTGACGACTCCGATCGGCACCTCGGCGGCGAGCACCGTCGGCTTCACCGTGTACGTCGTCGGCACCCCGACGGTCCTGTCGATCTCACCGTCGTCGGGGCGCAACACCGGCACCACGGCGGTGACGATCCAGGGCACCAACCTGACCGGCGCCACCGCGGTGACGATCAACGGCCGCGCGCTGACGGCGATCACGGTGGTCGACGACACCCGCATCACCGCGACCGTGCCGTTCGACATCGCGCCCGGATCGTACCCGGTGATCGTCACCACACCGCTGGGGACCTCGGCGGGCGCCACCGTGAACTTCACGGTGATCGCCGGCCTGACCAGCGTGCCGTGGGTCACCGGGTTCGAAGTGGCCGATCCGCTCGGCACGTTCAGTGGTTCGCCGGAGCCAGGCGGATGGCACGTCGAGTCGAGCAACGCGTGCTACCCGTACACCGCGCACGGCGGCACGCGCTGGCTCCACGAGGGCTCCGATCTCGTCGGCGGCACCTACCCCGCCAGCATCCAGTACCACTCCTACAGCTTCGGCCCGTTCGACCTGTCGGGGAGTTACTCGGCGCTGAGCTTGTCGCTGTGGCGGTGGCTGCGCGTCGAGGGCAAGGTCAGCGGCAAGTGGTGGGACGGCGTCAACGTCAAGCTGTCGACCGACGGCGGCGCGAGCTGGACGTTGATCACGCCCGCGGCCGGGTACCCCGAGAGCGCGATCGAGTACATGGACGAGCTTGCCGACAACGAGCCGGGCTGGGCGGTCGACGCCGCCGGCTGGACCCAGGACAGCTTCAGTCTCCTCCCATACGCCGGGCAGACCGACGTCCGCGTGCGGGTGGTGTTCGCCAGCGACACCAGCGGCGCTGATTGCGGGCCGGCGATCGACGACGTCGCGCTGACCGGCACGCCACTCGCTCCGCCGGCTCCCATCATCGGCACACTGACCGACGGCGACGCCACCGGCTACGCCGTCGATGGTCGCGACGTCACGGTCACGTTCACCGAGCCGGTGAACACGACCCAGATCTCCTACTACCGGGTCTACCTGCTGCCGGCGGCCACCGCGCTGTCGCTCGCCAGCCACGTCTCGATCGCCACCCTGGCCAAGACCGCGCCCAGCGCGGCCCGCTCGTTCACCGGGACAGCGGCGCTCACCACCGACAGCGCCGGCCAGCCGCTCGCCGCCGGTTCGTACCGCGCCTACGCGGTCAGCGTCGACGCCGCGTCCCTGACCGGCGTGTCGGCGGCGACGGCGGCCGCCAACCTGGCGTTCGACTGCGTCGACGTCGATGGAGACGGCCTGTGCGTGGGCGGCGGTGACTGCAACGACGCGATCGCCACCTGCGGCGCCGACTGTACGACCAACGTCGACCTCGACGGGGTCGTCGACTGCGCCGACTCGTGCATCGACCGCGACACCGACGGCTACGGCAGCGCCGGCGGCGCCGGCAACTCGTGCAGCGGTCCGGACTGCAACGACACCGCGATGGCGATCCACCCGGGTGCGGTCGAGACCTGCAATGGCGCCGACGACGACTGCAACCCGGCGACGGTCGACGGCAGCGGCAGCGCCGGCTTTGGCGCCGCCTGCGATGGCGGCGACGGCGACCTGTGTACCGAGGGCACCAACGTCTGCATCGGCGGCGTCGCCTCGTGCAGCGACGCCACCGCGACCATCGTCGACACCTGCAACACGCTCGACG